>JBBTRR010000001.1:0-96865 GCA_038065095.1 Patescibacteria group bacterium
TTTGATGTGGACACTCGCGGTCGCCAGCTCAAAGGATGGACGAACAAGCTCATCTGGGGCGACAACAAATTGATTCTGTCGTCTTTGAAAAATGGCCCACTTCGCCAAGAAATCCAAGAACAAGGCGGCATTAAATTGATTTACATTGATCCGCCGTTTGATGTGGGCGCAGATTTTTCCATGAACATTGAAATTGGCGATGAAGAATTTACCAAAAGGCCGAATGTGCTTGAAGAATTGGCATATCGCGATACATGGGGCAAAGGTGCGGATAGTTTTATCGCAATGATTTATGAGCGGCTATCGCTTATGCACGATTTACTTGCGGATGATGGAAGTATTTATGTGCATTGTGATTGGAGAGTAAATAGTTATATACGATTTTGTCTCGATGAAATTTTTGGTAAAGAAAATCAAACAGGAGAGATAATATGGAACTATAGTTGGGGGTTAAGGACGGAAACGACTTGGAATAGAAAACATGACACAATTTTGATGTATTCGAAAAATAAAACGAGTTTCATTTTTAATGCAAATGAAGTTTTAGAAGAAAGAAAAATGTCAGAAGGTACTATTAACAGATTGAAATACAAAGGGGCTCTTATTACAGATGGAAATAAAGGACGCGGAAAAGAAGAAAAAGCATTGCCGTCGGATGTTTGGTATGTTGCGACTATAAACGGAATGTCTAAAGAACGCATAGACTACCCAACACAAAAACCAGAGGAACTTATTGAGAAAATTATAAGAGCTTCTTCAAATGAAGGTGATCTTGTCGCTGATTTTTTTGCTGGTTCAGGTACTACTCTTGCTGTTGCCGAAAAACTAGGTCGCAAATGGATTGGTTCTGATCTTGGCAAGTTTGCAATTCATACAACTCGAAAACGGATGATTGGTGTTCAACGTGAACTAACAAAAGCCGGAAAAGATTTTCGCGCCTTTGAAATTTTGAATCTAGGAAAATACGAACGCCAGCTTTTTGTTGGTATCAATCCGAACTTGCGCGAAGAAGAGAAACAAAAGCAAATCGCTCAAAAAGAAAAAGATTTTATTGCACTTATTATTTCGGCATATAAAGCCGAAAGTTTTGACGGCTTCAAAACTTTTCATGGTAAGAAAAATTCTCGGCTGGTTGCCATTGGACCAATCAATCTGCCGGTTTCGCGATTGTTCGTTGACGCAGTGATATCGGAAGCGGTAGAAAAGCAGATTACCAAAGTTGATGTTTTGGCCTTTGAGTTTGAGATGGGATTATTTCCCAATATTCAGGAAGAAGCCAAGGACAAAGGCATTGATCTCGCGCTTAAATATATTCCCCGCGACGTGTTTGATAAACGCGCGATTGAGAAAAATCAGGTGGTGTTCCACGATGTAAGCTATATTGAAGTAAAACCAATTGTGAAAAAAGGAATGGTTTCGGTTGAGCTGACTGATTTTTCCGTCTTTTATAATCAGGATTCAATCAAAGAAGTGGAAGAAAGCTTGAAAGCCGGAGGCAAAAAGCTGGTGGTTGAAAATGGCCAAATCATCAAAGTTACCAAAAACAAAGACGGAATTGTAAATAAAGAAACACTGACGAAAAAATGGACTGATTGGATTGATTACTGGGCGGTTGATTTTAACTTTGAGAGCAGAAAAGAAGTTATCCGTGTAAAGGACGAAAAGACCGACAAAATTGAGGAGGCGTGGACTGGCGATTATGTTTTTGAAAACGAATGGCAAGATTTCCGGACGAAAAAGAAGCGCGAGCTTGTCTTGCAAACACCACAGGTGGAAGTCGGAAAAGGTAAGCGAAAAATCGCCGTCAAGGTCGTGGATATTTTCGGCAATGATACAATGAAAATAATTGAGGTAAATGTATGAAAGAAGAACAAGTCAAAGAAATAGTAATTCGTGCGCTACAACTTTCGTCAGAGACCTCAAGTGTTGAGTTTAAAGACGCACGGGGTGGTTTTCCAAAAGATACTTGGAAAACTGTTTCCTCATTTTCGCACAGGCCATGTGGTGGCTATATTGTGTTTGGTATAAAAGAAGATCGAAGCGAAGGTAAAACCAATTTCAGTGTAGTCGGTATGAGTGATGCCTCAATGGTTCAAGAGAAGATGGGTGATTTGTGCAATGCGGGCATGAGTATTGTGATCCGCCCGGAGTATTACCTCTTCCCAATAGAAAATATGCCAGTTCTCGCGGCATATATTTCCGAATGCCCGGATCAGTTCAAGCCTTGTTATTACAAGCATGTCGGCATGCCAAACGGCGCATTTGTGCGAGATGGCAATACAGATAAGAAAATTACGGATGAAGAAATGCGTCGGTTTCTTGATAACGCGAAACTTTCTAAGTTTGATGCCTCCAGAGCATCGGATACTTCTCTTGGTGATCTCTCAACGGAAAAAATATATGATTTGCTTACCCGCATGGGTCAAAGAACGAAAAGGGACGCCGTTTCCGAAGATATAGATTTTGAATTGATGAAAAACCTTGGCATTGCAGATAATTTTGATAGTGGTAAATTCCCGACTGTTGCCGGCTTCCTCGTTTTCTCCAAAGAGAAGCCACAGCTTAAAAGAGCTTTTAATCGGTACAAAGTCAGGTGCGTGAAATATAAAGGATCAAGTGTTGCTACGGAGATTATTGACAGTGCTGATATAGACGGAACTCTTGATGAACAAATTGATGAAATGCAGAAGTTTATTTTAAGAAACATTCGTAAAAGTGCGGAGATTATGGGTACGAAAAGAGTGGAACGATATGAATATCCAGAAAAAGCGATCCGTGAGATTGTTGCTAATGCTGTTATTCACCGCGACTATAAAATTACCGAGACTTATACGCAAGTAAATGTGTTTGAAGATAGGATTGAAATTTTCAACCCAGGATGTTTGCCCCCGGGCGTTACGGTGGAAAATATTCGAGATGCGCAAGTAAGCCGTAACGAAACGATTGCGGCTCGGCTTAAAGAATTAGATTATCTTGAGGAATACGGCAGAGGAATAGATATCGTGTTCAATGAAATGACAAAATGGAATCTTCTATCGCCGATCTTCAAAAATACGACTAACAGTTTCAAGGTGATTTTGGCGGGTGCGAAATTGAGCCAACTTAATGAGCGGCAGTTTAAGATTTGGGAGCATTTGATCGAGAACAAAAAGATAACTGCAAAAATCTGCGAGCAGGTTCTGTCCGGTATTCCTAGGCAGACGATTAACTACGATCTTGCTAAAATGCAGGAGCTTGGTTTAATCCACTTAATCGGGAAATCAAGAAATACCTATTATGAAACGAATTTTTGATTTAGAAGCAAATTTAAGAATGCCCAATTTTTGCCGTAGATACAAGGGTTTTATGAAATTAACGCACCTGATAACTTTAGAAGAAATTAGAAGAAAAGAAATTTGACCATTTGGAGGTTCTAATTAGTAGTTCCATTATCAATTTAATAGAAAAACATCTAAATAGCTTGGTAAACAGGGGTGTGAATAAGTAGAAATATCTAATAGTTTTATGGCATTACATAAAAATTTTCCACAATCACCATACGAAATCCTTGATCCGGCTATCCGGTGGTTTCCTGCTGACGAGAATTTGCGCGACAAGGGCTACGAAAAACTACTACCACCACTTGTTGCCGAACTCCGCAAGAAAGTTAGGGATTGGCGATTGTCCGATTACGACGGCGCAAGCGAAACAAGCAAAACATTGCTCAAGTGGTGGTTTTTAACTGATCATCCAACGGAAACATCCGCCGGCGAGATATTTCTTTTTCAATACTACTTTGCCCAGCGCGAGGCGGTGGAAACAATCATTTGGCTGTATGAAATTGCCAAGGCGAGAGACCCGTACGCACTTATGCAATTTGATAGCTCGCGGGCGATTTCAACAAGTATGTTTAGCGAAACTTGGACGCGATATGTCGTGAAGATGGCAACTGGTAGCGGTAAAACAAAAGTATTGAGTTTGGTTTTGGCATGGTGCTACTACCACAAGCTTTATGAGGACGATTCGCAACTAGCGCGCAATTTTTTAATTATTACGCCAAACATTATCGTTCTTGATCGTATCCGTGCAGATTTTGACGGACTCAAAATATTTTTTGAGGATCCAGTGCTTCCCGACAATGGTCATCATGGCCGAAACTGGCGCGATGATTTTCAAATGACGCTTCATATTCAGGATGAAATTGGTACGGTGCGAAAGACCTGCAATATCTTTCTTACAAACATTCATCGCGTTTATGAGGGCGCGACAGAATCCGCGAGTTTCGACGATCCTGATACAACTGATTATTTTCTTGGGAAGCAACCCGTTGGCGCGACGAACGAATCAAAACTTGATCTTGGGGATATTGTTCGCAATGTGGACGAGCTCATTGTGCTAAACGATGAGGGACACCATATTCGTGAAAAAACAGAATGGTTCAATGCCATTAAAGATATTCATAATAAACTTTTGCAAAAAACTGGAAAGGGATTGCCATTACAGTTTGATGTTACGGCGACACCCCGACATGATAATGGAGGTATTTTTGTACAAGTAGTTAGTGATTATCCGCTCGTGGAAGCTATATATCAAAATGTAGTTAAACATCCAGTTTTACCAGATTCTGCAAGTAGGGCAAAACTGACGGAACAAAAAAGTGCTGACTTTTGCGAAAGATACAAAGATTACATCCATCTGGCTTATTTAGAATGGAAAAAAACTTACGAAAGATTGCTTCCGACTGGCAAAAAATCAATTTTATTTATTATGACTGATGATACAAAAAACTGTGATGATCTTGCGAAGTATTTAATTGATTACCCTACTTATTCAGAATTTAGTAAAGATTCAGTTTTGGTTATTCATACAAAAAACAACGGAGAGGTTTCCGAAAGTGTTACTGGCAAGAAAGAAGAGGAATTAAAACTATTGAGAAAAGCAGCAAATGAAGTCGATAAAGCCGATAGTCCTTACAAGGTAATTGTTTCAGTCATGATGTTGCGGGAAGGGTGGGATGTTCGTAATGTTACTACGATCTTAGGGCTAAAAGCCCTTACTGCCGAAAATAGAATATTGCCTGAACAGGTACTCGGAAGAGGCCTGCGGAGAATGTTTAGAGATGATAATATCTCAGAGTTTGTTAGCACGATTGGATCCGATGGTTTTATGAATTTTGTGGAATCAATCACCGCTGAAGGCGTTGAGTTGGATTACCGACCAATGGGCGAGAGAACAGAAGCAAAAGCCCCACTCGTGGTTGAAATCGATCGCGAGAATATGAAAAAGGACATTGAGAAAATGGATATTCAAATTCCTGTTCTAACCCCCCGCATTTATCGCGAATATAAAAATCTTTCTGGTCTTGATGTGTCAAAATTCGGCCACAAGAATATTACGCTTAAAGAATTTTCAGAAGCAGAAAAACGAGAGATTGTTTTTCGCGATATCGCGAGCGGAGATATCACACATAAAACCGAGCTTGATAGTAATTTTGTACCAAACTATCAAAGCGTGATCGGGTACTTTACGCAGGTTATTATGAAAGAACTCCGGCTTGTTTCCGGTTATGACATACTTTACGGCAAGGTTAAGGAGTTTATTCAAGGATATTTATTTAATACACGAATTGATCTTGATAATCTCAACTCATTTCGCAATCTGTCCGAAATTGAAGCTTCGCGAACGATCTTTGAAACATTCAAAAAAGAAATCAACACGCTCACTGTTTTGGATAAGGGCGAGGCGGAAATTCGCGACTATATCAAAATCAGCAAGAGTCGCCCATTCGTGGTTAAGGATCAAGGTTATATTGTGCCGAAGAAAAGTATTTTTAACAAAATTATTGGCGACAGCCATTTTGAATTGGAGTTCGCAGGGTTTCTTGAAAAATACGAGGATATAATTTCTTACGCTAAAAATTATTTTGCGGTGCATTTCAAAATTGACTATAAAAACGCGGACGGAAGCATTTCAGACTACTACCCGGATTTTATCGTGAAAGTGTCGCCAAAAGAATACTATGTGGTTGAAACCAAGGGACGAGAAGATCTTGACGATGTTGAGAAAATCAAACGGCTTGCGCAATGGTGTGTGGATGTGAACGCAAACCAAAAGAATGTTGTATACAAAATGCTTTATATCAAACAGGAAAGCTGGGAAGCACAACAACAAAAACCTCGCAATTTTCAAGAAGTCATTCGGACTTGGATTAAAAAATAATTACGATTATGATAATCTTGGGCGTTGACCCCGGCACCAATAGAGCAGGTTATGGTGTGATTAAAAAAAACGGAGATAACATATCTTTGTTGGATTACGGTTGTGTAGAAATAAAAGCTAAGAGCGATCATAATGATGGATTACTTACTGTTCATAATGCTTTTATTAAAATTGTTGAAAAATGGAAACCAGAAGTATTGGCTATAGAAAAACTTTTCTTTTTTAAAAACGCTAAAACCATAACTCAAGTTAGTGAAGCTCGAGGTGTAATAATATTAGCTGCTTTAAAAAGCAGTCTTAAAATTAGAGAATTTACACCCCTGCAAGTTAAACAAGCTGTTTCCTCTTATGGGCGAGCCGACAAAAAAGCTGTCCAAAAAATGGTTAGGCTTATTTTATCTTTAAACAAAGATCCCGAACCCGATGACGCCGCTGATGCTTTGGCTGTAGCCATTTGTTCGGCAAATACTAGGAATTTTTAACTACTGTGGGGTGGGGACAAACAGACCTTGACCTCCCTTCAAGCTTTGTGTATTCTGTATAAAAATAAAAAGGATAAAATTTAATAACAATAAATATGAAAAAAAAGAAACCCTACAGTGATGATTACAGTCCTTCTGCTGATGATGCCGATGTTGTTGGTGTTTTAGAAGAAGGAAAAGAAGAGGAAAAGGACGAAGATGAAGATAAGGAAGATGATGAGGAGGAGGATGAAGATGATGACAACGAGGAAGAAGAATTAGAATAACTAAAAACAGCCCCTCGACTATGCTCGGGGCTGTTTTTTAAGCTTTAGGAATTATTTTAATAAATCTATGTTTGCCTAGTTTTATAATTATTGGCCGATCAATAATTATTTTTTTATAAGGAGAGTTAATAACTTCGCCATCTTTATCGGTCGCACCATCTTCTATTAATCGCCTAGACTCCGTTTTTGATTTTGTAAGTCCAGTTAAATTAATTATTTCTAACCAAGTATATTCTCCCTTTTTAATTATTTTTTCCTCAATATTTTCTGGTGTTCCTTTTTTGGAAAAAGTTTCTTTAAAGTTGTGAGCGACTTCTTCGGCTTCTGTTTTTGAATGGAAGAAGGAAACAATTTCTTTACCTAAATTAATTTTTAAATCGCGTGGATTCACAGAGTTATTTTGTAGCGAATCAGACATTTCTTTAATTTCAGACATAGGCAATCTAGTAAGTAGTGTAAAATAATCAATAATTAAACTGTCAGGCAGAGACATTGTTTTGCCAAATTTATCGGTAGCAGAATCGTTTAGGGCGATGTAGTTATTTAAACTTTTAGACATTTTTTGATTACCATCTAGCCCAACCAATAAAGGAATAGCTACAATATCTTGAGGTTCTTGGTCAAACTTTTTTTGGAGATCTCGGCCAAAGCTTTCATTAAAAATTTGGTCGCTACCTATAACCGTAAGATCACTTTTTAACATTACAGAATCATAACCCTGTAATACCGGATAAATAATTTCGTGAAGTTGGATAGCTTCGTTTCTTTTTTTTCTTTCTTGAAACATATCTCTTTCTAAAACTTGTTCCACTGTAAAGTTAGATATTAGTTTAAGAAGTTCTTCGGCATTCATTTTGTCGTACCATTCGCTATTTGTTCTTATTTCTAGTTGATCGATATCTAAAATACCACTTATTTGTTTGGTGTAGTTTTTTGCCGCCTCTTCGGTTTCTTCTCGGGATTTTAGAGTTCTAGATTTTAGTTTTTGGGTGGGGTCGCCAAACCTGCCTGTAAAGCCCCCGATCAAAAAAACAATTTTATGCCCCATTTCTTGTAAATCTCGCAGTTTTAAATAGACGGCGGCGTGCCCCAAATGTAAGTCTTGGCCAGAAGGGTCAACACCATGTTTTACTCTTAACACCTTGCCCAAAGACAGTTTTCTTGTCACACTGTCACGGGTTATAATCTCGGAAACACCACGTTCCAAGAAATCAGTTATCTTCTGTGGAGAAGTATCAACTTTAAGCATCTATCTAATATATAATATAAAGCACAGCCATGCCAGTCAGAAGATTTTATAATCATAAGAATTTTAGGTTTTTAAAGCCTATTTTCTTAATTTTATTTTTTGCCACAATAATAGGCACAGCTGTCCTTTTGATACTTTTTATTTTCTTTGCCAGAAACTTGCCGAACCCATACAATTTAGAAGATAGAGAGATTACTCAATCAACAAAAATTTATGATCGCACTGGCAAAACAATACTTTACGATATACACGGTGAAGAAAGGCGAACAGTTGTTTCTTTTAACGAAATACCCCAAGTTGTAAAAGATGCCACAATTGTTTCGGAGGATCGAGATTTTTATAAGCACCGCGGTATAGATTTTAAAGCCATTGCCAGGGCGGCTTGGTTAAGTTTAACCAGCGATTCGTTACAGGGTGGTTCAACGATCACTCAGCAGTTTATTAAAAAATCTATTTTAACTTCGGAAAGAATTTTTAGCCGAAAAATTAAGGAGGCTATTTTAGCTTTGGAATTAGAAAGAAAATATTCTAAAGACGAAATTTTAAATTTTTATCTAAACCAAATCCCCTACGGTGTTAATGCTTATGGCATTGAGGCCGCGGCTGAAACATATTTTTCTAAAAAAGCTTCTGATCTAAATTTATCCGAAGCTACACTTTTAGCTTCCTTAATAAGAGCTCCGAGTTATTTTTCGCCATACGGAGATCATAAAGATGAATTAATAAAACGCCAGTATTTGGTTTTAGATAGAATGGCTGAACTTAATTATATTTCTAAAAATGATGCCGAAAAAGCCAAAAGACAGCCATTAAATTTTTCTAAAATAAGAACAAGTATTTCGGCGCCCCATTTTGTTTTTTACGTTAAATCATTACTAGCAGAAAAATATGGTGAAGATTATATAGAAAAAGCTGGATTAAAAATAATAACCACACTTGATTGGGATCTTCAAGCTATTGCCGAAGAAGTTGTGGCCACTGGTGCTGATAGAAACGATAAAGCTGGAGCGCATAACGCCGCTTTGGTGGCGTTGGATCCTAAAACAGGGCAAATATTAGCGATGGTTGGGTCGCGAGATTATTTTAAAGATCCAATTCCAGAAGGATGTAATCCCGGAGTTAATTGCCAATTTGAGGGTAATGTAAATGTGGTAACGCGTTCTAGGCAACCAGGTTCATCGTTTAAACCTTTTGTTTATGCCACAGCTTTCAAAAAAGGTTATACCGATAAAACAATTCTTTTTGATATACCAACACAGTTTGATACAGGATGTAATCCGCAGGGCCAACCAATATCGCAAGGCGCTAAATGTTATGCGCCAAGAAATTTTGATTTTAAATATAGAGGGCCTGTTACAGTAAGGCAGGCTTTATCTAATTCTTTAAACATTCCCGCAGTTCAACTTCTTTATTTAGCTGGTGTAGATGATTCTATCAATACCGCCGAAGATATGGGGATCACAACACTAAAAGATAGGTCCAGATTTGGTTTATCTTTGGTTTTGGGAGGAGGCGAAGTAAAACTTTTAGAAATGGCTTCAGCTTATGGAGCTTTTGCTACGGAAGGCGTAAGACATCCATCGGCATCTATTTTGCGTATAGAAGATAGCAGAGGAAATATTTTAGAAGAATATAAAGACGAGCCTGTGCAGGTTTTAGATACAGAAGTTTCTAGGATGATAACCAATATTCTTTCCGATAATGTTGCTCGCACCCCAACTTTTGGTGCGCGTAGTCCATTATTTTTTTCAGATAGACCTATTGCTGCAAAAACTGGTACGACAAATGAATTTAGAGATGGTTGGACTATGGGTTACACACCCTCTTTAGTGGCTGGTGTTTGGGTTGGCAATAACGATAACACTTCTATTAAGCAAGAACCTGGTTCATATGTGGCGGCACCCATTTGGCACGACTTTATGGCGAAAGCTTTTGATAAATTAAATTTAGCTCCAGAAAGTTTTACTCCGCCCAATTTTCCAGATATTTCTAAACCAATATTGAACGGCAAATATTTAATAAATGGAGAAATACATTCTACTTTATATTATATAAATAAAGATGATCCTTCGGGCTCGCCTTTGAGTAATCCATATACAGACCCAATGTTTAACAATTGGGAAACAGCTGTTAGAAATTGGTTTGGTCCTGTGCCTGTAATAAATAAAGAAACAGCACCTTTGCAGATACAAAACATGCCTTAGCTGTGTCATATTTTTATAGTAGGGCGTGTCTTTACAAACAAATTTTGTGGTGGTATAGTCTGTTTAATAGTTCCTTGTCAATTTGTTAGAAAAGTGTTATAAACACTTATCTTTTTAACCCCTATAACCTAATCCTATAATGGATGGAGGTTGTTATGAACAATCGTTTCGGTCGTTTTTTGGCCATCTTGATGCTGGTTTGGGCGACGATTTCGTCGGCTCAGACGGTGGAGTTGGGTGGTGTTTCTAACGATGCCGGAGGAGTTGTCAATTTTGGCAACACTGATGGGTCAAACAACGAAAAGGTGGCAATGCCACTTACGTTGTTGAGTCCTGTTGCTATCAGTAAGATCGTAGTTTCACTATCTAAAGTCGGAACTCCTTCCGACAATGTGAATGTGGAAGTCAGGCAAGGATCTCCCGATGGGAGTTTACTTGCTAGTGGTACTGTTCCCGGTTCAAACATCAGTAATTCACCAGGCCCCAAATATGAGGTCACTGTACCAACTTTTACTGTACCTTCGGGTACAGTATGTGTGGTGCTTTCTAGATCTGGGTCTTCTAGCCAGGGAAATTTTTTCTTTGCGGCTAGAGGATCTAGCGGAACAGCTTACGGCAGTGTTTCTTCTGGTGGGTTTATGTATTATAGGACAGGAGTAGGTTGGAACAGTTCCAACTTGGCCAACAGTTTCATTGTTTCCTTATGGGGGACGACTGTTCTATCTGGTCAAGCCTCTGATCCTGCTAATCTCGGCTTTGGGGATGTAAACACTGGGTTAACTTCTCAGCTTTCACTCAATGTCAAGAATACCGGCACGGCCGCGCTCTCAATCAGTTCCGTTGCTTCAAATAATGGACTTTTCACAATTACGCCCGTGGTTTTTCCGGTGAATGTTGCAGTTGGCGATAGCGCCACTTTCACGGTAAGTTTTTCGCCAACATCGGCAGGATCTGTTTCTGGAAACATTACAATCACGCACAACGGGGTCAATAGCCCCACAGTGATTGCGGTAACTGGAAACGGCGTCTCGTCTGGTGGAGGAGGAAGTCCTGGTGGCGGTAGTAGTATTATTGTCACTGGTCCAGTTTCTTTTTCTTCCTCTACACTTGATGTTGGCACAGCCAATGTCGGAGCAAGTTCCTCACGTACACTGTATTTGAGGAACCCCGATACTTTGGCAGTGGCGATCACAAATATCTCAACTACCACTTCCGAGTTTACGGTCAGTCCTACACTCGGGGCGATTCCAGCGGGCGATAGTCTGTTGGTCACTGTTAGTTTCAATCCTTCATCCAGCGGATCCAAGGTTGCAACACTGGTGGCGAATTACGCTACTGGCAGTGCGTCTGCGGTTCTTACGGCTGTTGGTGCAAGTGGATCGCCAAGTCCTGTGCCGGTACTTTCTGTATCGAACACGACTTTTTCTGCTGACAGCACTATTGTCGGACAGACAAAAGGTTTTGTTGTGCCGATACAAAACACTGGTGCATCAAATCTCTTCGTAACCAATTTGTATGCTGGAGGAAATAATGTGTCAGCTTTCACAGTGACATCCCCTTCGGCGTTTACAGTTGGTCCCGGAGAGATCTACAACATCAACGTGCTTTTTACACCGCATGTTTTGGGTGTAAGGACAGCAACTCTCAACATTAACCACAACGGAACAGGTGGTTCTACCACTATTCAGCTGGTTGGTGTTGGGAAAGAGGCTCCACCACAGGCGAAGCCGGTTATAAATATTAAAGCTTCGTCGTTGTCGGGTATGCCGCCGTATTCAGTTACGTTTACGAACGATAATACTGGTGGCACTGTCACTCGCACAGAGTGGCAGGTCAAAAGGATAAGAGATGATGCTAAGGGTATTAGCTCTAGGAGTATTTCGGAGATTTTTTCTGGATACAAGGAAAGCTATACCTATCAATTCACTGAAATTGGTCCGTATATTGTGGAGCTTGAGCTTGATGGGCCTGGTGGTGCGGATCACCAGCCTATGGCAGATACGGTCTGGATCTCTATAAAGGATCCTAAGATCGCTGTGTCACAAGAGGTGGTGGCTTTGCCGGCTGTAGAGTTAGGTAAGGGTAGTACCACGGCTGAGTTTTCAATCTCCAATGTTGGAGAATCTGGGCTCAATGTTACGAGCTTTAGGATGTCTGGTCTAGATTCTACCGACTTCAGTGTGGTGACGGAGCCCGACTTCAGTGTCAGCCCGAACACCACAAAGAAGATCAGGGTTGAATTCAAGCCCACAAGGACGATTGGAGATAAGCAGACTTATCTTTATATCTACTTTGTGGGTCCGGACAGTCCGGCGAGGATCAAACTCTCATCGACTGCCACAGATCCTCCGTGGGGTCCGTCGAGTGTTATTGATTTCACAGTTAACAATATGAATGTTCTGGATGATACTGCCATCGATAGTGCTACGGTCATCTTCACTTATAGGTTGGAGGGATTGCGGTATAAGTCGATGGTAATGCACTTTGGTGATGGGGACTCCAGTACGGTGATAAATCCAACTCACAAATATGTTGGGGTTGGAAAATATTCACCGAGCTTGGTGGTCACTTTGGCCAATGACGAGGTGGTTGCGCCGAGGACGAAGGAGAACTACATTGTAATCTCATCGCCTCCACTGCCTCCGCCCGTACCGACTTCACCAGATTTTAACGGCGATAAAGTGGTAGATATGGCAGACTTCTTCATGTTTGCCGATCACTTCGGCAAGTCCGTCATCACCGACGAAGACAAGAAGTTTGATCTTGCGCCAGATGGCAAGATCGATTTCTTAGACTACTTCTTGTTGGTGGATGCGATAGGTAAGTAAGTTCCTTAAAGGTGTTGAAAGGCACCAACCTCGACTGTTGTATACAGTCGAGGTTTTTATTTGTTCAACATCGGATGTTGAACAAATACCCTGAGCGAATTCTGCGAGTCGAAGGGTATACTTTAATCTAAATTAAACTCTTGGTTTGTGGCGGAGCCTTTATTTTTAAATGATTATAAGCCGATAATGTAGCTTCGCGCCCACGAGGTGTGCGGTTAATAAAACCGAGTTGTAATAAATAAGGTTCGTAAACTTCTAAAATAGTATTTTCTTCTTCGCCTGCAGATGCGGCCAGTGCTTGAATACCAACTGGCCCACCACTAAATTTTTTAATTATAGTTTCTAAAATTTTTCTATCGGCATTTTCTAAGCCTAGTTCATCTACCGCTAACATTGCCAGAGCTTTTTCGGCAATATCTTTTTTAATAATTCCATCGGCCTTAACTTCTACATAGTCGCGAACTCTTTTTAATAAACGGTTAGCTACACGCGGAGTTTGGCGGCTACGTGAAGCTATCAATTTAATTCCTTCAGTATCCGATTTAACATTTAGTATTCTGGATGATCTTTTTAATATTTTTTCTATATCCGAATTTTCATAAAATTCTAGTTTATAAGTTGCGCCAAATCGGCTTCTAAAAGCCGATGTTAAGTTTCCAATACTAGTGGTGGCGCCTATTAAGGTAAAGTGGGGAAGTTTAAGTTGTATGGTTTTAGCCGATGGACCTTTGCCAATAACAATATCAAAAACAAAGTCTTCCATAGCTGGGTAAAGCATTTCTTCTACGACTTTATTTAGCCTATGGATTTCGTCTATAAATAAAACATCGCCTTCTTTAAGGTTGGTTAAAATAGCGCCTAAATCTCCAGATTTTTCTAGTGCTGGTCCAGAAGTTATTTTTATATTTTTACTTAATTCGCCCGCAATTATGTAAGCCAGAGTAGTTTTCCCCAGCCCAGCTGATCCGTAAAGTAAAATATGTTCTAAAACCTCACCTCTTTTTTTAGCAGCTTCCAAAAAAATACTAAGGTTTTCTTTTATTTGCTCTTGCCCAACATATTCGGAAAGAGTAGATGGGCGCAAGGTTTGATCTAAGTTTTTGTCTTCAGGTTGAGTTTTGGAAGTAGTGATCATTGGTAAAAGTTTAACACAACAAAATATGCTTAAACAGCTCTAAAAGACTAGTTTTTATGCTATTTCCACACCTTTTCCACATGGGTGATATTTACCCTTGACATAACATGTTTTAAGAATTAAAATAAAGGGGTAATTGTTTCGTTTAAAAGGCCTGTAGGCAAAGGGAACTTGGCTTAGTTTAGGACGGATTGGTTTGGATTTATTCAGGCTGAACCTATCCTCAGCGAGATTCTCTCCCTGTGTTTCCCAAGATTCGGGGGTTACCCCGAAGGCGTTTACGCCCAAGGGGTTTGCCTGCAGACTTTTTAAACTGAAATATAAAAAATCCCTCCGACACAAAGTCGGAGGGATTTTTGTTTAGGTGCTAGACGAAGTCACTCTCGCTATTTCTTCTAGGGTTGTTTCTCCAGCAAGAACTCTTAATAGGCCATCTTGATACATAGTTATAAACCCATTTTTTTTAGCTTCTGTTAAAATGTCTTGGTGAGAAGGATTTGTGCTTATTAATTTTTCTAAAGAGTCATTAACAAAAACTATTTCGTAAACACCGATTCTGCCTTTATAGCCAGTGCCACCACATTTTTCACACCCAATATTTTTATATACAGAAATTTCTTTAGGTATAATATTTTCCGGCACGCCAGATAAATCTTTTTTAATTTCTGCCACGTCAAACGTGGCAGATGTTTTACAATTCGGGCACAACTTCCTAACCAGTCTTTGAGCAATAACAACATTTAAAGCCGAAGCCAAAATTTGGGGTTTAGCGTTTAAATCTAAAAAGCGGGGAATAGCGCCAATAGCATCGTTAGTATGTAAAGTAGAAAAAACTAAGTGCCCAGTTAAAGCGGCGTGAAGCGCGACATTGGCAGTTTCTTCGTCGCGAATTTCGCCTACAAGTATAATATTCGGGTCTTGGCGTAAAATAGAACGCAAACCACTCGCAAATGTGTAGCCTTTTTTCGTTTCAATTTGAGATTGATTTATTCCTTGTAGGTGGTATTCAATAGGGTCTTCCAGAGTAACTATTTTAATACCGGGTTGGTTTAACAACTTTAAAAAAGCATAAAGAGTAGTTGTTTTACCAGAACCTGTCGGACCAGTTACTAAAATTATGCCACTAGGCTTTTTAATTTCCGGTTCTAATTTTTGCCATAAGTAATCTCTAATACCTAAGTCTTTAATATCAAGTTTTATAGTATTAGGATTTAAAATTCTTAAAACAACATATTCGCCGTAAGCGCCAGGTAAAATAGAAACACGAACCTCAACTTCTGCACCACCTTCCTTAATAGTAAAACGGCCGTCTTGTGGTATAGCTTGAACATTTAACCTTAAACCAGAAAGCAGTTTGATTCTAGAAAGAACTGATTCATAAACAGTTTTTAAAATTGTTCCGGCGTCTTGCAAAACACCGTCTAATCTAAAGCGTATTTGGGTTTGATTGGCTTGAGGTTCTATATGAATATCGGAAACTTCTAGTGTTAAAGCCGCGCTTAAAAATATTTCTAGAAGCGTGCTGGTATCAGCTTGGACTTGCCCTGAGCCCGTCGAAGGGTTTACTTGTGATAGTTTAGTTTTAAGACTCGCAAAAGTTGTTAATTCTTTTTTTAAACTTTCTATTTTCTCTAAAGATATTTCTCCAGATGTAGCCGAACCCTTAAGTTGAGAAGGCAAAAATTTAAATTCACCCAAAGCTTTTTTAAAAGAGGATATGGAAATCATAAAAACATCTATTTTAAAGCCCTGCGATTTTAATCTTTCTATTATTTGTCTGGTTTCCTCGTTATTTGGATCCACTGCCCCTAGTTTTAAAATTTGGCCTTTTTTTAAAACGATTATAGCCATGGTTCTTTCGGCTTCTTCTTTGGGTATAAAATGCAAACTATCGCGTTCTACTGGAACGGAGGCAAGATTGATGTAATTAAAGCCAAGTTTTTGAGCATGTCTTTCGCAAGCTAGTTCTTCTTCTTGGCGATGAATATCGCTTAATTTATCTTCTCTTTCTTGTTCTGTGTTTGAAAATTGAGTCATTGGAAATTATTTGAAAATTGTAAATTGAAAATTACTTATCTATTTTAATACATTCAATAGTCGCTTGACAAACATTGCCTTACTTTGTATTATATAAAATATACTGAAAATCCTAAAAATGGAGGTGTGTTATGTTCCTTTATATTCTAATCTCAAGCCTTATTTTTTTGGGCGGGTGTGCCGCATCGTATCAATTACCTGTGGTTCAAAACCCGCAGGTGATGCCAGTAAAAGACCACGGCAGAGAACGCTTGCGCCAAGGAAATCTGCTTTTTGTGAACAGGTCGCCTGTGTGGCGAGATGTTCTTATTTTTAACGGGCATCATTATAAAGATGACCTTCTTGTCTATGATGATAACGGGTATCCGGCTTTAGCTGCGAATCCAATTGCGGTTTTTGAGATGGGTCCATCTGATAGCCCTCGCGACGCATATCCCCAATATCGGACAAAATTGATGGGTGGTTTTTACCCCGGCCAAGAATACACTCTTCTGGTTATTTCTAAGGATATGGCTAACCAGATGGTTGGTCCTGTCCAGATTTACCCTGGCGAAGTGGCTACAAGGCCCGCCAGCGATGTTTACACCTATATTCCGTATTTAGGCACTATGGCGGGTCAGCATGTCAGGGAAGTGGTAAACGATGTTGTTTACCTGCCCGACAGAAATCCGCGCGAATATCGGGGAACAAATACACTGAACATGACAATCGATGTTAATCTGTTGCTCCAGCGTGGTATACACAAAATCAGAAACCCATAACTTACAAGGCTAGTCCTTGGAACCGGAGCGTTCAAACGAACGCTCCTTTTTTTATACTCGTGTGTTTGCTAACATTGGGCTGATGGAGATTGTATTAAAGAGTTTACAAGACACACAAAAAATAGCCAAAAAAATAGCCAAAGATTTAGTAAAAAACAGCGGTTCTGTTTTGGCGTTATACGGAAACTTAGGTTCGGGTAAAACTACATTTACTCAATTTTTAGCTAAAGCTTTGGGTGTAAAGGAGAAAATACTAAGCCCAACTTTTGTTATTATGAAAACTTACAAACGCGACACTAATACACGAATTCATGCGAATGATACGAATAGAATCAGAAACTTAGTTCATATTGATACCTATCGCTTAAATTCGGCGAAAGATTTAACGAGTTTAGGCTTAAAAGATCTATTAAAAGATAAAGAAAATATTTTAGTAATAGAGTGGCCAGAAAAAGTAGAAAAGCTTTTGCCTAAAAATACTGTTAGAATTTACTTTAGTGTTGTTAATGAAAAAGAGAGAAAAGTTGTTATTAAAAATTACTAATTACTAATATCTAATTTCTAATCAAACCCCAATGTCTAATGACAAAAATATTTAGGCATTTAATAATTAGTCATTTTATTAGATATTAGTAATTGGAAATTAGAAATTATTTTTATGGAGAAATTAGTTATAATTGATAGTCATGCTTTAATCCATCGTGCTTATCACGCACTGCCAATTTTAACTGCGCCCGATGGCCGGCAAGTACAGGCGGTTTATGGCTTTGCTAGTGTTTTAATGAGGGTTATTAAAGAATTAAAACCACAATATATTATGGCGGCGTTTGATATGGCTGGTCCAACTTTTAGGGAAAAAGAATATAAAGAATATAAGGCTCATAGACCCGCCACGGATGATGCATTAATTAATCAATTTTCTTTGGTCCATGAACTTGTAGAAGCTTTTAAAATTCCAGTCTTACAACTTCAAAGTTACGAGGCCGACGACATTATTGGCACTGTTGTAGAAAAGTTAAAAAATAAAAAAGAACTTACAAAAATAATAGTTACGGGCGATTTAGATTGTTTACAATTAATAGACGACGAAAACATTTTGGTTTATACGCTCAAAAAAGGTGTAAACGATACTGTTATATATAACGAAGCTCTTGTTCGCGAAAGATACGAAGGTTTGGGGCCAAGCCAAATAACAGACCTTAAGGGTTTAAAGGGTGATGCCTCCGATAATATTCCAGGTGTGCTTGGTATTGGCGAAAAAACAGCCATTAATTTATTAAATGAATATGGCAATTTGGAAAATATATATAAAAACTTAGAAAAAATTAAAGTTAAAAGCGTAAAACTTTTTGAAAAACTTTCGGTAAATAAAGATAATGCATTTTTAAGTAAGAGACTCGCCACCATAAAAAGAGATGTTCCGATAGATTTAGATATTATAAAATCTGCTTTTAATTTGGTAGAGAACGAAGAGATTAAAAAACTTTTCTTTAGATTTGGTTTTAAGAGTTTAATAAATCGTTTAAACGATTTAAAGGGAATAGAGGAAGAGGTTGTTGTGCCTGAATCCGTTCCGGAACAGACTCAATTAATTGGTGACGAGCTAGATGAATACTATAAAAAAGGAATTTTTTCGGAAAAAGTATATAAACTAGAAAAAGATGTGCGCCCCGTGCTTAGAAAAATGGAAAAAACCGGGATTTTATTAGACGTTAAGTTATTAAAAAATTTAAGCGAAAAATTTGAAATTGAACTTTTAGAGATAAAAAATAAAATAATAGAATTTGCCGGTGAAGAATTTAATATAAATTCCACTAAAGAATTAGGCCGAATACTATTTGAAAAATTAGGTTTGGGTGGGTCTAAAATTAAAAAAACAAAAAAGAGTGGAGCTTATTCTACCGCTTTTGATCAGCTAGAAAAACTAAAAGATTCTCATCCAATTTTCCCACTACTTTTGCGTTGGCGTGAACTTTCAAAATTAAAATCTACATATGTTGATGCTTTACCAAGATTAGTTGGTATAGATGGCCGGTTACATACAACTTTTAAACAGTTGGGTGCGGTTACGGGTAGATTGTCTTCGGAAAATCCTAATTTACAAAACATCCCAACTAAAGGTGAATATGGTTTAGCCATTAGGCGGGCTTTTACTGCACCCGAAGGCTGGCTAATTTTGGCAGCAGATTATTCTCAAATAGAGCTTCGTGTAGCGGCAGCGATGTCGGGCGATGAAAAAATGATAGATACTTTTAAAAAGGGCGAGGATATTCATACCAGAACCGCAGCCGAAATTTTTAATGTACCCTTAGATAAAGTTACCAAAGATATGCGTCGCGAAGCCAAAACTTTAAATTTTGGCGTGCTTTATGGTATGGGTCCTAGGGCTTTTAGCCAATCAGCCGGAGTTAGTTTAAGCGAAGCTCAAGAATTTATTCGCGGTTACGAAGCTGGTTTTTCTGGTTTGGCTAAATTTATTCGCGATATGAAAAACAAAGCACGCGCGCAAGGCTATGTGGAAACTTTATGGGGCAGAAAACGTTTTATAGATTTAAATTCGCCTAACCCCATGATGCGGGCGGCAGCCGAAAGAGAAGCTGTGAATATGCCTATTCAAGGCACAGCCACAGGTGATATTGTTAAAGCCGCTATGGTAGAAATAGAAAAAGAATTAGGATCTAAAAAAGATGTAAAAATGATTTTACAGGTTCACGATGAATTAGTTTTTGAAGTTAAAGAAGAATCTGTAGATAAATATTCAAAGATTATTAAAAATATTATGGAAAATATTGCCGATATCGGCGTGCCATTGGTGGCCGAGGTAGAAGTTGGTAAAAATTGGGGGGACATAAACCAAATTTAAAATTTAAAAATAAAAAAGTAAAATATGGATATATTTTCTCATGCTTTTTGGACAGCAGTGGCTGCCAAAAATGCTAATTCCAAAATTAAACATTTTAAAAATAAAAAAATCAGCGTGTTTTGGGCAACTGCTTGGGGAGTTTTACCAGATATTTTTGCTTTTGCGCCTGTTTTTATTTCTGCGACACTAGTATTTCTTTTAGGTGTTGGGGATCAAAGTGTTTTTACTATTCCACACCCTTCCGAATTGGAACCAGTTAATCGCGATACTCTTTTTATATTTAAATTAACTCATTCACTTTATAATATTAGCCATAGTGCGATAATATTTTTCTTAGTCTTGGGTTTAATTTATTTTTTTACAAAAAAAATAAGGTGGGAAATGTTAGGCTGGTTGCTTCACATTTTAATAGATTTACCAACTCACTCTTACAAATTTTACCCCACGCCTATACTTTGGCCATTAGCTAATTGGAAGTTTGATGGTATTCCTTGGAGCACTCCTTGGTTTATGGTTTTAAATTTATCGGCAATATTTTTGGTTACAGCTATTTACATAGCTAAAAGAAAGAGTAAGAATGGGTAGTCGTTACTCTTCGATACAAACTCAGAGTGCTCACTTTGTTTGTAGTTCGATTAGTTCACTATAAACAAATAAAATTGGCATGGATTTTAAAGAATACCAAAAAAAATCTAGAAAAACTGCGGTTTATCCGGGAATTGGTAAAAATATAGTTTACCCAACCTTAGGTTTAATGGGAGAGACTGGGGAAGTTGCCGAGAAAGTTAAAAAGATTTTAAGAGACGATAACGGTATTGTAACTAAAGAAAAAAGAAAAGATTTAAAAAAAGAATTAGGCGATGTTTTGTGGTATCTTTCTCAAATTTCTACAGAACTTAAATTTTCCTTAGAAGACATAGCTAAAACAAATATAGAAAAATTAAGCTCTAGATTAAAAAGAGGAAAAATACACGGTAGCGGAGATAATCGTTAAGGGCTTTGTCCGTAAGTGAAGCGAGCGGAAACAAAACCTTATGGTGAGTTTGTCGAACCATTACATTAAAGTAATCCTTCGATTATACTCAGGATGCTCAAATTTAATAACCAATCGCTTCGCTCTTAGATAAATTTGGCATGCCAGAACTTCCCGAAGTAGAAACTATAACTCAAGATCTAAAAAAGAAGCTTTTAGGTTATACCTTTAAAAGTATCTGGAGTGATTGGTCTAAGTATTTTTATTTAAGTGGCGGGCTTTCTAATGTTCAGCGCCTCATAAAGAATAAAAAAATAAATAAAATAGAGCGTCGAGGTAAAAATATACTTTTTCATCTCTCTAGTGGGTATATGTTGGCAGTTCATTTAAAAATGACAGGCCATTTTTTGCTTGCCCCGAGCGGAGTCGAGGGGTTTAATCCAAAACATATTCACATTGTCTTTAATATTAAAAAAGGCAATAAACAATCTAAATTTTATTTTTCTGATGTTAGAAAATTTGGCCGAATTATTTTTGGCGAAAAAGATAAAGTTTTAGCGAGGCCAGAAATTAAAAAGCTCGGCCCTGACCCTTTAGAAATTACAACCAGAGATTTTCTGCAATTAATTGCTAAGCGTAAAGGCAAAATAAAAACAGTTTTATTAAACCAAGAATTTTTGGCGGGTGTTGGTAATATATATTCCGACGAAGCTTTGTATATGGCCAAGATTCATCCTTTAAGCCTTGCCGAGAAAATCCCTCAAGGTAAATTAAAAATGTTATTTATAAAACTCGTTTCTGTTTTAGAGCGGTCAATAAAACTGCGCGGCACAACCATGCAAGATTATCGCGACACTTCTGGCAAAAAAGGGGATTATTTTAATCAGCGTTTGGTTTATGCGCGTAAAGGTGAAAAATGTTCTTGTGGTGGTAAAATCAAAACACTAACAATAGGTTCGCGTACGGCGCATTTTTGCCCAAAGTGCCAAAGATTATATAAATAAATTGGTCCCAGTAGTAGATGCTTCGCATTACTACGAGGCACATATTTTCAGCTATTCGCTAAAAGCTCATAGGAAAATATGGCTTAAGTACTCACTTTGTACACATCCTCATCGCAGTTATATTGTATCTAGTTTTCACAACAGTGGTCTAAAAAAGGTCGCTGTTTTTCTTTTGGTAATAGTATGTTAGTTTATAAATATGTTAGGCGAGTTTATAGTTGAAAAAATAAAAAAAGCTAAGTTTAAGGTTTTGGATGACGGCACTTACTTTGGCGAAATTCCGGGCTATCGGGGTGTTTGGGCTAATGAGAAAACCTTAAAAACCTGCAAAGAGGAACTCAAGAGTATTTTTGAGGAGTGGATTTTGCTTACTTTAAAAGACGGAGGCACTGTTCGTGGGTTACGCATCGGAAAGAAAGTATCTTTCAATATTAATGCTAGAGAGTTTGCCAAATATGCCTAAGAGTATATCTTGGAGAAAGTTGGTTCGAAAATTAAATAAATTAGGTTTCTACGGCCCCTTTTCAGGTGGCCGTCATTTATTTATGGAAAGGAATGGCCATAAGATTTATATACCTAATCCGCACAGGAGTGATCTCTCGGTTGGGTTAGTTGCTATGATCATCAGACAGGCTAAAATATCTTTAGAGGATTGGAACAAAATATGATCTATTTATACTGGGGTGAAAATTCATTTTTAATACAGGAGAAGCTAGCCAAGATTAGTGAATCTTACAAGGCTAAGTTTAAGAGCGGTTTAAATTTGTTTAAGTTTGATCTAGAGGAAAACTGTGATGAATTAAAATCAGCCTTGGAAAGCCAGTCTATGTTTAGCGAAAAGAAAATAGTTTTTTTGCGTGGGATACTTTCTGTGCCAGAAGTTAAATTCGAAGAAATTAAAGAAACTATAAATAAAAATAAATTTTTAAATAAATCGGAGGATGTTATTTTGGTTTTATACGATTTCATAATCCCAAGGTTCGACCTTCCTGGAAGGTCGAACCTTAAGACTTCGGAGGTCAATAGGTTAAATTTTTTAAAAACATTAGGCGAAGTTAAAGAATTTAAAAATCTGGATAAACCAAAATTAATAGATTGGTGCTTAAAAAAAAGCGAGGAAGAAAATATTAAAATTTCTCGTAACGATTTAGCTTTTTTAATAGATGGCGTGGGTTGCGATGCTAATAGGGTTTGGAACGAAGTTTCTAAATTATCTGCTTATGGTGGAGGTGTGGTAACAAAAAAGGATATAGAAAACTTGGTTGTGTTTGATGTGGTAGCAAGCAGTTTTAAAGTTACCGATGCTTTGGCTCAAAAAAAAGTAAGTCAAGCCTTAATAGGTTTAAACGAACTTTGGCAAAACAACGAAGAGCCTGTAATGGTTTTGGGTGCTATGGTGTGGCAGTTTAGGAATATGTTAAAATTAGCTGATGTAAAAATTACGCAAACAGAAGCTGTTCAAAAATTTAAATTAAACCCGTGGGTGGCTCAAAAAACTTTAAGTGCTTTAAAAAACTTTTCTCAAGCAGAATTAAAAAACATCTACCAAAGCTTGGTAGATGTTGATTTAGCCATAAAGACTGGCGGGAAAGACGGCAGAGAAGCGTTAACTGATTTTGTTTACAGCTTTTTGAAAGCGTGATTTTTGGCGGGAGGCTGTGTTTTTAAGAAGCACGTGATTTTTTACGGCCTTATCTAAAGCTTGTGAAAAATCACTCAAAGCCTGAGCAGCCTCCTTCTTGTTTTTGGCCGAAATTTCCTTAACCAGCTTCTTTTGTAGATCTTTAATATTAGACTTTCTGTCTTTATTAACTTTGGTTCTTTTTTCGGTTTGTCTAAGCGCTTTTTTAGCGGATTTCTTTATGGGCATTTAAGTGAGCTTGTATTTATTAAGTAGGTTTGATAATATCAGAATCGTTAACTTTAGGCAAGTTCCTAAACCAGTTCCTTAAAAAAGGAGAGTGAGTATGTCTAGCGAGAAAAGTAGTGCCAAGTTGATAGCTGAATTATACGCAGAGGGTCATCCGAGTGGACCAAAGTTAGTTGATGGAAAGGGAGTTATAATAAAAATAGATAATAAATTTGGAATACTTTGTTTGTTAACATTCTTAGCTGGTATGGTTGATGCGATTATCAGTTTTTGTTTCAGTATGTATGTAACACTTGCTGTTACGAGCGTTATTTGGTTTGTGATAGCCCTTTTATGGTGTTTGATGGCTATGAAATTTAGACACATAGCATATGAATCAGAATGTCAGCGAATAAGCCTAAATATTCAAGATACATTAAGAAGAGCGCCGATAACCCAAAAGGAGGCCCAGTGATGGCTGAAGTAAAAAAAGATAAGAAAAGGGATAATGGATCTCGTAGGGAAATGGAGGCATTGTTTCTTAAGATGAATGAAGATATTGGTCGACGTGCCGAACTAGGCTTGAGAGAAGCTCATTTTCAATACGTAATACGTGGGGGTAGAAGGAAGGTGTTTGGTTAATCCTCTTTTGAGGAATGTACTATTTGATAGTATTCAGCAGGTCGTTTTGACCTGCTATTTTATTACACAATATTTACATCATACTTACAAACTTGAGAATATAAGGATGTTATTCTAAGGTTTTTAAATAGTCTTTAATTAAAATATATTTTTCAAAATTTCTCGCAGGTGTTCGTGGGTATTGACGAGATTTTTGGCTATGCTATACTTTAGTTAGATAAAGTAGACACAATGGAAAAATACGATAATAACAATACAAAGGCGCTTATAAAAGCCATCTTTACGCTCAAAAACGAAGATGAGATAAGTAGGTTTTTCCGCGATTTATTAACGCCACAGGAAATTATTGAGTTTGGTAAAAGATGGCAAGCTGCCCAAATGCTTAATAAGAATATGCCTTACACTCAAATAGTTGAAGCTACGGGGTTGAGCTCAACCACAGTGGCTCGTGTTTCTCGATGGTTAAAAAAAGGTATGGGGGGATATAGAATGGTAATAAAACGACTTGGAAATAAAAATCATCATAACCACAACTTCTTGTTAACCAAGAGGTCTGGTTAGTTGTTTTTACAACCGGATTTAAAAAACCTCTTGGCTCAAGAGGTTTTTTATTTGGTAAAAAAATACTATGAAGAAATTAAATAAAATAATAATAGAACAATTAGAAAAGGTATTTATAAGTTTAGATGCCAAAGGAAACAAAAACGAATCTTTGGAAGAGATTTTATTATGCGTTAAAAAATCGGTCGGTAGGGCAAAGCCTTTGAAACTTTTATTGTTTACTTGTTCGGTAATAAACGCAGATAAGCTTTTTAGTGACAAGCCTTGGCTGTACATCAAGTTAAGCCTCAAGGGAAATAACTTAGAACCTGATTTATCTTGCTTGAAATATGTATTAACCAAATTAAATAAAATATATCCAACGGAAGTAGTCATTCTTATAGGCAATACGGATCCGTATTATGTATATCTTAAACAGTTCAAAGGTTTTACTAGTTTAGATAGAAAAATTTTATGGAGTAAATTTTCAAAAAGATGGTCAAGATATAAATATATGCTTGAACAAAAATTGATTACGGAGCTTGGCAATAAAGTTAGGGTTATAAGTTGGTATGAATTTGAAAAAGAAACCGAGACAAAATTTAAAGTATCTTTTGAAAAAGAATACGAAAAAGTTAAATCTAAAATATCGCGATATTTTTCTAAAAAAGAATTAGATTGGGAACTTGCTAAATTAAAAAATCAATTTGGATCCGGAAAGTATTTTGAAAATTTAACCCGCCCTTCAGATAAATTACTTAAAGATTGGGTTAAGAGAAAATTTGCTGAATACGCTGTTCAAGGTAAATGGTTGTACAAATATTTTCCTAACACAATTTTGATTCAGAATGAAAAGCCGAGCGAGCTGCGTTCAAGGATGTATCAACCTTTAATCAAGGGGGAATATGGAGATAAGCTGCCGATAGTTTATTTTTTCGGGATTGATAATAGCGGTTTCAGATAACTTGTTCTTTAAAATTTTTCCAAGGAGGTTTCTATGCCCAGCTGTGTGGATCGGCACGCGATCAAAGGGATGAGTTCACAGGCAAAATCAGCTTTCACCATTCTTAAAGATTGGGAAACCGCTGAATTTATGGTTGTTCCAAAGTTATGTGAATTCTTGGAAGAACAACCTATTCAATTTGTAACTTTTTCGTGCTTGGGAACTAAGAAAGGCAAGGAGGAATTAAAATTAAGCTTAGAAGAAACATTCTTTTTTCGATATCAACGTAATGTAATTGCTAGGGAAATTATTGATTTAATGGTTTCTTCTGGTATCGAAACCGAAATAACGGTTATTCTCCCAGATACAGAACCGATACGGACCTGGGGTTGGGGTTTATCACAGGAAGAGCTAAGCGGTTATTGCCATGTCATGATTGAAGATAATTTGGCAAAATTACCTCAAGGTTGGAAAGTTGTTCTCTGGTCAGAAATTGAAGCCAAGGTTGGAGGTTTTACTTATGAGGATTCTTTGATGTGGGCTAAGAAATCGGCCCATCCTCTAGTTGTAAAAGAAGAAGCTCTGCATCTTTTAGGTTTCCCTAATATCCTTACAAAGGGTAAAGCAGAAGATGTGGCTTTACGACAGGTGGCTGCCTATGCTTTTGAGGGCTACGTGTTGGAGCAGTGTTTACCTAATGCCATACTGCTTCAATCAGAATTTCCAGTAAAAAGAAAAGATGGGATGTACCAACCGTTGCGTACAAAAAAGTTGCCGGTTGTACATCCTTTTCCATTACCCTAATTCCCACAAAGAAAGGAGGAGGGTATGAGGAGTTGGCATAGAAGTTGCGGAGGAATGCCACTGCACAAATAATAAAAAGCGGACGATAAAACGAAATCGTCCGCTTTTCTATTTATTTACACTCTTTAAATAATCTCTAATCAAAATAGATTTTTCAAAATCCCATTCGGCGATGGCGGCTTTTAGTTCGCGTTCTAATTCTTTTTTGGTTTTAGATTCTAGCCAAATTCTGTCTGGCTCAGGAATAATCGGCGTAAGCTTAATATCTTTTTTAATAGATATAGGTGTAAATCCATTTTCTTTATTATATTTTTCTTGAGCGGTGCGGCGGCGGGAAGTTTCTCTAATGGCGGCTTTCATAGAACCTGTAGTTTTATCGGCATACATAATAACTTTGCCGTCTATGTGGCGCGCCGCACGGCCTATTGTTTGAATCATTGTGGTTTCGTTTCTTAAAAATCCTTCTTTGTCGGCATCAAAAATTAAAATTAAAGATACTTCGGGCAAATCTAAACCTTCACGAAGTAAGTTTACACCCACCAAAGCGTCTATTTTCCCGCTTCTTAAATCGTTCAAAATTTCGGGACGGTTCATAGTTTTAATTTCCGAATGCAAATAGGCGGCTTTAATTCCAGCTTTAGCTAAGTGCTCGGCTAAATCTTCGGCTAAACGTTTTGTAACTACAGTAATTAAAACTCTTTCGTTAAGCTTAGCTCGGTCTTTAATTTCTTTTAGTGCGTTATCAATTTGCCCCTCGGTTGGCCGTACTTCAACCACGGGATCCAAAATATGAGTCGGCCTTATTAACTGCTCGGCTAAATATAATTTTTGCTTAGCTTGCCCTGATCCTGCTTGTGGTGAGCCCGTCGAATCCATCGAAGGGTTGTGTGATTTTTCTAATTCGTAATCGTTAGGTGTGGCCGAAGAAAATATAATTTGATTTGGTTTTTCTTCCCATTCTTTAAACATCATGGGGCGGTTATCTAAAGCCGAAGGCATTCTAAAGCCATGTTCAACCAAAGTTGTTTTGCGGGCTCGGTCGCCATTATACATGCCTCGTATTTGTGGAATCGTCATATGCGATTCATCTACGATAAGCAAAGCATTCTTAGGGAAAAAATCTAAAAGTGTATAAGGCGATTCGCCAGCTTTTCTAAAAGCTAAGTGCCGAGAATAGTTTTCTATACCCGAACAATAACCAGCTTCCGAAAGCATTTCCATATCGTAATGAGTGCGTTGTTCTAACCTAGCAGCTTCCAAAACCTTATTTTCTTTTCTTAATTCTTTTAAGCGTTCGTCTAATTCGGTTTCGATATTAGCAAGGGCAATTTTTAGTTTATTTTCCGAAGTAATAAAATGTTTAGCAGGGTAGAGTGTGTATTCACCTATAATTCCAAGTTTAGAACTCCATATTTTTTCTATCTCATTGCCAAAAAAGTTTACACGTATAATTTCTTCGCCGGTTGGCAAGTTAATTTCTATGGTTTCGCCCTTGGTTCTAAATGTTCCGGGGAGTGGTGCAATATTATTTCGGCTAAACTGCATTATTACCAATCTTTTTAAAAAATCTTTTCTAGAAATATTTATACCTGTTTTTAAAAACATAGCTGCATTTTGATATTCGTTAGGATCGCCAATGTTGTAGATACAAGAAACTGAAGCCACTATTATAGTGTCTGGCCTAGAAAGCACGGCTTGAGTAGCGGCGTGCCGAAGTTTATCTATTTCTTGGTTTATTTTTGCATCTTTTTCTATATAGGTGTCGGTTTGAGGCATATAAGCTTCGGGTTGGTAATAGTCGTAATAGGAAACAAAGTAATGGACTTCGTTTTCGGGAAAGAAATCTTTAAATTCTTGGTATAATTGCCAAGCTAATGTTTTATTATGAGAAACCACTAAAGTTGGTTTTTGAACGTTGGCTATAACATTGGCCAATGTAAATGTTTTTCCAGACCCTGTAACACCAAGTAAGGTTTGAGCTTTTGCTCCATCTAAAACTCCAGCCGTCAATTTCTTGATCGCCTGAGGTTGATCTCCTGTGGGTTTAAATTTTGATATGAGTTTGAATTTAGACATTTAGAGGGTAGAATATTGAATGTAGAAGATGGCGGTTATTTGTTGTTATTTTTTGTCTATTAACTACTTTCTACTTACTATTAAACTAAACCATGATTGGCTATCTAGAAGGCGAATTAATAAAGAAATACGACCGTCGCTGCATACTTAAATGCGGTTCATTGGGCTATCGTATTTTTATGACTAACAGTGCACTTGGAAAAATACAAGAAAATGGCGAACTTGTAAAGGTTTTTACGCATCCATATCAGCGCGAAGATACACAAGAATTATATGGTTTTTTAAATACAGAAGAATTAGATATTTTCGAGATGTTAATAACAGTTTCCGGTGTTGGGCCACGTAGTGCTATGGCAATGGTAGACGAAGTTCCTTTCGAAATGATTATTGCCGCTATAACAAAAGGTGAGGAAGGGGTTTTAAAAAGAGTTTCGGGTATTGGTGCAAAAACAGCACAAAAAATAATAATAGATTTAAAATCGAAAGCGTTAACTTTGGTATCATTGGCCACAAGCATGGCTTCTCAAAACATCTCCGAAGATTCCGATATTCTAGAAGCTTTACAAAGCCTAGGCTATACCAGTTATCAGGCACGCGATGTTATTAAAAAAATTCCAACCGAAACTAAGGGGGTTGAACGTAGAATAGAAGAAGCTTTAAAATTATTATCCAAATGATTTCAGAAATTAAAAAAATAATAAGAAAAGTTTTACCCAAAAGATTTTACGAATATTTTCATTGGTGGGTTTCTTTTGTAGGAGCCATAAAAAATAAATTTCCTTCGCGCGAACTCATTGTTATTGGCGTAACAGGAACAAATGGTAAATCTACAGTCGTTCAATTACTTCACGAAATTTTTACAAATTTTGGTTTAAATGTAGCTTCAACTTCCACTATAAGATTCCGTATTAAAGATAAATACGAAGACAATAAGCTTAAAATGACTATGCCGGGGCGTTTTGCTTTGCAAGATTTTTTGCGAAAAGCGGCCAACGCCGGTTGCCAATACGCAATTATAGAAGTTACTTCGGAGGGTTTAAAACAAAACCGCGCCGCGTTTATAAATTTTGATACTGCGGTTTTAACCAATGTTCGACCGGAACATATAGAAAGCCACGGCTCGTTCGAAAAATATAAAAAAGCTAAAGGCATACTTTTTGATTCTTTAAAGAAAAAAACTGTAGATAAATTTTTTGTACCTAAAAAGAATAAAAAGATAAGTGTAATAAATTTAGATGATCCCTCGGCTTATTATTACGCCAACTTTAGTGCAGATGAAAAAATAGGCTACGGTTTATTAAAAGAAAATATTCGCGCAGGTGTTAAAAATAATTTTATTCCAGAAAATATTAAGTTTTCGCCAAGTGGTGTGGAATTTAATTTAGAAGAAGAAAAATACCAAAGCCCGCTTTTAGGTGACTTTAATTTATATAACACCCTGGCGGCTGTGGCGGTGGCTCGTGCTTACGAAATTCCACATAAACACATTAGAAAAGCCATAGAAAGTTTTAAGGGTGCACTAGGCAGGTTAGAAATACTTCAGGAAAAGCCGTTTTTAGTGGTTATAGATTATGCTCATACACCCGATGCTTTAGAGGCCGTGTACCGTGTGGCTAAATCTTTTTGGGTTAAAAACGGACATAAATTAATTGGTGTTTTAGGCGCGGCTGGCGGTGGGCGCGATAAATGGAAAAGAAAAGAAATGGGTTCTATTGCCGAAAACTATTGCGACACTATATTTTTAACCGATGAAGACCCTTATACCGAAGACCCAGAAAAAATAGTAGCCGAAGTCGCAAAGGGAATTAAACATAAAGAATATAGAAAAATTATGGACAGGCGCTTAGCCATACGCGAAGCCTTAGAATCAGCTAAACATGACGATGTTGTTTTAATAACAGGTAAAGGTGCCGAAAAAACCATGATGACCAAGTTTGGTGCTATGGATTGGGATGAAAAAGCTATAGTTTTAGAGGAGATAGAGAAGTTGGGTAAAAAATGATAAAGTTAAACCAATGAACCAAAAAGGATTTATTAAAGATGTTGTTATCATCGTTCTTGCGATTCTACTGCTAGGCGGTGGGTATTTTTATTTTTCCAGAAAACCAGCTTACGCTCCGGCGGAGAATACAAATTCCGTTGTTGCTGGTGTAAAAATATACGAAGTTCCAGAGCTTGCGGTGGAATTTGTTTTGCCGGAAGCATTTATGGATTTAACGCATAAGGTTATTAAATTGTCTGGTGACCAAGCTGTAAACTCTGTAGCGTTTTCCAGTAAACGATTAGAATTTGGTGGTTGTGGCCTAGAGACGGCTCCTTTGGGATATTTGACCTATGACAATGACAAAGGCGGTACACTTGTCGGGCACGCAAAGTATGATAACGACAAACTCTATTACATAAAACCCGATGGACAGTGTAAAGCTGATATCTCGTTGCAAGATTGGCAGATGCTTGAAGATGCTTTGAAATCTCTTACTGCTGATTTTTAGAAATAGGTTTAATAAGTTATACTCAATTGTATGAACAAAGCTCAACAAATAACCTCATTTAGAGCTGTTTTACCTACCCGTGTAATTGTTAATGTTGAAAATACAGGTGATGGTCTTTGGGCTAAAGTATCTACACCAGATGGCAGGCTTTCCAATTGCTATACTCAAGCTACTAATGCAGTTGAGCTGGTTGTAATGATAAACGATGCAATATTTACTCACTTCGAAATCCCAGTAAATTTAAGGAAGAGTATTGGTTTTTATGTTCCGCTTTCTAACGAACATCTTCGTATAGAGGAAATGTTTAATAAGCTTGTTTCAATGGATAAACAGTTGGATATAAAAGGAGATAGTAAAACGACATTAGTTTTTCGGGAGGAGATAACTTGTTAGCAATATTTTATGGCGAAACCGAAGGGTGATAAACCTAAGTTAGTCGCATGTACTCCCGAAGATGTTTTTGGAGCAATAAAAAAACTTGGAGGTTTCAAAATACTTTTTGAAAGTGCTAAACATACCAAGTTAGTGCATATAAAAACTGGTCAGGCTTTCACCATTCCACGCCATTCCCCAGTAAATAAACATATGTTTAGGGATTTTGTTGAGAAATTCTTGGTTGGAGTATGTAAATTGGACGAAAAGGAAATTTATAAACACTTGTGGTGCTAGATATTTAGTAAAAATAAAATAAAAACTATGAACCAAAAAGGATTTATTAAAGATGTTGTTATAATCGTATTAGCGATTTTGTTATTAGGCGGCGGGTATTTTTATTTATCTAAAAAACCAGCGTATGTTCCAGAGGAAATGACGAATAAAGATGTATCAGCTGAAATAAGTTATAAGAATGAAAAGTACGGTTTTGAGTTGGTTTTACCAAATGGATATAAGGGTTATGATGTTTCGGAAACAAATCAGGTTGAATATTATGGATTAGACAGTAAGAGTTTAGATTTTAATGTAGATTCAAGCGGTACAACTTGGCCGTATGGTCGTTTTTCTGTGTTTATTATTGCAATCTATCCTTTAGATTGGTGGAATAAAAATGCGTTCGTTGATACCGCAGATAATACAACATATAAGAAAGAAGCAGATCAAAATGCCAGTAATTACCTAGGGCTTTTCCTTGGTAAAAACGAAAAGTATGTGTTTACTTGGTTTAGAGGGCAGGATTGCCCGCGAAAGTTAGGCACAGATGAATATACAGATCGTGTAGATACAATTCAATGCAAACTTTTTACGACAAGTGAAGATGTATTAAAAACCTTTAAAATTATAAAATAATATGTCAAAAATAAAAGAAATAATTTTAGCGTTAGCGATTGTGGTGGTGCTCAATTTGTTTTTTAATTATGGGGTTTTTACTTTTTATAAAGAACCCAAATTTGAAAACTTTTGTTCAGCCGAATTAACTCAAAAAGTTTATACCGAAAAAGCTTCGTGCGAAGCAGTGGGTGGGCAGTGGTATGAAAATAATAACGTAAGTGTTGATTATCAGGGCAGGCCAATGCCGGTAAAACCAGATCCACAATCTCAAATAAATCAAAAAGGCTGGTGTGATCCTACAGTAAAATGCCGAGAGAGTCATGATAAGGTTTTAGGCGTATATAACAGAAATGTTTTTATAGTTTTAATTATTTTAGGCTTGATATCTTTAGGTTTGGGATTACTTGTTATAAGTGCTTCGGCTGTGTCTAATGGGTTTTTGGGTGGTGGTCTGCTGTCTTTAATTGTTGGAACGGTAAGGTACTGGTCCGATATGAACGAGTATTTAAGGTTTATAGTTTTGGGTATTGCACTTGCAATGTTGATTTGGTTGGGATATAAAAAATTTAACTCCAAATAGATTAGAGTAAACAAAACATCATTCCTCGCAGACGACACGGAGGCCTCTCAATTGTAGAATCGGTCATCTCCGTGATGCTGTTCGGAATGATGTTTTTTTCTTGAGTTAAAGGTTTTGATTTGTTATCCTCTTTACATGAATAAAATAGTTTTTGATGTAGAAACTCAAAAGGAACTGGCCGAAGTTGGTGGTTTTAGAAATGTTCATTTGTTGGGTATTTCTGTGGTTGGTGTTTACACTTATGCCGACGATACCTACAAAGCCTACGAAGAAAAAGAACTTCCCGAACTAGAAAAAGTAATGGCAGATGCCAGCTTAATAATTGGTTTTAATACCAAACATTTCGATAACCAAGTTATACAACCTTATTTTAAAAACTTTACCATAGCCGAAGCACCCACATTAGATTTAATGGAAAAACTGGAAGCGGTTTTGGGTTACAGGCCAGGCTTGGGAGCACTTGCTAGTGCAACGTTGGGTGAACAGAAATCTGGGCATGGTTTAGAAGCTTTACAGTGGTACAAGGAAGGCAAGATAGATCAAATTAAAAAATATTGTTTGCAAGATGTTAAGTTAACTAAAGAAGTTTACGAATATGGTTTAAACCATGGTTCGGTGCTTTTTGAATCGCGTGTAAGTGGATTGCAAACTGTAGTGGCTAATTGGTTTAATGATAAAGAAAAAAAAGATATTCAAGCAGTTTTAGCTGACGCTTTTAAAAATAAAAAATTGGTAGAAATTGATTATGTTTCTATGAAATCGGAAGATGGCGAAGAAGCTCGCAAGAAAAGAAACATAGAAATTTATTCTATAAACAAAGATACTGTAGAAGCTTATTGCCATACTCGCAAGGATAAGCGCTATTTTAAAGTTCATAGAATTTTAGATGCTAAGGTTATAGACGAAGAGCATAAAATTCCTAGTCTTTTTTAAGGACTTACCCCGACGCAAGGTCGGGGTGCTCATTTTGTAACTGCTTGTAAATTCGCAGACAAAATGGCATATTACTAAAACTGATGATAGATAATAAATTCAATAGCCCATCTAAAGGCATTATGCTGGTAGATGAAGTAATTCGTGATGTTTACGATTACTTGCACGAAAGTGCTAAGCATAAATACCAAGTTATAGTTGGTACCGATTCTCAAGTTTATATAGACCGCACAGATTTTGTGACGGCTGTTGTGGTACGCCGAGTTGGCGCGGGTGGCCGATATTTTTGGGCACGCCAAGAACATAAAAATTTTAAAACATTACGTGAAAGAATTTATACCGAAACTTTAAAATCTTTAAGCGTAGCCGAAGTTGTTTATAAAAATTTATTTGAATCTTTAAAGAAAGAAAATTTGTTAGATAATTTTAATTTCGAAATCCATGTGGATGTTGGCGAAAATGGTGCTACGCGCGAAATGATAAAAGAGGTAGTAGGTATGGTTAGGGGCAATGGTTACGAAGTAAAAACAAAGCCGATGTCTTTTGGGGCTTTTGTAGTTGCTGATCGTCACACATAAATTTTTTCGCTTTACTCTAAAATTTAGAGTAGTTAGTAATTTGTATTTAGTAGTTAGGGCAAGGAAGAGTTATTTAAAGAGGAAAAATTTTCCTAAATACTAATTACTCACACTAAGTACTTCTTAATTACTCGCCCTGATCTATTCTATTTTTATGTTTGATTTTGAAAAACTTTCTGTTTATTATAAGACAAAATTATTAAACAAAGATATACTTTTTTTACTTAGGAGTAATAAACAGATTGACTCTTACTTAAGAGATCAATTAAAAAGAGCATCAATAAGCTCGGTAATAAACATAGCTGAAGGCAGTGGTAAATTTTCCAAGGCAGATAAGCGTAATTTTTATACTATAGCTCGGGGTTCTGTTTATGAATGCGTTTCACTTCTGGAGTTAATAAGAGATGATGGACATATAAGCAAAGAAGTATTTAGTGGTTTTTATGAGGATTATACAGAAATTTCTAAGATGCTTTTAGGTTTAATAAATAGCCAAAGAATATAGTCAAAAAGGCTGTTTTTTGGTAGGTTAATTTATCCCTTGACAAGAACTATAAATGGTGTATAATGAGTATATTCAGTAAAAGACAGCACCTTACTCCCTTGGGGGAGGTTAATGGAAATATATAGTTGTTCTGATAAAAAGTACTTAAATAAGAGCATGATGCTCTTGTAAAATTTACGGAAGGGATTCCCAACGTAGTAATACGTCGGAGGGGACGTATGGCACAGTGTGAAGTAGTTGACATGACCATGCCTGGGTTTTTCTCTAGTGAGGATTTCACGGCAGCCAAAATACTGCTTTCAAGCAGGACGGTGGTTGAGGGAACATGCTTCATGCCAGGACGCTCTGGCGATACACGCCACGAGACCATCGGCCTGAACCACGGCACCCAGAAGTTCATCACCCAGTTGCTTGGGTGGGGGAAGTGACGGAAATACGCAGTACCTTGGCTGGAGTGGAAACACTCCGGCCTTTTTATTTTTGCTTCCTTTTAAGGTGTAAATAATAAGCAAAAATATCCCAAGTGAGCAGAGCGACAAGGGATTACCCTGATTTTTACGTTATAATCCACTCATGTCCGAATTAGTTTTAGGTATAGATGAAGCCGGTAAGGGCTGTGTCATTGGTCCGCTGTTTTTAGGTGGGTTTTTAATTTCGGAAGAAGATTATTTAATAGATAAACTTAATAGTTTGGGTATTACCGACTCTAAATTGCTTGTGGCTAAAAAGCGTGAAAGTATCGCTAAAGAAATTAAAAAAATAGCCCACGGTTATAAAGTTATAAAAATTAGCCCTGCCGATATAGATAAATATTCTATAAATAATTTAGAAATTAAACATTCGGCTAATTTAATTAATCATTTTTCACCTCATCGAACATATTTGGACGCACCAGTTTCTGGTGCGGGTATTAAAAAATACTGTAATTCTATTAACCTGTTTTGCTTAAACAAGAACCATAAAATTATAGGTGCTAATAAAATGGATAGCCATAATCTTGCGGTGGCGGCCGCGTCTATTCTGGCTAAGTCGGAACGAGAAAAATATGTTAAAATTCTAAAAAAGACTTATGGAGATTTTGGTTCGGGTTATCCATCGGATCCTAAAACTATAAGATGGTTGGCTAATTGGAAAAAAACCAAAGGTGAATGGCCACCAATTGTGCGCAGGAAATGGTCTACAATATCAAATATAAAAGATTAAATATCAAAATCATATATTAAAATTTTAATTTGTAATTTTTATTTTTAAACTTTAATTTTTAATTATTTAATGAAATTATATTTTTATGGTGGTGCTGGCGCGGTTACTGGTGCAAATTATTTATTAGAATGTGCCCATTCGACTGGTTCGACAGGCTCACAGCAAGCAGACTCAGGGCAAGCCGTCACCAGAATTTTAATTGATTGCGGTTTGCAACAAGGTGGGCGAATGGCCGAAAAAGAAAACTACGAAAAATTTGCCTACGACCCCTCAACCATAGATGCTGTTTTTATAACACACGCCCATTTGGATCATGTTGGTCGTATTCCTAAACTTTATAAAGAAGGCTTTAGAGGAAAGATTTTTAGCACACATGCTACACTAGATTTAGCTCGTGTTAATTTAGATGATTCTTTACACTTGTTAGAAAGAGAAGCCGAGGAAACTGGTTTAGAACCATTGTTTAACGAAAACGACTTAATTGAATCTTGGAAACTAACTCATGGCAAATCTTACAGCGAAGAAGTAAAAGTAAGTAATAGTATTAGGGCTTTTTTTAAAGATGCTGGCCATATTTTAGGCTCGTCTATTATAGAATTTTATCTTTCGGAGGGTAGTCGCAAGATCAAAATAGTTTTTTCGGGTGATTTAGGAAATTCACCCACACCTCTTTTAAAAAATACAGAAGTTATAACCGAAGCCGATTATGTTTTGGTGGAGTCGGCTTATGGCGATAGAATCCACGAAGATCGTTCTCAAAGAAAAGAAAAATTAAAAGCAGTAATTGAATCTGTTGTAAAAAATGGCGGAGTCTTAATGATTCCGGCTTTTGCTTTAGAAAGAACACAAGAATTACTTTTCGAACTGAATAATCTGGTGGAGTCTGGCCGAATAAAAAAAATACCGGTTTTTATAGATAGCCCTTTGGCTATAAAAGCCACAGCAGTTTATCAAAAATATCCAGATTATTTTAACAAAGAAGTAAACTCTTTAATAAAATCTGGCGACGATCTTTTTAACTTTCCGGGTTTGCAGTTTTCTTTAACCACTGAATCTTCTAAAGCTATAAACAAAGTTTTGCCACCTAAAATTATAATTGCAGGTTCGGGTATGTCGGAGGGTGGGCGAATACTTCACCACGAACGTCGTTATTTACCCGATCCAAAATCTGTTCTTTTAATGATTGGTTATCAAACATCTGGTACATTAGGACGCAGGCTCCTAGATGGTGTACAAGAAGTAAAAATGTTTAGAGAAATTGTTCCTGTAAGAGCTGTAGTGAAGGCTATTGGTGGTTATTCAGCTCATGCCGATCAAACCGGCCTTTTAAAGTGGGTGGGCGCAATTAAAGGCGTTAAAAAAGTTTTTGTAGTACAAGGCGAAGAAGGTCCGTCTTCTGTCTTAGCAGGAAAAATAAAAGAAAGTTTTGGTTTTGAATCGATAGTTCCTGAAGCGGGGCAAGTAATTGAATTGTAGTTTTTTAGTGTTTATTCATGATAAATTAAATATATGGAACAAACATTTTCAAAAAAGTGGCTTTATATGGGTTTGGTTATTACTATCCTTAACCCAGTTTTCTCGGGTCTAATTTTAGGAGCGGTATATATAACCGAACCTGGGTTAAAAAAATATGGGCGTATTATTTTACCAATCACTGTTATTTGGGGCGCAATAGCTTTTTGGCTTTCGGCAAAATATTTTCCTGTAAGACCTTTATAGAGAACGTGTCTAAAACTTTAACTAACTTTATTTTGGCAGTTTCCACGCTGGTCGGCACCATAATTGGTGTCGGTATGTTTGGCTTGCCTTATGCGGCAAAAATTTCCGGTTTCGGACCAGTTATTTTTTACTTGGTATTACTTGGTATTTTAGTAACCTTACTTCATTTAATGTATGGCGAGGTTGTTCTTAGAACCTCAACTAAACATAGGTTGGCGGGTTATGCCGAAATTTATTTTGGTTCTAAGGGTAAAATAGTTGGTAGTGTTATTTTTTTTATAAATTTATATTTAGCACTTTTAGCTTATTTGGTTGTGGGTGGGGAATTTTTAAAAAATATTTTTTCTGGATTTTTAAATTTTTCTCCCCAAACCGGAACATTGCTTTTGGCATTAATTGGTTTTGCTGTAGTTTTTAAAGGGATTAAATTGGCCGGTGTTACCGATTTTTTTATGACAGCGATTTTAATTTTAATGGTTTTTGGAATAGGTTTTTTTGGTTATTCGACAATAGATTCAAAAAATTTAATTAACTTTGCTTCAAAGGATTCTTTATTTTTCCCTTATGGCATAGTTCTTTTTTCTTTAGCGGGTGGTTCGGCCATACCAGAGATAAGATCTTTTTTTAAAACTAATGTTAAAAATTATGCTAAGGCAATTATTTTAGGTACGGCTATACCTATTCTAATATATGCAGTTTTTACATTTATTATTTTTAGTATAAGCGGAACTTTTACATCTAAAGAAGCTATTTCTGGTCTTGCAAATTTTCTTGGTAATGGTTTCGTAAGATATGGGGCTATTGTTGGCTTTCTTGCTGTAATAACATCTTTTTTTACGATAGGTTTAAATTTAAAAAATTCTTTCCGGTTTGATTTTAAACTCCCTGTTTTTGTAAGTTTTGTATTAACGGTTGGCATACCACTTTATTTGTTTTTTTCTGGATTCGCAGATTTTATAACCATAATATCTTTGGCCGGTGGAGTAATTGGTGGGTTAGAAGCTCTACTCATAATTTCCCTTTGGATAAAATCTAGAAAAAAAAGCGAAAGGATTCCCGAATATTCACTTAAATTAAGACCTGTAATTGTTGGTCTTTTGGTTTTGGTGTTTTCTTTGGCAATTTTTTACGAACTTATTTATACTCTTTAAAATGTCTAAAATAAATAAACTAGAAGAACTAAAAAAGGAGTTGGAAGAAAATAAAGATTTACCACTGCGCGAATCCAATTTAGTTTTTGGTGAAGGCAATATAGATTCTAAAGTTGTGTTTATCGGCGAGGCGCCCGGCTTTCATGAAGATCAGCAAAGGCGTCCGTTTGTAGGGCGATCGGGTCAACTCTTAAATCATCTTATAGAGAATATCGGTTGGAAAAGGGAGGAAGTTTATATAACTAATATCGTTAAACGCCGTCCGCCCGAAAACCGTGATCCATTACCTAACGAAATAGAATCTTATAAGCCTTATTTAACAAGGCAAATAGAAATAATAAATCCAATCCTTATAGTAACCTTGGGTCGGTTTTCAATGAATTATTTTTTACCTATGGCTAAAATAAGCCGCGATCAGGGCAAAGTATTCAAATGGGGGAAATGGGACGAAAAAGGAGGAAAGGGGAGGTTCGTTGCTCCTGTGTTTCATCCAGCCGCCGCTCTTAGGTCTAATGGTAATATGGAGGCTTTAAAAAATGCTTTTAAAAAGATACCAAAGATTCTAAAAAAGTGTGAAAGCTTGGTTTAGCAAAAAGCTCTGTGGAAAATGTCTTTTTTATGCACAAAATGACCCCATTTTGTGCCTACTTTTAAGAGGCTAACAAAGCTTGACTTCTGTGGTTCAAAAAGCGTATAATTGACGAACAATCTGCTTTTAATGTATAAAAAACCACAACTTAGGTTTTTTCTTGTTTTAACAGCTTTTTTAGCTGTTTTTCTGGTTTCCTCAAATATAGCCCTAGCTGCTTCTAAGAATACTAATTCCGAAAGTGGTCGATATTTAATTGCAACAAAAAGTTACTTTATAAAATCTCTTTTTGGTGTTCAGCATGAGTTTGATTCTGGTTTTACGGCCGACCTAACTACTGGCGAGGTTTGGACTTTGGAAAAAATATTTAAAGTTAACGTTACATCTGTTCCTCTTTATAAAATAAATAGCACAGATGTTGTTGATACTGTTTCTGCTAATGTTGTAAGTGCTGTTTCTGAAACAGTAGCTTCTTTGCAAAAAGATGTTCAAAAACCAAAATTTAGGAATGTTTTACCTACCAATGGAATTACTTGGGGTGCTAGTAAAATTTATAGCGACAATTCTCTAATCTCTACTTTTGGAGGCAAAGAAATTAATGTTGCTATTCTAGATACTGGTGTTAGCGCTTCTCATCCTGATCTAGTTAGTAATATAAAAGATTGTAAAGATTTCACACGAGGTTCTGTACCGCGTTCTGCTTGTGAAGATAAAAATGGTCACGGCACACATGTGGCTGGAATAATTGCAGGCAATGGCGGTTTTGATACTAAGGGTGTTTGGGGTATAGCCAGCGAAGCTAATTTATTGGTTTATAAAGTTTGCCGTAACGATGGCACTTGTTGGGCGGATGATGTAGCTTCTGCTTTGGACTATGCTATTACCACAAGTAAGACTAATATTGTTTTTATTGGTTTAGGTGGAAATAATGAAAGTTCTGTTTTAAAAAATTCTATAGATTCTGCTTTAAATAAAAATGTTTTAGTTATTACTGGAGTGGGTAATGATGGCCCAGACAAAGCTTCAATAGATTGGCCAGCAGCTTATAAAAATATAGTTTCTGTGGGTGCCTTAACCGAAGATGGTATTGTGGCTACTTGGTCTAGTAGAGGTGTAAATGATGGTGATTACATAAAAGAAGAAAGAGAGATTTCTTTTGTGGCCCCAGGCGTAAATGTAGAATCAACTTGGGTTGATGGCAGTTACCGCTTTCTTTCGGGAACTTCTATGGCTGCGGCTTATGTTGCCGGTATAGCTACTAAAATATGGAATGGTTCGGCTACAAGTACATTGGTTAATTTAGAAAAACTAAGCCAAGATATTGGTTTGCTGGGCGATGATAACGCTACTGGTTTTGGTATGTTGGTTTTACCTAAAAGCAAAATAGAAACCCCAATTACTTCGTTGCCATAATTAGATAATAAATAGATTATATTTTATCCCGCCAGAAACATAAGCTGTTTCTGGCGGGATTTGTTATAATCAAAATATGTTCACTGGCGTAAATCGTATTATAAAAATTATTGTGGCAGCGGATTTTTTTTATAATTCGGCTTTTGCTTCTTTTGGCCCGGTTTTTGCGATTTTTTTGACTAGTCAAATTCAAGGCGGTTCAGCCAAAGTGGCTGGTTTTGCGGCTTCAATTTATTGGATAGTTAAATCTATCTTCCAGTTACCAATTGCACGTTTTTTAGATAAAACTGATGGTGAACGCGATGATTTTTGGGCGCTATTTTTGGGTTATTTTTTAAGCTCACTTATTCCTATTGCTTATATTTTTGTTACAAAGCCGGTTCACTTATATATTGTTCAGGGTTTTTACGGTTTTATAATGGCATGGGCGGTGCCGGCTTGGTATTCAATTTTTACTAGGCATGTAGATAAATGGAGGATTAGTTTTGAATGGAGTTTAGATAGCGTTTTTTCGGTTGGGCTTGCCGCTTCGGTAGCCACAGCTTTGGGTGGTTATGTAGCCGATAAATATGGTTTTGTAGTTTTGTTTCTTTCGGCCAGCGCTATATCACTTTTATCTTCTTTCTTACTACTTGGGTTACTTAGCCATCTTAGCCCAAAAAAACATTATCAAGATAGAATAATCCCCGAACGCCATAGAAAAATAGTTCAGTAGACTTACGCGCCAATATTTGTTAGCTTTTTGGCAAGATAGGTTTGGGTGTTCTTTTAAAAAAGGAGATAATATGAAAGCTCTCAAAAGCATTGGCGAGATAATTGCCGTAGTACTTACTCTTGTTGTCTGTATTGGTTGGGGTTTGATTCGTGGTTATGCCTTTAACTGGATCCGTCCGATTATAGCTTTGGGAGGTTTTAGAAAATGAAAAGAAAATATGTTTTTGGCCGCAAGCCAGCATTGGTTGTTACTTCTAGAGATACGGAAAAATTACTTGTCCCGCTTCTTGAAGAAGTAGGCATATTTCCCGAAGTGCATTGTTACCGACCTGAATTTGTTGAGGACGGCGCGGAATTACATCTAGCTGAAGCTTGTTTTATAGGCGTCCAAAATATTAAGGATCACATCGGTCTTTGCAAAACTCATATGGAGGGTTTAAGAAAAGATTCTTTGCCTGTGGAGGTGTGAAATGAAAAAGATAAAGTGTTGGTTCAAAGATAAAAAGATTATAATTTACACAATAATGTTTTTTGCTGGATGTGTTGTACTTTTTCTATCCTCGGCTGGTTTTGGTGCTGGGTTTTTAGGTTGGCATATTATTCTGGCAATGGTTTTGGTGAGTCCTTTTGTGTGTGACCTTGCCAAAGCAACATAAAGCATAATTAGTTTAGCTCGGCGGAAAATCCGCTGGGCTTTTTTATTGACCAACAATATAATTGGGTGTATTTTTAATCTATGGCAAAGAAGAAAACTACAATTGATATATTTTCAGATAAAGATATAGAACTCCACGAGTTGGATTGTCGTTTAGACAAATTGAACAAGCTTGAAAATTTTGTTATCTTGGTCAAACAAGAATATCAGATTAGGCGTTTGGAATTAGAAATAAAAGAGCTCAAAAACGCTCTTGCCATGTAGTTCTTTAAAAAGGAGGAGATCATGTCCAATACGGTAGTATATTTTGTTATTGGCTTAGTGTTTAGCTTTTTTTATGTAAAAAAAAATATACTATCCAGAACTGGAGAAGTGCACGGTTTCGGAGTATTATTAATATTGACTGTAATTTTTTTAGTGTGTGCCGCCATATGGCCAGTTCTTTTGCTTGTTGATATCGTGATTTTTATCCTAATGTTTCTAGGTAAATTATCTTCAAAATAGAAAACTTGAACTTGTTTGATGATGCACGACACATAAAGTCGTGCATTTTTCTTTTGAGTCAAAGTTGCTAATATTAAAGCCAATACAATGAATCAAGAAATTGCTAAAATTTTTAAAGAAATATCTATTCTACTTTCAATGCAAGGTGTGGCATTTAAACCGCAGGCGTTTGAGCGGGCGGCCACGAACATAGAAAACCTAGGCGAGGATTTAAAAGATATATATAAAAAAGGTGGTACTAAGGCTCTAGAACAAATTCAAGGTGTAGGTAAGAGCATGGCAGAAATGATAGAGGAGTATTTAAAAACAAAAAAAATTAAAGAACATTTAGCTTTAAAGAAAAAAATTCCGGTGGATATAGAGGGCTTAACTAGTGTGGAGGGCGTTGGCCCCAAGGGTGTATACAAACTTTATAAGAAGCTAGGCATTAGAACCTTAGGCGATTTAGAAAAATCGGCTAAGGCAGGCTTAATTAAAAATTTAGAAGGCTTTGGTGAAAAATCGGAGGAAAAAATTTTACGTGGTTTAGAGTTTGTTAAAAAGCACAGCGGTAGATATGTTTTAGGTTTTGTTTTACCCGAAATTAGGGAAATTGTTTTGCGTTTAGAAAAAAGTAAATATGCCGATAAAGTTTTGTTTTGTGGTTCGGCTCGAAGGATGCAGGAAACCATAGGTGACGCCGATATTTTAATAACTTCTAAAAATGCAAAAGAAGTTATGGATCTTTTTATAAAAATGCCAGAAGTTGGAAGGGTGGTAGCAAAAGGCGAAACTAAAAGCGTTGTTAAGTTAAATAATGGTTTAGAAGTAGACTTGCGTGTGGTAGCGCCCAAAAGTTTTGGGGCAGCGGCGCAATATTTTACTGGTGATAAAAATCATAATGTAGAATTGCGAAAGATTGCGATAGATAAAGGCTATAAGTTAAATGAGTATGGTTTGTATAAAATTAAAAAATCAAATCTCAAAAATCAAAATTACAATTCAAAAATAAAAAATAAAGAAGAATATGTTGCTGGCGAATCAGAAGAGGGCATATATAAGGCGTTAGATATGGATTTTATTCCTCCAGAACTTAGAACCTTAAATGGCGAGATAGAAGCGGCTCAAAACCATAAACTTCCTAAGCTGGTTGATTACGGCGATTTAAAAGGCGATTTGCAGATTCAAACCAACTGGACGGATGGCGAAAACACAATAGAAGAAATGGCTGAAGCCGCTATGAAAATAGGTTTGGAATATATTTTAATTACGGATCATACAAAATCCTTGGCTATGACAGGCGGGTCGGATGAGAAAAAGTTAGAAAAACAAATGGCAGAAATAGATAAAATAAACAAAAGATCCAAGTTCCAAGATACAGGTTTCAAGATTTTAAAAGGTGCTGAGGTAAATATTTTAAAAGATGGTTCGTTAGATATAGACGATAAAACTTTAGCTAAATTAGATGTGGTAGGTGTAGCGGTTCATTCTTTATTTAACCTGCCAAAAGCCGAACAAACCAAAAGAATAATTAAGGCGATGGAAAACCCAAATGTAGATATTCTTTTTCATCCCACTGGCAGAATTATTAACAAACGACCAGCTTACGAAGTTGATATGGAAGAAATTATAAAAGCCGCCAAAAGAACCGGCACGGTTTTAGAAATAGACGCTTTTGCCGATAGGTTAGATTTAAAAGATGAACACATAAGAATGGCGATAGAGGCAGGTATAAAATTATCCATAGATTCCGATGCGCATCATACGGATCATTTTAAATATTTAGAAATTGGTATTGCGCAGGCGAGAAGGGCTTGGGCGACAAGGGAAGATATAATAAACACACAACCCTTAGATAAAATGTTAGGATTTTTAAAAAATAATTAATTCATAAATTTGTTCCCTCGTAGACGACACGGAGGCCTCTCAATTGTAGAATCGGTCATCTCCGTGATGCTACTCGAGAACAAATTTATTTTGAGCATGTTTAAAGATAAAGTTTATAAATTTACTAAAAAAATTCCCAAAGGCAAGGTGGCGACATATAAAAAAGTTGCTATGGCGATTGGTTCACCCAAAGCGGCGAGAGGAGTGGCGATGGTACTGTCTAAAAACTTTGACCCTAAAATCCCTTGCCATCGTGTTGTAAGAACCGATGGTTCTTTGGGTGGTTATAACCGTGGTGGTATTGTCGCAAAAGCAAAACTACTTAAAAGTGAAGGAGTCTTGATAGAAAATGGTAAAGTTGACTCAAAAACACATTTAATATAATATACAAATATATTATGAGTTTTATCAAAGCCACGCAATATAAACATATGTTAAAGACCAGAACAATTAACTGGTTTGTTTTGCGTTTCTGCAAAGCTAAAAATAAAGGGGGTTTTGATAAAATACAACAATTTACTACCTAGTTTAATAAGATAAATTCTATAGATAACTATCAAAACCTCCTTACGGAGGTTTTTAAGTTTTGGGGATTGGTTTGAGCATCTAAACTAGATGTTCAAACCAGAATCCTAAAACGTTTAGGTTCTGGGAGTTCCTTAAAATCCAAATATCACACTATCCTAAGGAGGATAATATGATACGCATTAATAACACTTTCCAGACGCTTTTTAGTACGCCGAGGTTGTTTTTTACTTTAAAGGATAATCCGGTAAGTGAGCGAGTTATTAGCGAGCTTAAAGAGATGCTTGGTAGTGAACAAGAGTGTATTGTTTTTGGAGATGTTAGCGAAGTAAGAGCTATGTTTGAAAGCGGAATTTCGCCAGATTCAGCAGTGGTTTTGATTGATGTTGGTATGTCTGGGGAATTTAGCCCCACAACTCAATTACGCCCATGTGAATCTGCAACCATTCCTAGTTGGTCGTGTGGTGCCCAATGGTGTGTAAAGGTAAGTGGTAAATGCCGTCGCCCTGATCGTTGCGCTCGGCAGTTGCGGGCAGATTTTGTTCGAAATTTTCAAGATCATCTCGGTATCGGCTACTATCCATGGGGCAAACCCCGCCTCAACGAAAAACCTCCAGTGAGTGTTAATTTGGGCGATATGACGAATGTTATCGGCAGATTAAACAGTGGCCCAGATTTTGCCGAAGCCATAGCCGATCAAGGGCACGTTTTAGAATTGCCCAAGGGTTCCAAGATAAGTTGGATAAGAATTCCACCTGAACCTTTGGTTTGCGATGAAGCTAGTTTGAAGGGGATTATGACCGCTTTCGACGAGTTCGAAGCATCAAGCTGTAAATTAACTTTGTTGGATAGCAGTGTTTCCGAAATGCTTTTTTCCGGTGTGGATCTTAATGGTTCTCTTAAGGATATCTATCTTTTTCCTGACAAAAAAATGTTCTCAGTGCGACGTCCCGATTTGCACTTTACAGGTGAAGGGGTGTTTGCGTCGGAGAACGACGAGATGCCGGGTGGTTTTGCGGAGCTAGTTCATCTGGATCAAGCCTACAAGGTTAATCAAGACAGGTGGCATAGGTGTTTTGAGTGGTTGTCTGGCATGGGTCCAGTTCTATTTTTGGTTTCGCATGAATGGAGCAAGTGTTATATACCAGAAATAAAGTGGCTGGTAGAAAATTTGCAAAAGCTTGGTTACCCAGCTTTGTTTCTTTCTACCGAAAACTTGGATCGTCTCATCATCAATTCGCACGGAGTATATTTTGATGGCGAAAAGATGGGTACTGTCTGGCGGCAATTTCCAATTTTCGAAACGAAAGAGGATTCCAAATTAGGGGATTTGGTTCACGCGGCTAAAAACGGCGTGATCCGTTTGGTGCCGGAGTTTGCTCATTTCGGAAACAAGGCTTGGTTTTCTATTTTTAGAAGTCGAGCAGATTTTTTCCGCTGTGAACTTTCTCCAAAATCTTTTTATATTCTAGATGCCATCTTGCCAGATTCTCGTTTGGTTAATCCTCAAAGCACTAGCAATCCTTTTCCTTGTTCTGTAGCTGGGTTGAATATTGTTGATATCCATCACTTTATGGGGCTAGAGGAAGATGAAAGGAATCGCTTAGTGCTTAAGGTTTGTGGAGCCAATACGTTGTCGGCTAGGTCTTATGGCGTACTGATTGGTCATGGCCTTATTGGTAGTACTTGGTCTGGCTGGATCAAAGAGCGGCTACAGTTAAACCAACCTTTTATTGTTCAACGCCGTTTGGAAAGTGGTGTGGTGCGCATACCCGTTATGAACACTCGTCGAAATTGCGGTGAGATGTTTAACTGCCGAGTTCTTTTGCGCCCGTGGATGATAGGTGGGGAATTGGTTTCTGTTTCGGCTTGCGCTGTGCCATCGAATACTTTCAGGGTTCACGGTATGGTAGACATGGCCGTGGCGCCAGTGATATTTGGATAGTTTTAGGTAAAAGTGCGCAAGCTCGAGGTAAAAATAAACTTCGAGCTTGCGCCAATTTTAATAATGAAAAATAAAAAAAATTTATCAATAAAAAGGTTTAGGGATTATGGCTTTAAAGTCGGTCTTTTGCCGTGTGGTAAAAAAAATTCCATAGCCGATGTTCTTGGTGTAAAAGTAGGGCACTTAAATAAAATATTGGGTAAAGATATTAGAACTGGTATAACCATAATTGATCCGGGAATAAAAAATTTATTTAGAAAAAAAATTCCAGCCGCAGTTTATGTGGGTAATGGTTTTGGAAAATTAACAGGTACCACTCAAATTGAAGAATTAGGCACTTTGGAAACTCCTATCGCGCTTACCAATACTCTGGCGGTAGGGCCAGTCATGCGAGGCGTAGTAGATTGGGTTATTAAAAATTCGCCCGATATTAAATCAACAGAAACTGTAAATGCTGTAGTTGGTGAAACTAACGACGGCTGGTTAAATAATATTCATAAAAATTCAATCAGCTCAGTTGATGTTTTTAAAACCTTTAAAAATTTATCGGCCGATTTTGCCACAGGTTGTGTGGGTGCGGGCGTAGGCACACGTTTATTTTCTTGGAAGGGTGGTATTGGTTCGTCTTCGCGTTTAATTAAAATTGGAAACAAAAAATATACACTAGGTGCTTTGGTTCAAACAAATTTTGGTGGCGCGTTAAATATATTAGGAATACCCGTTGGTAAAATTTTAGGCCAAACTGATTTTGATAGTTTTATTAAAATAGGTGATGGATCTTGTATGATTGTTTTAGCAACAGACGCTCCGCTTTCGGCTCGCCAGTTAAAAAGAATTGCTAAAAGGGCAATGCTTGGTTTGGCTAAAACAGGTTCGGTTATGGCACATGGTAGTGGAGATTACGCTATAGCCTTTAGCACTAACAGAAGCGGTATAGAAGGCGAGGGAAGTTTGTCTAAATGCTTGTCTGATTCATGTTTAACACAATTCTTTTTAGGAGCAGTTGAAGCCACAGAAGAAAGTATTTACGATGCTTTGTTTGCCGCAAAAACCACAATAGGTGTAAATGGCCATATTTTGAAATCTATTCCCAAAGAACAGGTGGTTGAAATAATAAAAAACAAAAATGGCGAAAAATAAAAAACAATTTCGTTTGGGCATTTTAGGTGGCATGGGGCCGATGGCTGGCGTTTGGTTTCAAAAAATAATAATAGATTCAACGTCAGCCACAAAAGATCAAGACCATATTCAAGTGGTTTGTTTTACCAATCCTAAAATTCCAGATAGAACGAATTCTTTGCTTAAAGATGGTGGTAAAGATTATGTAAAAGAGGTTTCTAAATCGCTTAAGGTTTTAGCTGAAGCCGGTGCAAATTTTCTTGCTATTCCTTGCAATACTGCACATGCTAGGCTTAAACAAATTCAAGCTAATATCTCGGTTCCTATACTAGATATGATTGATCTTACCGTAAATGAGGTGGTAGATAATTTCTGTAACGTAATTATTCTAGCTACGGACGCTACTATAAAAGAAAAGGTTTATCAGTTAAAAAATAAATCTAATAATATTAATTGGATATATCCAGACAAAAAAACTCAAAAGAAAGTTTCGAAAATAATTTACAGTATAAAAGCTGGCCGAGAAAAAAATATTTTAGAAAATATTGTTAGTATGGTAAAAAAGCTTAATAAGAATTCTAACGCTGTTATTTTTGCTTGTACCGAACTTTCTATTTACGCCAAGGAGGCCAGAAAATTTATTAAAATTCCAATAATTGACCCCTTAGAAGTGTTGGCGAAGGAAGTGGTTAGACTTGGAACCAAATAAAATATCCCTCCGACGAAAGGTCGGAGGGATATTTTTTAATACCTTATATTACTTGCTAGTTTTGACTTGATTTACAATCTTGGCAAATACTTCTGGATTGTTTTCGGCGATGTCGGCTAATACCTTTCTATCTAATTCTACATTGGCTTTCTTTAAAGCGTCTATAAAACGGCTATAAGAAATACCATTTTGTTTAGCAGCTGCGCCAACTTTAATTTGCCACAAGGTTCTAAAATTACCTTTCTTCTTTTTGCGATCGTGATAAGCCTTGGACCAAGCATGAAGCAAGGCTTCTTTAGCAGCTCGGTAATGTGTATTACGTGACCACTTAAAACCCTTGGCATATTTTAATAAATTTTTTCTGCGTTTAGACGCAATCGTTCCTCTTTTTACGCGTGCCATATTTGTCTAAATTTTATTTTTTAACTTAATCTTGCAAACGGCATTTTTTCCAAAATATTTCTAATTTCTGGTTTGGCCATTGCTGAATCTTTTTTAATGCTTCTCTTTCTGTTACTAGATTTCTTAGCTCTAAAATGATTTTGGTTTGGAGTTCTGTGCATAAGTTTTCCGTTTTTAGTTAAACGGAATCTTTTTGCCATTGATTTGTTTGTTTTTGAAGCCATGTCTATTTATGTATAGTTATTGACCAGCCGGAAGGCGAGCTAGTCGGCGAACCATCGGTTTTATGCTGCTCGGTAACCATCTTTTCGAAAGCTATCAACTTGGTTCTAGCTAGATCTCTAAAGGCCTTTTCTCTACCTTTTAAAAATATTTCCAATCTAACTTGGTCACCTTTTTTAAGGAATTTATCGGCTAAACTGGCTTTTACTTCGGTATCGTGAATAGAAGTTTTGAGCCCAATACGCACTGTTTTAAGCTCCTGCCTCTTATTTGAGGACTTCATCTTTTGTTCAGCCTTTCGCTGATGGTACTCAAATTTACCATAATCTATGATTTTGGCAACTGGCGGGGTGGCGGTAGGGTTAACCTCGGCTAAATCTAAACCTTTTTCCTTGGCTATTTTTAGGGCATCTTGCAAACTTAAAACACCCAAGCTTTTGCCGGTTTCATCTATAACTACTAATTTTTCCGAACGTATTTGGTTGTTTATTTTCAAATTTTTTAGATTTTGGTTGGTAAATTTTTTTTATATTTCTCAATTAAAAACTCCTTCTTTTTTCTAGACCATTTTTTAATTTGTATTTCTCTTTGCCTAGCTTCTTTAAGGTTTGAATATTCTTCTTTAAAAATAATTTTATAATGACCAGATTTTGTAAAAATAGCGCCAGATTTAGTGTTGTGAAATTTTAACCTTTTTTCCGGGTTTTCCGAAATACCAATATATAATTTATTGAAATTATTTTTAATTATATAAACAAAAATCATAATTATGTCCCTCGACTTGTGGTGAAGAGGGTCGAACCACTTCGCTCGGGACACTCGACTCGTAGTGCATACCTACCAAGTTATTTGATTTGGTTGTGGCTTGCCACGAGTGAGTCCGAGCTTAAGTGAGGACGAGTCGAGTGGAGATGGCGGGAATTGAACCCGCGTGCAAAAAGTTTCTCGATTAAATTGCTACGAAGCCTAACCGTTCTTAATTTAAGTTTAACTCTTAAAGAACGGTGAAAAAAGTTAAACTTTTGGCGATTGTCTTAAGTCTAAAGTTCGCCTTCATTAGACAGCAGCCCGAAAGGTTGGCACCGCACACTGTCTTCTCGGGCGAAAACAGGGCGATGGCTGATAGATTTTAAGCTACAGCGAACGCTGGTTTATTAGCGCTAAATAAGTTTGCACTTACTATTTGTAACCAGTTTTATGAGTTTGTGGTATACCTCAGCTTCGAATTCTTATCGATACGTTCCTTGACGATTCAAGTCATCCCCATGGGTAGGGTCTAGAAAAATCAGCCACTAGGTTAAAATAAAACCCTATTGGCTAGTCCCTAAACCCTAGTGGCTATCTTTGAGTTCTCTAGCAATATCTCTTTCGGCGATACGTTTTTTTAAAACTTCTCGCTTATCACCTTTACTTTTACCTTTGGCTAAACCAATTTCTAGTTTGATTTGACCGTGCTTATTATAAACTTTTAATGGCACAATAGTCAACCCTTTTTCTTTGGTTTTCCCTTGTAAATATTGAAGTTCTTTTTTGTTAAGCAAAAGTTTTCGTTTACGTTCTGGGTTGTATCCGGCAACCATGTTTTTAGGTTGATAGGGGGCGACCATAGCTTTCACTAGCCAAGCTTCTTCGTCTTCCACAACTATATATGCGCCCTGCAAACTATAATGGTTATTCCTTATAGACTTAACTTCACCGCCAAGCAAAACCAAACCCGCCTCGAATTTCTCTAGGATATCATAATTAAAAAATGCTTTTTTGTTGGTTTTGCTTTCCACCCAGTTATTTTAATACAAATATCTATTGTTGACAAGAATTATTGTAGTATTATATAATAATTAACACGTAGATTGTTCATTTTAAACTTATAGAGAAGGAGATTTGGCTATGCTTATAAGAAAGAATGAATACTTGGATTTACCTAGAAGTAAAGTAAGGTGTCTTAGTAATATCAGTCTGCCGAAAAGCACTAGTCTTTCGGTGTATCCTAAGTGGTTCATGAACAAGAATCATTTGGAGTTAAGTATTGTTCTTTTCAGAACAGATAAGAATGGTAATCTTAAGGAGCGGGAAGTTAGTCTTTTGGAGCTGTTTCCTTTGGAAAGTATTCCCAGTGGCGGTCCTAATTTTTTGAGTTTTATTAAATCGGGAAGTCACCTCTGGGGTGCTATAGATATGAGTTTGCAGCAGCTTGTAACTAAAATCACGCACGAGTTACAAATTTTCTTTGATTCCGAAGTTGCAACTCTTGGAGGTATAAATCCAAATGAAGTTGTGAAATTTTCCTTAGAAATTGGTCACGAAGTTTTAGAAGGTGAGAGTACTGTAAGGAGACTCAAGGGTTTTCTTCTCTTTAGGGAATAAGATAGTCACAACAAACAAAGCCCAGCGCTAAGCTGGGCTTTTTCTTTACTATAATTAGTTTTTTCGCTAAGGTTAAGTATATTAAGTCTATTAAAATGAGACAAGTAAATCTACCTCAAGAAGAAGAAAAAGTTTTAAAACATTGGCACGAAAACGAGATTTTCGAAAAAACTCTAGAAGCCACTAAAGATGGTAAGCCTTTTGTATTTTACGAGGGCCCGCCTACGGCCAATGGCAAACCAGGTATTCATCATATTGTGGCGAGGTCTTTTAAAGATATTATTTGCCGTTTTCAAACCATGAAAGGCCGGTACGTTTCGCGCCGCGCCGGTTGGGATACACATGGCTTGCCGGTAGAAATTGAGGTAGAGAAAAAACTTGGTTTAAAAAATAAGCGCGATGTAGAAAAATACGGTATCGCCAAGTTTAATAAAGATTGCCAAATATCGGTATGGCAATATAAAGATGAATGGGAAAAAATGACACGCCGAATGGGCTATTGGCTCGATTTAAAAAATCCATATATAACTTACGAACCTCAATACATAGAAAATGTTTGGAATATTTTAAAAAGAATTTACGATAAAAATCTTTTAGTTAAAGATTATAAAATCGTGCCGTTTTGTGTGCGTTGTGGTACGCCAATTTCTAGCCACGAAGTGGCGCAGGGTTACGAAACAGTTACAGATAGATCGGTAACCATAAAATTTAAAGTAAAAGGTTTAGAAAATACATATTTACTGGCGTGGACTACCACGCCGTGGACTTTACCAGGAAACGTTGCTTTGGCAGTTGGGCCAAAGGTTGTTTATGTAGAAGCCGAAGTTAACGGCGAAAAATATATTTTGGCTCGCGATTTAGCCGAGAAAGTTTTTTCCTCGACTACGCTCGGAACAAGTGGCTCTGATTACAAAATAAATAAAGAATTAAAAGCGGGCGATCTTACCAAACTTTCTTACGAACCATTATTTGCAGTTAAAGAATTAGAAAGTGAAAATTCTTACAAAGTTTACGAAGCTGATTTTGTAACCACCGAAGATGGTACGGGGATTGTGCATACCGCTGTAATGTATGGCGCCGACGATTTTGAACTTGGCACCAAATTAAATTTGCCAAAATTCCACACGGTTAACCGCGAAGGCGTTTTTGTAAAATCAGTCCCTGTTGTTGGTGGCCTTGCTATTGTTAGCGAAAATAAAAAAGACCCAATAACCGAAAAAACAATTTTGTTTTATTTAAAAAAACAAAATTTTCTGTTTAGCGAAGCTAGCTACAAACACGAATATCCATTCTGTTGGCGTTGTAAATCGCCGTTACTATATTACGCCCAAGAAAGTTGGTTTATAAAAATGTCGGCGTTACGGGGCGATTTAATTAAAAATAACGAAAAAGTTAATTGGGTGCCCGAACACATTAAAGAAGGTAGGTTTGGCGAATGGTTACGCGAAGTTAAAGATTGGGCCATAAGCCGTGAAAGGTATTGGGGCACGCCACTGCCAATTTGGGAGTGCACCAAATGCGAACATAAAACCGTGATTGGTTCTTTGGAAGAATTAAATTCAAACAGATTTAGCGAAGGCACGGATTTTTTACTGGTTCGTCATGGTGAAGCTGAATCTAATGTGGGTCAATTTGTTAGCTGCTATCCAGAAAAAAAATTAAACCCACTTACCGAAAAAGGTAGAAAGCAAGTGGAAGAATCAGCTAAAAAAATAAAAAAAGAATTAGGTAAAAATAAAGTTGCAGCTATTTATGCTTCCGATGTTTTACGCGCTCGTGAGACCGCACAGATAATCGCGGATGAACTTAAAATAAAAGAAGTTGTCTTAGATGAAAGACTACGCGAAATAAACGTAGGCGATTTAAACGGCTTGCTTTCAAGTGAATACGTGGCCCATTTTAATTCGCTTAAAGATCGCTTTGTACGCCCAGCACCAGGCGGAGAATCGCTTGAGGATACAGTTAAAAGAATGAAGAATTTTGTGCATGATGTTTCTGAAAAATATGGAAACAAGAAGGTGATTGTGGTTAGTCACGGCGATCCCCTATTTTTCTTAAAAAATTCAGATAAAGTTTATGGCGAAGACGAACTTGAACTTCTATATCAAAAAGCTATAGATAAACCAGGAAAATATTTAGACCTGGCGGGGTTTACAGATTTTAAACTTAATAACTGGCCTTACGACGAAGAAGGGAATTTAAACCTTCATCGCCCTTATGCAGATAATGTGTTCCTCAAGTGTTCTATGTGTTCCTCAAAAATGGAACGTATAAAAGACTTAGCCGATGTTTGGTTTGATTCAGGTGCGATGCCATGGGCGTCATCGGAAAATCAAAAATCAAAAATCAAAAATCAAAATTTAGGGAAAGATAAGTTTCCAGCTGATTACATTTGTGAAGCGATAGATCAAACTCGTGGTTGGTTTTACACCTTAATGGCGGTTAGCACAGCTTTGGGCGAAGGCACGCCATATAAAAATGTAATTAGTTTAAACCACGTGTTAGATGAAAAAGGCGAGAAGATGTCGAAATCGAAAGGGAATATTGTAGACCCATGGATGGTGGGCGAGAAAGTTGGTTTCGACATGATGCGTTGGTATTTTTATACTGTAAACGCGCCGGGTGATAACAAACTTTTTAGTATGCGCGATATAGAAAGCAAAAAGCGCAGGTTTGCCGATACTCTAATTAATTCATTCTTGTTTCTCGAAACATACTATGTTTCGAGTGGTGAGCGTAGTCGAACCATTACAGCTCGACCGGACATTCTAGATAAATGGATTTTAATGCGTTTAGAAAAATTAGAATTTGAAGTAAATAAATTTTTAGAAACTTACGATATAACTTCCGCTTCGCGTGCTATAGAAGAATTTATAGATGAACTTTCTAATTGGTATATTCGCCGCAGTCGCCGCAAATTTCAAAAACAAAATATAGACGCCGAAAAATTATCGGCTCAAAATACTTTAACCGAAGTTTTAAAACGCACTGCTATTATTATGGCGCCATTTGCACCGTTTATATCGGAATGGCTATATATGAATCTCAAAAACTTGAAACTTGGAACTTGTAACTTAGAATCAGTCCATCTCGAACACTGGCCGAAGTCATCCAAAATATCTAAATCGGAAATTACCAAAGCTATGGAAAGAGCTCGTGAAATTGTGGCTCTAGGTTTAGCCGAGCGTGCTCAAGCGGGTTTACGCGTGCGCCAACCATTAAATGCTTTGTATGTTTCGCCAGCCGATTACAATTTAATTGGCGATGTTTTATACATTGTGGCGGAGGAACTAAATGTTAAAAAAGTTTTAAGCGACAGAAAAATAGAAAAAAATAGCGTTAGTTTGGATACTGTTCTTACAGCGGAACTCAAAGAAGAAGGTATGGTGCGTGAAATGATTCGCAACATTAACGAAATGAGAAAAGAAGCGAAGCTAACACCGGAAGATAAAATAATTTTGTATTACGAATTAAATCAAAACGCTAATTTTAAAGAATTATTAACGCGTTGGGAAAATATAATTAAACAAGAAACTCGTTCTACCCAAATTCACTTCGGTATAACCGAAGCCGAAAGTTTTTTGGTCCACAAAGTTTGGAATTACGAAGGTTTTGAAATTGGAGTGGGGATTAAGACACACGAAGATTAAAAATAAAAAAACCTTAAAGTTCCTAAAATCCATTTGATAGCTCTTTTTAAGATATTTACATCCTCATCCATCATACCAATACTAGAATTACATTGTCGGCAAATCCAGCCACGTATTTCCCCGTTTAGATGGTAGTGGTCTAAGACAACATCATTTTTAAACTGTCTGATTATTGTTCTATCACAGACAGGACAGTGGAAAGATTCTCCGAGAGGTGGCATGGGATGGGTTTTTCCATACGCAATTCTCATCTTTATAGGAATTGGTTTTTTCCACTTGCGACAATTCCGACATTCACCTCTCCTAGATATTTTTCCCGCAATACTTTTTTGGTTTTTTTCAAACTCAAAAATACTTTTTCTTTGCTGACATCGACGACAAATCTTGGTTTCATTAAAACACAAATTACAGAACTCTTTGTGGGAGGCTTTATTACGATTACATTCAGTACAAATCATATATATTTAATTCTTTTACGAGCCACTTCACAGTATTTATTAAATAACTCACTTCCTATATACTTTCTACCACTAAGAACAGCCATTTTGGCGGTGGTGCCACTACCCATAAATGGGTCGTATACAACATCACCTTCTTTACTCCAAGAGACTATATGGTCTTCTGCTAGTTTTTCAGGGAAGATAGCTGGGTGTTCGTATGCAAAATTATCGCTTGCCGAGTGTCCTTTTCCGATATAATACTCCCAGACGTTTGTTCTCCTACCAAACTTTTCATAACCACTTCTAGCTCTCTTAGATAAAGTCCCATCATAAAGTCGTTTAGTACCACTATCACCGGATCTTGCCTCTATATTTTCTCTATCTTTTATAAGGTTTATTGTTTTTGGTGTTCCTTTGCTAAATACAAACATGTATTCAAAGGTTTGCCAATAGGTTTTATTATTGCCAACCGCTCCGCGTGGTGGTTTTAAGTAAATCATTGTATCAAATAAATTAAAACCAATTTCTTTGAAATACAAGGCATGCTTAAGGGATGTACCGCTTTCATTTCCTTTTTTTGTTTGGTCAGCAATAACCCACACAACGACCCCACCTTTTTTAGTAATGCGATATAACTCTTTAACTATCTGCTCAAATTCATTAAAGGTGTTACCATTATATTTTCGCATATCGTCATAAGGAGGAGAGGTTACTGTCATGTCAATAAAATTGTCTGGCATTCTAGACATTGTGTCTAAACAATTTTCATTGTAGATAGTATTCAGATTAACACCTTCTTTTTTTATTTCGAGCGAAGTGTTTTCCATTATTTCTGCCGTATCTCTATAAATTACTTGGTTTTTAGGAAGTGCTTCGTATTTTACACCTCTTATTTTAAAAGGTGATGTATATGAAGAACTTTTAGTATAATTTTCGTTCTTTATAACATCAATTAAAGTTCCTTGAATCGCAAAATCTTGATTTTTTTTAACTATTATTGGCTCCATATTTTTATTGGCGGGTTGTAATCGTATATGGTTTTTTTCTTTAAAAAAAGTTTTCAAAGTTGCTTCGCGGTTATCTATTAATGCGACTACCTTTTCTCCGTTTTTGGCTGTATTTTGTTCTTTAATTAAAACAATATCACCGCTATTTATTTTTTCTTCAACCATACTGTTACCTCTTACCCTCAAGGCATAGATATTTCCAGAATTAGGCAATTTATTTTTCGGAACCATAATTGTTTCTTTTTCCTCTATGGCTTCAATTGGTTCACCAGCCGCGATTATGCCCAATAAGGGAATTTTTACAAAATTATCATATATAGGTATTTCTATATTTCTTTTTTGATGTTTTTCTTTGTTTATATATCCTTTGTTTGTAAGAGCTTCTAAGTGTTGGCTTATAGTGGCTGAAGAAGTGAGCTTAAAATGCTTCCCAATTTCCTTATGAGAAGGGGCGTAGCCTTTTTTATTACTATATTTAGTTACAAAATCAAGGATTTGTTTTTGTCTTGGAGTTAAGTTTCTCATTACTTAATTATACCGAAAATTAACCGAAAGTTATCCACAGATAAATCACAGCTCATTATAAAGTTTTTATTGCAGTAACATTGGCGAATTGATAGTATCATTATAAATATTATGGATAAAAAAATGTTAAAATCAATCAGTGTGTTTGTTAAATTTGATCTGGTTCTTGAGCCAATTACTGGGCAAACAGAAATGAAAATTATAGTGAGCGAGGGTGCGCCGTTTATTTTTCTTTTACATAGTATTTTTACTTCTTACCCCGAGATTCAAAGAAGATATCCTCCGGGCAAACTAACCATGGCGCTAAATGGTTGCCGACCGACAGAACACGAATTCCTTCAGGACGGAGATATAGTAAGTTTCTCCATACAAAGCTACCTATTTAATAATTAGCAAGGACAGTCCTTGCTAGGGCTTGAATTCATATGCCACGAATTACATCTGTAACTGTTGAATGCAAATGCGGGCAGGAGATTTTTAAATATCAAAAAGCTGGCACTGGCCGGTTAGTTAAATGTTTTCTTGGCAGAATTTTAGAAGACTATATTTCTTTGCCAAAACACTTGCCCACTGGAGTAAGTGTTTTGTGTTCTAAGTGCGGCGAAAGAGTGGGTACTATACAATTAATTCATGGTGCACCAGCTGTAAAATTAAACCAAGGTCAAATCCAATCCATCCGCATCGGTTAACAACATTCTCACATTCTGCAGAATATGAGAATGTTGTGCGTAGGGGGATGGAGGATTAAAATATAACTATGAGCAGAAAAGCCAAAACCGCAAAACAACTAGAAAGGCATTTTAAAGGGATTTCTAATCACCGTAGAATTGAGATTTTATGTTTGATCGCTAAGGTAGATAAAATTAGTTTAGACGACATTGCTGAAAATTTAGATTGCAATATAAAAACAATTTCGGAGCACACCAGAAAACTGGTTCAGGCGGGTTTAGTAAATAAAAAATACCAAGGCAGATTAGTGGAACACTCTCTTTCACCTTACGGACATATTCTTCATAAGTTTATTAAATCATTCTGACATTCTGCAGAATGTCAGAATGTGCTAAATGAACAGCATTAAATACACTCTAAAATTAAGTAAGAAAGCGAGAAGGTTAAGGCTCGCTATTTATTGCGATGGTGCGGTGGTGTTAACCGCGCCGCATTCAGCGAGCGAAAATTTTATAAACCAATTTGTTGCTAAAAATACAGAATGGATTTTAAAAAAGCTTAAGGACTTTGCGCCCAGGGCGCACCAGCCTCGGGCTGGTAAACTTAGTAGTCGTAAATTATATATTAAACATAAAGACGAAGCTTTGGTGTTAGCTCAAAACCGAGTTAATTATTTTAATCAGTTTTATGGTTTTAAATTTAATAAAATAAATATTCGAAATCAGAAAACTCGCTGGGGTAGTTGTTCTAAAAAAGGCAATTTAAATTTTAATTATAAAATAGCGCTTTTACCTGCATACGCAGCCGATTATATTATTGTTCACGAACTTTGCCACTTGAGCGAATTTAACCACTCGCGTAATTTTTGGAATTTGGTAGCTAAAACAATTCCTAATTATTTAGCCATAAGAAAAGAATTAAAACGCGGTGGTATATGTTAAAATAAATTTGTATGATAGATAGAATCAAAAAAACTCAATCAGAAATAAGGCAAGAAATTAGGGAAAAAACTTTAGGCTATATTGTAACTGCATTAGGTTTGGTGGTGGGTTTGGCTTGGAATGATGCCATAAAGGCTTTTATTGAATATTCTTTTCCTTTAACCAAAGACACAATACAAGCAAAATTTGTTTATGCTGGTGTAATAACGGTTATGATCGGGCTTATCACTTATATTTTGTCTAAGTTATTAGGAAGCAAAAAATAAAAGGTCGGTTAATAACAAATAAAAAATCTTTTATTATGGCAGTAGTTAAATTAAATAAAAACAAAACAGGTTTAACATTAGGTTTGTTTTTGGGTTTGATGCATACAGTGTGGTCGCTTATGTAATGGGTTTTGTGTTTGCTTTTGTTTGGAACAAAGGTCATGGCCGAGATTAGTTTTATTTAAGCGAGAATTTATAAACTTTAAAAGCCGGAATATTGTTTGCTCCATAACCGGTAATTTCTATTGCCGGTTTTTGGTTGTTTTTTTGCAAAAGTAATTCTACATTTTTGGCGTATTCGGTTGGAGTAGTTTGTTTTAGTGGTGCGGCTTCTTCAGCTTTAACAAAGTAGAGTGTAAAATCTTTAAAAGCCGAGATACCGTTTTTTTGTATAATATTTTCAAAGTTACTTGCCGTCATAACTGGTATGCCGTGGTAATACTGTCTACGACTAAAAAGCCAAAGGGATGATTGTAAAGCAATGTTATCGTCATAAATTATACCAGTTGGTGCGAGTGTGGTTGGATATTTTTCTGCATATTTTTGAATAACGGCATTCAAGTATGGGTTAGGGTGTACAGGTAAACTTGTTGGGCGGTTGTCGTTAAAAACAGAATCGAAATATTTATCTAGTTTTACTACCCCATAATCTGGGCGCAAAAAAGCATAATTATATAGTTCGCCAATTATAATTGAAAACAAAATAATTCCAATACTTAAAAATTTATACGGTTTTTGCCATAAAAATAAAATAACTGCGGTTATAAAAAATATGGTAGGAATTATTAATAAAGAAACAAACCTAATAGCCGAGCCTGCTTCAACTAAAAGCAGAATTATAAAAAACAGAGCAATTAGTATGAGTGCAAGTTCTTTTTTATATTTTAAAATTACTAAAATTAAACCAATTAAAACCATTGTTAGAAATGGTGTAGAAAATATTGCCGGAACATTTTCACCAATTTTAGAGAAAGGATCTTGGGTTTTACCTCCAAAAGCACTAACCGGCCAAGGTGTTTTTTGTTTTAGCACGTAGGCCAGTTGCAAATCAAAATGCCCAAAAGTTTTATACGAATAGATATTATAAACAATAACCGGCGAGAAGATTATTATAGCTAAAACTAAAGCCAAGTATATTTTTGAGTTTTTAAATAAATCGCGCCTAAAAATTAAAAGGTATACAAGATAGGTTGGTATTAAAAATATGGCAATATATTTAGTTAACATAGCTAGGCCGAAGGTTAAGCCAAAATGCCACCAATATTTTTTGTTATTTAGAAAACTTAAAAAGTAATAAATATTTAAGAGTATAAAAAAGAATAAAACCGATTCCATCATAGCCATACGCGAAAGCGAAACATGGGCAAAACTGATGGCTGAAATAAAAGCCGAAATTAAACCAGCTTCTTCTTTTTTAAAAAGTTTTTTACCTATTAAATAAATTAAATAAACAAAACCAATACCAAAAATTGCCGAAGGCAAACGTGAGACAAAAAGTGAATTGCCAAATAAATTAAAAAATATTTTTTGAACTAAAAAAAATAGGGGCGGATGATCGTGAAAGGAAAGATTGAGCCATTTAGGCAAAATTGACCCCTCGACTGCGCTCGGGGCAAACCACTGAATAGGTGTGGTTTGGTAAGGGCTTTCCAAATAATCCAACCAACCGATAGAACGAAAAGAATAAAAAGACTCGTCAAAAACGAGTTCGGCCGAGCCTAAACCCCACAAGCGCAAAATGCCAGCTAGGGCCACAATTGCTATTATGATTGTTCTGTTTTTGGTCATTTTGTAAATTATATCTAATTACGACATTTCATGATAATAAATTCTGGCTACCATTCGCTCGCCCAGCGAGCTTGCTCATTGGTACTGCTCACTCGCTCTTCCCGTAAAACGGGAAACCATGCCCGCTCGTTCGCAGAACCGCGCCAGAACTTATTATCCCTTTATTCTTATTAAGGAAAAGACGGAACATTATTCCGAGCAGCATCCCGCCAGAGGCGGGCAAGTATGGAGTTTACCTGCCGATGAGGCAGGAAGACTATTTATATAATAAAGAGGCTCCATATCGTCTGCGAGGGGTAATGTTCCGCTTGGTAATCTGTTATACTTTTAACGTTTATGAAATCTATAGAAGGTATTATTTTAAAAAATTCGCCACGGCACGAAGCCGACGCTGTTTTTACGCTTTATACCAAAGAACACGGCTTAATGGAACTGCAAGCAAAAAGCGTACGCAAACATTCGGGTAAACTTCGGCATGGCTTAGATATGTTTAATCATGCCGAAGTGTTTTTTGTACCTTCAAAATATATGCCAATAATTACAGATTTTAAAGTTAAAGATTCTAATTTAATTTTAAAAAACGATTTATACCGTTTAAAGTTAGCTCACTTTGTGGTTCAAATAATATTTAGAATTTTTGAACCAGGTATGGGCGAAGCCAAAGTTTGGGAAAAAACTTCCGACTTTTTTTCTATTTTAAATAATAAGCATGCCACTAGAGATGGATTAAAGGAATCGGCTTACCTTTGGTGCTACTATATTTTAGATTCAAACGGCTTAAATCCTAGAGCACCCGATTTTAAATTAGAAGACTCTGGCTTACTTAGAACAAGGATCAAATATCTGTTCCTCCATAATTTTGGGGTTAATTTAGACAAGCTGATATAATTGTTACATATGCCAGACAATTTAGAAGAGCTACAAAAAAAGCTTTATACAGAACAAAAACCGATTTTACCGCCAGTCGAAGTTGAAGTTGTAAAAAAAGAAGTTGTTGCTCCACTGCCATTAACAGAAGATGTGGCACCTTCGCCAGCTATTTGGAAAAGAATATTTTTAGGTGCGGGTTTTTTCTTTTTAATTGCAGTAACCGTGGCGGTCTATGTTTTTTTTCGTGGCTTTTATGCTTTTAGAAAAGATAGAGTAGAAATTAAATTAAGCGCGCCTGCCGAAGTTAGTGCGGGCGAGACTGTAGTTTGGAAATTAAGACTGGTTAATAAAAATGAAACCGAATTAAAAGATGGAGTTTTAACTTTTCAATTTCCAGATTTTTCCCAACCCGTAATTGAAACTGCCGAAGCTGATCAATTTAAACAAAGTGTTTTAAAGCAAACAATTTCTATTCCAGAATTAAAACCTAGCGGTTTATATGAAAGAGAATTTAAAGCCGTTGTTTTTGGTGGTGATAATTTTGAAAGAAAAGCTCAAGCAGTTTTTAATTTTAAACCTTCAGCCGGCACCATTGTTTTTCAATCTATTGCTACTGCAGTCACAAAAATTTCTTCTTTTCCAATAAATTTAAACATAGAATCTTCGGCCGAAACAATTTCGGGCGAAAATGTGGAAGTTAAATTTAAATTAAAAAACGAAGGTGAAGTCGCTTTTACTAATTTAAGATTACGTTTGGAATCGCCGGCTGGTTTTAGATTAACAGAGTCTTCCGAAAAACTTGCCGAATTTAACAATGTTTGGCGCCTAGATTCTATTTTACCTCAAGAAGAAAAAGTTTTAGTTATTAAAGGACTGGTTACCGGTATAGAAGGCGAAGGCAAAGTGTTTAGAGTTTTTGTTGAAGGTTCGGAAGGTACAAGTTGGAAAACATATAAGGAATCTAGTGGTACAGTAAAACTTGTTATGGTGCCTCTGGCTTTATTTGTGGGTACTAATCTAGATGGCATAACTTCGGCACGGGCGGGCGAGACGATTACATATAAAATTAGTTATCAAAATAATTTAGATATCCCGCTGGCTAATTTAACTTTAAAAATTAAATTTGAGGGTGATGGTTTTAATTTAACTTCGGTACAGCCAAGTATTGGTTTAGATTCTGCTTCTAAAACAATAATCTTAAATCGTGATAATTCCGCCGATCTTTTTGGCATAGAACCGCAAGAAAAAAAAGAAATAACTTTAAAAATTAAAGTAAAAGATAATGCTACTGGCGGTGCTAAATTACCTGTTACAGCCATAATAGAATCCACCACTAAACCAGAAGGATTATCTGTTTCTAAAATTTTTTCTAGTCAAAATTTGACCTTAGAAGTAAAAAGTGGAGAATAAGAAGTAAGTTCTTTTACAAATTCAAAGGAGACTAAGATGATAAAAATATCTGAACGTCCAAATGTTTGTATTTTATGTGAAGTGAAGTGTCCAGTTTGTGGAAATTTTAAAAAACCAATTGATACTAGGTTAATTGAGGTTTGTTATACTGGGGCAGATGGTAGCTTGACTGGTTGGGCCGTTATTACTAATTGTTGTCAAGCTATTCTCTTTAAGTCTTATTCATTTAGTGGTGTACTTAATTTGTTAGCTATTAGCAATAGTCATTCTTCACATATAAAGATAGTTAGGCCACCCTCGGTTCTGATTGAAGTTCTTGAAATTAAGGAACCTGCACCCAATTAATATCCGTTCCGATTGCGCATCGGGCGGATTTTATTTTGCTCGTAAGCTTTCAAATTGGTATAGTATTCTAATGACAGATTCAATAGATAAAATAGTTTCTTTATGTAAGCGCCGAGGGTTTGTTTACCCGGGTAGCGAAATTTATGGTGGCTTAGCCAACAGTTGGGATTATGGCCCATTGGGCGCGGAATTAAAAAACAATATAAAACAGTTGTGGTGGAAGAAGTTTGTGCATGGTCGTGATGATGTAGTTGGTATAGATGCGGCTTTAATAATGAATCCAAAAGTTTGGGAAGCTTCGGGGCACGTGGCAACTTTTAGCGACCCTTTGGTTGAATGTATTAAATGCCATTCTCGTTTTAGAGCAGATCAGTTTAATGGAACATGTGAACAATGTGGTGGTAAAAAATTTAGCGAAGCCAAACAGTTTAATTTAATGTTAAAAACTTTTCTGGGGCCAGTAGAAAATTCTGATAGTGTTGTTTATTTTCGCCCTGAAACTGCCCAAGCTATGTTTGTAGATTTTAAAAATGTTTTAGATACTTCGCGTAAAACTATTCCATTTGGTATTGCTCAAATTGGTAAAGCTTTTAGAAACGAGATTACCCCAGGGAACTTTATTTTTAGAACGCGCGAATTTGAACAAATGGAAATAGAGTATTTTATTAAAAAAGATACTTGGCAAGAAAACTTTGAACATTGGCGAAAAGAAATGCTAGGTTGGATGGAAGATGTTGGTATAGATTTAAAACATGTGCACGAAATAGAAATTCCTGCCGAAGACAGGGCTCATTATTCTAAGCGCACCATAGATTTTGAATTTGATTTTCCTTTTGGCCGAAAAGAACTTTATGGTTTGGCTTACCGAACAGATTTTGATTTAAAAAATCACGAAAACGCATCTGGCCAAAACTTAAAATATCGCGAACAGGGAGACGGTACATCCAGCGGAGAAGAATACTGGCCACATGTTATAGAACCAACGTGGGGTGTAGATAGGTCGTTGCTTGCAGTGCTATGTAGTGCTTACGATGATACCGATGCTAGTCGCACTGTCTTAAAACTAAATCCAAAAATAGCGCCATATAAAGTTGCAGTATTTCCTTTAATGAAAAATAAACCAGAGCTTGTGGAAGCGGCTAGAAAGGTTTATACCGGTTTAAAAAAAGAATTTGTGGTGGCGTGGGATGACAGAGGTAATGTGGGTAAGCGTTATTATAGCCAAGATGAAATTGGCACACCTTATTGTATAACTGTAGATTTTCAAACTTTGGAAGATGAAACCGTAACAATCCGCGATAGAGATACTACTACACAGGAAAGAATAAAAATTTCGGAATTAACAAATTATCTGTCAAACAAAATTTATAGATAAAACATTATGCCAAAGGATTTTGATAAGTGGAATTATAAGAAAAAAGAATTACAAAAACGAGGAACTACTCCTTTTTGTTATCCGCGGGAAGTATGGTATATACAGGATATTAAGGGAGTTTCGTAATTCAAAGTACCCTTTGTATTTAAAGGTGGGGAGATGTTCTTTGAAAATGAAATAAGTTTAATTTTTTTCTTCTAAACTCGCGCCTACGGGCGCACATTCGTATCTGCGGACACAAGGAGGACACAATGGTGGCTTACGAAGTAGGAATCGGGATTCTAATATCCGCGTTGTTGGCACTGATTTGTTTACTGGCGTCCAACAAGTGGGGAAAAGAATCGACGAAGTGGTTTCATGTCGGGACCATCATCGCTATCGTTGTAGTTTTGATAGTGAAAGCAATTAAAGATCGTAAATGGAGGTTCTTCTCATGAATCCTGTCGTTCGTCGCGTTCTCACCATAGTTACAATCGTCCTTGCGGGGTTTTTAATCCTGCAATTGGCAAGCGTACTGATGGCCATGTCGATTTATTCATGGTTTTTCCAAACCATTAGGAATGCATCAGGCATGCCTGATGCATTAAATGGGGCAATTAGTATTTGGCTCGTCGCCATCGTTCTGATGCTGCTCCCCACTTTCTTTTCTGCAATCTTCTTCAGGAAGACTCTAAAGAAGGTGCTCATCGTTGCAGGAGCACTGTCTGGTTGGGTTTTGATTGTATACTTCATGTCTTTGCCAAAGGAGGGACAGTTTTTCAACCCTATGACTGGGCAGACGATGTATCGTTATGCACGGTCTCCTGACGGCAAGATTGATCTCTTTCCTCTAGGTTACAAATTTCATCCGAGGTATGGAACAGAGTTGGAACTAGTAACACCAGAGATTATAAAAGAGATTGATCGAAAGGCTACAGAGGCTGTCATGAACCAAGAGAAGGAACAAGAACGACAAAGATTGATGAACCTCAATTTGCAAAATGCGCAGAGAGAGAAAGAGCTGGCTCAGCAGAGAGCTGAAGCCAGTGAGCGAAGAGAGAAAGAGGCTCGGGCTAAACTTCAGTTCTCTCAGAGAGAGAAAGAGCTGGCTCAGCAGAGAGCTGAAGCCAAAGAAAGCGAACAACAAAATCAGGAACTGGATCGACTCAGGGCTCAAATCAAAGAAGGCCAAGAAAAAGTACTTCGACAGATGCGAGAGGATTCTGTTCGAGTAGCAAAGTACCTGGCTGAAAAAGAAGCTCAAGCATTAAAATCAAAAGAGAAGCCCAAGAAAGATATATGTAATGGTGGTCAGTCTCTTGGTCCAGGCATGTATGCTGGTAAAACATGTTGGGATTCCGACGGAGGAATGTATATTACAGGAGGAAGTGTGACTCCTAGATGAACCAAAGAATATAATTAACTTGTGGGTGTCTTTGTATAACCCTTAAAAAGCTCTACGATTTTACAAATGTGATACGTAGGGCTTTTTCTTTTATATTTAAATATAAAGGTTCAACCTTTTCTTTTCTTGTCGGGGTTTTAATATAAAACAAAAACTGCTATTCTATTTTTAAGATACATTTAAGTTTAATTTTAAAAAACAAATCATGCATAATTTTATAAAAGATGTTTGGCCAAATGGTTTAAGAGCAATTTATGTGCCGATGCAAGGAACTCAAACTTTAACCTTGTTGGTTTTGGCAGGCACTGGTTCGCGTTACGAAACAAAAGATATAAACGGTATTTCGCACTTTTTGGAACACATGTTTTTTAAAGGTACTACCAAACGTCCTGGCAAATCGGATATTGCTCATGAACTAGATGCAGTGGGTGCGGCCTACAATGCTTTTACAGATAAAGAATTAACGGGCTATTGGGTTAAGGTGGATAGCAAACATTCCGATTTAGCTTTTGATGTTGTAAGCGATATATTTTTAAATTCTACAATTCCACAAGAAGAAATAGAAAAAGAACGCGGTGTAATTATTGGCGAAATAGATATGTATGAAGATACGCCAATGCGAAAAATTGGCGACACCTTTGAAGAATTATTATATGGCGATCAGCCTGCAGGTTGGGATATTGCCGGCAGAAAAGAAGTTATTCGTTCTATAAATCGACAACATTTTATAGATTACATAGATAAGCACTACCGTTCAAAGGGTATTGTGGTTGTTGTAGCAGGAAATATTACAGCAGAAGATGCAAAAGAAAAAGTTCATAAATATTTTAGTACAGTAAAAGAAGGCGATGTACCAAAACCACTTCCATGTGTGGAATCTCAAAGTGAACCACAAATAAAAGTTTTTTATAAGGAAACGGATCAGTGTCATATAATTTTAGGTGCTCGGGCTTATAATATGTTTGATCCTCGCCGTTGGGCTTTAGGCTTGCTCGCCACAATTTTGGGCGGAGGAATGTCTTCTAGATTATTTATAAGAATTCGTGATGAACTTGGTTTGGGTTATTACATTAGAGCTTCGTCTACACTTTCGCTAGACCATGGTTACTTCGAAGTAAGTTCTGGAGTTGATACTGCTAGAGTATATGAAGCTGTGGAAGCCATAATGACCGAATTAAAAAAGATAAAAGTGAATGGAGTAGAGGAAAGAGAGCTTCAAAAATCTAAGGACTTTATAAGGGGAGGAACATTGCTTGGTTTGGAAGCTTCCGATGATTTAGCCTCGTTTTTTGGCCTTCAGGAGGTCTTAACCAATAATGTATTGACAGTTGAACAAAAGTTCAGTATGATGGATAAAGTTACTTTGGCCGACATTAAAAGTGTGGCCGAAGATATCTTCCAAAATAAAAATCTCAACTTGGCCGTAATTGGCCCGCTTAAGGACAAGGCAGGCTTTGAAGGGATATTAAAATTTTGAAATCTCAGTCATCTCATACCGATATCAGCATAACCACGGAAACTTTACTCCGTGCTTTTGCTATTGTACTCGGGCTAGCGCTTATCTATTTAATTCGTGATGTAATAGCCGTACTTTTGTTTTCTATTATAATTGCAGCTGCTATTACACCGCTGGCTAATTATTTTCAAGGTAAAGGCATACCTAGAACCTTAGGAGTTTTTGCTATATATTTTTTGGCATTCTTGGTTTTAGGTACAATACTTTATTTTATAATTTCGCCATTATCGGATGAACTGGATAATCTTTCTTTGGTGGTTCCGCTTTATTTTGATAAAGTAGATGGTTTTTTTAAAGTTATTCGAGATTCGGCTCCGCAGTACGAACAGTTGTTAAATAAGGTTCAAGATAATCTTGTCGCCATAAGCAATGATCTTGCCAACGTCTCAGGAAATATTTTTGGAGCTACTAGCGGAATATTTGGTGGTTTTATTTCTGCGGTTTTTGTTATTGTTATTTCTTTTTACCTAGCAGCACAGGAACATGGTATTAATATGTTTTTGCGTGCAGTTACACCAAAAGAAAAACAGCCTTACGTTTTAAATTTATGGTCTCGCGCCCAATACAAACTTGGACGTTGGCTTCAAGCTCAATTAATTCTTAGCATAATAGTCGGTGTTTTAATTTATATCGGGCTTTTGATTTTTGGAATTAACCATAGGGTGCTTTTAGCTTTAATTGCCGGCATAATGGAAATAATTCCAATATTTGGTCCCGTACTGGCTGCGGTCCCCGCTATAATTTTAGGTTTACTAAAGTCCCCGATAGTAGCACTTTGGGTAATTCTTATATACACTATTATTCATCAATTGGAGAATCATGTTTTTGTGCCTAATATAATGAATCGCGCCGTTGGGCTTAATCCTGTTATAGTTATAATATCTTTGCTTATTGGTGGTGAACTTTTTGGTATACCAGGTATAATTCTTTCTGTGCCGGTGGCTGTAGTTTTAGTAGAAATTATAAAAGATTTTGGGCATCATCACGAAGAAGTTTAAAATGAATTAATCTTTATCAAAATATCAGCCTTCACAGACGACATGGAGCCTCTTTATTTATATAAGATAGTCTTCCTGCCTATGGCAGGTAAACTCCATACCTGCCCGCCTTTGGCGGGATGCTGTTCAGGCTGATGTTTTGAAAACTCATGAATAAGTTTTATATTACAACCGCTATTGATTATGTTAATGGCAAGCCTCACATTGGACACGCTTTAGAAAAGATTCAAGCGGATGTTTTGGCGCGTTACCACAGAATAAAAGGTGATGACGTGTTCTTTTTAACGGGCACCGACGAACACGGTGTTAAGATTTTTCGTGAAGCCGAAAGAGCTGGTAAAGATACGCAGGATTTTGTAAACGAAAATGCAGAATATTTTAAACAATTAAAAACCGTTTTAAATCTTTCTTGGGATGAATTTATTAGAACTACCGATAAAGAAAAACATTGGTTGGGAGTTCAAAAGTTATGGCAGAAGCTTTACGAGGCTGGTGATATTTATAAGAAAAAATATAATGGTCTTTATTGTGTTGGCTGTGAATCTTTTAAAACAGATAGAGATTTAATAGATGGTAAGTGTCAGGATCACCAAAAAGAACCAGAACTGGTTGAGCAAGAAAATTGGTTTTTTAGGCTTTCAAAATATCAAAAAGAAATAGAATCAAGAATTAAGAATAACGAATTAAGAATAATTCCGGAGTCCAGAAAAAATGAAATTTTGTCTTTTATAGAATCGGGTTTAGAAGACATTAGTTTTTCTAGGCCAAAAAAAGATTTACCGTGGGGTGTTCCTGTGCCAAACGATGCAGATCAAGTAATGTATGTTTGGTGCGATGCTTTGTCTAACTATATAACCGCAATTGGTTATGGTGATGAAACCGAGCAATTTAAAAAACTTTGGCCGGCTGATCTTCAGATTATAGGTAAAGATATTTTGCGTTTTCATGCTGCTATTTGGCCAGGCATACTTTTGTCGGCTGGTTTAGCTTTGCCTAAAAAGCTTTTTGTTCACGGTTTTGTTTCAGTAGAGGGGCAAAAAATGTCTAAAAGTTTGGGTAATATTGTAGACCCTGTGTCGCTTGCTAAAAAATATGGAACAGATGCTTTGCGTTATTATCTTTTACGAGAAATTCCTTCATACGAAGATGGAGATTTTAGTTTAAGAAAATTTGAAGATAGATATTCTGCGGATTTAGCTAATGGTTTAGGAAACTTAGTGGCGCGAATAGTGACTTTAGGAGAAAAAAACCACCCTTCTGGTAGTATCTCTTTTGATTTTGGAGATGACATCATTGATATGGTCAAAAAAGAGAGTAATCGTATTTTCCGTGAATACGAAAATAAAATTTCAGAATTCAAACTGCATGAAGCCTTGGGGGTTGTCTGGGAACTTATAGGTATAGCTGATAAATATATTAACGAGACAAAGCCATGGGAAAAATACGATATAATTTTAAGTGGTGAATTTAGAAAAATAATGGCGAATTCTGGTTATTTGCTGGGTGTTATACTAAATTTAGTTGAGCCATTTTTGCCAGAAACAGGTGAAAGAATTAGAAAACAGATTTGGTTTACGGAATCTGCGATAAACTTTAAGAAAGGAGAAAATTTGTTTCCTAGGTTAAATTAAATACACAAAAACATCGTTCCTCACAGACGATATGGAGCCTCTTTATTTATATAAATAAGTCTTCTCCATAATGCTGTTCGGAACGATATTTTTTCTTAAACATAATGAATCCAAAATTAATAGACGCTCATACGCACGTTCAATTTGCTACATACAAAGACGATAGAGACGAAGTTATAAAAAGATCTTTAGACACTGGAATTTGGATGGTTAATGTTGGTACGCAAATAGATACTTCGCTTGAGGCAATTAAACTTGCCGAAAAATATTCACAAGGTGTTTATGCAACTGTTGGCTTGCATCCGGTTCATACGGATAAATCGTTTCATGACAAAGCTGAGCTTGGTGAAGGAGGAATGGAATTTACTAGTAAGGGTGAGGTTTTTGATTACGAGGAATATAAAAAATTGGCGCTTAATCCAAAAGTTGTGGCTATAGGTGAGTGCGGTTTAGATTATTATCATTCGGCAGAATATAGAAAAAAACAGGAGAAAGTTTTCATAGAACAAATAGAATTAGCATATGAGGTTAAAAAACCTTTAATGATTCACTGTCGCAAAGCTTTTGACGATTTATTAAATGTTTTAAGGGATAATCGGCATAAATTACAAACTGTTCCGGGTATAATACATTTTTTTAGTGGTGACTTGAAACAAGCGACCATGCTTTTAGATATGGGTTTTTATTTTACATTTGGCGGTGTAGTAACTTTTACTCGCGATTACGACGAAATTATAAAAACTGTTCCTATTAACCGTTTGCTTTTAGAAACTGATGCTCCTTATGTAACTCCAGCGCCATTTCGCGGTCAGCGTAACGAGCCTGTGTATGTGGTGGAGGTGGCTAAAAAAATTGGTGAAATAAAAAATATTGATTTCGAAGAAGTTTCTCATCACACCATAGAAAACGCAAGGAACATTTTTAAAATATAATTTGTAAATTATTCTCTATTGTTATATTCTGTCATAAACCATAATTAAGGAGGTCAAAAATGGCAAAGCCTAAGACCAAACGAGTAATTATAGGAACCAGTATTACCGCAACCAGAGCTGTGAAGGGAAAGGTTCCCGAGACATCTTTATTATGTAAGATCCCCAATGTTCTTTTAAGTCTAGATCAGCGTACGCATATCGCCGTATACAAGCCTGATGGCTCTCTGGATACTGGGAATATTTTCAAATTCGAGATAGCAGCAGATACTCTTGCTATAACCATGGATGAAAATAGCAAGGTAGAAAGTATTACACGTTCTTATCGCCTTGAAGAAAAAACAGAGTAGTTCTGTGTAACAAATAAATCCGCCTATCGGCGGATTTTTCTTGCTTTAAACCTCCTTTTTCGCTATTTTAGATAGATACAAATGGCTCCTCCTTCGCGCAAGGCTACGGAAGGACAAGTAAAAAATGAAGTACAACCATAAAAAAGTAGAATCTAAATGGCATAAGAAGTGGGTTTTAGAGAAGGTTTATGAACCCGATCTTAAAAATGCCAAGAATTCATACTATAACTTGATGATGTTTCCATATCCTTCAGCCGAAGGGTTACACGTGGGTAATATGTATGCTTTTGTTGGTAGCGACATTCATGGGCGTTTTAAAAGAATGCAGGGCTTTAATGTTTTTGAACCGATTGGCCTTGATGGTTTTGGCATTCATTCCGAAAATTACGCTTTAAAAATTGGCGAGCATCCTATGGATCAAGCTAGAGTTTCCGAGAAGAATTTTTACCGCCAATTACAAATGATAGGTAATGGTTTTGCTTGGAATGAAAAATTAGAAACTTACGATCCCGAATATTATAAATGGACTCAATGGATTTTTATTCAGCTTTATAAAAAAGGTTTGGCTTATCGTAAAAAATCGGCAGTTAATTGGTGCCCTTCTTGCTTAACAGTTTTAGCCGATGAGCAGGTTATTAGCGGTGAATGCGAAAGGTGTAATACAAAAGTTATTAAAAAAGAACTAGAACAATGGTTTTTTAGAATTACCAAATATGCCGATAAGCTTTTAAAGGGTTTGGATAAAATTGATTGGAGTGAAAAAGTAAAAATCGCACAACGGAATTGGATAGGTAAATCGGAAGGCGCTTCTATTAAATTTAGTTTAGTAGATGTTACAGGTCAAAAAAATGGCAAACATTTTGTAGAAGTTTTTACTACACGCCCAGATACAATTTTTGGCGTAACTTTTGTTGCAATTTCACCAGAAAAGGCAAAGTTTTGGTTAGATATTGGTTGGCAAGCAGGTGAAGAAGTAAAAAGTTATATTACTAAAGCTCTTTCCGAAAGAGTTGCTAAAGATCAAAACCAAGATAAGGATAAATCCGGCATATTTTCTGGTATCTTAGCAGTTAACCCAGCTAATAACGAAAAAATTCCAGTTTGGATTTCGGATTATATTTTGGCCGGCTATGGCACAGGTGCTGTTATGGGAGTTCCAGCGCACGATGAGCGTGATTTTGAATTTGCTAAAAAATTCGAGTTGGCAATAAGTGACGCGTCTCTTGTTTCCATCGAAGAAGGAATAAAAAAAAGTGGCGGCAAAAAAACAGTTCAATTTCGACTTCGCGATTGGTTGATTTCTCGCCAGCGTTATTGGGGTGCGCCAATACCAATGATTCATTGTGAAAAATGCGGCTGGCAAACAGTGCCAGAAAAAGATTTACCAGTTAGATTGCCTTACATAAAAAACTTTAGGCCAACTGGTACAAGCGAGTCGCCTTTAGCAGCCAATGAAAATTTTTATAAAGTTAAATGTCCTAAATGCGAAGGTGTAGCCAGAAGGGAAACCGATGTTTCCGATACATTTTTAGATTCGGCTTGGTATTACCTCGGATATCTTATGCTCGGAAATAAAAAATCTCTACTTCGCCGAGGCTACGCAGGGCAAGCAAAAAATAAAAAATTCTATTTTGATGGCGGATTAGTTAAAAAATGGTGCCCGGTGAACATGTATATTGGTGGCGCGGAACATTCTGTTTTGCATTTATTGTATGTTCGTTTCTTGGCAATGGTTTTTAAAGATTTACGTTTAACCAATTTTGGCGAACCTTTTAAAAAGTTTAGGGCACATGGCTTGTTAATAAAAGATGGGGCTAAGATGTCGAAATCGAAAGGGAACGTTATTAATCCCGATGAATATATTAAAAATTATGGTGCCGATGTTTTAAGAATGTACTTAATGTTTTTGGGACCGTTTGATCAAGGTGGTGATTTTAGAGACGGTGGAATAAAAGGAATAACCAGATTTTTAGATAGAGTGTGGAAAATTGCTAATAGCGACAAGCGATCCCACTACGCTAAAGCTTCGAGGGACGGGCAAGGGACAAGCGAAGAATTAAATAAGAAAATACACAAAACTATTAAGAAAGTTACGGAAGATATAGAAAATTTAAATTACAATACTTCGATTTCGGCTTTGATGGTTTTGTTAAATGAATTTGAGGCAAATATGGAATCTGTTGGTAAAAACGAATTAGAAATTTTTACTAAGCTTTTAGCGCCATTTGCACCACACATGAGCGAAGAGGTTTGGCGAGAAATTTTAAAGAATAAAAAATCTATTCATATAGCGCCTTGGCCAAAATTTGATTCTAAGCTAATTAAAGACGCAGAAGTAGATGTGGTGGTTCAGGTTAATGCTAAAATGCGCGCGGTTATAAAACTGCCTGCGGGTGCCTCGCAAAAAGATGTTGAAATCGCCGCTAAAAACAACGAAAACATTTCTAAATATCTTATTTCCCCAATTAAAAAAGTTATCTTTATTAAAGATAAATTTATAAATTTTGTGGTTTAATTTTTCTAAAATATCATTCTTCGCAGACGACACGGAGGCCTCTCAATTGTAGAATCGGTCATCTCCATGATGCTGCTCAGAATGATATTTTATATTGTAAGTGAAAATTTTAGATATTCGCAATAATTTTTCTCCAGAACTCGCCTCTAAAGAAGCGGCGCTAGCTTTGTTAAAAGGACGAGTGATAGTTTACCCTACCGATACGCTTTATGGCATGGGTGCTAATGCTTTCGACAATGATGCTATAAGAAAAATTTTTGCTATTAAAAAACGTTCAGAAAAAAAACCATTACCAGTAATGGTAGGTTCCATAAGTATGGCCAAAGCCATGGCAGTTATAGATAAGCCGAGAGAAAAAATATTAAAAAGTTTTTGGCCGGGGCCTTTTACTTTTATATTAAAAAAGAAGCCAAGTATTTCTTTCTTGCTTACCGCTGGCAGAAATTCTATAGCTTTAAGAGTTCCCGATAATTATTTTTGTCAAAACCTAATTAAAGATTTTGAAGGGCCAGTTACGGCAACTTCGGCTAATATTTCGGGCGAGGCTGATTATTTTGATTCTAGAGAAATAATAGAAAGGTTTAGCCTAGAAGAAATTCAGCCAGACTTGTTTATAGACAACGGAGTTTTGCCGGAATCCGATCCATCAACCATAATTGATCTAACCACAGATAATGTTAGAATAGTTAGAATTAATCCAACCAACAAAGAAAATTTTTTAAATATTTTAAAAAATATACAGATAAAATAATATAAAACTTAATATATCTTCGCTCCTACAAGGAGGATCTTTTATATCAAATGGATTCAAATATAATAAAACTTTTACAGCTCGAAAAGGATCGCCAGAAAGAAACTATAAATTTAATTCCTTCGGAAAATTTAGTTTCAAAAAATGTCTTAACTGTTTTAGGTTCGGTCTTAACCAATAAGTATGCCGAAGGGAAGTCGCATCAGCGTTATTATTTTGGTAACGAAATTGTAGACAAAATAGAAGACGAAACTAAAGCTATGGTTTATAAAGTTTTTGGAATCTCGGAAAGTGAATGGGGTGTAAATGTTCAATCGTACTCTGGCAGTATTGCTAATTTAGCAGCTTATCTTGGGGTTTTGGAATTAGGGGACAAAGTTTTGGCTATGTCGCTAGAGCATGGTGGGCATTTAACACACGGGCATAAAGTAAGTTTTACTGGGAAAATATTTAAGTTTGAGCACTATGGTGTGGGTAAAGATGGTTTATTAAATTACGAATCTATTTTAGAACAAGCTAAAAAATTTAATCCTAAACTAATTGTGGCTGGGGCAACGGCATATCCAAGAACAATAGATTTTAAAAAATTTAAAGAAATTGCAGATGCTGTTGGCGCAAAATTAATGATAGATCTATCTCATATTGCGGGTTTGGTTGCGGGTGATGTTCACCTGTCGCCATTTCCTTATGCAGATGTTGTTACAACTACAACGCATAAAACTTTGCGTGGTCCGCGAGGCGCTATAGTTATTTCTAAAAAAGAATTATCGGATAATATAGATAAAGCTGTTTTCCCTGGTTTACAAGGCGGGCCACAATTGCATACTATTGCCGCCATCGGAATTTCGCTTGAAGAAGCTACAAAACCCAATTTTAAAGAATATGCAAACCAAATAGTTAAAAATGCTAAAGCTTTAGCCGAGGAATTAATCAAACTTGGTTTTTCTGTTGTATCCGGGGGCACGGATAATCACTTAATGCTGGTAGACGCTGCACCCCTTGGTTTAACAGGTTCGGAAGCTGGAAAGAAATTAGAAGAGGTTGGCATAATTGTTAACAAAAATATGATTCCATTTGATCCGCGTAAGCCATGGGATCCTTCTGGTATAAGAATTGGCACGCCATCGGTAACTACCAGAGGTATGAAAGAAGAAGAAATGAAAAAAATAGCAGAGCTAATCCATATGACCTTACAAAATAAAGAAGATTTAGGTAAAATAAAGGCAGAGGTTAAAAGTTTAGCTAATAGATTTATTTTTACAGGGTGATCAGAATATTGCAGTTTCGCTCGCCAAGGGGGAAAGTTTTTCAACCCCCTCATTATAAATATTTTGGTATCCCCCTTGAATTCGCTCAACAGCAATATTCTTTTCTAATGGATAATATTTTTTTCGCATCAATCTACAATTTAGCTTTTAAGAATGTTTGGACAGATACACTGATAATACTTTTTGCGGCGTATTGGGAATTTGTAGTGGTAGCAGTTTTGCTTTTTTATTTATGGACGCCAAAGCTTAGAAAATCGGATTTAAGGACTCGAGCGCTTCATACTGGACTCGCTCTTTTTTCGGCTTTGTTTGCTAGATTTGGTGTAACATCTCTTATTCGTTTTTTATATCCACGTGAACGCCCGTTTGTTTTTGGTGGATTGGACGCGCTTATAAACCAAAACCCATTAGAAGCATCTTTTCCTTCGGGGCATGCTACATTTTTTATGGCATTGGCAGTTTATTTTCTTTTGATTGGCCAACGTAAGCTGGGTATTTTTCTTTTTGTTTCTGCTATTTTAATTGGTGTCGCCAGAGTGGCCGCAGGCGTTCATTGGCCGAGCGATGTTTTGGCGGGTTGGGCGATTGGCGCTGTAGTTAGTTATGTTATTTTTTGGTTTACCAAAAACAAATTTAATAAATAGCATTTACATAACAGACGGTCACAAAAAAATGTTATAGCATAGATTTGTGACTGTTGATCTATGCTTGTTAGTTTGAAGCCAGTGTATTATTATACATTGGCTTTTTGGTTCTTTTAAAAAATAGTTCGATTAACTCACCATAAAGGAGGGAAAAATGAATAATATAAATAAAAACTTGGCCAATATGATAACAGGTATTGGGCTTATCGCTGTAATACTTTTTATAACTTTTTTGTTTAAAGGATACTCTGGGCCAGTTATGATTGTGGCTATTTCGATCGTTGCTCTTACGGATTTGATGGATGGAGCTATTGCAAGGGGTTTAAAAATAGTTTCTCAGTTGGGCAAGTCTCTTGATAGAGCTCGTGATAAACTTTTTGCCTGTGTTCTTTTTGGATTTGAACTAGGTAGATTACTAGAAAAGTCCGACATAGTTTCTAATGCCGCTTCGGCCTTTTTGGTAGCGATACTTTTATTTGAACTAGGCTTAATAGGTACTTGGATATTCGGCTTGAAAAAGAAGCTAGATGTAAGTGCACATGTTTGGGGTAAAAGAAAGATGTGGTTTTACTTTTTTTCGGCTTATCTGTTCTTTGTAGATGTATACTTTGTTCCTTTTTTGGGTAACCAAATATTCGGTGTAGTATTTCTTTCGTGTTTAGCTATCTCGGCTTTATTGGCTTTCTTAAGTTTGTGGGGCTATATACAGAGATTTTTTCCTTCTAAAACATAAAAAATCCTCCTTTGGGAGGGTTTTTGTTTTGTGGTCAAGAGCTTCTTGCTTGCATAATACCCCTAGGGGGTGTATACTTATAAACATTATGAATCCAACAAAGAATAAAATAATTCATCGCTTAAAAATAATAGAGGGGCAAGTTAGGGGTTTACAAGAGATGGTTAAAAAGGATGTTTATTGTATAGATGTTATTACTCAAACATCTGCCGTTAAACAAGGTCTTTCCAATGCCGAAGATCTGCTTTTGGAAAACCATTTAGATAGCTGTGTATTAAAACAGGTTACTTCCGGCGAAACGAATAAAGCTAAAAAAGAAATTTTAAAAGTTTATAAGCTTAAAAGAAAATAAAAATAATGACAACCAAAACATTCAAAATTAAAGGAATGCATTGTGCTAGTTGTGTTGCAACAATTGAGCGTGTGCTTTTAAAGACAATTGGTGTGCGTTCGGCTTCAGTTAATTTTGCTTCGGAATCGGCATTTGTTGAGTTTGATGAAAAAATCATTTCAGAGTCAAATCTCGCAAAAATTGTTGAATCAGTGGGTTATCACCTTGAAGTGAACACGAAAGAAAAAATCATATCTGTTGCAACCGACAAAAAAGGAAAGGTAATTATTGGCAAAAATATTGAAACAATTTCAATGAAAGTCTTAGGTATGGATTCTCCTCATTGCGCAATGACGGTTGAGAGCGCACTTAAAAAGTTATCGGGCATTAAAAACACTGATATTGATTTTTCAAATCAGCGCGCAAAAATTATTTTTGACTCGTCTCTGTTAAATATTGGCGATATTTTTAAAGTTATTACTGATGCTGGCTATAAGCCGATTGAAGAAGAGGGTGAGGCGGAAGAGATCTTGGATAAAGAAAAGTTTGAACGGGAGAAGCAAATAAAAACCATGAAACTCAAGCTTGTGATTGGCGGTATTCTTTCATTTTTTATATTTTTAGGCAGTTTTCCGCAGTGGTTCTCTTTTGTACCACAAGTTTTAAATAGTAATTGGGTTCTTTTAATTTTAACTACCCCAGTGCAATTTTGGGTTGGTTATCAGTTTTACAGCGGACTCAAGCTTCTCATTAAATATCGCACTGCCGATATGAACACTTTGATTGCTATTGGGACATTAGCTGCATATTTCTATAGTGTGGCAGTTACAATTTTTCCGGTTTTTTTCGCAAGAGAAGGGCTAATGCCGGCAACCTACTTTGATACTTCGGCAATAATTATCGTTTTAATTCTTTTAGGAAAGTATTTTGAGATATTGATGAAAGGAAGGGCTTCGGAGGCTATTAAAAAACTTATCGGTCTACAACCTAAAACCGCAAAAGTTATAAAAGGAGGAAAAGAAATCGAAATATTGATTTCCGATGTTATGCTGGGCGATTTAATAGTTGTTCGACCAGGAGAAAGAATTCCGGTTGATGGAAAGATAACTGAAGGAGACTCGGAAATTGATGAGTCAATGATTACCGGAGAATCAATGCCTGTTCATAAAAAAGTTGATAGTGCGGTTATAGGTAGCACCATAAATAAATTCGGAACATTCACTTTTCGGGCGACTAAAATTGGCAAAGATACTGTGCTTTCGCAAATAATTAAAATGGTAGAGGAAGCCCAAGGTTCTAAGGCTCCGATTCAGCGGCTGGCCGATCTTGTTTCCTCTTATTTCGTTCCGGCGGTGTTCATTATTTCTTTTTTAACTTTTATTGTTTGGTTTTTCTTTGGACCTACCCCTGCTTTTACTTTTGCTCTTATAAATTTCGTGGCAGTTTTGATAATTGCTTGTCCTTGCGCTCTTGGTCTTGCTACCCCTATGGCTATTATGGTTTCTTCTGGTAGCGCGGCAAGTAAAGGTATTTTAATAAAAGATGCTGCTTCGCTTGAAATTGCTAATAAAATAAACACTGTGATTTTAGATAAAACAGGCACGCTTACACAAGGAAAACCGCAACTAACTGATATTGTTGCGTTCAATAATAACCACCAAGTAGATATTCTTAATCTCGCAGCTTCGTTGGAACAAAGGTCGGAACATCCTTTGGCACAGGCTATATTGCAGTATGCTGCAAGTCTTGATCAAAAATCCTCGCACCCTCTTGATAGGGCGATTATTGATGAGGTGGCAAAAGAAAATATTGGACTCTATCAATTGGAAAATTTTAAAGCAATCTCCGGAAAGGGTTTACAAGGATTTTTACAAATTCAATCTCAAAGGGTTGAGGCATATTTAGGAAACCGAGCCTTAATGACAGACATTGGTCTTGATGTTTCTTTATACGAAGATGTTATTAGCAAGCTTGAAAATGAAGGTAAAACAGTAATGATTGTTGCAGTTGATAAAAAAATTAAAGGCGCGCTTGCTGTGGCCGATGTATTAAAAAAAGAAGCAATTGAAGCAGTACAAACTCTCAAAAAGAACAATATAGATGTTTGGATGCTTACTGGGGATAATGACCGCACTGCCCGCGCCATTGCGGCGCAAGTAGGCATAGACAATATAATGAGTGAGATATTACCAGACAAGAAATCGGAAAAGGTGCGCGAACTTCAGAATCAAGGAAAAATTGTGGCAATGATTGGTGACGGCATAAACGACGCTCCGGCGCTTACGCAAGCTAATATTGGTATTGCTATGGGCGAAGGCACGGATATTGCCATGGAGTCGGCTAATATCACGCTGATGCGGGGAGATTTGATGCTTATCCCAGAAGTAATAAATATTTCTAAACGCACAATGAGAATAATAAAACAAAATCTTTTCTGGGCGTTTTTCTACAATATAGCTTTTATTCCTGTTGCTGCGGGTGTTCTTTATCCGTTTTTTGGAATTCTGCTTAATCCAATTTTTGCCGCGACAGCAATGGCCTTTAGCAGTATTAGCGTTGTTTTAAATTCATTAAGATTAAGAGTGTAGACAAAATTATAAAAATAATTTAAAAATTTTATGACAAATTCAAACTTAGGTAAATTAGATAGGATATTGCGATTTGCTTTAGCTTTCTGGTGGCTTGGGCCGTTGGCGCCACATTTTGACGCAAATTGGGCAAATATAATTATTACTTCTATTGGATGGATTGCTCTTATTGAAAGTTTCTTAGGCTGGTGTTGGCTTCATACTGCTTTCGGCATTAATAACAAGGACAAATAGCAGTATCATTAAATTGACTAAAATAGTTATGATTATACGAAGTATAAAATCGCTAATAGGAGTTTTTGTTTTACTTGCTTACATAAGTATTGGCGTTTTTGGTTTATTTGAATTTAATCACACGCCCGAAACACCAATGGTAAATTGCCCGTACGCAGAAAATAGTTTTTCTGTATGCGCCAACAACCTTGGCCATTTAAATAATTGGCGTCAGTTTTCAAATATAACCTTACCGTTACTGTTTGTTTTTTCTATTCTGATTTTGGGGATGGTTTTGTATTTTCTTGGCAAACAAAAATTTTTAAATCAAAAACAGTATTTTTATAAATGGAAATTCTATCTAGACAATAGAAAACGATACACCTATCCCGATAGAATTATTAAATGGCTTTCACTTTTTGAAAATAGCCCGTCTTTTTCATATAAGATATAGCTTTAATTTGTCGTAAAATTTTTAGCTATGTCTTTTTTAAATCCCTATTACGGGATTTTTTAATTCACATAAAACTCCACAGCTTCTACGGAGAGAAACTTTAGAAAAAAATATGAAAAACAAAATTATTGTGTATATTATTGCTATTGTAATTCTTTTTATCGGAATATTCTTGTATGCAAAACCTAATGAAAGCAAAAAAGTAGATGATGGAAAAATAACAAACTCACATCCAGCTAAAACAGAGGGCACTTTAGTGGCCAAAGAAATATTTTATGACTTCGGAACAATTTCTATGAAAAACGGCAAAGTGAGTAAATTGTTCAAAATTAACAATTCTACAAGTGAAGATATAAAATTGCCGAGCTTAACTACTTCTTGTATGTGCACAGCGGCATATTTTATAGATTCAGATAGAAACAAAAAAGGACCTTTTGGTATGCCTGGTATGGGGTTTGTTCCCAAATTAAACGCAATTATAAAAGCTGGAACATCGGGTGAGATTGAAGCTGTATACGATCCAAATGCTCATGGTCCAGCTGGGGTTGGTATGATTGATCGATTTATTTATCTTGAAGATGCAAATAACAATAAATTGCAATTTGAGATAAAAGCAAACGTAACACCTTAAACTGTATGAAAAAAATTATTATTGCAACTAGTATCGTGCTGACCGCTATTATTGGATTGATTATTATCAAAAATAGTTCGGTAACCTCGTCTGTTATTTGGAATTTGAGCAATCAAGGCGTATGGCTTTTGCCGCTTGTGCTTATTGCCGCAGTTTTAGACAGTGTACACCCGTGTTCGTTCTCAATTCTTCTTATTACGATTGCTTTTCTGTTTGGCATACAAATGGGCCGTAAGAAAATTCTGGCGCTTGGCGGAACATATATTGCCGGTATATTTACCGCGTATTTCTTGATTGGAGTTGGGATATTGAAGGTTTTGCATATCTTCAATACTCCGCACTTTATGGGAAAATTAGGGGCAACACTCCTTATTACGTTTGGCGTGCTCAATCTTTTGAATCGCTTCCTTCCATCATTTCCCATCAAGCTTCGCCTGCCAGCTGTGGCTCACGGCACGATGAGCAAATTAATGGATAAAGCTTCGTTTTCTGCGGTGTTTGTGCTTGGCCTTTTGGTTGGCATTTGCCAGTTTCCTTGTATGGGCGGGCCGTACCTTATGGTTATCGGACTTCTGAAAGATCAAGTTACCTATATGAAAGGATTTGGTTATTTAATGCTTTATAATTTTATTCTTATCATTCCACTTGTTGTTGTACTCTTTATTTCTGCAAACAAAGTGTTAGTTGAAAAAATGGAAGTATGGAAACGCGATAATATGAATGATTTAAAACTCTGGGCAGGTATTGCTATGATTATTATTGGTGTTTTAATATTCTTTATCTAAAACTAATATGATTATTACAATAATATCAATTTTACTTATCACGCCTGTAATTTGGTTGGTAAGTAAAAAATTAAAGTTTAAAATTTGCCCAATTTGTGCTGGAGTTTCTTTGACATGGTTTTGGTTGTTGGTTGGAATAAAATTAAATTTACTAAGTTCTGCCGACTATCAGTTACCTACGGCTATTTTAATGGGTGGAACTGTTGTTGGTTTAATGTTTAAATTGGAACAATTTATCAAAATAAAATTTGTTTTGATTTGGAAAACACTATTTGTTGCATTAGGTTTTATGGTGGTGCACAGCTTGATGTTTGCTAACTGGATGATTTTTCTAGTCAGCGCTATTTTAGTTGTTTTGCTTACTTTTATTTTAAAGGTAAGTAAAACAACTTTAGAAAACCAGAAATTGCACGAGGTTTCTTCGTCAAAGGAACTTGAAGAAAAAATGAAAAATTGTTGTTAAGAAAAATTATAATAATTAAAATAAAAATATGGAAGACGAAATACCAAAAAAAAATAACTCATATGCTTTGCCAATAACCATTATTATCGCGGGAGCTATGATTGCGGTGGCTTTGGTCTATGGTCCTAGAAACTGGGCGACGTCAACACAAAACATTGCTGGGCAAGTCTCGGTGGTTGAAGAAGCTGTCTTGCCTTCAAAAGGCGTTGTGCTTCCAGTTACTTGGAGTGATCTCGGATTAAAGCTTGTTAGTGTAGGAGCTATTGATGCTGAAAAATTTAAAGCTGTCTATGATCAAAAAAGGGTTTTTACCGATGAATATAAAAACCTTCTTCTTGGTAAGAGCGATGGCAAACTCAAAATAACAAATGAAAATTCCGGTTATTTGCTTAATCTGTTTTGGGCGCTTGGTCTAGCCAGCAAAAATCCAATATTGGAATCAGGCGAGATGACAAATCCGGCCTATGGGGGCGCGGGAAATTTTGCTTCAACAGGCGGTTGGACAATTGCGCAAGGCAACGCTATGGATCATTACAGTCGCCATAAATTTTTTGATTTAACTTCCGAACAGCAAGCTCTTGTAGATAAAATATCAAAAGGCATATACAGACCGTGTTGTGGCAATTCCACGCATTTTCCGGACTGTAATCATGGAATGGCTATGCTCGGTCTTCTTGAGCTTATGGCTTCGCAGGGTACAAGTGAACAGGATATGTGGCGAGCAGCTTTAGCTGTTAATTCCTATTGGTTTCCAGACACATATATAACAATTGCGGCCTATATGAAAGGCAAAGGCGTTGAATGGAAAGATGTAAATCCGCAAGAAATACTGGGCGCTAACTATTCAAGCGCGCAGGGATATGCAGAGATTGCCGCTCAAGTTTCTCAACCTCATCAGCAAGGAGGTGGAAGTGGTTGCGGAGTTGGCGCTGGAGAACCAGCTGCACCACAACGTCAGCAGGGCGGATGTGGAATATAAATTAAGCAATATAATTATTTTTTGGAGATAATTCACTAATTTGTAAATAGTGGCTTTTTGTGATAAATTACGTGTTCAATGTCAAAAAAATACACATTTCATGTAAAAGGAATGCATTGTAAAGCTTGCGTGGTTCTTGTTGAATCCGAGCTTAAAGAATTGCCAGAGGTATCTTCTGCGGAGGCTTCGCTTAAAGATTTAAGCGTAGAAGTTTCTGGAAATTTTGGTGATAAAACTGCGGAGCATATTGCTAAAGATTTAAGTGAAACAATAAAAAAACACGGCTATGAACTTTTACTAGAAAAAGAAAAACATTCTGTTAAATGGAATGATTTTTTAATTGCCGGCCCGATAGCTTTGGGTTTTATTTTACTTTTTATCTTTTTACAAAAGATAGGTTTAGTAAATTTAGTTAATAGTTCTAAAGTTGGTTTTGGCACAGCTTTTGTTATCGGTCTCATTGCTTCAGTTTCTACTTGTATGGCGGTGGTGGGTGGTTTGGTGTTGTCTATGTCGGCAAATTTTGCCAAAGAAGGCGATAAGATAAAACCTCAATCCTTGTTTCATGTTGGGCGTTTAATTTCTTTCTTTTTGTTGGGTGGTATTATCGGGGCGGTAGGCTCTTCTTTTCAGTTGGGTGGAACCGGAGTGTTTATATTAAGTTTTTTGGTGGCAATTATTCTTTTAGTTTTAGGCATAAACTTAATAGATGTTTTTCCTTGGGCTAAAAAATTTCAACCCACCTTACCTGCTTTTTTAGGTAAGCGTGTACATAGTTTAAAAAATATTAATCATACATTAACTCCATTCTTAATTGGTGTAGCTACGTTTTTTTTACCATGTGGTTTTACTCAATCAATGCAGATTTATACACTAACTACTGGAAGTTTTTTAACGGGCGCTTTAACAATGTTTTTCTTTGCGTTAGGCACGTTACCAGTGCTTTCGCTTTTAAGTTTCAGTTCGCTGGGGATTCACAAAAAAGCACAGTCAGGAATATTTTTTAAGACGGCTGGTTTGGTGGTAATATTTTTTGGAATTTTTAATTTAATTAATAGTTTGGTCGCGATAGGTTTGATACAACCATTGTTTAATTTTTAGAAAAAATGAAACTAACAATTATTTCTATAATAATTTCGGCTGGCGTTGTTTTTGCTGCTATATTTTTTGCTAATAACAGAAATTCTTTGGGTTTGCCCGATAGCGAACCTGTGGCGGTTTCGCAAGTTGTAGATGGTAAACAAGTTATAGAAATTAAAGCTAAGGGCGGCTATACGCCTCGCGAAATTTTAGCTAAAGCCGATATGCCCACGGTTATTAAAGTAAAAACACAAGGCACATTTGATTGTTCTTCGGCTTTGGTTATTCCAAGTTTAAATTACAGATCTAATTTATCGCCATCGGGTGTTACCGAAATTGAAGTGCCTCCGCAAAAAATAGGTGCCGTTATAAACGGCACCTGCGCTATGGGTATGTATGGGTTTTCTATAAAGTTTAATTAGGTGTTTTATTTAAACAAAAAAAAGGGAGAATTACTCATTCTTCCTATTTTCATATTGGGGATAACTATTGTTTGTATACCTTCTATTTATTTTCTATAATTATATTATAGTCTCTACAAAAATATCGTCAATACTATGATTACTAAAAATCAAAAAGAGGTGTTGAATTTTGTTAAAAGTTATCAAACCAAACATGATTTCGCTCCTTCTCTGGAGGAGATTAAGAAAAAATTTAAACTTGCTTCTGTTTCTACCTCTCATTACTACATTAGAAAGCTTCAAGAGGCGGGGCAACTCCAAAAAGAATTTAATCAACCGCGCGCTGTTTCAACTACTAATAAAAAACAAACAATAGAAATACCAATCGTTGGCGCAATTGCCGCTGGGCAACCCATTAGGGCAATTGAAGTACAGAATGAAACAATTACTATCACTAAAGACGAAATAAGCAAACAAGGTAAACATTATGCCTTACGTGTTCAGGGTAATAGTATGATAGAAGAAGGAATTTTTGACGGTGACATTGTGGTTATCCGTAAACAAGAAGTTGCCGAGAACGGGCAAACAGTGGTTGCAATTATTGATGAGGACGAAGCAACTCTAAAAAAGTTTTATCGTGAAAATAATAGGATTCGGCTTCAGCCAGCTAATCCAAGATTATTTCCAATTTATCGCGATGAGGTAGAAATTCGGGGCGTTGTTGTAAAAATTATTCGCAACCTTGAATTGCAGTTAGACAAAGAAAAATCAAAAGATAAATATGTGCGCCGAATAGATTCTTCTTGGGATTATCGCGGAGAAAATACTAAAACCTATACACATGGTATTCACATCTATCCCGCAATGTTTATTCCGCAAGTGGCGCGAAGATTATTGGAGACATACAGTCAAGAGTACGATACAATTTGCGATATTTTTTGCGGTTCTGGCACAGCTTTGGTTGAAAGTAAATTGTTAAATAGGAGTGCCTATGGTATTGATCTAAACCCCTTGGCCATTTTCCTTGCCAAGGCGAAAACTACACCCATCAATCCTCAAAAATTAACAAGAACATATCTTTCTTTATTTGATAGAATTGGAAAAGTTACAGATAGTGAGATTAAAAAACTCGATTTCAAAAATATTGGTTTTTGGTTTAAAGAAAAAGTTATTACTAAACTTTCAAAACTTAAAAAAGCTATCCAAGAAATTAAGGACGAAATAATTCGCGATTTTTTTATGGTCGCTTTTAGTGAAACAGTGCGCTATGCCTCAAACACAAAGACAGGCGAGTTTAAATTGGTAAGAATTAAGAGTGAAAAATTAGATAAACATGATCCCGATGTATTTGGAATTTTTCGAAAAAGGGCCGAGTCAAATATTGCAAAAATGGGTGAATTTTATAAAGATGCAAAAAAAGATGCTTGGACAAAAATAATTTACGGTGACTCGTCTAAAGATAATGGTATAAAACTAGCCTCTGTAGATTGCATAATTACCTCTCCGCCTTATGGAGATAGTCGAACAACGGTAGCTTACGGCCAGTTTTCGCGTCTTTCAGCCCAATGGGCCGATATTTTTGACAATCCGAATGATGCTTCTAGCATAGATAACGAACTACTGGGCGGTAGAGCCTCAAAAACACTATCACATTCTTTGTCTTCGGATTATCTTAACGATTCATTAGACAATATTGCTAAAAAAGACGAAACGCGTGCCAAAGATGTTTTAAGTTTTTTTATTGGATTGAATGAGTGTTTAAAGCAAGCTCATAAAATATTAAAACCAAAAAAATATTTCTGTATTGTTATTGGTAATAGGTTAGTTAAACAAGTTCGTATCCCAACCGATTTTATAATCGCTGAGCTAGGAGAAAAAATCGGTTTTACTTGTGAGGATATTTTTGTTCGTAATATTCCAGGCAAAAGAATGCCCATCAAAAACTCGCCTACAAACATTGTTGGAATACTTGAAGAAACGATGAACAAAGAAAGTATTGTTGTTTTAAGAAAAAACTAAAGGATTTTCTTATGAATCTTAAACAAAAGCGGTAAAAATTTTTCAGTCAGACGAAACGCAGAACCATGGTCGTGTGGTTGTCCTGCTTTTATTCCACTATGATAGACACCAAGACGAATATCGTATTTTGAATGGGCAAGAAATTTAGTCGGATCAATTTCTTTAAGGATATATGCGTCTTTGTAGTGAAAATACTCGTGTCCGCTTTTATTTTTTGTTTCGGCTCGAACTAATATCAAGCCATTTCCTATTTTTTCTATCGCTTTCTGTTTCAAAAATGCCAGACTGTAATATCCTAGAAGTTTTCCTTTTTTAAGAATAAGTAATTTTCCTTGCCCCTCATCAATAGTAGCTTGAAAACCCATACCATTTATTTTACCATCACTAATTGTTTGATGAAGAATTTTAATTTTAGGAAATTCTGAATCGGGATAACCAAAACGCTTTCTAATTTCAGAATTTGTGATACCTTCGGGGCTTTTAGTGAATAATGTCATCATGGAAATAGTATTGATTCTTTGAGACTTTAACTCCATTACACCGAAATCAGGTAGTGCAATATTATTTTCTGTAATTCCGAGATAATCCTCAAGAGTTTTTCCGATTCCAGTATTATGTTTTCGGTTTGATTTAATCCACCCCTTTTCTGAGAGTTCTTTTAAACCTTTCTTGATTTGAGTAAGTGTTCGTTTTTGCATCTTATTGGTGGGCGAGGAGGGACTTGAACCCTCAAGCCTTTCGGCACACGATTTTGAGTCGTGCATGTTTGCCAATTTCATCACTCGCCCAATATTTAGGTATTTTCTAGTAAAAAGCATTCATTGTCAATGCGGATTCCTTAAGGTAAAATGAATAGTATCTAATTAAGTAACTAAGTAATTTTGTGTCTAGAACAATTTCTTTCGTTAACCAAAAAGGTGGTGTAGGAAAATCAACCAGCGTTATAAACGTTGGTGCGTTTTTAGCAGTACACGGTAAATCGGTTTTAGTGGTGGATCTTGACCCGCAAGCTAATACAACTTCGGGTATGGGTGTAGATCCATATCAAATAGAATGGAATTTGTATCATGTTTTAACAAATGGTTTGTTGCCCGAAGAGGCTATAAGAAAAACCGGTGTAGCTGGTTTGGATTTATTACCTTCTAGTACAAATTTGGCGGGTGCGGGGATAGAATTAGTAACTCAACCTAACAGAGAATTTCGTTTGCGCGAAGCCTTAAGCCGAGTTTCTACAAACTACGATTATGTTTTAATTGATTCACCTCCTTCGCTCGGTTTACTAACTATAAATGGTTTAGTTGCTTCCGATTATGTTGTTATTCCTGTACAATGCGAATATTACGCTTTGGAAGGTATTGGTCATCTTTTAAAAACTATAGAATTGATTCGCGATAATCTTGGTCACAATGTTAGTGTGTTAGGCGCAGTCTTAACTATGTACGATAAGCGCAATCGCCTTAATCGTGATGTGGTAAAAGAAATGAGTAGAAATTTTCCAGGGCGTGTTTTTAATTCTATTATTCCTCGTTGTGTTTCTTTGGCCGAAGCGCCCTCGTTTGGTAAAACTATTTTGCAATATGATCTTTATTCCAAAGGTGGAAAAGCTTATAGACAGTTAGCCGAAGAAATACTAGGCTTAGAAAATGTTGGTGCGGTAGAAACTCCTGTTGTTAGCGAGGTTGCCGTTCAAGAAGAAAGTCAGGAAGAAAATATAAATAATGAGAATATAGATAATTTAGAACCAGAAAACGAAGTTGTAGTAACCGAGGCCAGTAATGATTTTGTTCAAACAGAAATTGTTACCACTTTGGTAGCGGAAGATAGTAATTCTCAATTATCAATTTAACAATTTCCAATATATTTTCAATGATATAATTTTCAAACATTTAGTTTTGTAAATTGTAAATTGAAAATTGTAAATTAGACACATATGGCTTTAGGCAGAGGTTTGGAATCATTGATTCCACAAAAAAGGAACGAAGAAGTTTCTTCTCCAAAAGAACAAACTAGCTTTTCTGTTCCAGCAAAGAATGTTGCCACAACCGCAAGGCAAGAGAGTGTTTTTTATATTGAAATAGAAAAAATAAAACCAAACCCTTATCAGCCTAGAAAAGAGTTTAACGAAGCCGAGCTTAATAGTTTGGCCGATTCCATGAAGCAGTACGGCATGCTTCAACCTCTTTTGGCTTCTAAGATTGAGTTTGCTGTTTCCAGTGGAACCAAAGTTGAATACCAGTTAATAGCTGGTGAACGCCGTTTAAAAGCCGCGGGTATTGCGGGGCTTCGCCAAGTTCCGGTAATAATAAAAAATCCAGACAATGCTACAAAATTGGAAATAGCTTTAATAGAAAACGTCCAGCGCCAAAATCTAAATGCCATAGAAGAAGCTTTGGCTTATGAACGTTTAATGACTGAATTTAAATTAACCCAAATGGAGGTGGCTCAAAAAGTTGGCAAGAGCCGCGAGGTAGTTGCCAACAGGGTTCGTCTTTTAGATTTACCATACGAAGTTCAACGAAGTATTTCCGACGGAAAAATAAGCGAAGGTCATGCGAAGGTTTTGTTGGCTATTAAAAATTCCGAACGCCAAATATTTTTAACTGACGAAATAATTAAAAAAACTTTATCGGTCCGCGAACTAGAAGATATTGTTCGTACCGACGAATCTTACAGGGCAAAAACAACAAAGGTAAGTGATCCGGAACTAGAAAACTATAAAAAAACAATTCAAGATACTTTGGGTACACCTGTTTCTTTTTCGGGTAACCGCGAAAAAGGTAAACTGGCTATCAGTTTTTATTCTCAAGAGGATTTAGATAGAGTAATTAAGCGTTTGACAATGTAGGTATATTCTGATACAATATATCTAAGCTCAAATAGAGCCTAAATAGTACCTCAAAAACCTTAATCGCAGGAGAAACTGGCTATGGCTAAAAGCCCGGTCGGTAGTATGTCGGACTGGTCCGGCGTGCTCAAAGATTTTTTCCGTCAGGTTGACGATGGCAGTATCACGCTGGAGATGGTGAAGGCCTTCGTCGAACATCGGGTTGTGTCTGCTCTCGAAACTCTGCTGGAGACCACAAAAAAGAAACTCCAGAAGTTTTTCCGTGTAGACCTTGAACCCATGCCTGCTGAATTCACCGAAGAGAACTTGGCCAAGTGGGCCGAGTTCAACTTGAAGCCTGTCTATCTGCCGATGGAAGAAATCGGTGAAGACCGCAAACTGAAAAATTGGACCAAGCCCGAAAAATGGTTTTATCAGAAAATCGGAGAAGGCAAAGTTAACGCGGACAGTGCCAAGCTTCACCAAGGCTGGTATCTGGCCGATTTCACAGTCGGCACAGATTACACCGACGGCACGCAGGTGTTTCCGAACGACCCTCTCAATCCAATCATCAAAAGATTGCGCGAAGAAGGGAAAATCGGAAAGTACGATAATACTCCGCTCGGTTCTCGCTTTGCCATTACCCACGACGAATGGCAGACAGTAGTTTGTCCTGCTGTGGCCGAATCACTTGGTTTCAAACCTACACAGGTTCGCTTGGAGCGATCCATTGAATTTAACGCGATCGGGAATATCTACGATCCCAATCGTGGCAGGTTCAATATGTGGGAGTGGTTCAGTGATAAATTTGAGGACTCCTACCAGCTTTGCAGTGGTCGCCGCGGGAGCGGTGGTCTGGCCCACGTCTTCTACAGTTGGTCTAGTCATCGCCTCGTCGACATAGCTGGTCGTCCTCTGGTGAGTTTCGTGAGTTAGGTTCTTTTCCCCTTGGGCTTTGGCTCTTGGGATTTTCCCCCAACGCAAGTTGGGGGATTTTTTTATTTTCACAAACTTGATAGAATTTTTCTTGAGTAAGCTAATGAAGAATAGATCAAGGTTTATTCTCGCATTTACTCTCCTGTTTAAAACAGGAAATAACGAAACTCCTTGCTTTGGGCTAGATCGGGTGTCCTAAATTTGTGGGATTGCCGAGTAAAAAACTATCCGTGGGATGCGGATTTCAGAAAATATAGATTTATATTTTCGGTGATTATAGACGGCTTAAAGCAAAAATTCGAGGATTCCAACCAGCTTTACGGCGGTAACCGCGATAACGATGGCTTGGCCAACGTCAACTACAACTGGTCTAGCAATCGCAACGACAATATAGCTGGCCGTCCTCTGGTAGTTTCCAAACAAAAGAGCACCTTATTTTTTAGGTGCTCTTTGTAAAATTTAGTTTGATCTTATCCAGCCACCTAACATTCTGCCTATTTCCAAAACTTTTTCTTCAGCTATTAAATATTTTTTTATATTGATTGATTTGGTATCGTGAGCAAGGCGGACAAGATATTTTAACAAGTCAGTTTTATCGCTAGCCTTTCTTAAAGTTTCATCTTTTTGATGTTTGGGTTGGTAACTTGCTGAAAGTATTAATTCTAAAACCTCTAAAATAGTATTTTCAATTTTATTTCCCAGAGTAAAACGTTCCAGCTTTGGAAATGTTTTTAAACACTCGTGAAATAATTTATATAACTCACAAATCTTATGCACAATTGGTATTTCAACTCCGTTGGGGGGGGGCTTTAATGGTAAAGTTTTCCATAATATTTTTGAAAAGATTATTGGCTTAGAAAACTTATTTTTAGCTTGGCGCGAATTTAAGCGTGGTAAGAAAAAGCGTTTAGATGTTCAAGAATTTGAGTTTAACCTAGAAGATAATTTGTTTCAATTGCGTAACGAACTAAAGAATAAAATCTACCAACACAATAAATACATTCCTTTTTATGTAACCGACCCAAAGTTAAGACATATACATAAGGCTACAGTTCGGGATAGAGTTTTACATCAAGCCGTGTTTAGAGTTCTTTACCCAATCTTTGATAAAAATTTTATATTTGATTCTTATTCTTGCCGAATAAACAAAGGCACGCATAGAGCAATTACCAGATTAGAAAGTTTTTGCCATAAATTAAGCCAAAACAACAGTAAAACTATTTTCGCCTTAAAGTGTGATATTAAAAAGTTCTTTGATTCTATAGATCAAAATATTCTAGCTAGTTTGATACAAGCAAAAGTTAAAGACGATAATGCTACGTGGCTTGTAGACGTGATTATCAAAAGCTTCCCCAAAGGTTTACCCTTGGGCAATGTAACCAGTCAATTGTTTGCCAATATTTATCTTAACGAACTAGACCAATTTATTAAACATAAATTAAAAGAAAAGTACTACATTCGTTATTGTGATGATTTTATTATTTTGGGTGAGAACCTGAACGTCTTGCAGAGATTATCAAAAAAGATAGATGAGTTTTTGGGAAAGAGTTTAAAGCTATCCTTGCATCCCAATAAAATTATCATGCGTAAATATATACAGGGCATAGATTTTCTGGGTTATGTGATTTTGCCGAATCATAGAGTTTTGAGGACTAAAACAAAAAAACGGTTACTAAAAAGAATAAATGACAAGAATAAGCCCTCGTATTTAGGAGTGCTGAAGCATTGTAGTGGGTACAATATAAGAAAATTTTTAGACTAACTTGTCAGGCGTAGCCTCTCCTTTATTTTTGTTTTGGCTTTAGAAGTTTTAATAAACTTTAACCAATCCTGCGAGGGTTTTTGATTTTTCCCAGTTATAATTTCCACAATATCGCCATCGTTTAATTGGTGGGTAATGGCCATAATTTTTCCATTAACTTTGGCTTGAATACATTTGTCGCCGATATCGGAATGAACTGCGTAAGCAAAGTCTAGTGGTGTAGCTTCTTCTGGTAGCTCTATAACATCACCTTTGGGTGTATAAACAAATATTCTATCTTTAAAGAAATCTATTTTGGCGTTTTCCCAAAAGTCTTCGCTGTTTAAATCTTGGTTTTGCCATTCGGAAAGTTGGTGTAGCCATGAATATTTTTTAGCCAGCGGATTTTTTGATTCTTTGTAACTCCAGTGAGCCGCTATACCGTAATCGGCATTTTTACTCATTTCCTCGGTTCTTATTTGGAATTCTGTTATTTTGCTTTCCTCGCAAAAAACAGTGGTGTGCAAAGATTGATAGCCATTTGGTTTAGGTAAAGCAATATAATCTTTTATTCTATTGGGTAAGGGTTGCCAATATTTATGTAATACGCCCAAAGTTTCGTAACAAGAAACGATGTCGGGTACAGTAATTCTAAGTGCCACAAGGTCGTATATTCTTTCCAAATTAAAATCGTATTTTTTAAGTTTGCGCCATAAGCTGTACAAATGTTTAGCGCGGGCACTTAAACGAATATACCTAATATTGTTTTCTTTTAATATTTTTTCTACAGTTGGTTTTATTCTTTCGGTATATTTTTTATTTTCGGCGATTTGATCTTTTACAAAGTCTAAAAGATTTTTATATTCTTCGGGGTAAACATAAGGGAAGGCGTAATCTTCCATTATGCCTTTTAATTCGCCCATGCCTAAGCGCGAAGCAAGTGGCGCGTAAACTTCTAAGGCTTCGCGAGCGATTCTTTCTTTATTGCCCTTGTATGTTTCTAAAGTTTCTAAATTGTGAAGTCTATCGGCCAACTTAATTAAAACCACGCGAATATCTTTAGCAGTGGCTAAAATCATTTTGTGAAAATTTTCTATATAGTTTTTTTCGCCACTGTAATTAACGTGATGTAGTTTGGTTACGGATCGTACCAGAAAGGTAATATTTGTACCAAATTCTTTTTCTAAAATTTCTGGCGTGGTTTTTGTATCTTCTAAAACATCGTGTAGTAAGCCAGCCGAAACAGTTTCGTGATCCATATTAAAATCAGCTAGTATTTGAGCGACAGACAAGGGATGGATTATATAATTTTCGCCAGAATCTCTTTTTTGACCAGTGTGGGCTTGCTCGGCAAAAGTATAGGCCTTTTGGATTATTTCGGCCTCATTAGGTGAATATTTAGCTAGTATTTTAGCCAATATTTCTTGCATAACTTAAGCGTAGCAGATAAGGGGTTTTGGTGCTATTGACAGTAGCTATACAATATGATAATATACAGTTATTGGAAATTTGGTTAGTTCTTTCTGTCCACACCTAACCCAGGAGGGGGTTATGGAAATCATGAATAGCATTCTCGCGGTTCTCGGTTTTGTGTTCATCGCATTTACCATGGTGATCGGTGGCAAGGTTGTTGTGAAGAAAAATCAGTAGCAGTCCAAGCCCAAGGCGGAGGTTACGGAGGTGGGTCAGTTGGGCCAGTGGAAAGTGAAATTTGCCAAGGGTTGGTATGAGTGCCAGCCGATCAGTGTGGACATACAGATGGGTTTGGGGATGGTCCAACTGACAGATCGGAGGACGTATAACCGACCGATCCTTCGTCCGCTGGGCCAAATCAAGTGTGTGATGTAGTACCTCGAAGAGGTGGATCCTTATGGATTCACCTCTGTTTTATTTTCTTCAGTTTTTTCTATTACAGGAGTCTCTTCTTTCTTTAACTTCGGATTAACCCAGCTAGCATATTTGCAATCGGGGTAGCGCGAACAGCCATAGAAAGTTTTTTTGGTGCGGGTTCGTTTTACAATCACATCGCCATCTTTGCAATCGGGGCATTTCATATCTATTTTATTTACAATTCGTTCGGTATGTTTGCATTCGGGAAAACCGGTGCAAGCATAAAACTTGCCAAAGCGCCCTAATTTAATAACAATTGGTTTGCCACATTCTGGGCAAATTTTGTCTGTAGGTTCGTCGTTTTTAAAATCTGTTTTTTTAAGTTCGTCCATTTTTTCTTTTAAATTCTTTTCAAAAGGTTCGTAAAATTCTCTTATAACTGGCACCCATTCTATTTTATTTTCGGCAATATCGTCTAACTTTTCTTCCATCTTGGCTGTAAAGTCCAAATCTACTATTTTAGGAAAATGTTCAACCAGTAAATCGTTAACGATTATACCCATTTGGGTTGGTTTTAATTTTTTCTGTTCATCTTTTTCTACATAGCCTCGGTCTTGAATGGTTGAAAGGGTTGGAGCGTAAGTGGATGGCCTGCCAATACCATGTTGTTCCAAGGCTTTAATTAAAGTAGCTTCGGAATAGCGAGCAGGAGGTTCGGTAAAATGTTGTTCGGGTTTTAGTTCTAAAAGATTAAGTTTTTCCCCAGTTTTTAATTCGGGTAAAATTGTTTCTTCGGTTTTTAAAGAATAAACTTTGGTAAAACCATCGAATTTTTTGGTGAGGCCATTGGCTCTAAACAAACAGCTTTTAGCTTCTAGCTTTTGGCTTTTAGCAATTACGTCTACTGTGGTGGCGTCAAAAACTGCCGGTGCCATTTGGGTAGCCATAAAGCGTTGCCAAATTAAACGGTAAAGTCTTAATTGGGCGGGTTCTAAATGCGAAGCCATTTCTTCTGGTGTTCGCAAGGGATCGGTTGGGCGAATGGCTTCGTGGGCTTCCTGTGCACCTTTTGATTTTGTTTTAAAAGTTCTATTTTCTAAATATTTTTCGCCGAATTTTTCTTTTATAAATTCGGTTGCAACCGCGATAGCATCTTGCGACAAGTTAAGCGAATCGGTTCTCATATATGTAATTAAACCAGTTCGGTCGCCTAAAAGATCTATACCTTCGTAAAGTTGTTGGGCTAACATCATAGTGCGTTTAGCCGAAAAGCCAAG
>JBBTRR010000001.1:96965-107494 GCA_038065095.1 Patescibacteria group bacterium
TACCTTCGTAAAGTTGTTGGGCTAACATCATAGTGCGTTTAGCCGAAAAGCCAAGCTTGCGGGCTCCAGATTGTTGTAAGGTGCTGGTAGTAAAAGGCGGGGCAGGGTTTCGTTTAGTTTCTTTTTTTTCTATACTTTCTACTTTCCAATCCGAATTTTCTAAAGTTGATAATATTTTTTTAGCTTCAGCTTCGTTAGCTACAGCAAATTTATCTACAACCTCATTATTAATCTTATGAAGCTTAGCCTCGAAAGATTCTTTTGAAGAGGGTTTTTCTAAATTAGCAGTTATGCTCCAATATTCTTGTTTTTGAAATTTTTCACGCTCGCGTTCACGCTCAACAACTAACTTAACTGTTACGGATTGCACACGGCCGGCCGAAAGCCCACGGGAGACTTTTTTCCAAAGAAGCGGCGAGAGTTTATAACCTACTAATCTATCTAGAATGCGACGAGTTTGTTGGGCATCCACCATGTCCTGATCTATTTGGCGTGGGTGTTTTAATGCTTCCAGAATAGCTTTTTGGGTTATTTCGTGAAAAACTATTCTTTCAATAATTTTTATTTTTGATTTTTTATTTTTGATATCGTTCAAGCCTAAAGCTTGAACGAGGTGCCAAGAAATAGCCTCACCTTCGCGGTCTTCGTCGGTTGCTAGAATAATTTTATCTGCTTTACTAGCTAATTTTTTTAATATGGCAACTTGTTTTTTAGCTTTGGCGGGGACTAAATATTTAGGTTCAAAATTATGTTCAGTATCTATGCCAAGTTTACTTTTAGGTAAATCGCGCACATGACCAAAAGAGGACTCTACTTTAAAGTCCTTACCTAAAAATTTTTCTATTGTTCTTGCCTTGGCAGGAGATTCTACGATTACTAAATTCATTTTTTATTTTTTTAATATCATTTTTCGCTCCTGCAAGGAGGGGCACTTACATCCTCCCTCTTTATATTAAATTGAACCTCCTTGAAATCGCTCAAAATGATATTGGGGTAAGTTTTTTCTCTGACATCTCTCCTAACAGCATTCATGGAGAAGACCATTTATATAATAGAGAGGCTCTATGTCGCTGTTAGGAGAGATGTTTAATTTATAAATTACATCAATGTATAAGTTTGCCCTCCCATGTTTTTTATATACCCATTAAGCTCTAAACCTGTTAATACGGAACTAACCACATGGGGCTTAAGTTTAGTTGTTTGAATAATTTTGTCAATGTGAGCGGGTTCGGTTTGAATTAAATTCACTATGGTTTTTTCTTCGTCTGTAAGCTTGTCTAAACTAACTGCTATCTTCTCTTTTGTGCTTAATTTTTTTAAATTAAGTTCTTGTAAAACGTCTTCGGCACATAAAACAACTTTAGCGCCATCTTGTAAAAGTTTATTGGTTCCAGCTGAAGTTGTGTTGGTAATTGGGCCAGGCACAGCAAAGACTTCTCGGTTAGCTTCTAAGGCTTGTTTAGCGGTTATTAAAGCGCCCCCATCTATTTTAGACTCTATAACCAATGTGCCTAACGATAAACCGGCTATTATACGGTTTCTGGCAGGAAAGTTTTGCTTAAAAGCTTCGGTGCCAGCAGGGTATTCGGAAAGTATTAGATTATCTTTTTTTAACATTTCTATGGCCAACGGCTCGTTCATTCTGGGATAAATTTGATCCACTCCACAACCCAAAACTCCAATTGTTTTCCCCCCACACTTTAATGTTGCCATATGGGTTAAGGCATCTATACCTTGAGCCAGACCACTTACGATTGTTAAACCAGATTCAACCAATTGTGGCACAAGTATATCTACAGTCGCGCGACCATAACCAGATGGTGTTCTAGTGCCAACCACGCCTAAACATTTTTCGTGTAAAAGATCAGCGTTGCCTTTCAAGTATAACAGAATTGGTGAGGAAGATATTTCTTTTAATAGTTTGGGATAACTTTTTTCAAATAAAGAAATTGTTTTTATATTTAATTTTTCTAGTCTTTCCCATTCTTTTTTAGGGTCAACAATTTCTCGAAGTTTTAAGGCTTCTTTTATACTTTCGCCATTAAAATCTAGTTGCAAAATTTTTCCCGCCGACGCCTGCCATGCTCTTTCGGCGGTTTTAAAAACAAAGAGTAATTTTTTTATACGCGATAAGCCGTAAACAATGTTTAGAGCGTTAAGATACATCGAATCCATTTTCCTATAATACCATGTACAGTTTACATTTAGGCGGATATTTGCTAGTTTATTTTTGTGAATAAATTTAATAGTTCTTTAAAAAAGGAGTTTAACTATGGAAGCAACAGATCAAGCCGATTCGCCGAGATTAGATAGTTGTTTGGTTTGTGGACGAACATTAGCATTGGGTTCAATTGGGGGAATAATTTGCGATTCTTCTATCTGTCGTGGAAATTTAGTAAGGTCTTTAGATTTATTTAATTCTAGCCACGGTAACCTGCTTAACAGATTAGATTGGATTAGCGAGGTAGAAGATATTGTTGAGCAACTACAAGAAAGGTTGCATGTTTTGGAAAGGACGAAAGAGCAGATAGATTCTTCTGTAACTTCACTTCCGTATGGAAACCTTTCTGAACTTAAAGAGCGATTCAAAGAAATGATTACCAATTTGGAAAGCTTTGAAGAGTGTATAGCTGAAGTAGGTAATGATTTATCTGACCTAGCGAATTTAAGCTTTAAGGGGTAAATATAATATTGTTATAATAAAAACAGTGGAACGATCTAATCCGTCGTTCCTTTTTAATTCCATACAGGAATCCCCGTATTCTATGCGGGGAGAGTATCATTTAATTCATACAGTGAGATAGCGATCGCTATCTCACTGTATGTCCAGATATATTTTAAGTTTTTGTATTGTTAACAAACCACAAACGATCGTATGAAAGTTGTTAACAATAATTTCTTATCTTAACAAAAACAAACGATCGTTCAAAAGTGTTAAGATAGAATTTTATAATAAATTGTTATGTTTTTAACTTTTCTACAGCCTGGGAAAGCATTTCGCAATATAAATTTAAACCGATTTGGTTTATGTGGCCGGATTGATTTCGGCCCAAAATATTACCAGCACCACGGAGTTCTAAATCGCGTAGAGCAATTTTAAAACCATCGCCTAAGTTAGAAAATTCTTTGAGCGCCAGCAATCGGGCGTGGACTTTAGAAAGAGTATCGTCCTCCTTCGCCCTTTTTTTAGATCGTCCTTTCTTTTGGAGGCGCGAAAACCCTTCCGTAGCTTTTAGCGAAGGAGGGTGATTGGCTACGGAGGATTCCGCTAACGCTCCATGCAAGAAATAAACCACAGCTTTAATATCGCGTCTGCCTACGCGGCCGCGTAATTGATGGGCTTGGGATAAGCCAAGTTTGGTAGCATCGGAAACTATTAGCGTATTGGCGTTAGGTAAATCTATGCCGTTTTCTATAATAGTTGTAGAAACTAAAACATTACTGGCGCCACTTTTAAAACTTTCCACCGCATCTATTATTTGTTTTTCGCCCATGCGGCCGTGTAATGCCGTTAAACGCGCCGAGGGCACGAGTTTTTTAATTTGCTCAACTACAGAATTTATTTTGTGGATTCTATTTTCTAAAAAGAAAACTTGGCCGTAGCGGGCGAGTTCAAATTCAATAGCTTTTTTAACAGTAGCCCAAGAAAAGTTTTCTATTTTTGTTTCCACAGCTTCTCGGCCCAAGGGTGGTGTCTGTATTTTAGAAATTGGTTTTAAATTAGACATAGCTAAATAAAGGGTGCGGGGAATTGGAGTAGCCGAGAGCATTAAAACATCTATATTGGCTTTTAGTTTTTTTATTTTCTCTTTTTGCAAAACACCAAAGCGTTGTTCCTCGTCTATAATCAAAAGGCCTAAATCTTTAAATTCTACGTCTTTAGAAAACAAACGATGTGTGCCAATTACCACATCAACCGTACCTAGTTTAATTTTTTTAGCAAAATCTTTATTTACTTCCTCTGCATTTAAACGGCTAAGCATGGCTATGCTAACTCCATGTTTTTCTAAACGGTTACTAAAAACATCGTAATGTTGGCGGGCTAAAATTGTTGTAGGCGAAATTAAAGCAACTTGCTTGCCAGAAATTACACTTTTAAATGCCGCGCGAATAGCGAGTTCGGTTTTACCAAAACCAACATCGCCCACTAAAACCCTATCCATTGGTTTTTCGTTTTCCATATCGGCTTCTATTTCTTGCCAGCTTCTAGATTGATCCGGTGTTTCGGGGTATTCAAAATCGGCAATAATATTTTCCATCTCTGGCGAATTTTTAACAAAACTAAAACCGCGCGAGGCTTCTCGGTGGGCATATAACTGCAATAAATCTTTAGCTAGTTTTACAACATCTTCTTTAGCCTTAGTTTTTATTTTGTACCATAAGTTTCCGCCTAAGCTGTGAACCTTGGGGCGGGTAAAGCCAACATATAAAGATATTTTTTTAACTTGTTCAAAAGGCAAAAAAAGCCGGTCGCCTTTCGCATATTCTATTTCGAAATAGTTTTCTAAATCGGCGGTGGCACCTTTTAATTTTCCAATACCGTGGTCGATATGAACAACATAGTCGCCAGCTTTAAAGTGTGTATAAATTTTTTCTAATTCGTCTAATTCGTCTAATTCGGCTTCCTTAGATTTTATTTTTGGTTTTTCTAATTCGGAAATAGTTTCAATACTGTTACCGTTAAAATCAAAAGCTAGTGGATTATCTAAATTAACCGGCCAGATGGTTAAAACTGAACCCAAAAAAGAAACTTCGCATGGGTTTAAAACAGGACTCGTTTTGGTGTAACCAAAATCGGCGAGTTCGCGAATTAAAGCGAGGGGATTAACTTTTAAATCTTTTTCCAAAATGCGTACATGATTGCGCCACCAAATATTTCCTGCCCCGTGTGGGGCTTTGCCCTTTACGGGGTTTTGACTTAAAACTTTAATTTTATTTTCGTTTTCTTTGAACCATAAAACGCCCTGATTTCTAAATTCAGGGATATTCGCGGCTATCAAAACTTCGGAAATATTCGGCCGAAGTTTTGACCCTGAGCCTGTCGAATGGGTTAAAATATCAGCCACAAGGCTATGATAGTTTTTGTGGTTTATTTAGTCAAACCCTACTCGTATCTTAAAGCCTCAACAGGATTTTTCTTGGATGCTTGCCTTGCGGGATAAATTCCAAAAACAAGTCCAATGGTGGTAGAAACACCAAGCGCCAATAGTATAGAAGAAAGAGGTAAGGAGAATGTCCAATCGGCAACGGCGAATTTAGAAATTCCTAAATAAATTAAAAAACTAAAACCAGCACCGCCAATAATTCCTACCAGCCCGCCAATAGAAGTTAAAATTATGGCTTCGGTTAAAAACTGTTGCATAATGTCGGCGTTAGTGGCGCCCACGGCTTTTCTTAAACCAATTTCGCGTGTGCGTTCAATAACCGAAACTAACATTATATTCATAATTCCAATTCCGCCTACCACCAAAGAAATTGTGGCAATAGAAGCTAAAAATATTTTTAATACAGAAGTAATACTACCTAAAACAGCGAGTGCATCTTCTTGCGTGCGCACGTTAAAATCGTCTTTATCGGGATTAGTGATGCTATGGTTTTGGCGTAAGATAGAAGTCATTCTAGATTTAATAAAATCTATACTATAGCTATTATTGCCTTGAATAAAAGCCGCACTGTAATAGTCTATGCCTAGCATTTGTTTTTGGGCGACCGACATAGGAATAAAAATATTATTATCTAAATCGGCGCCAAAAGCGCTCATGCCCTTTTTTTCCATAACGCCAATAACTTTAAATGAATTATTTTTTAAGCGGAGGTTTTTGCCAATAGCTTCTTTTTCTCCAAATAATTTTTTTGCAACTTCAGAGCCTAAAACTACAACCTTTTCCATAGATTTGTCGTCTTTGGAATTTAACAATCTGCCTTTCTCGGCTTTAAGGTTTATAATGTCGAAATATTCGCCGGTGGCTCCAGTGTAAGTTACAGAAATATCGTTGTTGCTATAGACGGCTCGGGCTTGGCCGTGAACTTCGCCAGCGGCTTTGTCTATGGAGGGATCTTTTCTAAAAAATTCTATGTCACGCTCTTTTAAAGTTTTAATAATTATGCCAAAAGCCGAAGCTGGCGGCGAAAATTTAGAACCTTGCGTGGCGCCGGGAATAACAAAAAGCAAATTAGAGCCAATATTTTGAACTTGAGAAATAATTAAATTTTGCGCCGAGGTGCCAATAGACATCAATAAAATTACAGAAGCTATGCCAATTACTATGCCAAGCATAGTTAACATGGCACGGGTTTTGGCGTGTCTTAGGCCGGCGAGTGCAGTTTTTAATGAATCATTTACTTTCATAATTTTTTGAAAGAATATCTTTAACTGTGCCGTCAACTTCAATTTCTCCATCTTTTAAGCGGATCAATCTCTCGGCAAATTGCGCAGTATAAGTTTCGTGTGTAACTAAAATAATTGTTTTGCCGGCTTCGTTTAATTTTTTTAAAATTTGCATTATGTTTTCGCCAGAATGAGAATCTAAGTTGCCAGTAGGTTCATCGGCAAAAATAACATTGGGGTTATTAACTAAAGCGCGAGCAATGGCGACACGCTGTTTTTGCCCACCAGATAATCTGCCGGCTTCTACATATGTTTTTTCGGTTAACCCAACATCCTTTATGGCTTTTTCCACAAGACTTTTTCTTTCACTTGGTAAAATTGTGGAATATAGCAAAGGCAATTCTACATTTTGGTATACGGAAGATCGCCCCAGCAAATTAAAAGCTTGAAACACAAAACCCATTTCTTTGTTGCGAACATTGGCAAGCTCGGTATCGTTCATATCTTCCATTTTTTTTCCAAAAAAAGAATACGAACCAGAATTTGCTCTATCCATAAAACTTAAAATATGAAGTAGTGTAGATTTACCCGAACCAGATGGGCCCATTATGGCCACAAATTCGCCAGAATTTATTTTAAACGAAACCTCTTTTAAGGCTTGAGTTTTATCGCCGTCGTTTTCGTAGTTTCTAGAAATTTTTTCTACCAGAATCATTTAGTTTGTTTTTAAACCAATGTTGGCTACAATGTCGCTTTCGGTTAAACCAGAGGTAATTTCTACCATACCATCGCCCGAATAAATTCCGGTTTTAATTTCTATTTCTTCTAAATTTTTATCGTCGGCCGAGACTTTAGCATCTAACGGTAAAGAAGTTTTGTATTTTTTTACAAACGTACCCTTATCGTTTTCTATAACGGCAAATTGAGGCAAAATTAAAACATTTTCTTTAGTTATGGTGGCTATAGTTAGGTTAGCCGTTAAGCCACTTTTTAACCTAGGTTCTATTTTTTCTAAACCAACTTTAATTTTAAAATTAGCTACGCCGTCCACAATAGTTTCAGCGGGTTCAATGTAAATTACTTTGCCTGTAAAATTTTCTTCGCCTAAAGCATCAAAAGTAATTTTTACAGGGTTAGTCAAAGAAATTTTTGCCACATCAACTTCTTGCACAAAAGATTCAATTTCGAGTGATGAATCCGAAATTATATTTATCAAAGGCGAGCCGGCTTGGGCGATTTCGCCTTTTTTAGCATCAACCTTAATTACAGTTCCAGCAATAGGCGATATTAAAACTGTTTTATATATTTGCGATTGAACTAATTCAATATTAGCTTCGGCGTGTTTAACTTGAGCTTCAGCCGCGATAATACCTTCGGCAGTAGCGCCAGATTTTTTTAGGCTTAAATTTTTTGAAGCCAAAGAAAAGTTTGATTCCGCAGAGTTTAAGTTTTGACTAACCAAGCTTATTTCGTTTCTAGCCAAAGAAACATTGGTTTTATATGTTTCGTTGGTGGTGTTGTTTACGGCTGTGGCTAGTTTATCTAAAAAGTTTTTTGTTTGATTTAGATATAAAGATGTTTTTTCTATTTTTTTTGTAATATCTGTTGAAGCGCTAAGGTTTTTCCAATCGTTTAAATTAGATTCTACGGCAAGTCGCATATTTTCCAAATCCGTTTTTAATTGCGGATCGGTAATAGTTATATTTATTTTTGGGTTGGGTGTTTTGGCATTAGAAAAAATAATATCTATATCGTTATGAATGGCGTTATCAGCTTTAATATAGGCATCATTAATTTTTTCTACTAAATTTGTTTTGGCGTTAGCTAGTTCTGTTTCATAAATGGCAATTTCTTCTGGACGCGAGCCGTTTTTAAGTTCAGTTAATCTGGCTGTTTCTGCTTCGAGATCGGCCTCGGTTTGTAAACGTTGAGCATTAAGTTCGCTGGAATCAATTGTGGCCAAAACTTGATTAGCTAAAACTTTATCGCCCACAGAAACATTAACTCTTGTTATTTTTCCGCTACGTTCAAAGCCCAAACTAACATTGGAATTTGGAACGGTTTTGCCAGTTACGGCAATTTCTTGCGAGATTGTGCCTTTTTTAACTTCCACAAAAGTTATGGTTTTATCGGCGCCACTAGTGGAAATTACTATCAATACTATTACGGCTAGTATGCCTACTATTATTGATAGGCTAGGACGAGCCTTTATTTTGGAGATTATTAGGGTAAATATATTCATTTTTTTGTCGCCAGTGCTATTCTGAGCAGACGATATGGAGCCTCTCTGTTTATATTAAAACTATTCTCCATAATGCTGCTCAGAATAGCGCATAGCTATTGATTTATTGCCAAACCAATATAGCCTCTTGACAATAGAATGTCAAGGTGATATATTACAAAAAGTTCGTTTTAATACTCAAAAATTAAGGCAGGTGGCAAAACGGATGGTAAAAAAATTAAGTATCAAAAAACACCCATCTGATAAGCCTATAAATTTAAAAAAATAGCCAAGGATTGTGAGTGGTGTGATGGGTCTTGAGAGGATGAGAAACTCATGGTTATCCTTTAGGCGCCTGCCAAATATCAAAAAGACCTCGCATAACGCGAGAAGACCTCGCATAACGCGAGGCTTTTATTTTTGACTGTTTATTTCGCTCATGGCTCGCGCAGGATTGGTTAGCCAAATTTCTAATGAAGGTAAAATATCTTTAAAGTTTTTATTTAAGGTTCTCTCTTCATTTGGGGAGAATTTTTTTAAAATAAAATCTATTAGCTTTTTGCCCCTCGACTTCGCTCGGGGTAAACCGATGCCGATTCGCAAGCGCCAGAATTTATCTGTTTTTAAATTTTTTATTATAGACTGTACGCCATTGTGACCGGCACTGGAACGAGCAAAACTCAATTTTATTCTTCCAAATTCTATATCTAAATCGTCGTGCATAACTAAAATATCGGCAGGCTTTGGTTTTATTTTTAAATTAGCCAAAGCCTTTTTTAAACTCTCGCCAGAATTATTCATAAACTTGTTTGGAAAAATTAAAAAAACTTTTTCTTTACCAACCTTAGTTTCTAGCCATAAAGCATTTTTGCCTTCGGTAAAATCTTTTTCACTCCAAGTGTTGCGCAATTTAGACAAATAAAACTCGCCCGCATTATGCCGGGTTTTTAATTGTTTTTCTTCGGGATTGCCAAGGCCTACGATTATTTTCATTTCGATGTTCGTAAATATTATTTCTTGCAGGCTGTGTGGAGCCTCTTTATTTATAAAATAGTCTTCTCCACAGGCCTGCCGAAACAATATTTACTATTACCTATTTAGAAAGCTAGTTATTGCTTTTTGTATATTAGCATAATCAAATTGTTTAGGTGTAGCGGTAAGAACATATGCGGTTTGGACGCCAAACTTCATTTTTTCTGATTTTACCAAGCCATTTTCTGGATTGAGGCTAAAAGTTTCTAATTTATCTAAGTCTAAATTTTTACTAAATGCCCAAATATTTTTTAAATCGCTAAGTGTAAGGTCGGTTTTAACATTTTGTTGAACCATATTAAAAATTTTCCATAACTTTGCAAAATCCCAAACTGGGTTTAGCGAAAGCACCTTGCCTTTTACGGCTTTTAAAACTGCTTGTTGATGTTCCATTCTATCAAAGTCGCCCCGAGCGCTATTTCTGGTGCGCACAAATTTAAGCGCAGTTTTGCCATCTAAATAACGCAGGCCCTTTTTTAAACTAAAAGTTTCATAACCTCCGTTATCGGTTGGAAAACTGGTATCTTTAATATCTTCTTTAACATAAACATTTAAACCTCCAACTTCATCTATAACTTTTTCTACGGTATCTAGATCAAATAAAATAAAAGAGTCTGTTTTTATGCCAGTTACTTCTTCAACTTTGTTTTGTATTAGTTTTAATCCGGCGCTTTCGCCCTTTTCACTGCCGATTTTATATAAGCCATTAATTTTTGTAATGTAATTTCCAGTTTTTACGGCTAAATCTCGAGGAATAGATATTATCTTTACCTTTTTTAGCGGTCCATTTATGTGTGCAATTAAAATTGTATCGGTAAGTTCGGGGGCAATATGGTTGCCGCCCGATCTGCCTAAAACCAAAATGTTTCTGGTTTCGCTAAAATTTGTGGATATTTTTGAATTTTTTTGTAAAACAAACGATCCTGCCGAGAAAGCATTAAATTTTAG
>JBBTRR010000001.1:107594-240711 GCA_038065095.1 Patescibacteria group bacterium
TTTTTGAATTTTTTTGTAAAACAAACGATCCTGCCGAGAAAGCATTAAATTTTAGCTGGGGTAATTGGCTAGCGTCGGCTATTAAAAAAATTTTACTAAAAACAAATATATTGGCTCCAGCCAGGAGAATGACTAAGCTTATTAGCCACCAGTAGCTTTTATAACCTTTTTCCATATTCAGATTTTAGCATAAATATGGATTATAAATATTGCTCCGAATAGCGACATGGAGCCTCTTTATTTGTATAAATAGTCTTCTCCATGAATGCTATTCGGATCAATATCGGATCAATATTAGAGAAGTTAATTCATAGAATTACTAGGTTTTGCTTAATAAGCCTAAAAGTGTTAATATAGCCGTACAAATGAGCAATTTTTTTAGAGAAACAGGGGATTTTTTGTGGGAGACAATCAAAATAGTGGTTGTTTCTTTGCTTATTATTCTTCCAATTCGTTTTTTTATAATTCAGCCGTTTTTTGTGCGTGGGGAATCAATGTTTCCATCTTTTAACGATAAGGATTATTTGATAGTAGATGAATTATCTTACAGGTTTAATAATCCTCAAAGAGGTGAAGTTATTGTTTTTAGATACCCACAAGATCCTAGCCAGTATTACATAAAACGCATAATCGGCATGCCAGAAGAAACTGTGGAAGTTAAAGATGGTAAGGTTGTTATTTATAGCAGAGATAACCCTTTAGGTTCCGAACTTAGAGAAAAATATTTAGAAGAGAATACTCCAGGGGATATGAAAATAAAACTAGATGATAACGAATATTTTGTTATGGGAGATAATCGCGACGCGTCTTCGGATTCGCGCCGTTGGGGTCCTCTTTACAAGCATTTAATAGTAGGCAAGGCTTGGTTTAGAGTTTGGCCGGTTAGTAATGCGGGAACGATTCAAAGTCCGATGTATTAATTTAAAAAAGAACATGCCCCGCCTTCGCCCACATTTATCAAGTACTGGTAAAGAATCAAGCAAGGCCTAGCTAACGCATACGAATGTACGTTACTAGGCAAGGCTACGGCGGACACATGTTTTTAACTATTCGCTTCGCTCATAGAAAAACATGGCAAAACAAATATTTTCAACACCAACAGGCATGCACGATATTTTACCCGATGATTTACTTTATTGGGAAAAAATTAGACGTGTGGTTTTTGATATGGCCGAATTTTACGATTTTGGTTATGTAGAAACACCAGTATTAGAATATCAGTGGGTTTTTGAAAAAAGTTTAGGTGTAACAAGTGATGTGGTAGAGAAGGAAATGTTTACACTAAAAACTAAAGGTGGTGATGAACTAGCGCTACGCCCAGAAAACACGGCGCCAATAATGCGGGCTTATTTAGAACATGGCTGGGAATCTTTACCTCAACCCGTGAAAGTTTTTTATATAGGTTCAATGTTTAGACACGAAAGCCCGCAGGCTGGAAGATTTCGCCAATTTCACCAATTGGGTTTTGAAGTTATAGGTTCGGAAGATGCTGTTATAGATGCGCAGATGATTCAAATTGCTATGAGTTTGCTGGCCGATTTTGGACTAAAAAATATGGTGTGCGAGGTAAATAGTTTGGGCGATAAAGTTTGCCGAGTTAAATATAAACAGGCTCTTAAAGATTTTTTGCGAAACAACCTTAAAAAGATGTGTGCTAATTGCCAGCGAAGATCTAAGGTTAATCCTTTAAGAGTTTTAGATTGCAAAGAAGATGGTTGTAAAGAAATTATTGCCAAGGCTCCTCAAATTTTAGATTTTATTTGCGATGACTGCCGAAATCACTTTAAGAAGTTGTTAGAATTTTTAGATGAACTTGATATACCTTATAATTTGAACCCGCACTTAGTTAGAGGGCTTGATTATTATAATCGAACGGTATTTGAAATTTACATAGAAGAAAAAAGAGGCGCACAATCGGCATTAGCTTCGGGCGGTAGATATGATGGTTTGGCTGAAATGTTGGGAAGTAAAAGTATTCCAGCTATAGGTTTTGCGGCGGGTATGGAAAGAATAATTCTAGAAATGAAAGAAGCAAAATCTAGAATACCTTCTTGGCCACAGTATAAATTGTTTTTGGTTCAACTTGGGGATCTTGCTAAAAAGAAAAGCCTTAAGATTTTGGAAGAATTTAGAAAAGAGGGTGTTTTAATGGCGGAATCCATAAGTAAACATTCTATAAAATCGCAGATGAAAAATGCCGATAAACTCGGTGTTAAATTAACTTTAATTCTGGGCCAAAAAGAAGCCTTAGACAACGAAATTATTATTCGCGATATGACTTCGGGCGTTCAAGAAACTGTACCGTTAGCTAAATTGATGGGGGAAGTTAAAAGGAGATTAAAAAGTTAGGGTATTGTTTTTTATAAATACCGCTGTTAACTTATAATTAACCTTAACAAAGGAGGTGAATGATGAGCTCGCAGTCACCAGGCTCAAGTTTTGCGGGCTGGCTGACTCTCGCCGTGCTCGCAGTTTTGGGGCTTTGGTATGCCGCGGTTAACTGGATCATTCCGTGGTTTAACAGTTGACGTGGGTGGTCAGCAAGGCTTCTCTAGTTGGTCGGCGCATAAAAACGCCGGCCTTTTTTTATTGTTATTTCCCAGAAGGAATGACCTTCTGGGAATAGTCATTTTTTGACCAATGTTATTTTTTGTTTTACCATTTACCAATGGACTGCATCTTTTGCAAAATATCTAAACATGAGGTATCATCGAACATCGTAGCTGAGGATTCAGAGACGGTGGTCATTAAGGATATTCATCCTAAAGCCGAAACACATTTGTTGATTGTGCCTAAAAAGCATATTCATTCGGTTTCGGCGGTTAGTGCCGATGAATGGCCGATTGTTATGAATGTGGTTAAAAAGGCGGCCGAGGTAGCAAAAGATAAAAATATTTCGGGTTATAAATTGGTTTTTAATGTAGGTCGAGATGGTGGTCAAGTTATAGATCACTTGCACCTGCATTTATTAGCAGGTGGAAAGGTAGAGTTACCTTAAATATGCCAATATACAAATGGCTACGAATGATACAAATAAATTACAAATATTCGTTAAATCCATTCGTATAATTCGCATAGATTCGTAGATTAGTATATTTTTATGATTGAATTAAAGAAAAAAGATAAAGAATCGACTTCTAATTTATTAAGACGATTCACCAAGAAAGTTAGACAAAGCGGTGTTTTGCTTAAAGCACGCCAGAATAGGTTTAATGTTCGCCCAAAGAATAAGCTTAAAAAGAAAAAAAGCGCTTTGCGCCGAGAAAAGTTGCGTGGAATGCGAGCTGAACTTAGCAAGTTAGGTGAAATCGAACCAGGGGAGAAGATGGATTTATCAAAAATAAAACAAAAAAGATAAATGAATCCTTTAAAGGAAAAGATCAACTCTGATCTTAAAGAAGCTCTAAAAGCTGGTGATGCTTTTCGCCGTTCGCTTTTGGGCATGATTAAAGCAGCTATTCAAAACAAAGAAATAGAAAAGAAAAAGAAAGAAGAGGGTTTAACCGAAGCGGAAACACAGGAGGTTATACGTTCCGAAGCTAAAAAGCGTTTAGATTCTGCAACTACTTTTAGAACAGCTGGAGAAGAAGAAAGAGCTACAAGCGAAGAAGTTGAAGTTGAAATTTTAAAAAAATATTTACCACCAGAAGCTAGTGCCGAAGATATTAAAAAAGCTGTAGATAAAGCTATGGCCGAAGTTGGTTCAAAATCTAAAAAAGATTTTGGAAAAATAATGGGCTTAGCGGTTAAAGAACTGGCTGGGCGTGCCGATGGTAATAGAGTCAAAAATATACTTGAACCGATGTTAGAGTAAAAACAAAATGGAGCGCAATGTTAAATTTTCTTATTCTGGAATAGATAAAAATAAAATATTAAAATCGGTAAACTCCTGTTTACCAAAAAATAAGACCGTAGCAGATTACGGTCTTATTTTTGTTTCTAAAAAGAAAATGGCGGAACTTAATAAAAAATATCGCGCTAAAAACAAGCCGACCAATGTTTTAAGTTTTGAAACTGACCTCTCAGATGATCTCGGGGCAGGTGATGTGGTTATTTGCCCAGCAGTAGTGTTGGAAGAGGCAAAAAAGTATGGTTTTACACAAAAAAAATGGATGACGCGACTAGTCGTTCATGGTATATTGCATTTAGCTGGATACGATCATCTTCTGGGAAAAGATGAAGTTGTAATGACTGGTTTGGAGAATAAGATTTTAAAGAAACTTGGAGTAGTTTTGGAGGTGTAATTCAAAGTTTAAAAGTCAAAGGTCAAAAATAAAAGTAAAAATTCAAAACTTTTAAATTTTGAACTGTAATTTTGCCTTTTGATTTTTAAGTTTTTAATTTTCGAAAATGGCCCGAGAACATATTATCACCGCGCTAGATTTAGGCTCACACAAAATTAGAGTAGGCACTCTTTTGGTTGGAGAAGATTTAAAAGTTATTGCTTTTGGAGAGAGTTTATCTAGAGGCATAAGAAGAGGCCAGATAATAGATGCCAAAGAAGCAGTTGAATCAATTAAAGAAGCTGTTGAAGTGGCTTCTAAAAGTGGCAATGTAAAAATAACTCGTTTGTTTGTTGGTTTAAGTGGTCCTCATTTTAAATTAGTGAATTCTCATGGCTCTATTGCTGTTTCTAGGGCTGATGGGGAAATTTCTTTAGATGATGTTAATAGGGTGTTAGATTCTGCTAGAACTATTCCTTTACCACCTAATAGAGAAATTATTCATACTATTCCAGTTTCATATACTGTAGATGGAATAGACAAAGCTAAGGATCCAATAGGTATGAAAGGTGTTAGATTGGAAGCTGATTCCATTTTAGTTTTAGGTTCTACACCTGTTTTAAGATCTGTAAGAAAAGCTATCCACGATGCAGGGCTCGAATTAGAAAATATTATTTATTCTCCGTTGGCTGTTAGCCGTGCGGTTTTAACAAAGAAGCAGAAAGAACTTGGCGTGGCGGTAGTTGATATCGGTGTTGGTACGACAGGGGTTTCTATTTGGGAAGAATCAGAACTTAAACATGCGAGCGTGGTGCCGGTGGGCTCGGGTAGTATAACTAACGATATGGCAGTTGGGCTTAAGGTGGCACACGAAGTTTCAGAAAGAATTAAATTGGAACATGCCTGTTGTGTATCTGGTAATGTTTCTAGAAGGGAGCAAATTATTTTAGCTGATTGGACAAATAACGATGCGGTTATATCTAAATGGGAACTTGCTAGAATTGTTGAAGCACGTGCCAGCGAAATTTTTGAAATGGTTAACGAAGAAATTAAAAAATCTGGTAAAGCTAATTTGCCGGCGGGGGTGGTGCTTACGGGAGGGGGTGTAAAAATGGAGGGCTTAATGGAACTCGCTCGCAAAAAATTAAAGTTAAATATTGAAATTGGCCGAGCCCGCGAAATTAAAACAGATTTTAGTGAATTATTTGGCCCAGAGACTGCAACTCTCGCAGGAATTTTACTTTATGAAAACGACAATGAACTAACTAAAAAAGATAGACCAAAAACAACAACGGAATTTTTACCAGGAATTGGTTTGTGGTCGAAAATTAAAGATTGGTTTTCGGAGCTTATACCTTAATTATTTTTTTTAAACATTGTTCCTAATAGACGACACGGAGTCCTCTCAATTGTAGAATCGGTCATCTCCGTGATGCTATTAGGAACAATGTTTGGATAGCCGGATTAAAGAGAGTTTGATATCTAGCGGATTTTTTTGTTTTATGTTATAAATTTTTTGGTACCTTATAATCTCACTTCAAATTCATAAAGCCATGGGGAGGCTGGTTATGAGTTTTGAAGCAAGAAGACAGAATGTATCTATGGATTTGGAATTTGGTACTCTTTTGAGGATTTTAAGGAATGGTCAAACTATCGATCCTTACGAAGAAATGCAGAAACTTCCTAACCTAATGATTCTTGTTGTTTTTAAAGAAGAGATAGGAGAGATTGCCGTATACGGTAGTTGTTTGAAGGCTCTTTATGGTCGTCGTTGCTGTCGCCTTTTAGGCGATAGAATTTTTAGATTATCGGAAGACGAAAGCTATCTTTTAGCAGTTCCTTCCAGAGGAGGAACTCCAACCGCTGACGATGCCTTCAGTGTATATCGTTATTTTACAGACTGGATACTTGTTAAAAGTAAAAGAATTCCTGTTTTAATGTCACTGAACTAAATAAGCAACACTCCGGAAACAAACCGGAGTGTTATTTTTTTGTGGTCGAACTTGTGTTTTTTCAATAGGGCGCTATAATCCTATCAATTAGATTTACAATTGTTTTTATAAATTAGATATTATAATTTAGAAATTTTCAAGATATGCCCCAAGTTAAACCCGATGTAGAAACTTTTGCCCGAATAAGGGTTGTTGGTGTTGGTGGTTCTGGTGGCTCGGCTATTCACCGAATGATGGCGAGCAGAATTCAAGGCGTAGATTTTGTGGCGGTTAATACTGATGCGCAGGCACTTCATCATTGTTTAGCGCCTAGAAAAATTCATATTGGCAAAAACACAACTCGTGGCTTAGGTGCTGGCATGAATCCAGATATTGGCCGGCAAGCGGCCGAAGAAAGCCGTGAAGAAATAGAAGAGGCAATTCGTGGTTCCGATATGGTTTTTATAACTTGTGGTATGGGCGGAGGAACGGGTACAGGGGCGGCACCAATAGTGGCGGAAGCTGCCAAAGAATCTGGTGCTTTAACCGTGGCTGTTGTAACTCGACCGTTTTCTTTTGAAGGTTTACAAAGAAACAGAATTGCCGAATCTGGTATAGAAGAATTAAAAGAAAGAGTAGATACTATAATCGTTATTCCTAACGATAGACTACTTACAATTATCGACCGTAAGACTTCGCTTGTAAGTTCGTTTGAAATTGTGGACGATGTTTTGCGTCAAGCGGTTCAAGGTATTTCCGATCTTATAACTTTGCCCGGTATCGTTAACGTCGACTTTGCCGACGTTAAAGCTATTATGAAAGACGCTGGTTCGGCTTTAATGGGTATAGGGCGCGCTACCGGAGACGACAGAGCCCAAGAAGCGGCCAGAGCAGCTATTAACTCACCATTGTTAGAAGTATCTATAAACGGGGCCAAAGGAGTTTTATTTAACATTTCTGGTGGCGCCGATTTAAGTATGAGTGAGGTAAACGAAGCGGCTCAAATTATTACTGAATCCATAGATCGCGATGCCAAAGTAATTTTTGGAGCAGTTATAGACGACAAACTCAAAAAAGGCGAAATAAAAGTTACGGTGGTGGCCACAGGTTTTAATTCGGAAGTTTCCGAAGGAAAATCTTTACTTAACGATACTTCATCTTTTCTTAAGCCTAGAGAATCTTACGCGCCAAGAAAAGATGACAGTGTTGAAGAAAATATTTTTTTAAAAACAGTAAAACCACAAGGCAAAGCTTTTGAAGCACAAGTTTCTTCGGTTAATGAAGAAGATGAAAACGACGATGAGTTTATTGTGCCAGCGTTTATTAGAAGAAAGATGAAGTAACTATAGAGGATTAAGCCTCTATAGTATTAACTAAACATTTTAGCACGAGAATACGATCGTATTCTCGTGCTATTTTTGTTGAAACAAAAATGTATTCGTGGTAGATTATTAATTATGAAAAAGCAGTTTACTGTGGTTTATAAAAAAAGAGGCAAGTGGTATGTGGGCTGGGTAGAAGAAGTTCCTGGCGCAAATTCACAGGCCAAAACCTTAAAAGGGCTTAAAGAAAATTTGAATGAAGCCTTAAGTTTGGTTTTGAAATCAAACAGAAGTATTTTAGAACAGGAACTAGGCGGAAAGTTAGTAAGGGAATCGTTAGTAGTTTCTTACTGATGAAACGGATAGATTTAGTTAAACATATAATTATTCACGGATGTGTTTTTGTCCGAGAAGGCGCTAAACATAGCGTCTTTTTTAATCCTAAAACAAGACAAACTTCTACAGTACCTCGGCACAGTGAGGTCGATAAGTTTCTAGCTCGAAAAATATGCCGAGATTTAGGCGTAGAGGAAATAAAGAAATAAAATACCCGCTCCGATATTGTCGGGGCGGGGTTTGTTTTTGGGTCTAGGTTTTTGTGACAGGACATGAATCTTTTTTGGCTTGATTCTGTGTTGGTTCGGTAAACAGCTCGATGATTCTAGCTATACACATACCAGAGAGAATAGCCAGTGATAATTTGGCATATTCTGGGCCTGCTAATACCAGTAAAGCTGGAGCGATAAAGAAGAAAGTCATCAGCATTAAAAAACCATATAGCGCATCCTTGTTCATTATGCAGACTCCTTTTCTTAAGGTTTTTACTTACCTGATCAAGATGGAATTGTTAATTCTATCGAAGTGGGACTTCAATAGAAGTTATTTTTTCTTTCTAGGTATGTTGCCTCCCCTTTTTTAATATTCAGAATCAATTGGTAATGGTATGCCGTATGTTTCTATGGCCTCCCTAAGACGATCAAATTCTTCTTGCGGTTTTTCTTGGAGTGCTTTTAGAGCTTTCTTCAAACTGATAGAGTGGTAAGGTGTTCTTGTTGTTCTGTTTCCACCTCGATCCTCTGAAATTTTTCTTTTAGCCATGCACTGTTCTCCTCGAAGGAAGTGTTTGGAGTTCTTACAACTCCGTTTAGAAAAATCCAAGTAGTTAAAGATCCTGCCCATACATATACAGCTATGTTTTCGTTTATCAAATAAGCAAGAAAGGTAAAACCAAATATAGGTACTAAAGAGAGTCTTGTAGCCATATCTCCTTTTTGCATAAGCCCTCCTTCTAATTTTGAGAATTTTTATTAAGGAACTTTATTAAATTAAAGCAGTCTAAATTTTTCTTGTCAAAGTTGTCAATTTTTATGCATTTATCTGTGGATATCCGTTTTAAAAGTTAAGGGTGTAAAATGAATTTAAGTAGTTTAAATTTTATAAAAAAATGCGGTTCGGATTTTTTGCAATTAGCCCTTGAGTTTAGAAGTCTCTGGTAGTTTTGGTCGTCTGGAGACTTTTTGATTCAAGGTTTTCCCTTGAATAAGGTGGATTCTGGTTGCAAGCTAACGAATCTCATAAAAAATATGGGAAATTCTTCTATTGCCGATCGCGTCAAACGCGACGAGTCGGGCAAACGCGATTCGTCAACGAATAAAATTTTTTTAGTTAAAAGATATTTTACTAAGCCCAATGTTCACCCTTACGATGAATTTAAATGGGAAAAGCGAGATATAAAAATATCTGGCCCGCAAGGCACGTTGGTAGATGCTAAAAATTTAGAATTTCCAAAATTTTGGTCTCATAACGCGGCTAGTATTACGGGTTCCAAATATTTTCGAGGTTCGGGCGATAAACGTGAAACTTCGGTTAAGCAGATGATAAACCGTGTGGTAAAAAATATTACTGCATGGGGCGAATCGTCTGGTTATTTTAATACAAAAACCGAAGCCAAAGCGTTTGAAGACGAGCTAACTCATTTGTTGGTTTACCAAAAATCGGCGTTTAATAGCCCTGTTTGGTTTAATGTGGGTATAAAAGAAAAGCCACAGTGTTCGGCTTGTTTTATTTTAAGCGTAGACGATAGTATGGAATCTATAATGGATTGGATTTCTACCGAAGCTAGAATTTTTAAAGGAGGTTCGGGGGCTGGTATAAATTTATCGGCATTACGTTCTTCAAAGGAACCATTGTCGCATGGTGGTTTTTCTTCTGGCCCAGTTTCTTTTATGCGTGGAGCGGATTCGGTAGCGGGCATGATAAAATCTGGTGGTGCTACACGCCGTGCCGCTAAAATGGTTTTGTTAAATATAGATCATCCCGATGTAATGGAATTTATTCGTTGCAAAGCCGAAGAAGAAAAAAAAGTTAGGGCTTTTATATCCTCTGGTTACAATATGCAAAATTTGAACGAGCCAGCTTGGTCATCTATTCAATATCAAAATGCCAATAATTCTGTGCGCTTGTCGGACGAATTCCTAAAAGCTGTAGAGGAAGACAAAGAATGGAGTACTAAATTTATTACCACCGGAAAAATTGCCAACACTTATAAAGCTCGCGAACTTATGCATGAAATTTCTTTGGCGGCTTGGGAATGTGCTGATCCTGGGGTGCATTATAAAACCACAATAGATAAATGGCATACGTCTTCTAACACTGGGCCAATCAATGGCTGTAACCCATGCAGTGAATATATGCACCTAGATAATTCGGCCTGCAATTTATCTTCTATAAATTTAATTCATTTCTTGGCCGAAGATGGAAGTTTTAAGGTTAAAGATTTTGTTCAAGCGGTAGATGTTATGATTTTGGCACAAGAAATTATTGTAGGGCATTCTTCGTATCCAACTCCAAAAATAGAAGAAACCGCACACAATTTTAGAGAATTAGGTTTAGGTTTTACAAACTTGGGCGGATTATTAATGGCTAAAGCTTTGGCTTACGATTCTAACGAGGCTCGGGCTTGGGCGGGTGCTATAACTGCGCTTATGACCGGCGAAGCTTATAGATTATCGGCAGTGATGGCTTCAAAAATTGGTGCACATAATGGCTACGCCATAAACAAAGAACCTCAATTAAAAGTTATCGGTATGCATCGCGATAAAGTAAAAGAAATAAATCCAAAGGCAATGGATGATAAAAAACTTTTAAAAACTGCGGGTGACACTTGGGTGGAAGCATTTAATTTGGCTAAAAAACATGGGGTTAGAAATTCTCAAGTAACTGTTATTGCACCAACTGGCACGATTGCCTTAATGATGGATTGCGCTTGTACAGGTGTTGAACCTTTATTTGCCCCATTAATTTATAAACAACTTGTAGGTGGTGGTTATATGAAATTTGTGGCCGACACTATTCCTTTGGCTTTAAAAAAACTTGGATATTCTACAAGCCAGAACGAAGAAATAATGAAATATATAGAAGAAAAAGGTATTGTGGAAGGTGCGCCAAATTTAAAAGAGGAACACTTGGCAATTTTTGATTGCGCAGTTAAGCCGGCCGCTGGCACAAGATCGATTCATTGGCAGGGTCACGTTAAAATGGTGGCGGCGGTTCAACCGTTTATTTCGGGTGCGATTTCTAAAACATTTAATATGGACGAAGGAACCACTGTGGAAGAAATTCAAGAAGCTTACATAATGGGTTGGAAATTGGGCTTAAAAGCTTTTGCGGTTTACCGAGATGGTTGTAAAGCGGCTCAACCTTTATCTACTAAGAAAAAGGAAAAAGATTCTACATCGATTGAAGCCAAAGCAGAGGCCGAGGTTAAGACTGTTAATGTTGTACCACAACAAAGAAAACTTCCAGCTACTCGTCTTTCCGAAACTCATAAGTTTACAATTGCGGGGCATCAAGGTTTCTTAACGCATAGTATATACGATGACGGCACGCTTGCCGAAATATTTATTCGTATTGCTAAACAAGGTTCAACTTTAGCCGGATTGTTAGATACATTCGCTATTTCTGTTTCTATGGCGTTGCAACACGGCGTGCCTTTAAAAAAATTATGTCACCAATTTATACACGGGCGTTACGAGCCGATGGGTTTTACCGAAAACGCCAATATTCCAATGGTGAGTTCCATAACCGATTATATTTTTAAATATTTAGCTTTAAGATTTTTACAGGCCGATGATTTAGCTGAATTTGGTTTAGATTCTGCCAATAGAATAGAAACTCATATGCCTTCCATTAAAGATAATTCATCCGAAGCAAGTGGCTTGATTATGGAGAGTTTAGCGGCTAAAGAACCTGTGGTGGTTGCAACAGTTGCCCAACCCGAGGTTGGTCAGCCTAGGGCTGAAAAAACAGTTGGTGTAATTTATGCGGGAACCGTCTGCAAACTTTGCGGTGGTATGATGATTCGCACTGGCACTTGCTTAACCTGCAGGCAGTGTGGAGAAGCGAATGGGGGGTGTTCCTAGCTAGCTTTTAGGATTTACCCAGTAACGCATACGAATGTACGTTACTGGGTTAGCTTCGTTAGCTTTTTAGGAAAATAAAAAGACCGCCGCTTGGATTTTTCCAAACGGCGGAGTGAACCTATAACTATCCGATTTCTATCCTGTTATTATTACCGATTATGGTAATGGTGCCTTTTTCTTTGTCGATCGCGAATCTGCTCAAGTTTTCTGAAAGTTTGTGTACTTTCTTTGGAAACATCTCGAACGCTTTCAGGATGATATTCCACTTTACGAGGTCAAATTCTTCAGAAGATATTACTATGTTTTCATCCCGATCTTGGAACAGTTTGGGTAGTGATTCGTTTAATGTATCCATATCTCCTTCGGTTTTTTCACTGATTTTCACCACCAATTTAGCGAGCATAAACAATGACAAGTATAATAGCCTGAACATGACGGGTATCTCCTCGGTTTGAGTTAAGGAACGATGGCAAAAATATAGCAGTTATAAACAAATAAAGTCAAATGCTAATTGTAGTCACTGGTAATGGTAAGGGAAAGACCACGAGCGCACTTGGGCAGGCTTTAAGAGTGGTTGGCGAGGGCGGAAAGGCTGTAATGTATCAGTTTATAAAAGGGCCGTGGGTTTCGGGCGAGGATGTCCTAATCTCAAAAATCAAATCTCAAAAATCAAAAATAAAAGACAATAAATTATTAGAGGGTCTGGAGAATTGGTATGATTTTGACATTATTAAGGGTGGCAAAGGTTTTGTTGGAATATTGGGCGATTCGTATCCAAAATCAGTTCACATCAAGGCGGCCGAAGAAACTTGGGGTGTTGCCAAAAAAGCCATAGAATCTAAAAAATACCAGTTAGTTGTTTTAGACGAAATTAATGTAGCTATAAAATTAGGCTTGTTAAAAATAAGCCCAGTATTTTCTTTTTTGAAAAAATATCGTGGAATTGTTAATATTATGGTTACAGGGCGAGACGCCCACAATAAGCTTATAGAACTTGCTGATTTGGTTTCGGAGGTTAAAGAAATAAAGCACCCTTTTAATAAAGGTGTTTCAGCCAGAAAGGGAGTGGAGTACTAAAAATTATGTTTGCCCTAGGTTTAATAATTGGTTTTTTAGCAGGGTTTTTCTTAGGCGGAACTATCGCTGTTATTTCGTCTGCAAACTGGGAAGAAATTACAAACTTTTTTTCTGGTAAAAAATAAAATGCTTATTGGTTTATTAATTGGTTTTATAGTTGGTTTAATACTTTCGCTTTTAATTGCTTTTGCCATGGCTTCAAAAAATGGATTTTAATTTAATTTTAATTAGTAAAAAATATACCGAATCTACGATCGTAGATTCGGTATATTCTGTCTTTAAATATAAATCTACTATCCTTTAATCCTTTCCATCTAATCAACTTGGGCTCGGCGGACGTAGGATCCTGTTCTAGTATCTACTTCTATTTTTTCACCGGCCTCAATAAATAATGGAACTTTTATTTCGGCACCGGTTTCTAAAATGGCGTCTTTTAATGCACCTTGCACAGTGTCGCCACGAGCGGCTGGCGGAGCATCTTTTACTTCTAGAATAACTTTAATTGGTAATTCTAAAGATATTGGTTTTCCTTTAAATAAAAAAATATCTGCCGGCATATCCTTTTTAAGGAATTTAACTTTATCTTCTAAGGTTTCTTCACTAAAACTCATTTTTTCTCCACCTTCAGCCTGAAAGAAAAACTCATTTTTGGTGCGATAGGTAAATTTAGATTTTAATCGTTCTATATCGGCTTCCTTAATGCTGTCGGATTGTTGGAAAGTTTCCGAACGAACTTTGCCCGTAATTACATTGCGGATTTTAGTTTGCATAACTGGCCTTCTTTGAGCAACTTTATTAAAGTTGGATTCTAAAACTTGGTAGGGTTCGCCCTCTAAATCTATTAAAACGCCTGGTCTTAGATTGTTCATTGATAACATAATAATAGCGACACTAATTACGAATACACACAAATTTACAAATGAATTTTATTCGTGTCATTCGGGTGAATTCGCGTATTGGTGTCGCGATGAGTATACTAAAAGATAATGAAATCATCAAGAGCTTTAGCGGGTGTTTCTTTTGGATTTTTAATAGGTGTATTGGCTCAATCTATTATCGGTTTTTATTTTTGGCTGGTTTTTATTTTTATTTTAATAGCTATAATTTGTGCTGTTTTAGAAATTTTTGGCGGTTCTGATAAATTATTTTTAGCTTTTATAATTTTATTTTCTGCAGCGCTGGGTTTTTTAAGAGCGGGAACTTACCACGAAGATTTTTCTCTAAACGAAAAAACTTTTTGGAATATTTCGCGCGAATATTTGGTTAATCGCACAAAATCAATTTTACCGCAAAATGAAGGTGCTCTTTTTAATGCTATGGTTTTTGGTTATGAAAAAGATGTTTCTAGTAAAATCAAGAACGATTTTAATATAACTGGTACTCGGCATGTTTTGGCGATTTCTGGTATGAATATTTCTATAATCGCCTTAATGATTATGGATTTTGCGATTGGTATTGGCTTATGGCGGAAGCAAGCTTTTTATGTGGCAGTTCTGGCTGTAATCGCTTTTATATTTTTAGTGGGTTCGCCAGCTTCGGCGGTGCGCGCCGGCATAATGGGCATACTTTTACTTTGGGCCAAAAATAAAGGCAGGTTGGTGCAGGCTTGGCGGCCAATAATGTTGGCCGCGTTTTTTATGGTGGCGCTAAACCCACGGCTTTTGGTTTTTAGTATTGGTTTTCAACTTTCTTTTTTGGCGGTTATTGGCATTGTTTATTTTAAAAATTTTTGGGACAAAATTTTGTTTTGGATTCCCATAAAACCAATGCGCGAATTAGTGGTGCTTTCTATGGCGGCGCAAACCACCACTTGGCCAGTTATGGTTTATAATTTTGGCACGCTTTCGGCTATAAGCCCAGTAGCCAATATTTTTGTGGTGCCGATGCTTAACCCGATAATGTTTTTAGGTTTAGGGTTTGTGGCGGTTTCTTGGAATAGTTATTTAGCGCAAATATTTTTATGGCCAGCTTGGCTGATTTTAAAAGCTAATATAAAAATTGTAGATTTTTTTGGTTCGTTTAGTTGGGCTAGCATTAACTTAGGTAAAACCGGTTTAATTATTTTTATTTTTTATCCTCTTATTTATCTATTTTGGTTATACTTAGAAAAACACGGTTACAATGATTCAATTAACTAAAAGCTTTATTTTAGGTATTTTAACTTTTATTACAGTTTTAATTTTTTGGTTTGTTTTTGAAAAAGATAATCAAAAAGCAGAAGTTATTTTTTTAAATGTGGGCCAAGGCGATAGCCAGTTAATAGTTTTACCAAGCGACATACAAATTTTAATAGATGGCGGGCCTAACACCGATATTTCGGCAAAAATTTCTAAATATTTACCTTTTTACGACAAAGATATAGAGTTGATAATTTTAACCCACCCGCACGCCGATCATTTGCGCGGGTTACTTTCTGTTTTAAAAGATTATAAAGTTCAAAACTTTATGTTTGCAGGTGCTAATTACGAAAGCAAAATTTATGCCGAGTTTTTAGATGCGCTTAAAAAAGAGGGTAGTAATGTCTATGTAGCAGAAGCTGGAGATTTAATTAGTTATGAAAAAGATCCAATTTTAAAAATATTAACCCCTTTAAAAAATACACTAAGCAAAAATTTTAAAGGCATACACGAAAGTATGGTGGTGAGCGAACTTAGTTTGGGCAATAAAAAGTTTTTGTTAACAGGCGATATGGAAGAAATATTAGAACGACAACTTATCGCATCAAAGACGGTTGAAGACGTAGATGTTTTAAAAATTGGGCATCATGGTTCTAAAACTTCTACATCGGAAAATTTTTTAAAAATTGTTAAACCCGAAGAAGCTATCATTCAAGTCGGCCGTAATTCCTATGGCCACCCTACAAAGATTATTTTAGATAGGCTAAATAAGTTTGGAGTTAAAATCTTCCGTAACGATCAGTTGGGCGATATAGTTTACCGAGCCAAATAACAAATCTAAATCAAAAACGTATCCCGAGCTTACGATCGTAAGCTCGGGATACGTTATGAGTTGAGATAAAAATAGCCCATAAATAGCTAGTAAATAAGCCAAGTTTTGAACTATAACAAGCTATTGACTTTTATCTTTGTAATATGGTATTATTATGGTGTACTTTAATTTACCAAAAATAATCTAATCAACCAAAGGAGGAGAAAATGCTTGGAAGTATTAGTGGCACGATCATAGTCGTTGGTGCAGTGGCTATATTTTTCGGAGCCTTCGATCTGTGGGTGGATAGTCCCAGTAACTGGAAAAAGATTGCCACAAAAATCGTGGGCGGTGTAGTGGTGGTCTGTATTGGCATGTTGATGAAAAAGTTCGGTTTGTAACAGTCTTATTTTTTTGAAGTAAACCTTTTTCCGTATCGGAGGCCTTATGAAAAAGATGGCTATGCCGGTGTGGAGGTGGTGGGTCAAGGAATACTCTCAAGAAATGTTCATCGGTGCTGCTTTCTTGGCGCTGGCGATTCCGTTTATCAAATTCTTTTTTGGATAGGAGAAAAAATGGCTACAAAACCTAGTATAGAAAAGCTCAGAGAATTGGCAAGCAGAAGGAACGTGGCTTACGAAATTAGCAGGTGGTATTATGAACCATGTTCTTTGTATCAAGAAGTTCAAGAAATCCAGAAAATAGGATTTAAGTCTCAGGCGGCTAGGTGGTTAGAATCTATGACCTCTGCTGGTATGCAGTTCGGTACTGCTTCAAAAGAAGAAAGATTGAAAGAAGCCCAAAGTATGGCTGATCTTGCCGGTATACCTCTTAAAGAGATTACTGACGAGATAGGTCTATCGGGCGTGCTTTTGTAGTATTTCCCTCGGACAAATCGTCCATCACTTTAATCAAAGGATAATTCTGATGATAATCACGATAGGCGAACTGGTTCGTGACATAAATGGCACAAACCTCGCATGCGTGCCTATGGGAGGGGAAAGTTTCGCATCTCTAACAAGTGAAGAGCGTCTGACGCTTTGGCGTTTCGATGGGGTAGCTCTGGAGGTTGATGCACAGGCGTTACCGCTTCATGTTTATCTGATGGGCGGTTCGATGAAACGACTGGCCATCTATCCTCGTAGTGGTTGCATCAAAATTCCTGGAACAAGGTGTATTTCACTCAGCGATGAAGAAAATGGTCACGAACTGGTAATACATCGTGCACCGAAGGATTATATTTACCCTTGACCAAACTGTACACAGTCCTCGACGAAAGTCGGGGGCTTTTTTATTTTTTCAAACCATGGTTTGAAAAAATATCCTGAGCGAGTTTGCGAGTCGAAGGATTACATAAATAGGTAGGACTTTTTTTATTCTAAAAATTTGCTATTATCATCTTTATGGAGATATACTTTACGGATCATGCTAGGTATCAGTTTAAAGAAAGAAATATATCTCTGGCCGAAGTGGATAGAACCGTCAGGAGACCCGATAAAATATTAAAACAACTATCAGGCAGAATCCGTGCCGTGCGAAGGTTCAAGAAACAAAGAAAAGTTTATGCGTTGGTGGCGGTATATGAAGTTAGAAAACACAGAATAGAGGTTGTAACGGTTTTCCTTACTAGCAAGATTAAAAAATATTTATGAAACTACATTACGATAAATCAGAAGATGCTTTTTATGTTCGGTTTGATGACAGCCCCTACGCTCAAAGCGATGAGATAGATGAAGGGGTTATTTTTGACTACGACAAAAAAGGCAAAATAATTGGTATTGAAATTCTGGATGCCTCCAAAAAACTTTCGCCATCTTTTAGGGCGTCTTTGCGGCTTAAAGAGATTCCTGTTAGTGTGGGAGCGTAGTTTTTATTTTTAACAAAAGTATCCTCACATAAGAGGATTTTTTATTGTCCTAGTAAATTTATGAATCATCCAAAAGAAGAAACAACATTTTTAATGGTTAAGCCTGATGGTGTTAAGCGCGGCTTAACTGGAGAAATTATAAAACGTATAGAGCAGAGGAATTTAAAGTTGGTTGCGCTTGGCATGGAAAAACCAACTCGCGCCAAAATAGATGGGCATTACCCTAAAGATGCTAAATGGGTTCACCGCTTAGGCGAAAAAACTTTAGCTACATACGAAAAATATGGTTACGATGCCAAAAAAGAATTAGGTACAACTGATCCAGATAAAATTGGTAAAATGGTTCGTAGTTGGCTTTTAGATTTTATGTGTTCTGGCCCGGTGGTAAAAATGGTTATAAAAGGTGTGCATGCGGTGGATATGGTTCGTAAATTAGCAGGAAGCACGATGCCTTCGGCGGCGGAGATGGGCACAATTCGCGGAGATTATTCGGTGGATTCCCCAGCTTCGGCTAACCGAGATAAGCGTTCGGTGCATAATATTGTGCATGCTTCGGAAACTCCAGAAGAAGCTAGACACGAAATTGGATACTGGTTTAGAAAAGATGAGCTTTGCGATTATAAGCGAACGGATGAAGATTTAACTTTTTAAGGTTTTTTAAAAATCACTCCGAGCAGCGACATGGAGTCCTCTCAATTGTATATTTGGTCATCTCCATGAATGCTACTCGGAGTGATTTTTGGGTAAGTGGTTTTAAAAATTAAATAAAAAATCCGAGATCAAAAGTCTCGGGTTTTTTATTGAACCCCGTAAGAGTTTTACACTTATAGTTTAGTGTAAAACATTTTTTTAGCGGTTTAGACTTTACTTTGAAAAATACTCTAACAGTAAAATTCTAACGGGGTGAACTTGGTCGGGATTTTAAAAGTATGTTCAGCCTAGTTAATAGGTGGGTTTCCGCAACGATCAACGCCCGAACGAATCAGCACATAGTCGCAATTTAGGAATCCCTAGAACAATTATTTTGAGCTAAAACTTTTAAAATCCTTAATCCCGACTTTACGTCGAGACCAACCACCAAGTTCACTTTTATTATAGCTCCACAACGTATCAATTCAAGTATGTTTATCCACCTAGTTTTTGTAGGTTTTTTGTTTTTAAAACATAACCCTAAATAGACGATGCGGAGGCCTCTCAATTGTAGAATTGGTCATCTCCGCGATGCTATTTGGGGTTATGTTTAGGGAGTAAAAGATAGAATACAAAAATTATTTTTGTTATAGTTGTTTTGTATGTCTTTTATAGATTACGCACAGGATTTTACTAAAAAAGAATCGCTTTCAGAAAAAAAGAAGCGGATGCTTAAGGTTATTAAATTTTTAAAAGGCAAATTCCCCGAGGCTAAAATTGCCTTAAGTTTTGAAAACCCCGTTCAACTTTTGGTGGCGGTAATTCTTTCGGCGCAATGTACAGATAAAAAAGTTAACCAAGTAACAGAAAGTATATTTAAAAAATACAAAACCTCGGCAGATTTTGCCAAATTAACCCAAACTCAATTAGAAAAACTAATCCATTCGTGCGGATTTTACAGGGCCAAGGCTAAAAATATAATTGGTGCTATAAAAATTATAGAAAATAAGTTTGGCGGCAAGGTGCCAAACACAATGGCAGAAATTTTGATCTTACCTGGTGTGGCTAGAAAAACTGCAAATGTTGTTTTGGGTAACGCTTACAATGTGGTTGACGGTATAGCTGTGGATACGCATATGATTAGAATAAATCAAAAATTAGGGTTTACTCGCCAAAAAGATCCAGTTAAAATTGAACGCGATTTAATGCAGATAATTCCTAAAAACGAATGGTTTAGTTATACTTATAGAATAATAAACTATGGTCGCGCTGTTTGTACGGCGCGGCATAAAAAATGTGAGTGCAAACTTTATCAAATTAAATAAAAAGGGAATTAATGGAAGAAATGGGATGAAAGGGGTTGTTTTTCTTTTTCTTTGTTTTCTGTTGCTTGATTTTAGTATTTCGGCTGAGGCGGGTAAGGTGGGCGATATTAAAAAAAGAATCAAGACAAAAGTTTCGGTTTTTTTACCTCAAAACAGGCAAGCTCAAATGCAATCGGTAAAAACGGGCATATTTTTTAGCCCAATGGAGACTGTTATTTTGGGCGGACCAGAACAGAACAGTATTATACAAAATACCAAAGTTGAGTTTACTTTAGACGGTTGGCAAGTTTTGCCCTTCGAAAAAACAAATCGTTTTGATGTTTGGTTGATTGGCTACGATACTGGTTGGCGGGCGGTTAGTAGCAAAGTCACCTATAATCTTCCTGCGGGTAAAAAGACTTATACGTTATTGGCTCGTGCCAAAAACGCTCAAGGTGAATACGACAATACGGCCGTAATCAGAAGTTTTTTGGTAAATGTTTCCGATAACTTTGGAAAAGTTAAAATTAGCAATGTTAATTACAGAGGATCTTCTAATAAACCTAACTACGAAAAAGTATCTATTGTTAATCGTTCTAGTGATTTAGGTGTAAACATTACTGGTTGGACGTTAAAAACAAAGCGTTTTAGTAATTCGTTTCAAATTCCTCAAGCATCCAGAGTGTATAATCCAAGGGATTTAAATGCTACAGATAATATTGTTTTAAATAAGGGCGGAGTTGCAGATTTTTTTGTAGGCAAGAGAAGCCCATTGAGTGTGAATTTTCAAGAAAATGCTTGTGATGGTTATATATCTAGCGCTTTTGAAAGTTATGATTCTCTTTCCAGTACAGGCAGGTGTAATTTACCAAGTCGATCCGATTATAATAGTTACAGTATATCTTGCAGGGGGTATCTTAATGGTATAAGTTCATGCAAAGAGCCAAGGTTAGAATATTTTAGCTTTATTAACGAACCTTCTTGCCGAGAATTTATTACTAAAAATTATAATTACCAAGCTTGTGTGGAGCGTTCTAAAAATCAAGCTAGTTTTTATTTAGGCAAGTGGAAAATATATTTGGGACATAACGAAGAAATTTTAGATGATCTTGATGATACTTTATATTTATATGATTCTATGGGGTTGTTGGTAGATACCTATAGTTATTAATGGTTGGGTAATTAATTAGAGATAAAATAGCACGAGCTTACGATCGTAAGCTCGTGCTAAGTGCTTTTTATCGGAGCATTTCATCTGCCAGATTTCTGATTTCGGGTTTAACCCGAGGATCGTTTAGGATTTTTTCACGGCAGGCTTCCATCATGCCTATGGGGTGTATTCGGGATCCAGCCAAGCTTTCTATTGCCAGCTCGGCTAGTTGGGTTGGTGTGGTTCCATGTGGTAATGGTTCGAGATCGAAAGTAGCCAAAAAATAAGCCTGTTCTAAAATATCCATTGATTAACTCCTTTCTTTAAAGAACTGGTTAAACCGCTCGCCTCTATCAAATTCGTTTTTGAATTTTTCAAAACTGGCGGCGGCAGGCGAAAAAAGCAATATCTTTTTGCCTTTAATTAATTTGGCATGTTTTACGGCCGAGGTCAAAAGTGTGGAGAAGTCTATAAAAAGTTGAGGTCTAGTGTTTTTAAAATATTTTTCTCCCAGCGAATCTAACATTTTTTTGGTAGCCGAGCCGTCTAACAAGAAAAGATTGGCCGGTTTTATATATTTTTTAACAGATTTAGCCCAGTCATCAAACTCCAAATTTTTACTGGTGCCGCCGGTTATTAATATCAAGGTTAAACCTTGATGGGTGAATCGGTTTAAGGCGGCGATGGTGGCATCGGGTGAAGTAGCGGTGGTATCGTTTACTACTGTTAAATTTTTGTCTTTTAAAATTATTTCTTGTCTAAATTTTATTTGAGGCAGAGTTTTTATGGCTTTTTTAATTGTCTTCCAATCTACGCCAGCTAAATTAGCGGCAAGAGAAGCTGTTATTAGGTTTTGGATATTATGATCGCCAAGATGCAAAAAAGAGAACGGGATTAAATGAGAGGAAGGAGGAAAATGCGTAAAAAGAACTTGGCTGGCTGGTTTTTGTTTTAAATAAAAATTTGTCCAAGGGTTTTTCTTATTAAGAATCAAAAAATCATTTTTGGTTTGGTGCTTAAAGATATTGGCTTTAGCTTCGGCGTATTCGGCTATATCTTTGTAGCGGTTTAAATGATCTGGATAAATATTTGTTATAACCGCAATGTGGGGTGATTTTTCGGAAACGGGTAATAGCTCTAAATGCCAGCTTGAAAGCTCAACCACAACTGGGCTTTTTTCGTCTAAGCTATCTAAAACGCCAAGCATGGGGCTATCGGAAGAATTTCCGGTTAAAACTGAATTAGGAAATTTTTGTTTTAAAAAGTGAAGAATCCAGTTTGCAGTGGTGGTTTTACCACGCGTGCCAGTAACGCCAATAATTGGATTTTTACAAAAGCGGAAAAACAAACTAGCTTCGTTTTCTAAAATAGCGCCAGCTTCGCGCGCGATTTTTAAATATGGGCTTTCTTTGGGTACGGCCGGGTTTACTACAATAATTTGATTATTTTTAAAATCGGATTCGTTGTGTTTGCCTAAAACAAGTTTTATTTTCTTGGCGGCTGACCCAAGTGCTTTTATAGAGCTTGATAGATCGGCACGAGATTTTAAGTCGGTTACAGTAACCTTTGCGCCATGTTTAACTAGCCATTTGGTTGTGGCAATTCCACCACCCAAAAGGCCTAAACCCATTACCAACACCTTTTTGTTTTTGAGATATTCGGAAGGGGTCATTCTATTTTCCTAAATCCAGTTGCATTACTAAATCGTAATTTTCAAAACCATTTTTTCTATAAAATTTAATAGCGCTTTCGTTTTGTGCCGATGGTATAACAGAAACATAGTTAACTTTATTTTCTCGGCACCAGTTTATAAAGTTATTTGTTAGTTGTGAACCTAATTTTTCGCCTTGATGTTCTGGCTTTATATAAATACTTTCTAATTCTGCGTATTTAACGTCAATTCTATATAGTGGACGTTTGAGTATGGTGCACATTATATAGCCTATAATATTTTTTTCTTCGTTTTCCACAATTTCTACAAAACTATCTTCGCCAGAGATTCTTGCTTTAAAATATTCTTGGCCGTCGGCGCTAAAAGTCCAATCCAAATTAGCAGTAGGATCAAATTCGTGTTGAATATTAAAAAGTTCCAAATTTAGTTTGGAGACTTCTGATAAATCTTCGGGTTTGGCTTTGCGGATGGTTGTAGGCATAAAGGGTCAAAAGGGGGTGAATGGGTCAAAAAAGGAAAATGGAATTAAGGGGTTAAAAGGGGAAAGTAAGGGGTCAGGAAATAAAATGGGAGGCATATGGGACTCGAACCCATGACAACGGGTCCACAACCCGCCATGTTACCACTACACCAATGCCTCCATACAACTAATTTTCAATTATCAATTTACAATTTTCAATCAAAAACCAGCAACCCCAGTTTAGCTCTTTTGGCTGAAATTATCAATTTATTCCTCCAGTTTCGATACCAAAGCTCCTTCGTGTATTTTCTGATCAACTTTAATACCAACAACATCCCCAGCTTTAGCCGAAGCTACACTTTTATGATCAACCTGCATTTCTGTAACAGTTTGATTGAATTCTGTTTTTCCACTTTCTAACTTTATTTTATCGCCAGTTTTTAGAGAATCTGACAGTTTTATAATGGCTACACCTAGTTTGCCGTAGTAATGTGTTATTTTTCCGATAGGTTTCATGTTTTAATTAAATAAGAAATTAAAAATGCTCGACCTTTGGAAATCGCAAGTGTATTGGTGCCCCTGGAGGGAATCGGTCACAACTTTTATTTTCGCCGTCGCTCAAACAAAGTCGCGACCCCACCTCACTGTGTTGTCTGCTGACAACACATCGTTCCGGCTTTCGATTCCTCTCTAGAAACACTTACATTCAAATCCAAACATTCCATAAATGGAATATTCGGATTTGATTATGTGCCCCTGGAGGGAATCGAACCCCCATCAAGACCTTAGAAGAGTCCTGTTCTATCCATTGAACTACAAGGGCGGACTTGGTTGTATTGACTACAATTTTTAGGGTTGGTATGCTATTATCACTCTAAAGGTTACAGTGATAACAAGACCTAATTAATTAAGTCTATAAACATTCTACAATGAATTTCGGTAATTTTACCACTAAAGCCCAAGAAGCCTTTCAAAAAGCGCATTTTTTAGCTCAAGAGAAAGGGGGAGAACAAATTAATTCTCTCCATTTGCTTTTGGCTTTATTAAGGCAAGAAGAAGGTTTGGTTTCTACAATATTAAGAAAGATAGAAGTAGATGTTTCGACCATAGAGAAGATTTTAGAACAAGAACTAAATAAACTGCCAAAAGTTATTGGTGGAGGTGTTTCCCAGCTTTTTTTGAGCCAAGACTTGGCTTTAATAATTGAACAAGCCCAAAAAGAAGCAGGCAAATTTAAAGATGAATATGTTTCCACAGAACATTTATTATTGGCTCTACTTTTTGTGCCTTCACGTGGCAGACAAATTTTAGAAGACGGTGGTGTAAAAAGCGACCATATTTTGCGTGCTTTAAAGGAGATAAGAGGCGAGGAAAAAGTAACTTCACCTGAACCCGAACAAACTTACCAAGCTTTAGAAAAATATACGCGTAATTTAACCGATTTGGCGCGGCGCGAAAAACTTGATCCTGTTATTGGTCGAGACGCTGAAATTAGACGTGTGATGCAGGTTTTATCGCGTAGAACTAAAAACAATCCTGTTTTAATTGGAGAGGCTGGTGTAGGTAAAACTGCAATTGTGGAAGGTTTGGCTCAAAGAATAGTTTCTGGTGATATTCCAGAAAGTTTGCGCGATCGTGAAGTTGTAGCTTTAGATATTGGTTCGCTGGTGGCTGGCACAAAATTTCGTGGGGAATTTGAAGAAAGATTAAAAGCTATTTTAAAAGAAGTTAATCGTGCCGAAGGAAAAATAATTTTATTTATAGACGAACTTCATACTATGGTTGGCGCGGGTGGGGCAGAAGGCGCCATAGATGCTTCTAATTTGTTAAAACCACCTTTGGCACGTGGAGAACTTCATGCTATTGGCGCTACAACTTTAAAGGAATATCAAAAATATATAGAAAAAGATCCTGCTTTTGAACGCAGGTTTCAACCAATTTTGGTGGTAGAACCTTCCGAAGAAGATGCTGTAGCAATTTTGCGTGGTATTAAAGAAAAATACGAAGTCCATCACGGTGTGCGTATAACCGATGCGGCTATTGTGGCTGCGGTAGAATTATCTCAACGCTATATATCGGACCGATTTTTGCCAGATAAAGCTGTGGATTTAATAGACGAAGCTACTTCGGCTTTGCGTATGGAAATAGATTCTATGCCAGACGAATTAGATATACTTTTTCGCGAACTGCGAAGGCTTGAAATCGAAAAAGAAGCTTTAAAAAGAGAAAAGGGTACAGGCGACAAACAAAAAAAGATAAAACAGGAATTAGCTAATTTAAAAGAAAAATATCAGGTTTTAGAAGTACAGTGGTTGCGAGAAAAAGAACTTATTACCAAGATGCGACAATCTCAAAAAGAAATTGAGCGTTTAAAAGGGGAGGCTGAAATTGCTGAACGTGAGGGTAAATTAGAACGTGTAGCCGAAATTAGGTATTCGGAAATTCCAGCCCTAGAAAAAACAGTTAAAGATTCTTCTCAAAAATTTGGTGAGTTAGAAAAGACAAACAGATTATTAAAAGAAGAAGTTGGCGAAGACGATATTGCCGAAGTGGTGAGCCGTTGGACAGGTATTCCAACCAACCGTCTTTTAGAGGAGGAATCCAGAAAACTTACTCGTATGGAAGAAGAGCTTGCCAAAAGGGTAGTTGGTCAAAGAAAGGCGGTAGAGGCTATATCTAATGCTATAAGAAGAGCTAGAACTGGTTTAAATGAAAGTTCAAAACCAATAGGCTCGTTTATTTTTTTGGGTCCCACGGGTGTAGGTAAAACAGAACTGGCTAAGGCTTTGGCAGAATTTATATTTAACGATTCTAATTCTTTAATTAGGGTGGATATGTCGGAATATATGGAACGCCACACCGTAAGTAAATTAGTGGGTTCACCTCCTGGTTATGTTGGTTATGAAGAAGGTGGACAATTAACCGAGAAAGTTCGCAGAAAGCCATATAGCGTTATTCTTTTTGACGAAATAGAAAAAGCGCACCCAGAAGTATTTAATACCCTACTTCAAGTTTTAGATGATGGCCATTTAACGGATGCTAAGGGTAGAAAAGTTAACTTTAAAAATACTATTATAATAATGACGTCTAATTTGGGTACAGAAATTGTTCAGGAATATCACGGGCTTGGTTTTTCTCATAACGATGATAAAGCCGAAGAAAACGAAACCAAAGAAGTTGAGGCCAAGATAATGGAAACCTTAAAAAAGCATTTTAGGCCAGAGTTTTTAAATAGGTTAGACGAGATAATAATATTTAATGCTTTAAAGAAGGATGAAATAGAAAAAATTGTTGAATTAAGGTTGGAAGAAGTTAAAAAGAGATTGGCGGATAGAGGAATTAAATTAAAAGTTTCTGTGGAGCTTAAAGATTATGTGGTTAAAAGGGGATTTGACCCTATATATGGAGCCAGGCCATTAAAGAGGTTGATACAAACTTTAATTCTTAATCCCCTAGCCCAAAAACTTTTAGAATTGAAGGATGTTTCCAAGATAGAAAAAAACTTTAAGGCAGATATAAATAACAAAGAAGAAGTTTTTATTAGATAAATAATCCCCCCGACCTAGGTCGGGGGGATTTCCACAGCAAAGTTGTTTTAAGGTTTTAATTTTTATGTTAATATTATTTGAGCATAGTACCCTGAAATTATATAGGTTTTACGTCGTTGTTTAGTTTTTTCCACAGTTTATAAGTTTGTATAAACTAGACACGTTTTTCTTTGTGCTATAATGACATTAAACATAAGTGCAAGGGTTTCCTGTTTAATAAGCTGTTCGGAAACTCGGTGTTGTTTTGCCTACCTGATTTGGAAAAGAACGCATTTTGACATAAAAATCAAACTGTTTCAAATTATAATAAATTATTGACACAGAAGGGGTTAGATGAGTAAAATACCACAAGGTAAGTTGAGTAAGTGAAACCTATGAATTTACCAAATAAACACTTCAGGGCCAGTAAAAGGGCTATTTTGTTGTTTGTTTGGTGATAGTAGTTTTAAAAAAGAATCGTGATTCTTAATTCGTTACCAAAGAAATGAATGAAAAGAGATAAAATGGTTATGGATTAAGGATCGTGATGGGTAAAAAATGATGAAAGGCAAAGCCCTTTAACAATTGAATATTTATCTGAAATCTGGAAATTCTTAAAGATTTATTCTGTTGATTAGAAAGATATGCTCTATATCCAAATTTGGTTTTGGTTTTATGGAGTTAAGAAAGTCGGGTCGGTTCCCCTTTTGGGATAATAACTTGACTCCGATTATTTAGTTATTCGATTTATTAAGTTAGTTTTAGAAATTAATTAAGAGGTTTGAGTTTGTTTAGGGACTTCTTTACAGGGGTGTCTGGGCATATTTAAACCAAAAAAGGAGAAAAACAAATGAGTTATTTTACTAGCAAGCGCCGTGAGCTCGCTAGCAAAGTTGTTTCTTTCGGTTTGATGGTAACAACTTTTGCTTGGCTCGTAGGCGTTCCTACTGCTGGTGCAGCTACAACCGCCGAGACGATCGCGCTTTTAATGGCACAGATCCAATCTTTGACGGCTCAGTTAAATGCACTAAGCGGTTCTAGTTCTACTGCAACTGCTTGCAACATTACTAGAGCATTAACAGTTGGCGCACGAGGCGACGACGTTACATGTTTACAAGGTTATTTAAAATCCACAGGTCATTTTAGTGTTACACCTACTGGTTACTTCGGAAATGTAACCAAAGCTGCAGTTGCAGCTTGGCAAGCTGCCAATGGTGTTAGCCCAGCCGCTGGTTATTTTGGCGCTATTTCTAGGGCTAAATATACAGCTGTTGCTGGTTCTGTTGTGACTACGCCAACCACTCCAACCACACCAACGACTCCCGCGACACCAGCAGGAACTGGTTTAACAGTTTCTGCGGCTTCAGATCAGCCGGCCGCTGGTTTGTTCGGTGAGAGCTTTGCTTCAAGGCCTTTCACAAAAGTTAATCTTACAGCTTCTGCCGATGGCGACATAACGGTTAAGGGTATGACAATAGAAAGAACTGGACAAGCTATGGATGCTGTATTTAGCGGTGTTATTCTTTTAGATGAAACCGGAACAAGAATCGGTACATCTAAAACCTTAAATTCCAACCACCAAGCTGTATTTAGCGATCAGATAGTTGTTAAAGCCGGAACAACCAAAGCAATTACAATTGCTGGTGATTCCGACAGCAACCAAGACGCTTATGCTGGCCAGGTGGCTAGTTTGACTTTGGTGGCGGTAAATGCTGGTTCGGCTACAGTAAATGGATCATTGCCAATAGTCGGTAATGCTATGACAGTTAATTCCACATTATCTATTGGTACATTAACGATTGCTACTGGCGCACGCGAACCTGGTTCTAGCCCAACTAAAGAAGTTGGTTTAACCAATTACACTTTTGGTTCTATTAAGATGACAGCTGGTTCAGCTGAAGATGAAATTGTAAAATCAATTCGTTGGAATCAATCTGGTTCTGCAGCTTCCAGCGATTTAGCTAATGTTCAAACTTGTATTGATGGCGGAGAATGTTACGCAGTAACAGCTTCTACCGATGGTAAGTACTATACATCCGCACTTGGTGCTAGCGGTTTAAAACTTGCTAAAGGAGAATCCAAAGATATTTATGTTAAAGGCGATATAGTTTCTGGTTCGGGAAGAACAGTTAGCTTCGACTTATACAGATATGGCGACATAAAAGTAACTGGTACAGTTTATGGTTACGATATATTGCCAAGTTCTGCTGAAGGCGGTGCTTCGGCTACAGACCACAACGGTACTTTCCAAGCAGCCAATCCTAACTATGATGGTTGGCAGGTAACGATTTCTAACGGCACAATAAATGTTACAAAATCCAACACAGTTGCAGCTAGTAACATTGCTGTTAATTTGTCTAGCCAAGTATTAGGCGGTTTTGATGTAGAAGTAAAAGGTGAAGCTATCAGTGTGGCTTCAATGAACTTTGATGTTTCTACAGTGGAAGGCGCAGGCACAGGTGGTGCTATAGACAGCATTGATATTACTAGCATCAGCTTATACGATAAAGCTGGTAATGTAGTAGCTGGTCCAGTTGATGGTGTAGCTGGCGGTAATAATGGTATTCAGTTTACTGATTCCGTTACTTTCCCAATTGGTACAAATACTTACACCATTAAAGGAAAAGTTGGTACAGACTTTTTAAGCAACGACCAAATTTTAGCTTCTACAACTCCAAGTTCCGATTGGTCAACAGTAAAAGGCAGTGTAACTGGTAATTCAATTACACCAAGTCCAGCTGCTGCTGTTACGTTTAATACGATGACGGTAAAAGCTGCCGCATTAGCTGTTTCTGTTTCTCCAACTCCTTCAGCTCAAAATATTGTAACTGGTTCCAAATCTTTCACTTTTGCCAATTACATATTTGATGCTTCCGCTTCTGGTGAAGATATTCGCACTACGCTTATAAAGACCAAATTTACTGGTACGAGCAATACAGCTGATCAGTTACAGAGTTGTCAGTTGTTTGATGGTGCAAACGCTCTTACTACGGGAGGTAATACCAACAGTCCTGCTAACACTGTAGCTACTGCCGATGATCTTACATTCAATTTGGATAGTGGTTTGATTACACCTAAAGGAACAGTTAAGACTATTAAGTTAATATGTGATATTAAAGGTAATACGGACACAGAAGCTACGGCCGGCACGACAACCTTTAGTTTGGGCGTGACTAATGCTGTGGGTAGCATAACTTCTACAGGTATGACTTCGGGCCAAGCGGTTACCGAAACTATTACTGCGGCTAATGGTCAAGCTATGACATTGCAGAGCGGTGGTTCGCTTACGGTGGTTCTAGATTCTTCTAGCCCAGCCTTAAAATGGATTCAAGCAGGTGCAACGGATCAAACCTTGGCTGTGTTTAGAGTGAATGCTACTTATGAAGATATAAAATTAGAAAGCATGGGTCTTCAGATTGCTACATCAACCAGTGCATCTGATTCAATGGCTTCCAATACTCCTTCCGATATTGCGAAGATAAGTTTGTGGAATGGTTCTAAGAAAATTGGTGAAGTATCGTCATTAAATAATGACTATGCTACAACTACATTTAGCACGGCATGGGGTGCCACAGAAGCTGATTATACAGTGTTGAAAGATACTCAATTATTGATTACGGCTAAAGGTGACATTGGGACCATTGGCACAGTTACTAATGCGTATCCTGGTCACTTGATTGTTGTTAACCATGATGCCGGTACTTGCGCTACGCACGTTACTGGGAGCACAGATACAAATTGCGGTGCAAAAGGTGTAGGTGCGTCTTCTGGTACGGCTCTATATTCTGCTGGTTCAGATACAGCTTCTAATGGAGCTAGAATTGCAAAAGCTGTTCCTACTGTGGAAAGAGTTGCTTTGTCTAGTACAAAGTTCTCGAATAGCACAGGACAGAATTTATACAGATTTAAAGTTACTGCTCCTGCGGGCACTAATGGTATAAGCTTGTATAAATTTGCATTCTCGGTAGCTACATCTGTAAGCGGTTATTTGCAAGAATTGCCAGGTGATGGTGATCAAGATCCAGAAGTTTCTGGTTTCAGGGTTACAGCCTTTGAAGTTTATTGTTACTCTGATAGTTCGTTTAGCTTAGCTGCTTGCGGAAACTCTTCTGGATTGTTAAACGATTCAGGTATTTCTGATGAATCTACTCAAGTTGGTAGTTCTACAGCTTCAATAGCTGGTTCAGCAGCTTCTAACGTTCAGCACGTCAGTATATTGTTTAATCCAGCCAACCCAACCAGTTCTACTGCAGAAGCTGTTCAAATTCCAGCTGGCGAGACTAGATACTTTGCTTTGAAGGCCTCGGTTATAGGTGCTAGCTCTACACCTGCTATACAGGTAGCTCAGTTAGGTGATGCTCAATTTGCTTCGCTTAATAATGCCCAGAGCACTTATTCTGAAGGTGATGGCGTTTTGAATGATTTAACTATCGGTGGTGATAACTTCACTACTGGTCGTTATATCTTTGCTACCACAGCTGCTAATGTAGATGCTTGGGATGACGATGACTTTATTTGGTCTGGTAATTCAACCAATACGTCTATGTCTATTAGCACTTACGATTGGTTTAACGGGTTCTTAGTACCAGGATTATCCAACAGCGATGGTGGTGTATCTGAAACTTTGACATTGACTAACTAATAACCTCTTGTGCTCCTTCGACCTTGCGTCGGAGGAGGGTTATGAAAACAACCCCCGCCTGATTAGGCGGGGGTTGTTTTTTATTAGTATTTAGGTTATTATTTTTTGGCTATGTTTATGCTTAATAAAAAAATATTGACGGTTTTAGTTATTGTGTTATTAGTGATTATAGTTATTGTGGCTCGTTATATATTTGAGAATAAAGAGACTGTGCCTCAGTCATATCAGAGTTCTGATAGTTTTGATACCACAAAAGAGAACTTAACTAATAATTCTAATCTATCTATAAACAAAATTCCTAAATATATTGGCCGACCTTTAGACGAGGTTATTTTTGGCAAAGGTTTTACTAATCCAGGAGATGATATTGTAGAAAAAAAACGAGGAGATTTAAAAGTTTTAGCTGCTGTTTTAAACGCAAGTCCGATGGGAAATGCCGGTGTGGATGATTGGATTGCAGTGGGAGTTATAAAAAAGTTTTTTAACGATTATGAGGGCGTGCGAGATGTTTGGGAATATGCTGGTGTGTTATACCCAGATAACGCCCTTTCTTTTGCTAATCTGGGAAATTTATATGCTTTTTATTTACATAATAATGTTAAAGCAGAATTAAATTTTAAAAAAGCTATTAAAAATGATCCTTACCAGCCTAGTTACTATCTTGGTTTTGCTGATTTCTATAAGAATGTTTATACAGAGAAGAAAGCAGAAGCGCCGAAGATTTTATTAGATGGTATAAAAGTTATTAAAGATGTTAATTTAGTTTTAAGTTTAGCTACTTACTATAGAGATACAGGTGATAAGGCTAATGCTTTGAAATACTATGAAGAAATTTTAAAAATGGAGCCTAATGCTGCTGGTATTCAAGATGAAATAAACCGCTCAAGGTAGACGTTATTTCTACTCGTGGGTTATAGTTATATTCATACGGACGCATATAGCACAATGAAAAAACCACGGGTTTTAATTTTTTCTTTGGCTTATTTCCCCTTAGTGGGAGGAGCCGAAATAGCCGTCAAAGAGATTACAGATCGCTTAGCTTCTCCGACGTCTGTCAGCCCCGACGTTACATCGGGGGAGCTCGGAGCCCCGACCCATTCTGGCGTCGGGGTTGATTTTGATTTAGTAACTTTACGGTTTAATAAAAAACATTTACCAAAAGAAAAAATAGGTAATATAAATGTTTTTAGAGTTAAAGGAAGTAAATTATTTTTTCCTCTAAAATCATTATTTTTAGCTAGGAAATTACATAAACAAAATAATTATAAAGTAGTTTGGTCTATTATGACGGCTTACGCTGGTTTTGGTGTCTTATTTTTTAAGATATTAAATCCAAAAGTTAAGTTTTTATTGACACTTCAAGAAGGTGATTCAGAAAAACATATATTAAAACGTGTCGGAATATTTTATCCATTATGGAAGTATATATTTAAAAAAGCTGATTACATTCAAGTTATAAGTAATTATTTAGCCGATTTCGCCAAAAAATACGGAGCAAAATGCCCTATAGAAGTTGTGCCAAACGGGGTCAACTTAGACAAATTTAAAACCCCCTACTTCGCTAAAGCTACGCAGGGCAAGCAAAATTCAAATACCAAAACTATCATTACTACGTCTAGGTTGGTTTATAAGAATGGGGTGGATATTCTTATCAGATCAATGGCCATGCTAAAAGCTAAAAGTCCCGATAGCAAAGCTATCGAGGATCCTCGACAAGGTCGGGACTATAAACTAATTATTGTTGGTGATGGTCCAGATAGATCAAAATTAGAACAATTAACTAAGGATTTATCAGTTGATGATATAGTGCAATTTGTCGGACATGTTGATCCCAATGAAATTCCAAATTATTTATATAAAGCCGATGTTTTTGTACGGGCTTCTCGTTCAGAAGGTTTAGGTAATTCTTTTTTAGAAGCTATGGCGGCGGGTTTGCCGGTTATAGGAACTTCAGTAGGTGGAATAGTTGATTTTTTAAAAGACGGGGAAACAGGTTTTTTGGTTGAACCAGAAAATATAGAAAGTTTAACTAATAAAATAGATTGGGTTTTAAGTAATCAAGATATTTCAAAAGAAGTTGCTTTAAATGGTAAAAATCTAATTTTTAAAAATTATTCTTGGGATGGTATATCCGAAAAAATTGGAAAAATTTTTAAAAAAAATATTGTAAATATAAGATTACTTTTAGCTACAGGTATATATCCTCCAGATATTGGCGGGCCAGCAACATATGCCAAACTGTTAGTAGATGAATTACCTAAGAGGGGAGTTTCTATTGATGTTGTTTTTTACGGTGATAAAGGTGTTTCAAGATCAATTCCAAAAGGAATTAGGCACATAGTTTTCTTTTTTAAATGCTTTTTTAAAGCAATTAAAAGTGATGTTGTTTTGGTTCAGGATACTATAAGCGCTGGTTTGCCGGCACTACTAGCCTCTAGATTGGCTCGTAGGAGGTTTTTAATACGCGTACCAGGGGATTACGTTTGGGAACAGTCCGTTCAACGTTTTGGGGTTAAGGACTCAATAGATGATTTTCAAAATAAAAAATATGGTTTTAAGGTGGAGTTCTTAAGAAGTATCCAAAAGTTTGTAGTTAGTAATGCTGATGTTGTTATAACACCAAGTAATTATTTTAAAGATCTAGTCAAAACTTGGGTCAAAGATAAGAATAAAGTTATTACTATATATAATGGAATAGATATAGCGACAAGCGACAAGCGACAAGCGACAAGAAATTCTAAAACAATTGTCTCGGTTGGTAGGCTAGTACCGTGGAAAGGTTTTGATATGGTTATAGAAATGATGATAGATTTACCCGATTGGAAACTTGTTATAATTGGAGATGGGCCAGAGTATAATAATCTCAAATCTCAAATTTCCCTACTTCGCCCACCCTCCGCTCAAGGCTACGACGTGGCACAGCAAGGCTCCGAAGGGCAAGCAAATTACCCCTCAATAAAACTCGGGGCAGGCAAATTACAAGATCGAGTTATACTCACAGGTGCAATTTTGAGAGAAAAAGTTTTGGAATATCTGGCTAATTCAGAAGTATTTGTTTTAAATACTTCGTTTGAAAGTTTTTCATACCAAATAGTTGAGGCTATGGCTATGGGTATTCCCGTGGTTACTACAAACATAGGTAATATTTCGGAGATAGTTAGAGATGGAATTGATGGAGTTTTGGTTGAGCCTAACGATAAAGATGGCTATATAAATGTTATTAAAAAAATTAATAATAATTTTGAGTTTAGAAATAGTTTAATAAAAAGTGCTATAGAAAGATCTAAGGATTTTTCTATAGAAAGAACTTTAAATAGCTTAGTATTAGTTTTAAAAAGATGAATTTACAAGTAAAAAAAGAACATTATTTTAGGAAAAAATATAATAGTTTAAATAGGTTTATTTCTTATTTTTATCAAATAGATTTGGTTACTAGCTTGACTGCGTCCCAAGAATCAAAGATTTTAGAAGTTGGTATTGGCAATGCTTTTGTTTCCGACTATTTAAAAAAGATTGGCTACCACGTTACAACTTGTGATTTTGATGAAAGATTAAAACCAGACATTGTGGCAGATATTAGAGAGCTAGCCATAATGGATAGGGATTTTGATATAGTTACTGCGTTTGAGGTTTTAGAGCATATTCCTTTTGAGGACTTTGATAAAACACTTAAAAAACTAAAAGAGGTTAGCTCTAAGTTTGTGGTTATTTCTTTGCCGTATCGATCAACTTCTATAGAATTTATATTAAAAATACCCTTTGGCCGCACTTTTTTTAATAGGGATTTTTTGGTGTTTTTCCTAAGATTTCCTTGGTTTTTTAAGGGTTTTTCAAGTTCGGGTCAACATTATTGGGAGATAGATGGTTATAAATATAGGTTGGGTAAGGTATTAAAAATTTTAAAAAATAATTTTAAATCCGTTAAAAAAATCCGCCCAGTTTTGGATAGTTATCAGCTATTTTTTATTCTAGAAAGATGACCCCAGCCCAAAAATCCGTTCGAGTTATTACTATTAAATCGTATCACAGCGAGACGCCTACGGCTTTCTGTTTGTATCCAGAAATGCTTATTGCTAAATTTTATGCGGGGTCTATATTTTTAGTCGCTCGCTAATGCTCACGAAAAAATATGAAAGTTTTAATGTTATCTACGGATGAGAATATTTTTAAAGAGGGTTCAGAAGTTTCCTCTCGGATATTAGACTACGGTAAGTTAGTAGAAGAATTACATGTAGTTGTAAAAAGTTCTCAAAAAATTAGCAAAATTGTGGGGAATGTTTTTTTATACTCCACGAATAGTTTTGGTTTGTTTTATTTTAAAAAAGCTATAAATATTTCTAAAAAGATAGTAAGCCAAAGTGGTCGTTGGCTGATAACAGCTCAAGATCCTTTCGAAACAGGTTTGGTTGGTTATTTAGTTAAAAGGAAATTTAATTTAACACTACAAATTCAAATTCATACAGATTTTTTAAGTTCATATTTTAAAAAAGAGTCTATTAAAAATAAAATTAGAGTTTTTATCGCGAAAAAAATAATAAAAAAAGCTGATGGCATCAGGGTTGTTTCCGAACGAATAAAAATTTCCATAATTGTAAATTGTAAATTAAAAATTGAAAATTCTGCGATAGCAGTGTTACCTATTTTTATAGATACCCAAAAAATAAAGAACAGTCCTATTAGTACGGATTTACACAAAAAATATCCAAATAAATTTATTATTCTTATGGCTTCTAGGCTAACCAAAGAAAAAAATATTGGGTTAGCAATAAAAGCTATGTTTGAAGTAGTCAAAACAAATAGTCGGGCACTTCTTTTAATAGTTGGTCATGGTCCAGAATTCAATAATCTTAAGTTACAAGTTACAAGTTACAAGTTACAAGATTTTGTTGTTTTTGAAGATTGGTCTAATGATCTATCTTCATACTACAAAACTGCTGATTTATTTTTATTAACGTCCAATTATGAAGGTTATGGTATGACAATTATAGAGGCGTCTGCTGCTGGTCTGCCAGTTGTAATGACTGATGTTGGGGTTTCGGCTGGTATGGTGTCGGCTGTTGGTGATTATAAAGAAATTTCACGTAACATAGTTAATCTAATTGAAAATCCGAAAAATAAGGAGAGTGTATTAAAAAACCAAGAAAGTTTGCTTAATACATATAAAACGAAAGAAGATTACTTAGATCAATTAAAAGCTTTGTGGTCTTCTTGTTTATTTTCATAAAACTAAATGAAAAATCTTTTATTCATAACTCAAAAAGTAGATAAAAATGATGATGTTTTAGGAGTGTATCATCGTTGGGCAGAAGAATTAGGAAAAAAGACAGATAAGCTCAATGTTATTTGTTTGTATAAAGGGCTGTGTGATTTAGATAAAAATATAGGCGTTTTTTCTTTGGGTAAAGAAGGTGGAATTAGCCGTATAAAATATATTTACAGATTTTATAAATATATTTTTTCAATAAGGAAAGAATATGATTCAGTTCTTGTCCATATGAATCCAGTATATATAATTCTAGGTGGAGTTTTTTGGAAAATTATGGGGAAGAAAATATTTTTATGGTACAACCATCCAATGGGTAATATGATGGCTAAAGTTGCAATATTATTTTCTAATAAGGTTTTTTGCACTTCGCCATACTCTTTTTCTGCAAAGTATAAAAAAACAGAACTTATGCCGGTGGGCATTGATACTTTTTTATTTAGATTTGACCCAAGTGTAGTTAAAAAAAACAACAGGATTTTATGTTTGGGGCGAATATCGCCCATAAAAAAAATAGAGGTTTTAATAGAGGCTGTTAAAATTTTAGATAATAAGAATATCGATTTTGAACTTTTAATTGTTGGTTCGCCAAGTTCAGATTTGGACAAGGCATATCTAGTTAGTTTAAAGGAAATTTCTTCGGAACTGGTTTTAAAGAATAAAATAATTTTTAAACCATCAGTTCCAAATTATAAAGCTTTCGAAATATATAATTCAACTCGTATTTTTATTAACCTAACTCCTACTGGCAGTTTTGATAAGGCCATTTTAGAAGCCATGGCTTGTGAAATTCCTGTACTTGTTTCAAATAAAACATTGCTATCTATTTTTCCTGAATCAATCAGAAATTTTTGTATTTTTAAAGAAAATGATTCACAAGAATTATCTAGAAAAATATTGGCTCTATTTTTATTAGATAACACAGGTGTTAGAGATATTGGAAAGAAAAGTCGCGAGCTGGTTGTAGCAAATCACAGCCTAGATAGTTTAATGCAGAGTTTAATTAAGATTGTTTAAAAAATGCGCAATAAAAGTTTTGTAGGAAAACATGGCTCTTTGGGAGAGTTTCTTATAAAAGGTGAATCAGTTACACGTATGTGGGATTTAGTTGGTAGCGCTTTTAGTTTGATAAACTCGTTTTTTATAATACAGGCTTTAAGCCTTTATCAATTCGGACTCTATCAGCTTGTTTTAGCTTTTATTGGACTCGTTAATAGTTTTAACCTTGATCTTTTTGATACGGTCGTTAATGTGGAAATACGCCGTTATTTTAATAGTGGAAAAATAGCTGTAGCTAAAAGAATTTTAAAAGAATATGCGGTTGTAAAAATCGTTGTAGCTATTCTTATGACCATTGGTGTTTTTTTGGGTGCAAATTTAGTTGCGCATTATTATGGATCAGATGTGGCTCAATTTATAAGAATTGCTAGTTTTATTTTTTTAATTACTACTTTTCAGAATATAGAAATGATTGTTTTAAAAAATTCTTTTTCTATGATTTATTATAGTGCCGGAGGCATAAGGGAGGTGTTTAAGTTTTTTCTTTTATTTGGAGTTGTTTTTTATAGCTATCTAGATATATCTAAAATTTTAGTTATTCATATACTAGGTTTGCTTGGTTCTCTTGTTTTTACCAGTTTTTTCTTTTGGCGTATTTATAGCAATCTTTGGTTAAAAGTTATTTCGGCTAAAGGTTTTTTCCTTAATGGTTTGGCTAAGGCCCATGGGAAATGGGTTTCGTTACGTTTCCTACTGGCTAAATTTTCTTCTGGCAACATAAATCCTTGGCTTATTAAATTTTTTATTAACACGGAAGCTGTAGCTATTTATTTTTTAGCCTATAACTTAGTAGCCTTTATTCAGGAATTTTTTCCAGTTAATGCTCTTTCATGGATATTTTTAATGAAGATAGATGATAAAAATGAGATGGGGTATATTTTTAAACGCTCGGCTAAATATTTGTTTTGGTTTGGTGTTTTGGCAGGGTTATTTTCTTTAGCGGCTGTGCCATGGATTGTTAATATAATTTTCCCTAAATTCCATGACGCTTGGCCGATTTTTAAAGTTATGTTGGTGGTGTTTCCGATTTTTGGGGTCTACAAAATAATTAAAGAGGTTTTGAGTACTTTAAGAGAATATAAAACCCTGACATTGAGAATGCCAATAGAATCATTGGTAAACTTAATTTTCTTAGCGGTACTTTTGCCTTTATTTGGGCTTATGGGAGCGGCTATAGCATATGTTGCCGTGTATGTAGCTAGAATTTTATTTTTTTATCCTGCCCTGATTCGTCTGCATCCAAATTTTAAAATAAAAACGAAAGATATTTTTAGTTTTAATGATGATGATATAATTTTTATCAAAAAAATATATCAAAAGTTTCTATCTACATTTCGCTCTTTTTTCTTAAGATATAGATAGCATTGTAAGCCCATCTTTTTTCTAGTTCTTTTTTTATTTTTATAGAAATTTTACCAGCAATGTCATATATTAATTTTCTTAGTTTGCCTTTTAAGTTATTACTAAAAACTTTATCTCTGATATGATATTCTATGGCTATTACTTCAAAATATTTCAAAATAGCTTTTTTAATAATATTTTGAGTGAATATTACTAAATGGTTATTTGATTCTTTATAACTTCCAAAATCTCTCATATTAGTAAAATAGCTAATACTAGCCTTTGAAAGTATATTAGGAACAGAGAATATAAATAATCCATTTGGTTCCAATACTCGATGTGTTTCTCGAACACAATGAAAGGGATTCTCTAAGTGAGGTAAAACACACCAAGCTGTTACCACTTTAAAAGAGTTATCTGGCCAAGGGGTTTTATCAAAGCTTAAATCAGCGGTTTTAAATTCTTTTAAAAGAGGTTTGTTTTGAAGGGAAAGATAGTTATCTATATCAATACCGTAAACATTTTTATAGCCCTTTTTGTTGAGTTGTTGAGCAAAGTTGCCACTGGCTGGCCCAATATCGAGTATGTTACAATTTTTGTCCCAATTTGATTGTAATATATGGTTAGAGGTTAAGTTTAAAGCAAAGAAGTTGCGAAGATTTTTACCTATGTGATTCTGTAATTGTTTCTTTATTTCTTCTTTATTTTCAATTTTTATTTCGTGTGGATTAAAGTATTGCATAAAATGTATTAATAATTGTTTTTGATATGACTATATTTATTTCTTGTTTTTTTAATTTAGTTGCGAGAAATGTTTTACATACAAAGTTTTTTGAATATTTAAAAAAAACGAAGGGTTACAGGATTATTTTACTTGTGCCTAAAATTAATGCTGATGCTTTTAAAAAAGAATTTTCTAATACTAACATAATTATAGAATCAGTTCATTTTTTGCCTATGTCTAAAATTAATTTGTTATTTCACTGGTTGTCCTGGAACCTGCTCAATACTAAAAGTAAAAAAATTCATAAAATAGTCCAGTTTGGAAAAGATTCTAATAGGCTTATGTATATGTTTACATCCTTTTTGGGTTGGTTGGGGGGATACAAAATAATCAGAAAAATCTTTAGAAAGCTAGATTATTGGTTGGTGCCCAGGGGTATGTTTGACTACTTATTTAACAAATATAAACCCGATATGGTTTTGGCCACAGATATACAGGATTTAAGGGTTCAAGAGCTATGTGATACATCGTTGGTCAGAGAGGCTAAAAGAAGGGGTATCTACAGTATGGGTATGGGTAGGTCTTGGGATAGTATGACCACCAAAGGCCTGTTAAGAACATTGCCAACTAAACTGGTTGTGCAGAGTGTTTCTATTAAGGATCAGGCTGTAAGGTATCACAGCGTTGACTCTGAACAGATTGTTGTAACTGGTACTTTGCATTACGATAAATATGTTTTAGATGAACGCACGTCTAGAGAAACTTTTTTTAGAGAACTAGGTTTTGACCCATCTAAAAAACTAATTCTTCTTACCATCCCTAGTGATATTTGGACAGGCAACGCTTCTCTTAGCCATTATTTGCTTAATATATTTTCTCAATTGAACGATCAAATAATTGTTCGTTTTCCATTATTTGGTAAAGTTGATATTGGAGATTTTAAACCAGCTCAAACGATGGTTTTTGATAATCCATATAATTCTGATCGTTTGGAAGAATCTCGTTTAAGTATAAGCGACGATGATCATTTGGCCGACTTAATATATCATAGTGATGTTGTTGTGACTGGCCCGTCGAGTATAATATTAGATGCGTCAATTTTTAATAAGCCGATAGTTTTGATAGGTTTTGATGGTGAAGAAGCTAGGCCATATGGGCAGAGTATGGCCAGATATTATGATTATGAACATCAACAATTAGCTATTTTATCGGGTGGAATGAAAGTAGCTAAAGATAGAGATCAATTAATAAATCTAGTTTTAGAATACCTAGCAAATCCAGATTTAGATAATAAAGGTCGTCGGCAAGTAGCAGAAAATATTTGTTTCAAACTAGATGGCCAATCGGGTTTGCGATTGGCTCAATTAATATGGAATACCTTAACCCCGAAGAAATAATAACCTCTAGAAAAAACATAAAAGAAAAACTAAGTAAATTTGTTGGTCCGACGATAAGACACAAATCTGGTATTAAGTTTTTTTCTAAATATGCAGATATTTTTTTAGTTCAGTACAATCATTTAAAAGAAGATATTAAGGTTCTTGATTGTGGAGTTGCTGGTGGAGGTTTCGCAAAAGATCTTTATGAGGCCGGCTATAAAAACATCTACGGTGTTGATATTGATGACTATTTATCTCCAGACAATAGACCTCTTATTAAAGAATTTAAAACTGCCGATTTAAGTTTCGATAAGATTCCTTGGCCAGATAGTTATTTTAAGGTTGTTACAGCTTGGTGTGTTTTACCGCATTTGGAGAATCCACATAACTTTATTAGAGAAACTTACAGAGTTCTTGAGCCGGGTGGTTTATATATAATTTCTTTAGTCAATATAATTTCTTGGCCCAATAGAAAATATTTTATGATTCATAAAGAATTTCCTTCTTATCACGCTAGTAATAATCATATTACACTTTTTACTCCGGCAATTTTTAAAAAGACCATTTTAAAATATTTTGATTTAGTAGGTACAGAGTATTTTATAACTCCAAGAATTTTTTATGGATTTAAAGGTAATATCAGAAAATATGTACTAAATTTTTTGTATTTTTTAAATAATTCACTCGGAGAATTACTATATGCACGTTGGGGCGCTAAGATAGTTTATATTTTAAAAAAGAAGAACTAGCTTATTTTTTAATTATTTTATATATACTAACTTCTGGATTTTTATAAACTAATTCGAATTTATCTTTTTTATCAAAATTAGTTTTACTAAATTGTTTTTCCCATGGACCATAGTATATAAAATCGGCATCAATTTTTTCTAGATCAATAGGTATTTGGTCATAGTTTTTTATCAAATTAGTTATATATTCTTTGGTTATATGTTTAGGATCGGCTAAATATTTGTTAATGGAACCTATTCGAAAATAATGGAAATAAAGATGCCAAAGATTTTTTCGTAGGTTTTGATCGGTATTAGGAGGACATAGTTCTTTGGAACAATCTATATTAAGAGTACCTGTTAATTGCTTTTCAATAGTCTCAGAATTAACATTAAAAATTTTGTTAGTTAATAAAAATCTTTTTTCTAATTCGTCGGTAGTTTTAGTGGTTAAATTGCCTAGTGGCAAAAAAGGCCGAGCCGATGTATAGGCGCCTAGGTATAAAGAAGTCATAAACGAATTTGAGATTATTTTTGGTTCTGGTTTTAGATCTGCGTTAATCCATTCCCAAGATTCTTTTATGCTTTGTGAAAATTTATAATTTTCCTGAATTCTAATTTCGGGATTATTTTTAATTACAAAGACATTAACTATTTTTTTTGATACAACCACTAAAGTTAGAATAACTAAGGTAATTGTTACTATCTTTTTAACTTGTGAGCTTTTTATAGTAAATCTGGATGATAGTTCATAACAGATCATTCCAATTATTATAAATAAAAGAGGGCTGATGGTTCTTCTAAAATTATTAGGAGCAGGCACAAAACCTGTAATCAACTGGATATTCCAAATTAAGGTGGCAGATGTTAAAAAACTCCAAATGAGTATTGTTTTTAGACGGTCTTTATGCCAAAAAACTTTATAAGCTATTAATGCTAAGACTATATAAAAAATATAATCAAAGCCGAGTTCGGCAAGTCCTGGTTCTCTGCCTTCTGCTATTCCGAGGCGATGCGTGTAGTCTGCTGATGCATTTGATTTAGAGAAGTTTAGGTAATTAATAAAATATGGAGTAGCAATTAATGTTAATGTTGCTATTAATAAAATAAAATTTTTGAAACGAGCATTATTCCGGTGTTCGAAAATTAATGTATATAAAAAAAGTAGTGAAATTACTATTACCCAATAAACCCAATAATGAAAATAAAAATAAAATAATAATCCTGCTGGTATGGCGGCACCCAGGGCGTTTAGTTTGGTGGGTTTTTGCCAAAAATATATTAAGCCAGCGATAGCCAGAATAAAAATAGGAAAGACAAATAATGGATAATCAAATCTGGCAAAGTAAAGTTTTTCTATTTGAGTATTTATTCCCGGAAAAAATTGTTTTACAAAATAGCCCAGAAACTCTCTAAAAGTTTCTTTTAGACCATCGGAACCTGTATCAGTAAAAATTTGTTGTAGTTTAAGCTCCATCAAAATTTAAAATTCTTAAAGCAATAGGCGTAAGAATTCCAATATATGCAAAAAGTAAAGACCAAATAAATGATCTATTAAACAAAATGCGACCCAGTAAGAAAAATAATAAAAATATTATTAAAGAAAATATAAATACCGCCGATAAATATGAAGTGACTACATTGCCATCAAACACAGTTAGAAAGGTAGTCATTATTAGCGAAGGGATAGCATTTAATACTGTTTTACCCTGATCATCAAAGTAAATATCTACGGGTGGCCAGTGTCCATCGTATATTTCTCTGGCTCGGTTCATATATATAAGTTCATCACGGTGTATTGCGTAATTAAGAACAAAGGGTTGTTCTTTTGCTTCAAATTGCTGTTTAATTACAAGAGGTGGCAGAATGTATAGAATTCCAACCAGAATAGATGATCCAGCAATGACTAATATTTTTGCTAGTTTCATTAGTTATAATATCTAAATTTACTTAGTATTTATAACAGAATTGCTAAAAATTGACAAGTAGTTTTCTATTATGAAAATTTGCTATTTAAATAATGACCTAAATAATAAAACCGGTTCAGGTCGATTTTGTTTAGCTCTTGTACAATCATTGAATAAACTAATTCCTGCTTTTAATTATAAGGTAGTAACCTTGGAGAGTATATCTTTAAAAAAGCCTTTTGGACTATTTTATTTTTTAATACGTTTAAGAAAAATACTAAAAGATTTTGATATTGTTCACGCTTTGGATGGCTGGCCCCATGGTTTTTTAGCTACATTGGCGACAATTGGATTAAAGAAAAAAGTGATTATAACTTTGATTGGAACTGGGTCAATACAACCAATGTATCATTTCCCTCATAAATTAATTATGAAGTGGGTTTATAAACGAGCCGATAGGTTGGTAGCTGTTAGTCAAAATACAAAAAAAGAAATCCTTAAAATTATTCCCAGTTTAAAAATTGAAGTTATAAATCATGGAGTAGACTTTGATAAATATCAAACATTAAATATTAAAAATAAAAATGATGCAGAAATCCAGAGACTTAAACCTTATATTTTAAGCGTGGGAACATTAAAAAAAAGAAAGGGTTATGAATATTCCGTTCGGGCTTTTGCAGAAGTTGCAGAAAAATTTCCAGAATTAAAATATGTAATTGTAGGACAAGGCCATGAAGAAGAAAATCTCAAATCTCAAATCTCAAAACTAAAAATAGAAGATAAAATTATTTTTTTAAATTATTTGTCGGAGGAATTTTTGGTGGCTTTGTATCACAATGCTGAATTGTTTATTTTATTATCTCAAGATAATGGCAAAGACATAGAAGGTTTCGGTTTGGTTTTTTTGGAAGCTGCCTCTTGTGGTTTACCGATTGTAGCTACGTTAGAGACTGGAGCGGCAGATGCTGTTAGTGATGGTAAAAACGGTATATTGGTTCCAACAAGAGACAGTCATAAAGCTACTCAAGCTATAATTAAGATATTATTAAATTCCAATTTAAAAAATTCTTTTTCAGAATCGTCTTTAGAATTTGCTAAATCCATGAATTGGGAAAAGGTAGCTGATTCCTACTTTAAAATATATAAATTTTAAAGTAGGTTAAAGAAACTAAATTAGAGTTGTTTGTTGTTATAATTATGTGCTAGTTTGTTATAGTTCTTTAACAATTAAGACTAATTGAATTTATCTTAACTATCCTAAAAAAGGAGAGAGTTATGGCTATCAAGTTAGTTCATAAACACAAGATCGCGGTAGTAGGCTTATGGCATTTAGGAGAAATTTATTCTGTTGGTTTGGCCGAGTTGGGTCACCATGTTGTGGGTATAAGTGATGATGATATTGTAATTAGAAATTTATTAAATAATATACCACCACTAACAGAACCCGAATTAGTTGAGTTGCTGGAAAAAAACCAGTCTTCAAAAAGATTAACATATACTACGGATTTTAGTTTGATAAAAAACTGTGAGATATTATGGCTTACGTTTGATACGCCAGTGGATGACCAAGATGAAGTAGATCTTTCTCTTATCCGCGACGCTTTGATAAAAGCTGTGCCTTTTTTACAAGACGGTGTGTTAGTGGTAATGACAAGTCAGACTCCCGTGGGCACTGCCATAGAATTCAAAGATATGATTCGAAAAACACGACCCGATCTTATTTTTGATTATGCGTATGTACCGGAGAATTTAAGATTAGGTGAATCTCTGCATTGTTTTATGAATCCCGTAAGAATAGTTGTTGGAGCGGAAAATGAAAAAACTTTTCAACTGATAAGAGAATTGTTTTCTTCACTAAAAGTTAATTTTATAGAGATGTCACCAGCTTCGGCTGAAATGTCTAAACACGCTCTTAACTCTTTTTTAGCTACCTCGCTTACATTTGCATACGACATTGCTGATTTGTGTGAGAGAGTTGGAGCGGATGCTATTGATGTAATTCGAGCTTTAAAATCAGACGACCGTATTGGTCCAAAAGCATATTTGGATGCCAATGTCGGTTTTTCTGGGGGAACATTGGGGCGTGACGTGAAAGCGCTTTTAAGGGTTTCATTACAAATAGGAGTAGATATACCTGTTATTAGCAGTGTCTGGGAGAAGGGTAAAGATCGCCGTCTTATCGTGCTTGCAAGGCTTAGAGAACAACTTGGTTTGTTGGAAGGTAAAAGGGTAGCCTTGTTCGGCTTAACCTATAAGGCTGGTACGACTACTATGCGTCGTTCATTGTCTTTAGAGGTGGTTGGGGATTTGAGCTCTGCCGGAGTGGTTTTGAGGCTGCATGATCCTCATGCAGATATAGACGGACTTAAGTACCTTGATGGATTATGTTTTTTTTCAAGAGATCCATATGAGACTGCTTGTGGTGTACATGCAATAGTGATTATGACCCCTTGGCCTGAATTTAAGAATTTGGATTTTGCTAAGTTAAGAAAGGTTTTAGATTCTCCGGCTATTTTTTTAGATGGCCGAAACTTTTTTTTGGGTAAGGAACAAGAAATCACAGAAGCTGGCTTTATTTATCTTGGCATAGGGAGGAGTTAGAAATGCTAAAAAACAAAAAGGCAGTAATTACTGGTGGTGGGAGGGGTATTGGTAAATCCATAGCTCAACATTTTTTGTTGGAGGAAGCAGAAGTTTTGTTAGTAGCTCGAACTCTAGCCGAGTTAGAAAAAACACGTGACGAATTAACTCCTTTGGGTCATGTAGAAATTTTATCAGCAGATGTATCTGTAGAGGATGATGTTGAAAAGATATCTGCTAGGGTTTTGAATTTGTGGGGCGGTGTTGATATTTTAGTAAACGTCGCCGCTATTCAAGGGCCGATAGGGCACATAACGGATGTAAATATAGTCGAATGGCGAAAGGTCATAGAGGTGAACCTCATTGGTACCTTTTTAATGATTCGGGCTTTGGTACCTTTTATGAAAGAGCTTGGCAAAGGTAAGATTGTCAACTTTGCTGGTGGTGGTGAGGGTCCTTATACTAACTTTTCGGCTTATGTAGCTTCTAAAGGCGGTATAGTGCGTTTAACGGAGACTGTGGCAGCAGAGTTGAAAGACTTTAATATCGATATAAATGCTATAGCTCCTGGAGCTGTTAATACGCAAATGTTGAGAGAGGTTCTTGAAGCGGGTCCAGTTAATGTAGGTCGTGATACTTACGAAAAATGTTTGAAGCAAAAAGAGACAGGAGGAATATCGCCAGATAAAGCAGCCGAGTTAGTTGTGTTTTTGTCCAGTGAAGCTTCTAATGGCTTAACTGGAAAAGTTATATCTGCTATTTGGGATGATTACCATAATTTTCCTCAGCATCTTAAAGAAATTATGGGAACAGATATATATTCTTGGCGGCGGATAAAACCAAATGATCGCGGTTACGAGTGGTAAAACAAATAAAGGAGGAGTAGCTATGAAGCTATTCATTGATTCAGCAGATATTGGTGAAATAGAGAAGTGGTTGTCTGCAGGTATTAGAGATGGAATTACTACGAACCCAACCTTGCTTAAGAAAGCTGGGGTGACGGATACTGTTTCGGCTTGGCGAGGGATTGTAGATCTTATTAAAAAATACTCGCTAACTCCCTTATCGTTAAGTGTGGAAGTTTTTAAGGATGATGCTGAAGGTATGGTTGAACAGGCTAAAGATTTTGTTAGTAAATTAAATTATCTCGGTACCACCATCAAAATTCCGATTTTAGGAACCGACGGCACAGATCGGCTTGAAGTAATAAGAATATTGTCAGATTTGAAAATAGCTGTAAATTGTACAGCTTGTGTCCATTGGTTTCAGGCTTTTTCGGCGGCTAAGGCTGGTGCTAAATATGTTAGCTTACTTTATTGTCGCAGTAACGATGCTGGCCTTGACGGTTTGGATATGATTACACGGACACGTCGATTGATAGACCAACATGGCTTAGTTTCCGAAATAATCATCGGTAGCATCAGACAGGCCAAGCAAGTTTTTCAAGTTTACGATGCGGGTGCGCATATTATAACTGTGCCACCCAAGTTCTTTCCAGAACTTTTGTTTCACCAAAAAAGTGTTGATACACAGAAACAGTTTTTGGCAGATGCGGGAGTGGAAGTTTAGTTCTTTATATTTAATACCCCTTGAGTTGCACTCAAGGGGTATTTGTTTTATTATCTAATCTATTATGATTTCTATTGTTTTTCCTGTTTATAATGAAGAAGGGAATGTTGAAAAACTGCATTCAATTATCAAAAGAACTATGGATGATTTTGGTGAATCTTACGAGATAATTGCAGTTGACGATGGTTCTAAAGATAAAACCCTAGAGGTAATGAAGAAATTGTCTCCGTTAAGGACCATAGTTTTTGCTAGAAATTATGGTCAAACTTCGGCTTTAGATGCTGGTTTAAAGGCAGCTAAGGGAGAAATTGTTATAACGTTAGATGCTGATTTACAAAATGACCCCAAAGATATTCCCCGTTTAATTAATAAATTGCGTGAAGGATACGATGTTGTTTCTGGTTGGCGTCGCGATAGGCACGATAATTTTGGAAGAAAAATCTTATCTCGCTTGGCTAATTGGTTGACGCGAAAAGTAACTGGTTTATTTTTGCATGATTATGCCTGTGCACTTAAGGCTTATAGAAAAACCGCTCTAATTGATCTTAATCTTTATGGTGAAATGCATGTTTTTTTGCCAGCGATTCTTTATATGCGAGGAGCCAAAATCGCAGAAATGCAAGTATCTCATCATGCTCGGACAGTTGGTTTTTCTAAGCATAACTTTTTAAAAGCAGTTAAAGATATTTCCGACCTCTTTGTTATTAAATTTATTTTTTCAGTTAAGCGTCCACTCATTGTTTTTGTTTTGGCGGGAATTGTTTTATTTTTTTTGTCTTTAGTTTCATTAGCTTTTACTGTTAGCTTAACCTTTTTTGCTATGGGTTTTATAGTAGAAATGTTAATGAGAGTATATTATGAATCTAAGGATAGTCGGCCGTATGTAATTAAGGAGGTGTTCGAAAATTAGTTTGATTATGATTAAAGAAATTGGTGATTATATAATAGTAAATTATCATTACGTTGAAGACACTAGGCTAGATTGGGGTGGTATTCACCCCTGTTCTGTAAAAGAATTTGAAAGGCAGGTTGATTTTTTATCTAAAAATTTTGAAATTGTTTCTATGGGTCAGGTTTTTAATTCTGCAAAAAATGGATTAAGTGGAAAGTTTTGTGCCATTACTTTTGATGATGGGTTAAAAGGGCAATATGAAAATGCTTTACCGATTTTACTTAACAATAAAGTTATCGGTACTTTTTTTCCAATAACCTCAACTTTTGAAGGTAGATTGCCGGCTACTCATAAAGTACATGCTTTGCTTTCGCATATATCTTCTTTAGAGCTTATTGATATTTTTCATAAATTTATTAAAGAATTTTATCCAGATATTGAGTCCACATATTTTATCCCTAAAGATAAGCGTTTATTTGAACGAAGAAAACATGAAGATTTATTCACCGCTAATTTTAAAGAAACTATGATTAGCTTACCAGAAGATATAAAGGGCAGGTTTTTAAGATATTGTTTTAAAATGATGAAGCTTGATGAGAAAAAAATAAGCAAAGAAATTTTTATGAATAAAGACGATGTTGTAAATTTGTGTGGTCAAAAAATGGAAATAGGTAGCCATTCCCATGGGCATTATTCTATGTCGGCAGTTGGGGCAGAGTTTTTAAAAAAAGATATTCAACTCTCTAAAGATATTTTGTCTAACTTACTTAATAAAAATATTGATACTTTTTCTTATTCGCATGGTCATTACACGGATTTTGGTATAAAAGTATTAAAAGATATGGGGTTTAAGAATGCTGTAACAATCGAACCTCGTTCTGTTACAAAAGAAGATAATGCTTTTTTGTTACCACGATATGATGCTAACGATATTAGGGATTTTATTAGTAATATTAACTAAATAATGTCCGATAATAAATTTGATTATAGTCAGGCTAAATACGAAAAAATAAACTGTAACTTATGCAGTCAAGACAATAATGAACCCATTAGTCGTAAGGATCGTTATGGCTTACGAGTTCAGACGGTGATTTGTATAAATTGTGGTCTAATTTTTATTAATCCTAGAATGAGTCGAATTGATTATGATCAATTTTATCAATCTACTTACAGGGCACAACTGGAGGAACGTAATGGGAAAAAAATTGATCTAGATAATCTTTTTATTAAGTCTACAAAATTGGGGCAAAAGTTAGTTGAACGAATTGGCGATTATATAAATTCCGGTTTAACTCTAGAAATTGGATCAAGTTGCGGTGGTATCTTAAACGGTCTTAAACTGGCTAGACCATATTTAGAAATTTTAGGGTTAGAACCTTCTTCCATAGAGGCCAAATATGCTAATGACAAAGGCATAAAGACTTTCGTTTCAATGTTTGAGGGTTTTCAGGAGTCTCTGCCTTCTTTGCAAAATATTTTTATAGTGCGCAGTTTTAATCATTTGCTCGGCCCGGCTGGTTTTATAAAGTGGTCGCACGACCAGCTTTCTTCGGGAGGTAAGTTAGTAATTATGGTTATTGATTTTATAGAAGCTTGTCGTAATCGTGGCGCACTAAAAACACAAATTGATCATCCTTATATGTTTACTCAAAAAACCCTAGTTAGTTTTGTGCAAAGTGGTGGTTTTGATATAGAATACAATATTGTTGAAGGTGATTATATTTATCTGGTTGCAAGAAAAAATAACCATAAACCTTTTAACAAATTGGAAATAAACCCTCTGGCCTATAAAGATGCAAAGAAATATTTGAAGCCGTTCAAGCTGTGGTGGAATTATCAGGTTAATAAGTTATTTAATTAGAAATGATGAATACTATTTTTATTACTTCGTTTCATCCATCAATAGGTCAAAATATTCTATCAGGAGATGTGGTAAAGAAACTACTGTTAAGAGAAGATGTAAGGATTGTTATTTTTTGTCCGGACTATAAAACAAGTTATTTTAAAAATGAATTTGATCATCCTCATATATTTATTGAAGGTATTAAAATCGAAAAACCGACATGGCATGATATTCTTTTTGGTTATATAAGTCGATCAGTCATTAGCAGTTCAACTTTACTTATACATCGAAAAGAACTTTTTTACAGGAAAAAAAAGATTTTACCTTTTGTGTTTTCTTATTTCTTAGTGATTTTAGGCCGAATGTTTTTTCTAAAAAAAGTTATTAGATGGTTAGATCAACTAACATCTCCCAAAAGTAAATTTGAAAACTATTTTAAAAAATACAATCCTAAACTAATTTTTGCCACAGATGTATTTAATCGAGATGATATTGATTTTTTGGCATGTGCTAAAAGAGCAGGTGTATTTAGGGTCGGTATGGTTCGTTCTTGGGATAACATAACGGGGAAAGGCTTGATTCGTATAAAGCCAGATATGTTGATCGTTCCAAACGGAATAATAAAAGAAGAGGTTATAAAATATCAAAGCATACCACCCAAATATATATATGTGAGCGGGTTACCGCAAATGGATTTTTATGTTAAAAACACAGACAGGATGAGTAGAGAAGTTTTTTTTTCAAAAATTGGTTTAAATCCTAACAAAGTTACTATTTTTGTAGCCCCCCATGGTAGACGCTTTTTTAATGATGATGGTTTTTTATTAGAAAAACTTAAAGGATTACCTTATCAATATATAGTTCGTCTGCCCCCCAATGACACTATTAATTATCTCAATTTTATTCCTAGCTCCATTTTTTTTATTGAACATCCCGGTATATCATTTAAAGAGGGTGTATACAATAACAGGGAATTGTCCTTGAGCGATTCTTTTATGTTGGCTACTGAACTTTTTTATGCTGATGTTGTATTAAACTATGGTTCCACCATTTCTATTGAAGCTGCTTTTTACGATAAACCGATCATAAATTTTTTTGGTGATGCCCAAAAAAATTTACCATATATACAAAGCGAAAGAAGATTTTTTGACTTTAGTCATTTGAATAAGCTGTGGAATCTAAATTTTTGCAAGGTATCATATAATTTTGATGATCTTAAAAAGCAAATTGATGAATACTTAAAAAACCCCTTACTAGATAAAAAGGGTCGATCAGATTTTTTGAGGCTGCAAGCAGGATATTTAGATGGGAAATCGGGGGCTAGAATTGCGGATTTTTTATTAAATCACCTGAACTAGGTTAGTATGAATTTTTTCAATAAAAATATAATAGTTAATCATCATTACGTTGAAGACCCAAGCAAAAATTTAAAAGGGATACATCATTTTCCTATCGACGATTTCGATAAACATATAAGTTTTTTATCGAAAAATCTTAATGTTATTTCTATACCAGAGGTTTACCAACCGGCCAATAAGGGAAGTTCCGAAAAGAGTTGTGTAATAACTTTTGATGATTGTTTAAAGGATTAGTGGGACAATGCTCTACCTATTCTAGAAAAAAATAACGTCTTAGCTACTTTTATTTGTAAAAATTTGTTTATGTCTGAAAATCATGTTATTTCTTTATATAAAAGGGGTCATACTATAGGTGGTCATACCCATAAGCACGATGCTCTAGATTCTTTAGAGACTAGTGAGATTAAATCTGATGTTGTTTTAGGTAGAGATAAATTGTTAGAAATTCTAGGTTTTAAGCCCAACGTATTCTCTTATCCCCACGGCCGTTACAATAAGTCTATTTTAGAAGTTGTAGAAAAAGCAGGATTTACCTATGGTGTAACCACAGAAAGGAGGGGTTTAAACTCAAAAGAGAATCCAGTAGCTGTTCCAAGGTTTGATGCGACAGATTTGATTATATGAGCGAATAATGAAAACAATTTTTATAAGCATTCTTCAAGGAGTCGAAGCAAAAAATATATTAAGAACTGATATATATAAAACTCTAATATCCCAACCAGATGTTAGGTTGGTTTTTTTTGTGGGCAGTAAAGATAAAATTGAATATTACAGTAAGGAATTTTATAATGACAGAATTATCTATGAAGTTGTTCCGAATTTTAGAGTTACAGTAGGAGAAATAATTTTAAGTTTTTTAAAGTTTAAACTTATCAATACCGAAACTATGGATTTAAGAAGACACATGGCAGCTCGCGATAGTAAATTCCATATAGTGTATTTTCCAATATCATATATTTTTAATAGAATTTTTGCTAGATCCTTTGTTAGAAAAATTGTTAGATGGTGTGATATGAGATTTGTTCATAACAATATGTTTAAATTTGTTTTTGATAAATATAAACCGGATGCTGTTTTCCTTGCTCATTTATTCGATGATATAGAGGTTGCAATGCTAAAGGAAGCCAAAAGACGCAAAGTTTTTAGCTTTGGGTTTATAAATTCTTGGGATAAATTAACTACTCGATGCATGATGAGAGCATTACCCAATAAATTATTTGTTTACAATAATATTGTTAAAGAAGAAGCTCATAAATTAGGCGATATGAAATTATTGGATATTATTGCTGTGGGTATACCACATTACGATTTTTATTTTAAGGAAAAAGCTAACCCTAAAGAATTTCTTTCGAAACATTATGGAATAGACATTTCAAAAGAAATATTATTATATTCGCCTTTAGGTAAATATTTTAGCAATTCAGATTGGGAAGTTATCGATTTAATTCAAGATTATATTGTTAAGGGCTCGCTAATTAAGAGTGTGGAGTTACTTGTAAGATTTCAGCCTAATGATTTTCTTGATGAAAAAGAAATTGAAAAGCGACCATGGTTAAAATATTGTTGGCCTGGTGTAAGGTTTTCTAATAAAAGAGGCGTAGATTGGGATATGAGTAATAATGATCTAAGACATTTACACGATACTTTAGAAAATATATCTATACTTATTTGTTATGCTTCTAGTATAAGTATAGATGCGATTGTTTTTGATAAACCCGTTATAAATATTAATTTTGAAGTTAAAGAAAAACAGAAACTTTCTAAAACACCTACTTATTTTTACAAGACGAATCATTACCAAAAGGCTTTAAAAACTGGAGGCATAAAGCTTGTAGAAAATAAGGATCAGTTATTATTTTGGATAAATAAATACTTATCGGATCCATCCATAGATAAAGACAACAGAAAGAAACTTGTAGAACAGCAATGTTATTTTTTAGATGGACATGCCGGAGAAAGAATTGGTTTAAATATGCTTTCTTTAATTAATTATGAAATTAGGAATTGATATTGTAAAAATAAATAAATTTAAAAAGATTAAAAAAACCGATTTTTATTTATGGCAGAAAGTTTTTACTAAAAATGAATGGGAATATTCTTTTAAGGATAAACTTTATGCTTGTCATCTAGCTGGTATCTTTGCAGCAAAAGAGGCAGCTTTTAAGGCTATGGGTTGGACTAATTTTTCTGATTTGGGCAAAATTGAAGTAAGTCATGTAAAGGGTGGTTTGCCTATGTTAAATTTTAAAAAATTGCATGTCAGTATAAGCCATAGCGATGATACCGCTATAGCCGTAGTAATAGGACAATGAATTTTATAGATATACAAAAAAAGGTTGGTTTACTATTTGATAATTCTGAAACATCTGTTTCGGAATATTTGGCCGTTAATTCAAAAGTTAATGAATTAAATAAAAAAGATATTCCTAGCTATTTTAGAAAGATTAAAAGTGCTTTTTTGGGTAGTTTTACGCTGCAGGGTTTGCCAGAAATTTTTAGAGTTGAGGGAGTGTTTCATAATTTACTTAGTGATAATTATCTTGCCCCCTACAATCAGTTCTCACAACAAATTTTAGATAATACAAGCGATTTATATAAGTTCAATCCCAGTTTAGTTTATTTAATTTTGGATAAAAAAGATATTGTAGATTTGGGTCATATAAATGATTTAATAAGTAAATTAAAATCTCGTAGCAGTATAAAGAAGGTTATACTTTTTAATTTTGTTGAAGAAGTTTCCAATTGGAACAATAGTTTATCTAATATGTTTGAAAGTGATAATTTTGTGTCTATATTTGATTTCAATAATTTCTTAAAAGAAATAGGTCATAAAGAATATTGGAATACTAAATATGCAGAGTTGGGTGATTTAAGGTTGAGTCCTCAAGCTTTTCCTAAATTGGCTGAAAAAATTTTAAGTTATGCGGTGGCTGAAAGTGGTGGTACTAAAAAATGCTTAATGACAGATTTAGATGGTACTTTATGGAATGGTGTTGTTGGCGAAGATGGAGTAGATAATATATCTTTAGATTTAGATTTACAAGATATAATTTTGCAGTTATATAAAAATGGAATTGTTTTAACTATAAATAGTAAAAATAATTTTCAAGACGCCATGGATGTTTTTGAAAAACATCCTAAGACAGTTTTAAATAAAAACCATTTTGCTACTTGGCGTATAAATTGGCAAGATAAATATGTAAATGCTCAAGAAATGGCAAAAGAATTAAATTTGGGTGTTGATAGCTTTGCTTTTATAGATGACGATCCTTTTCAAAGAAATATGATTAGAGAATTTTTGCCCGAAGTAGCTGTTTTTCATCCGAACAGATTAAAGGATTATATAGGCTTTTCTTCTTTAGTTATTACAGAGGAAGATAAAAAACGTAGTGAGATGTATGTGCAGGAAAGACAGAGGAATGAACTCAAGACAACCTTAAAGGGCCTGGATGATTTTTTGAAAGGGTTGTCGCTTGAGGTTATTGTAAGTGACATGAATAACGCTAATATTTCTAGGATTTCTCAGTTAACGCAAAAAACAAACCAATTTAATTTAACAACACGTAGATATTCCGAAGAAGAATTAAGGCGTTTTCTAGATAATGGTAAAATACTAGCTATATCAGTAAAAGACAGGTTTGGTGATTATGGTCTTACAGGTATATGCATGGTTAAGTTTAAAGAGAGCGAGTGGTTTGTAGATAACTTTTTATTAAGTTGTCGCATACTGGGTAGGGGCGTAGAGAATACTTTTTTGTCTTATATTTGTAACTTGGCTAAAACTGAAGGAGCTAGTAAGGTTATAGGAGAGTTTATTCCAACTGCAAAAAATAAACCATCGGAAAATTTCTTAAAAGATTTTGAGTTTAATTGTGTTTCAAGTGATGTTGCGAGGATTATTTATGAGGAAAAATTAGATAAAGAATATAGTTATTCTCCGTTTATAAAAATCAAACATGAATAAGCTTTTAAATATTTTAAGCAGAGTACTAGATATTAAAATAGAAGATATAAATGATAATATTGGTCCCGACAACACAGAAGGTTGGGATTCTTTTAATGGTTTGTTATTAGCCACCGAACTAGAAAAAGAATTTAAAGTTAAATTTACCATGGAAGATATTGTTTCGATTAAAAATGTTGGGGATATAAAAACTATTTTAAAAAAACGTGGTTTAAAAATTTAATCCTATGAGCTTGAAACCTAACAGTTTGTTATATGAAGAGATAAAAATAGGCGATATTTTTTCTTTCGAGTATTTTGTAGATGAGTCTACTGTTTTTAAATTTGCTGAACTTACTGGTGATTTCAATCCTCTTCACATGGACGAGTCTTATGCCAAAGAAACTCTATTTGGGGGCAGAATTGTTCATGGAATGTTATTAGCCGGATTATTTTCTACGTTGGTAGGAATGCTTTGCCCTGGTGAGCGGGCTTTGTATTTATCACAAGATATTAGTTTTAGAAACCCGCTTTTTTTGGGTAAAAAAATAAAAGTAGAAGGGAAAGTTCTTAGTAAGTTCGATGGAATAAATGTTTTAGAAATTAAGACATTAATAAAAGATTTAGAAGGGAATATTTTTGTAGATGGATTAGCAAAGATAAAAGTTAGATAATAAAATGTTTAAAGATAAAATAATATTAATATTAGGCGGTACAGGCAGTATCGGTTCGTCTATAGCTGAAGCTTTCAATGACGAAGGAGCTATCGTTTGCTGTCATGGGCAAACTGGAGGCTATTCGGCTGATTTAAGAAATAGTACCGAGACGACTCAGCTAATAGAAAAAATTATTGGTAAATACGGGTTTATAGATGTAATCGTTAACTCTGTTAGTAATCTAGCTAATATTGCTAGTTTCGAAAAGAAAGATTGGGCTGATTTTATTGGCCATTTAGAAATACAGCTTAAATCCTGTGTTGAAACTACAAAATTAGTTTTGCCCTATATGAAAAAACGGGGTAATGGCAAGATAATAAATATTTTAAGCAGCTATACGATTGGTAGCCCTCCTTCAAGTTTATCTGATTATGTTACAGCTAAGTATGCTTTATTAGGATTGACTAAAGCTTTAGCTAAAGAGTTGGGACGGTTTAATATAAATGTAAACGCAGTTTCTCCTAGCTTTATTAAAAATTCTTTTACGAAAAATATACCAGAAAAACTAGATGAGATATTGATTTCACAAACGCCTATGGGGCGACTGACTACAGAAAAAGATGTTGCTAACACTGTTTTATTTTTAGCTTCAGAAAAGGCCAATTTTATTAGTGGAGAAAACATAGTAGTTTCTGGAGGTAGTGTTATGAACTAAATACTAGGATGAATATATCTCTATACGAAGATAGTGACTTCAAAATATTTTCTGAATATATAAACAAGTTTTTTAAACCTAACTATATACTTGGTTACAAGGAATATATAAATTGGCAATATGAAAACTCTCTTTACATATTAAAGATAGAGAACAGAGTGGCTGGCCATTTTGGTTTTAGAGATATACCTTACAAAATCGGACATAATGTTGAAAATGTTAGAGTTTTGATGAATTTATTTGTTGTACCAGGACTTAGAACAATGGGTGCAGGCGCATTTTTGGCTAAAAAAGTTTTTGATACTCCAACCCCCATACTTGTTTCTGGTTATACACCAATATCTCAAAAGCTTTTTTCTTATTTAAGTAAAAGTTGGAAAGAAGCTGGGAATTTTTGTCGTTTTATTAAAATTTTAAATCCCGGAAATAACTTTTTAAAAAAATATAATATTCCTCATGTTGTTCCCGAGTATAGTAGGGGAAAAAAATATTTAAAAATAAAAAAACAAAAAAATGTTATTATGTTGGAAAGAGCTTGGTTAGAGGCTAAGGAGAGATATACTGTCACAGTAGAACGAAATCAGGATTATTTAAAATGGCGTTTTTTAGAAAATCCATCTATAGACTATTCGGTATTTACTTGTTTTAAAGACGATTCTCCCTGCGGTTTTATTATTGGTAGGATAGAGTCGGATCAGGGTTTTACTATGGCTAGGATCATAGATTTTATAACTGTAGAAGAAGCAGAAATTCCACTAATAGAAAATTTTGTAAGATGGGCTTATGAGAGTGATTGTGATGCTGTTGATTTTTTATTTTCCGGTAAATTTTATGAAAAAAGTTTAAAAGAAAGTGGTTTTTTTGATGTTACTGATACAGATTTTGTTAACTTTCCTGTACTTTTTAGTCCGATATCAAATAAAAAAACTTTTATAAATATAGCCCACAATTTGGATTTCCCTTTAGATCAGTGTTATTTTAATAAAGCTGATGGGGATCAAGATAGACCTAATCCACATTAATTGATATATCAGATATTTATAAAAGTTATGAAGAAAAAAGCATTAGATGAGTTTCCTTATGGCGAGGCCGAGTTAGAAAATATCCCCTGTAATTTATGTGGGTCGCTAGATCATAAAATACTGGCTAAGCGTGACCGCAACAATATCGAGATTAGCACGGTTATATGTAAGAGATGTGGTCTGATCTTTTTAAATCCAAGGATGACACGTACTTGGTATCAAAAATATTATCAATTTGAATACCGCAGACAAGTTGAATCTTACGGCTCTAAGGAATCGGCTAGTTTGGACGATCTTTTTGATTGGTCTAAAAAACACGGCCGATTTTTGAGCACTCTACTGGGTCAATATTTAGTTTCCGGCGGTCTTACAATTGAAGCTGGTTCTAGTGTTGGAGGAATTTTGAAGGGTTTAAACCCTTTTTTAAAGGGAGAGGTTATTGGTATAGAGCCTTCTAAATTGGAAGCAGAGTATGCTATAAGAAATGGAATCCCAACTTTGCCTGTTTTTTTTGAAGATATTGGAACTAATGATATAGGTAAATTAAAAGGAGCAACTAATATTTTTTGTGTTCAGACCTTAAATCATCTTCAAGACCCTAAAGGTTTTTTTGACTGGGCTTACAATTCTTTAGTCGACAATGGGCGATTAGTTTTGGAGGTGAAGAATTTTAGACACCATGCTAAAAAAGTAGGTAATCTTCGCCAAGCTATTCAAATAGACCATACTTACATGTTTTTACCGGAGACTTTAGAAAATTTTATAAAGGCTTGTGGATTTGAAATTATATTTAAGGATATAGATGAATATAAAAGCAAGAAAGAACTAGAGAATCAGGGGAAGCCCGATAGTCATATGCGTTTTGTGGCTGTTAAATCCGAGCGAGGTAAATACAAAATTTCTTATGATTATAAAAAAATTAAAAAAACAATCAATTTTTTAAAGATTTATCTTAATTGTTTTTTTAATTATCGCTTACCTAGAAAAGTTAAATCGTTACTATAAAAAATATGGAAAAAAATTCAACTAAGCTTATGATATCTGTTATATTTCCAACCTATAACGAAGAGGGTAATGTAGGAGAACTTCATAAATTAAATAAAGAAACTTTAGATAAAATTGGTTTACCTTATGAAATAATAATCGTAGATAATGGATCTAAAGATAATACTCTCGCTATTTTAAAGGGGCTTTCTCCTATTAAAATTATATCTTTGACCAAAAACTTTGGACAAACAGCTGCATTGGAAATTGGGATTAATTCTGCTAAGGGAGACATGATTGTAATTATGGATGGTGATATGCAAAATGATCCGCGCGATATTCCCAAGTTACTATCAAAATTAGAAGAAGGCTATGATGTTGTTTCGGGTTGGAGAAAAGATAGGCACGATAATTTTATTAGAAAGGCTCATTCATATTTAGCTAACTGGCTTACCAGAAAAATTTCTGGCCTCAACCTTCGTGATCATGCTTGTGCTTTAAAAATTTATCGAAAAGAGTTTTTAAAACAAATAAGATTATACGGTGTTCAGCATGTTTTTCTAGCGGCTCAAGTTTATGGATTTGGTGCTCGCATTGCAGAAGTAGAAGTTGTACATCATGCTAGAAAACACGGTTTATCCAAGCATCATTTTTTTGCTGGTATTAAGGCCATAGCAGATTTAATAATGGTCAGATTTTTGTCTCCCGATACTAGACCTTTTGTTTTTTTTGCTGGTTGCGGTTTTTGGATATGGTTTTTAGGTATCGTAAATGCAGTATTGGGTGCTATCTATGGAAGCCGTGGTTTTATTATAGTCGCTCTGATTTTAACTGGTTTAGGCTTTCTTTTATTTGTTTTGGGGTTTATGTCGGAGCTTTTAAGAAGAATTTATCTTGAATTAAGATCAGAAAGGCCAATCTTGGTAAAAGAAATAATTGAACAATGAATTTAATTAAAAAGTACTGGCTCATTGTTATGTTGTTGGCTCTTTTAGTTGGTGTTTTATATATCGCACCCCAAATCATAATTAAAATGAGAGTAGAGGGTTTGGGACATAAATTTATTTTATTTCAATTCATTGAGTTGGCTGACGGTGGCGATGCTTATTTTCAATTTGCTAGAGAGATTTATGAAGGTCATTTTCCTCCTGGAGATTTATTCTCTGACAAAAATTTACCGAATATTTATCCTTGGTTACCCCCGCTTTTTTTTGGTTTTTTAATTAAAATTCTTAAAGATATAAATTTAGCCTATATAGCTGCTAATTTTATTTTTCCAGCACTTTTTTTTACATTATTCTATTTTTTAGGGCAGGTTATTTTTAAAAAAAATAAATTATGGTCTTTATTTCTTGCTTTGGTGGCTGTCTTAACCCCGATGCCGCTTTTGGCAGACAGAATGTTTTTTAGTTTTAAATTATTTGGTGATATTTTTTTAAAAAATTTTTATCCTGAAGTTAAGACTATCTTGCCTACTCTTTACTTTTCTAGAGCTGATTATCCTCTTCTTACTCACATTTTTTATTTGCCAGCTATAATCACTCTCTTTATTTTTTGGCGTAGACCTGGGTTTAAAACGGCGATGTTGGCTGGTTTTACAGGAGGATTATTAGCTTACGTTTATTTTCATAAGTGGGTATATTGGATGGTTGTGTTAGGTTTCCTTTTTTTATTATCTATATTTTTTCTAAAAAAAGAAACCAAAAGATTACAACTTTTTTTAGTTTTAGGTTTTACCACCATCTTAACTAGTATTCCTTATTTTATAAATTATTTTAGATTAGCCAGCTTCAATGGTTCTAAGGATTTAATACAAAGATTATCTCTTGAAGTGGGGAGGTCGGTAAATTTATCTGTTTGGCCTCAATATATAATTTATTTTTCTTTGGCGGTATTAGTTTATTTGATTTATTTTAAAAAAGATTTACCATTAACCATTTTGTATTGGTCGTTTTTATTAGCAGCTTTTTTTGTTTGGAATATTCAGGTTATAATCGGTTTTGTTCCGCACTCCGATCACTGGCCAAGGGCAATAAATCCCTTGATTTTTTTAGTTATTTTTGATTTGGCTTATAATTTAGTCCAAAGAATAATAAAGCGAGTGCCCACATTAAACAGGGTCTTTATTTTTAGCATGGTTTTATTGATGGTTTTATTGGTCTTTAAAAAAACGATAAACGCAGTTAAATTTTTAGAAGTCCCAAATGATCAAATAATTTCTAACTATACACTACCAGAGAGTGTTTTAGATTCTTATTCTTGGATTGAAAAAAACTATAGCGAACCTATTGTGATTTCGCCTTCTTTTATATCATCTATTTATCTTTCTGCTTTTACTTCTAGTCGTCCTTTTTTGCCATGGGGTGGCGTTAGTCCTATGTCTAATTACTCTTTAGAAGAGTTATTTTTGAAATCTAATAAGAATTTTTATATACCAAAAAACATTTTTACAGAAAGGCTCGAGAAAAATGGTTTGCCGTGTACTAAAAAATGTAATTTGCTCTATGTTAATGCAAATTTTAAAGACACTAGACTTTATTTATATCAACTTTATTTTATGGATAAAAATAATACGCAAAATAGAGATATTCCTGCATATAAAATCGAAGAATTATCTCAACGTTATGATAAACTAGAAACCAGTTGGAAAAAAACAGGGGCTGATTTGGTATATCTTGGTCCATGGGAGAATATTTTTAATGGTTCTATTTTAAAAAATGATAAAGATCTATCTCTTGTTTATTCTAATAAAGAAGTGGAGATTTATAAAATTATAAAATGAGTAAAAATATTTTGTTAAAATTTAAAAAGATTCCATTAAAAATTGTTGATGAAAAACCTTTATTTATTCCAGAAGAAGATTTTAAAAATATTGAAGAGGGTCTACATTCTGGTTTTTTAAATAGATTTAAGACTTTTCTCAAGAGATTTCCACAAATTTATTCTTTTATTTTTTATTTTATAGCCCCAGCAATTTTTCTTGGCCGAGAACCAAAATCAATATTTAGCGTTCTTAATAAAGATAGTTTGATTATAGATTTGGGCTCTGGTAATCGCAGACTTAGCAAGAATATTGTAAATGTAGATATCCATCCATGGTCAGAAGTAGATATTTTGGCCGATGCCCACGATTTGCCTTTTGAAGATAACTCTGTTGATGGAGTTGTTCTTTCTTGGGTGATAGAGCATATGGCTGACCCTTTAAAAGTAGTATCGGAAATACATAGGGTCCTTAAAAAGGGTGGCTATTTTTATCTCTCAACCAATTTTATAACTCCCTACCATCCATCTCCAAAGGATTATTATCGCTGGACCGCTGAAGGTTTAGGGGTATTGTTAAAAGATTTTAATGTTTTAGAACTAAAACCTCACGTTGGTCCAACCTGTGCTCTCTTATCTGTTTTGCAAGAATGGTTGTCTTTGGTTTTATCTTTTAATATAAAAATATTAAAAGATTTTTTATGGATATTTTTTGTGGTAGTAACCTCACCATTAAAATTTTTGGATCTAATCTTTATTCATTATAAATCAGCGGATATTATAACCGCAGGCTTTTATGTTATTGCCAAAAAAGGATAAATAAATTAACCTCATACTAGATAAGTCCTTTAAAATTTAATCAAGGAGGTTGGTATGCAGTTTATTCTAGGGTCCTCAGTAGCTCCAGTAGCTCCAGTGGTTACAGAAACACCGTTTCGTTTGCCGCTTGGAGGTGGTTCCACAGATTTGCCTTCATACTACGAAAAGTACGGTGGTTTTATTTTTGGAGTTGCTATCGATTTTTATATTCATGTTTTTTTGAAGCGTTTAAGAATAGACCGACGTATTCAGTTTCATTACACTGCTTGTGAGACGGTAAACTGTTTACACGAAGTGCATCATGGTATAGGTCGCGAGGCATTAAGAATGGTTGGTATTGATAATTCCATTAGTGTGACATTTAATGCTGATTCTCCATCTGGTACTGGGCTCGGTTCTTCGGGGAGTTACGCTGTCGGCCTTTTAAATGGTCTTTATGCTTTGGAAGGAAAGACTAAGGATCCAAGGTTTTTGGCAGAGAAAGCTTTTGAAATAACCACCAACTTGGGTTGGTGTGATGGTAAGCAAGATCCATATCTTGCGGCGTATGGTGGCTTTACGGTGCTTAATATTGACCAAAACGGTCATGTTGCGGTCTCTAAGCCAGATATAAGGGAATACACCATAGATCGCTTTTTAAGCCAGACCCTATTATTTTATACCGGTACCAAAAGAGATGGACAAAGTGGTGATATTCTTAAAGAACAGGATGAACAACGTGTTTTAGAACTAAAGCATGGAACTAAAGAAATAGGATTAAAAATTTTGGTAGCTTTTGAAAATGGCGATTTAGATGAGTTTGGCCGGTTGATGGATAAGCATTGGCATATTAAAAGACAGATGTCTGGCAAAATCAGTTCTGACAAGTTTGATGCCATTTACGAAATGGCAAAACAGGCTGGGGCTTTGGGTGGAAAATTGGTAGGCGCTGGCGGCGGTGGCTATTTTATTTTTTACTGCCCCACGTCGCTTTCCAAGAGTCGTGTTTCTATTGCTTTAACAGAAGCTGGTTTGCAAAGAGCCGATTTCGGTATTGATTATAAGGGGTCTACGACTGTAACCATACCAAGGATGTAGATATTCACTAAGTCTAGTTTAATAAAAAGACGAGCCAAAAACGGCCCGTCTTTTTTAGTGTACCAAAATTATCTTTTGACAAACATAGTTAGTTAATTTATGGTTATACAATTGTGTTATGCACAATGTGTTTTGTACCTTAAAAATATGCATACTAACTCATTCCTAAATATAAGGAGTTTTTTATGTCAAGAAAAGTTCTTATTATATATCCACCAAACCAGTTAAACCCCACTGAAGCTCCTCGTCCAGAAGGGTCATTGGGCCCTCTTTACTTAGCTTCGGCTTTGGAAAATGCAGGTATAGAAACTGATCTGGTGGATGCTTCTGTAGGAACGGAAGACGATAAGCTGGAAGACACTTTTAACAACCCAGTGATGCAACTAAACGGTCTTATAAGGATTGGTATGTCTTTTGATCGTATCCGTGAGTTTATCGCTTTAGGCGGTTACGATGTGGTAGCGATTCATTCAAATTTTACTCCCCAGACCCGTATGGTTTTGGAAACAGCCAAAATAATAAAGGAGATCAATCCAGAAATTTTGGTTATCAGTGGAGGGGTAAATGCTCGGCATATTCTGGAACGTCTTTTGGGTATAGGTTTTGTTGATTTAATCTGCATCACCGAAGGAGAAAGGATTATTGTTAAAATAGTTAAACAGTGGAGGCTTAATCGATCATTTGACGGTGTAGATGGTGTTGTCTTTATGGAATCGGGCCGGTTGGTTTATCGGCCAGTAAATTCCGATAGTGTGGTCCAAAATTTAGACGAGTTGCCTGTGCCGGCGTGGCATAAATTGCCTTTGGCTAAATATGCCGAGATTACTTCTCCGCATGGCGATGTGGTTTTGAGTGAGAAATATATTTATGCTCCCATGATGACTTCTCGCGGTTGCCCATTTAAATGTGCTTATTGCCATATATCGTTAGAAAAAGAAAAACATGACGATATTGGTAATCTAAGACTCAAGTCTGTGGATCGCGTTATGCGTGAAATAGAAATTTTAAAATCTTTAGGTGTTACCAAGGTTTACATCGAAGATGATAGCTTGCTTGCCAAGAAAGCTCGCGTTAAAGAAATTTTTACACGCCTTTTGGGTGCTGGCTTAAAAATCGCCGATGTAAATGGTGTCAACCTTGTTCATCTTTTTGTAAGAGACAGAGCTACAGGAAAATTAAGGGTGGATAGAGATTATTTAGAGTTGCTCTGTGCATCTGGTTTTGATCAAATTAGTTTTCCTGTTGAATCCGGTGTTCAAAGGGTTTTGGATAAATATGCTACCGGTAAACTCGTTTTAGAAACAATGGACATAGCTGGGTTGGTAAGGGTCGCTTCCGATGTAGGTATTTCTTGTCCTGTCGGTATCATGATGGGTTTTCCAGATGAAACAGAGGCAGAGATTCTCCAAAGTGTGGAATTAGCAAAAAAGTTAGTTGATGCTGGAGCCAAGTATTGTTCTTTTTATATTCCCATTCCTTTTCCGGGTAGTCAGCTTTATCATATGGCTATTGCCGGTGGACATCTGGATGCAAATTTTGATCCAGACATTATGAACTGGCATCGGCCGGTTATGAAAAACACTACCGTGCCGCCGGAAAGAGTTTTGGAACTTCGTGAATGGGCTTGGCGTTCGGTTAATCGAGATGACTATGTAGCTGAACGGTTGAGTAAAAACATAGGTACAAGGTGGAGTTCTTTTAAGCCAGTTAGCGATGAAAATTAATGTGTGGTAACCTCTGTTGTCTGTGGACAATAGGGGTTTTTTATTTTAATCTAAGTAAGTTAAAGACTGATTATAAATAAATATTATGCGATTTGCTATTACAGGTGGGTGTGGTTTTATCGGCTCACAACTTTCTATACATCTTTTGGAGCTAGGCTATGATGTTAGAGTTATAGATAAAATTGCTATTGGATCTAGTCCTTACTGGAGTGGTTTTGATTACAGTAAAATAGATTATTGCGAAGTTGATATTTGTTCTCCAGGAGATATGGATGAATGTTTTAAAGATGTTGATTACGTTTTTCATTTAGCTAGCTATGCGCGAATTAAAGATTGTTTAGCTAATCCAAATTTAGCCCGAAAAATTAATGTTGGTGGTACGCTTAATGTTTTATTAGCAGCAGAAAAAAATAAGGTTAAACGTTTAGTGTATACCAGTTCATCTTCTGCTTATGGAGATCAAGATAATTTGCCATGGAAAGAAGATATGCCAATTAAGCTTCTTAATCCGTATGCTTCTACTAAATATGCAGGCGAAATATTGTGCCAATTATTTGGCGAAGCTAATCGCTTAGAAACTGTAAGCCTAAGATTATTTAATGTTTATGGTTCGGTGTCGGCGATTGAAGGAAAAGTTGATTGCCCGAGCGTGGTGGAAATTCTTTTGAAACAAAAAAGAAATGATCAAGCACTTACTATTATTGGAGATGGTAAACAAAAAAGAGATTTGGTTAATGTTAAAGATGTAGCCAAAGCTTTTGTTGCGGCTTCAACCAGTAAGCTAGTCGGGAAAGGAGAAGTTATTAATATTGGTTCTGGAAGTAATTATTCGGTATCAGAAATTGCTAACTGGATAGGTGGAGAGACTACCAAATTAGATAATCGCTATGCTGAAGCTTATGAAACGCTGGCCGATATTTCTAAAGCCAAAGAGTTACTTAATTGGCAGCCCGAGCATAATCTTAAAGATTGGATTGAATCCAATAAAAAATAATAGTAATAATATATGTCTAATAAAGTTTTTTCCTTGGCGCTCGTGGGTGCGGGTGGTATTGCTTATAAATGGGTCAAAGCTATCAGTAAAGTTAAAAATTGTTCTTTAAGGTTGGTAGTAGATGTGGATATAAATAAAGCAGAATTACTTTCTAAAAATTATAAAAATTGTGAACATACAGATAAGTTAAATGATGTTTTATCAAGATTGGATATAGATGCTGTCATAGTAGCAGTGCCCAATAGTATATCTGCCAAGATCTCTAGAGAAATTATTAAGTCGGGTAAACATGTTTTATGTGAAAAACCAGGCGCTGTTAATTCCAAAGAATTAAAATCCATTATTTTAGAGGCTAAAAAATATAAGAAAAATTTTATGGTCGGGTTTAATCATAGATTCCATCCAGCCTTTTTACAGGCAAAAGAAATTTTTGATAAAGGTGAAATAGGTGAAGCTATGTTTATAAATTCTAGATATGGTTTTGGTGGTCGGGAAAACTATAATAAAGAATGGCGTTTTAATAAAAAAATAAGCGGGGGCGGAGAAATAATTGACCAAGGTGTTCATATGATTGATATGGCCCGTTTATTTTTAGGAGAATTTAATGAAGTTAAGGCTTATACGCCTAATCTTTTTTGGGGTGGAAATGTGGAAGATAATGGTTTTATACTTTTAAAAACCATAAAAAAACAAATAGCTGCAATTCATGTTAGCTGGACTAATTGGAAATGGATTCATTCTTTTGAAATTATGGGTACATTAGGCTATTTACGTATAGATGGTTTGGATCAGCGTTATAACGGGCCGGAGAAATTAACTATAGGATATCGTGATCTTTTATTTAAAAAATCTCCACAAGAAAAAGTTATAATATTTAAAAACGAAAAACCCGAAGATTCTTTCACTAGACAGTTAAAAGAATTTTTATCTGCTATAAGTGAAGATAGAAATTCTGTTCCAGATAGTCGTGATGCTTACGAAGTTTTAAAAATAGTTGATAAAATTTATGAAAAAAAATAAAGGATTGGTTTTGGTTCTTGGTGGAGCTGGCTTTATAGGATCTCATTTAGTAGACGCATTACTTAAAGATAATTATAGAGTTAGAGTATTAGACAACCTAGCCCCACCTACCCATAACGGCAAATTGCCCTCTTGGTTTAACAAAAAAGCAGAATTTGTTAAAGGGGATGTTCGTAAGAGACAAGACTTGATTCGTGCTATGGTTGGGGTTGATTTTATTTTTCACTTGGCAGCCTATCGGATTAATATACCTAGACATCAAAGTATGGACATTTCAAAATTGAAATCATTAGGTTGGGCGCCCAATCATTTTATCGAAGAAAATGTTTCGGAGTATGTTGACTGGGTAAGGTCATTTCCTGAAGCAAAAGCTTTTTTTAAAAAAAGCCAAGTATCGATGGGGAAAAAGGGTATAATTAAGGTATAAAGGCTGATATATTGTAGCTTAAAACCCAGCAGGGTATTTCCTTATTACACTTGAAAACTATAGAACCATGAAAGCTGATTGGTCACAAACTAATTCTAGCTTTGTTTATTATGGTCCTTGGGAGAAACAGTTTAGCCAAGTAAATTTTTCTAAAGATTCTAGATTAGAATTAATTTATAAAAATTCTTTAGTCGAAATTTTTAAGATTAAAAGTGACACTTTGTAACAATTGTGTGCTAATTATGGTTATAGATATACAGTATCAATATGAGCAAAAAAACCGTATTTTTAGCCATACCTAATCATATTTCTGCGTCAGATTTATTACGTACTCATTACTTGGAGTATTTGGCTTCGAAATATAAAGTTATTGTGATAACACCTTTTTTAAATTCCAATGATGCAGTTAAACAAAAGCATTTTTTATCACCAGATGTGGAGTATAAAAAAAGAGATTTAGAAAACCCAAGATTTTGGATGTTTTTTAAATTTTTACGTATTTGTTGGGTTAACGAATTTGATTATATTACTTCTATAAAATATTGGTATAAAAGGCCTAATTATAAAAATAGTTTGGCCAGGCGGATAGTTAGAACTATAGGCAGGCCTTTTTCTAAATTTTTAACAGCGAATTTTTTTACTAAAGTTGAGTATAGATTATTGCCCAAGTCAAAAGATTTTACCGAACTAGTTAAACAACATAATCCAGTATTGGTTATTACAGCCACCCCAGGTTTTGATCCGTGGGAAGCCGAAATAATTTTTTTAGCAAAACGTGAAAAAACTCCTACAGTAGCGGTTAATTTTAGTTGGGATAATTTAACTACTAATTCTAAACACATTCGCAAAACTGATTTTTTGATTGCTTGGAATAATATTATGAAAAAAGAGGCTTTAGAGATTCATAACTATACTACCGCTAAGGTTTTTGTATCTGGTACGCCAAGGTTTGACCCTTATTTCGATGTTGCTCAATCAGAGCCAACCAAAGAAAAATTTTTGGTAAGCAAAGGCTTAAATCCAAGTTATAAAACTATTTTTCATACTACGGTGACCAAAGCGTATCCTTTCCAGAAAAAATATATCTATGATCTAATAAAACTTAGAAAAGAAGGAAAGATACCCTATGTGAATTTATTTATACGAATTCATCCCTTAGATATTTATGATAATTATAGAGAGTTTTTTAATATGCCCGATTTATATATAGAACCCGCCGGCCGATCAGGCAGTAAAGCAGTGGAGATGAATTATCAAGACTTGCTTAATCTTAAATATTCTCTAAAATATACCGATTTAAATATAAATTATGCCTCCACCATTTCTATAGAAGCCTGTATTTTTGATAAGCCTATTATAAATATTGGTTATTTAGATCGTTTTAAATTGGCTTACGAATTTAATCATTACATTCCTATATATAAGAGTGGTGCTGTAAGGCTGGCCAAAACAGACGAAGCTTTAAAAGATTTAATAAACTTGTATTTAGCAGACCCATCTTTAGATGGAGCTAATAGAAAAAAAATTGTGTTAGATTACGTTATTTTTTTAGATGGCTTATCTTATAAGAGAAGTGTAGATGCTTTAGAACAAATAATAAAATCTGTTATATGAAACTAAATATACAAATATTAAAGAATTAAACCCCACAAGCCTTGAAAGATATAAATTTTTTAATGCGTCAGATTAGTTTAACTCCTGTTCCACCAAAACCATTGTCACAAGCTTTGTTTAAAGATATTATCAATCAGAAAAATGTTAGTTTTATTATTGCTTCAAAACCGGATGGAGAAATAATTGCCATTTTAATTTTATATTTTGTTAGAATTCCTAGTGGGCTCACAGCTATTTTAGAGGATTTAATAGTAGATGAAAAATATCACAAATGGGGGGTGGGTAGGTTGTTAGTTGAAAAATCTATAGAAATTGCCAAAAAAAAGAAAGCCCGCCATTTAAGTTTACGCACTAATCCTATTAGGGCAGAAGCTAATAAGCTTTATCAGGCTATGGATTTTAAACAAGAACGTTGGTAACAGTAAAAAAAGATAAAAATATGGAGATGTTATTGAAAAACAAGTTAATAATTTTTCTGACAATTTTAATTGGTTTGCTTTATATTGGACCATCGTTGATGATATGGGAAAATTTTAACAAGTCAGGGAATCAATTTATTTCTATACAACACAAAAAAAATTCACCTGAAATGCAGCAATATCTTGCTAGAGCTCGAGAGATTTATGATGGTCATTTTCCCCCATCAGAAATTTATGGATTTAAACAAGTATCTACGGTTCAAAACATTTTACCACCAACTTTGTTTGCCAGCTTAGTTTTCTTATTTCGGGGCAATATCAATTTAGCCCATTTAGGAGCGTTGTTTTTATTCTCAGCTATTATTTTTATTTTATTTAATTGGTTAGGACATATAATGTTCAACTCCCGTCTCAAGTCACTTTTTTTTGCCCTTATCGCTGTTTTAACTCCTGTTGTCAACATCGCTAAAGAATCTCCATTTTTCGGAAGTTTTATTGATTTTAAACTACGTTTTATTAATAGTTTTTTACCTTTTGTGATGACTCAATTTAATCAATTGCCACTTGACCGTTTTGATGAGCCCCTTCTCACATACCCAATATATTTATCTGCGATTATTTTTTTTATTATTTTTTGGCAAAACCCGAGAATGGTTACTGCGATTTTTTCGGGTTTCTTTGCTGGCCTTTTGTACTACACTTATTTTCATCATTGGGTTTATTGGACAACTGTTCTTGGCATACTTTACCTGTATGTTTTGTTTTTTAAGGGCAAAGATAAATCTTTAACTAGGAATTATCTGATTCTTTTTGGAGTTTTGGCGGTCACAATTATTCCATACTTCATCAATTATTTTTCATTTGTTCAAACATCTGGTTCTCAATATTTTTCTCTTAAAGTAGGCGCAATGCATGGCCGATATTTTGGGATAACTGGGGAAAATATAATTGATTATGTTCTATACGCTTTATTGGGCATACTGGTTTATCTTATGTATTGGCAGAAAGATCGTCATAAAGCAGTTTTGTTTCTCGGATTTATTTTGTCGATGTTTGCGGTTTGGAACATTCAATTAATAACTGGCATAGTACCGATTGAAGCGTTTTTTAGAAGAACTTTGGCACCCTTAATTTTTTTGATCTTATTCAATCTGTTTTATGATTTGGTCGTAAAATTAGAAATAAAATGGCCACAGACTAGAAAATATGTAGCAATGATTTTGATTACGCTAGTCGTTTTTGTGATAACTAAGAATGTAGTTAATATGTACTTGATATCATGTTGCACGCAGCCGCATATTATTGAATATAATAAATTACCCGATGGAATATTAAATTCTTGGAATTGGATTAATGGTCATTTAGAACATGAACCCAAAATTATTTCCTCATCTATATTGACATCGTTATATTTACCTGGTTATACTTCGGCTCGGCCATTTCTGCCGACTGCTTATCTGACACTGTTAAGTATGGAAGAAACAGATAGGAGATATCTTGAAAGTCAAAAATTATTTGCTGTTAATGATGATGCTTTACGGAATATCGATCTTGATATGGTGTATGGTTTTTATTTCTTGGCGCGATACGGTTCATTCAGCAATTATTTTCCTAATGCCGATAATACAATTATTGATCAAAAAAAAGCAGAGAAGGTTGAGGAATTGATGAGGCTTTACAAAGATATGGCGGTGTTTCGGTGGAAAGATGTTAATGCTGACTATGTATATGTTGGTCCATGGGAAAAGGAGACGGTTGGGCGTGATTTTTCTAAGGATAAAAATATTGAGTTGGTTTATCAAAATTCTTTTGTGGAAATCTACAGGATTCTTCGTTGACGACATCATTAAAAAAGTTTAGACTGCTGATATGAAAATCTTGGTTACAGGCGGTTGTGGTTTTTTAGGGTCTCATGTTTGCGAAGCTTTTCGCAAGAAGGGGTTTGAGGTGATTGCTTATGACAATATGACTAAGCATGAAATTGACCGAGCTGGTTTTAATACTGATGAGGTAAGAGGTTTTAATGCACGTGTTCTGCGAGATATGGGAGTTGAAATTGTGGTAGGCGACATACGTAATCGCAGCCAGCTTTTAGATTATGCTTCTGGATGTTGTTTTATTGCGCACACTGCTGCTCAACCAGCAATGACCATAAGTTGGGAAGATCCAGATCTTGACTTTACTACTAATGTAGTTGGGACCTACAATGTGTTAACAGTTGCGCGTAAATATAAAATACCAGTTGCTTCGTGTTCCTCGGTTCACGTATACGGACCATGGATCAATGATTCTTTGAAAGAAGAAGACACCCGATTTACGCGTGATCCAGAGTCTATTAGCGAAGACGATAAGATTATGAATGGTGGGAGAAATGGACTTATTTCACCATTACATGCCTCTAAGGCCAGTGCTGAACATTATACTAAAGCTTTTGCGGATATGTATGATGTAAAATCGGCCGCCTTTCGGTATACTGGCATATATGGTCCACGACAGTTTGGTGGAGAGGATCATGGTTGGGTTGCGAATTTCTCAATCCGGAATATCATGAATAGAACTATAACTATCTTTGGAAATGGTAAGCAGTTGCGGGACATTCTTTACGCGAGTGATGCCGCAGCAGCTTTCCTTGCATATCAGGAAAATCCAGTGCCAGGTATATATAATATTGGGGGAGGGCCAAAAAACATGATTTCTCTCTTGGAATGTATCCGTCTTATAGATAAATTATCGGGGAATAAATCGGATATAAAATTTGATGCCGCGCGTGATGGAGATCTTTCATATTTTGTATGTAATATACAACGCGCCGGCACCAAATTGAATTGGAAACCAGAGATTCTTCCCGAAGATGGGGTTAACAGGTTAATTTCTTGGATAAAAGAAAACCAGCACTTGTTCCGAAGTAAAAACTAATAAAAAACTCAACAATGAAAGCATTAATTTTAGCCGGTGGACGCGGTAAGAGGGTTAATAATCAGGAAGGAAGTAGTAATAAGTGTTTGCTTCCTTGTATGGGTAAACCACTTATCCAGTACAGTTTGGAAAATGCTGTGGATGCTGGAGTGGAATCTATTGTAATCGTTGTGGGATATCGGGCTGAGGATATTATTAATAAATTCGGGACTACATTTCTTGGATTAAAAATACTTTATGTTATTCAGAATGAACGCAAAGGGTTGGTTCATGCAATGGTATGTGCACGGGAGATTATTAATAATTCTGATTTCATGCTTTTTCTCGGGGATGAGGTGATTGTATCTCCCCGTCATGATAAAATGCTCCAGTTTTTTCGTGACGAAAAACTGTTTGTTGCTTGTGGCACAGTACGTGTTAAAGACCTATCCCAGATTACCAAGACTTATGCTTTGATAGAGGATGAAAAAACAAAAAATATTTTTAGGCTAATAGAAAAACCACGAATACCTATTAATAACATTATGGGTACGGGAAATTGCGTGATGCGCTCGGATATTTTTAATTACATAGAGAGAACGCCTATAAATAACGAGCGGAATGAAAAAGAACTGCCGGATCTTATACAATGCGCCATTGATGAAGGTCGGATAATCAAGCATTTTAACATTGGTGATGGCTATTTTAATATCAACACGCCTGAGGATATTGTTCTTGCGGAAAAATATATTAAACAAATTAAAAAATAGACCGTTGGAGTTCTAAAAAAGATTTTTATCATGAGGAGGGGAAAATATTATTTTAAAAATAGTGACTGGCAAGTTCCTGAATCAGAGTACATAGAATTTACCGATAAGCGGTCGGATATATGTGTCTGTATACCGGTGATAAATGAGGGAAAGCGAATACGGGACATTCTTGAGAGAATGAAGCGTATCAATATCATGGATAAGTACGATGTCATTATCGCCGACGGCGGTAGTGTGGATGGATCTTTAAATGAAGATTATTTACGTCGTATGGGTATACGTACTTTGCTTATAAAAACTGGGCCGGGAAAACTTGGGGCTCAGATGAGGATGGCTATGGCCTATGGTATTGATGAGAAATATAAAGGATTTGTCTTTATTGATGGAAATAACAAGGATGACCCAGAAGCGATACCAAGATTTGTAGCTAGGCTAGAAGAAGGATATGATTTTGTGCAAGGCTCAAGATATATGCTTGGTGGGCGTGGTATTAATACACCACTACTAAGGCATTACGGCATCAAATACCTGCATGCACCCCTTATATCTATGGCTGCTGGTAGGCGTTTTACTGATACTACGAGTGGTTTCCGTGCGTATAGCGCCCGTTTATTACTTGACACTAGAGTGCAACCATTTCGAGATATTTTCTGGTCTTATGAGCTTCTTTTTTATCTTGCTATACGTGCATCGCGTTTAGGTATGCTGATAACAGAGATTCCGACGGTTCGGGCTTATCCTGCAGGAGAAAAAGTTCCCACCAAGATAAGCCCCTTTTGGGGTAGCTTAGCTCTTCTAAAAATACTCTTAAAGTCAGTATTTATTGGATATAACCCATAACCTGTCTCCCATTTTCTGAGAAAATGGTTTAGATTCTAGGGTAAGGTAAATGATAAGGATATTTCACGTTGGCGAGGATAGTTTTTTAAAACCAGTTTTAACACTAGAGGGTGAAAAAGAAACCTTTAACTGGCCACGCCAAAAATTACCAGTAGCCCATAATCATTATGGCCAAGTTGATATAACTCGTTACAGCACCGTGATGGTTAAAAAATCAATGTGCGGAGAAAATATATTACCAATTATGTTAGAGGGAGAAATTATTGATACTGATTCACCACTAGATTGGGAATTTGCAGAGTTTATGATTAAAAAAGGTTTGTTATCTTAATTAATATGAATATACTTATTACCGAACCTAAAGATTATTCAAAAAAAGCTCTAGATATTTATAAAAAACTAGGGCGAGTTTGTTTTTGCTTGCCCCGCGGAGCTTCGGCGAAGTGGGGGGTTAAGTTATCGGGTCAGGAAAAACTAGCCGATATTCTAGTTATTGGTCTAAAGTATCAAATAGATAAAAAGTTTTTAGATCAAACTCCAAATTTAAAAATCATTGCTTCGCCGGTTACAGGCATGAACCATATTGATTTAAATTATTTAAAATCTAAAGGAATAAAATTGATTTCTTTAAGAGGTAAAAAGAGTTTTTTGAGAAACGTGCCGTCTACTGCCGAAGAAACATTTGCTTTGATTTTAGCTTTATTTAGAAAGTTGCCTTGGGCTTTTGATAGCGTTAAAAATTCTTCTTGGGATAGAATTGAATGGCGCGGAAATCAGTTAATGAATAAAACGATCGGTCTTTTAGGTTTTGGAAGGTTGGGTAAAATAGTAGCTCGTTATGCTAAAGCTTTTAATATGAAAGTAATTTCCTGTGATCCTAATGTCTCGGAAAAATTTATGAAATCGCGCGGAGTAGAAAAAGTTAGCATGGAAGATCTATTCAAAAAATCGGACATTGTTTCTTTGCATGTCTTATTAACAGATGACACGCAAAACTTGATAAGAGAAAAACATTTAAAATCTATGAAGCCGTCTGCTTATCTTATAAACACTGCCCGGGCTGAACTTATAGAAAAAGATGCTTTATATAATGCTTTAAAAAATAAATGGATTGCTGGTGCGGCGGTGGATGTAATGTGGGACGAGTATAGTGATGGTAGTCATTTAAAAAAAGACCCGTTATGGAATTATGCCAAAAAAAATAATAATTTAATCATTTTGCCTCACATTGGTGGCGCCACTTTTGAGGCTATGGAAGTTACTCAAGATTTTATAGCTGAATTGGTTTTTAAGGATTTTAAAAATAAAAAAATTGCATAAAAAATTTAAAATTACAGTTCGCTCGTTCTGGTTGGGGCTCAGTCTGGCTCTCCGTGCTTTCGGGTACATATTTTGTTTGCCCTGAATTTGACCCGAAGGATGATCCAGAGATTTATTTTAACAATCGCTGTGTTGAAAAACTGGGCTTGGGCGCTGTCTATCGTGGTCAAAGTTTAAGTGATTTGATAAACGAGGCTGAAAGTCTCAAACCTAGAATTAAAACTTTTAATCAAAAACTGTTGAGTCAATTCGGCACTTTAGACGGCAATCGCTATGCCGCCAAGTTGATTGTAGAAAAGCTACTAAGTGGATAATTTTCCCCGTCAATTTTTTTAGCACGAGCATACGATCGTATGCTCGTGCTATTTTGCTATAGGGAGACAAATCTGTTAATTTTAGGGTTATATTATTATTCTCCTTCGCCGAATACCGTGGGCGTTTTAGATCATAAGAGGAGCAAAAAAATAGAGTTGAAAAAGAAATTCCAGAGTGGAAAACGATGGCAGGCTTTCCGGAAAGAGATATGACGCATACCGAAATGTTAAATCGCGATTATTATCGTGGCCGCTTTGCCAGTTTTGTAAATAACGAATGGGTTTATAATTGGGAAGATAAAAAAGTTTTTGAATCATGAATTTTATAAAAGATAAAACTTTTGTAGTAGCCGAGATTGGCAAGGGTTTTATACAAACCGAAGAGGATCAAACTCCAGAGGTTTATTTGGCCAATGCTAAAGAACTAGTTTTGTTAGCTAAAGAAGCTGGAGCTGATGCTGTTAAGTTTCAAACCCATACCGTAGAAGACGAGCAGGCTAATATAAATGTTGTAGCACCTCATTTTAATGGTGCGGATAGATATAGTTGGGTAAAAAGAAATACTGCTGCTACGCCGGTTTGGTTTTGGCAGGAACTAAAAAAATATTGTGCCGAACTTGGCATAGTTTTTTTCTCAACCCCAATGAGTCGTGGCGCAGCTAAGCTTTTAAACGAAGAGGTAGGAGTAGATTTGTGGAAGGTAGGCTCGGGTGATATTTTGGATTTTGTAATGTTAGATTATTTAGTTTCAACCAAAAAACCAATAATAATTTCGGGTGGAATGAGTACCTTGGAAGAAGTTGATCTGGTTGTTAACTTTCTTAAAAAGCGCAATGCCGAATTTGCCCTATTGCATTGTGTTTCTAAATATCCTTGTCCGCCCGAAGAACTTCAGCTTCAAACAATTAATTTTTTTAAAGAAAGATATAATATTCCAATAGGTTTTTCAGATCACTCAATTGGTACGGACTCTGCTTTGGCGGCTGTGGCTATGGGTGCCAAAATAATAGAAAAACATTTTTCTTTAAGCCGCGATTTATGGGGTTCCGACCATAAAGTTGCTATGACACCAGAAGAATTAAAGCTTATGGTTTCGGAAATTAGAAATATGGAATCTAATGAAAATAAAAAAGAGGAATATTTAAATAAGGATATTGTAAAAGAAGGGATGGGTAAAACCATAAAAGTTTTACAAGAAGGCGAGGCAAAATTTAGGCCATTTTTTAGAAAAACATTAGTGGCTCTAACCGATATACCGGCGGGTTCGGAAATAAATGCCGAAATGCTTGGAGCTATGCGTCCGCAACTGCATCTAGCCGGCTTACCTTCCGAAAAATATGAGAATATTCTTGGTAAGAAAACCAATCAGGCTATAGCCAAGCACCAACCGATTTCTCTAGATATGATAGTTTGATTGTTATGAATTATAAAAGAAAAATTTTAGTGCCAATATTTAACCGAGCCCATTATGGTCGGTTGCGTTCTGTTTTAAGCGCTATAAAAAATCACCAGGCTTTAGATTTAAAAATAATTGTGGGGGTGCCGGCAGCTTATGGTTATTTTTTTAAAAACATATTAAACAGTCGCCCGCAGTCTTGGAGAAAAGCATTGCCTTGGTATTTTATAGCTCGAGCAAGATCTTTGTTGGGTAAAAATTTTGTTTTTAAAAATGATTTTTTAGCTCGGAATTTAATCAACGATGGTTTCGAATTGGAATCATATGCGCCCATTTTTTTTGATGGAGGTAAATCCGAAACGATGGCCAAATCTGTTGGATTGGGCATAGAAAGATTAACCGACGAAATTAAAAAAATAAAACCAGATATTGTTTTTGTTAATGCCGATAGATTCGAAATGATGGCGGTGGCTATAGCCGCTTCTTATTTAAATATTCCCATAGCTCATAACGAGGGTGGGGATGTAAGTGGTACTATAGATGAAAGTATAAGACATTCCATAACCAAGTTAGCTCATATTCACTTTACTTCCACAGAATCTAGTAGGAAAAGAGTAATACAAATGGGAGAGAATCCTGATAAAGTTTTTAATGTTGGTTCACCCGCCATAGATGCTGTATGCAATGTTGATTTTAAAATAAAGCCAAATGTTTTTAATTCATTAGACATATCCAAACCGTATATTTTAGTATTGGCTCATCCAGTAGCTACAGCTTCTAAAGAAGAAAATTTTAATATGGCCCAAAACTTAATTTCGGCAATAAAAGAAATACCAATACCCAAAATAATTTTGGGTTCAAACATAGATGCAGGTTCAGATGCTTTGGGTGGTGCAATAAAGGATTGGCTAGAAACAGAAAAACCAAAAGATGTTTTTTTTACAAAGAATTTACATCCCGATGATTTTTATAAATATTTAAATTATGCAGTTTGTGCAGTTGGAAATTCGTCTAGTTTTATCCGCGAAGGCGCATTTTTAGGCATCCCAGTTGTTTTGTTTGGATCTAGACAAAATAATAGAGAAAGGGGAGAAAATATTTTAGAAATAGTTGATGATAAAAAGGATTCTTTAAAGAATGCAATTTTGAAACAAATAAATAACGGTAAATTTGCCAAGTGCATTATTTTTGGTGAAGGTGATTCTGCCTTTAAGATAGCCGATATACTTAGTAAAATAGATTTAGGAGTACAAAAATCATTTAAAGACTTATGAAAAAAGTATTGGGCGTAATTACAGCTCGGGGTGGCTCAAAAGGTATACCTCGAAAAAATATAAAAGAATTGAACGGTAAACCTTTGATTGCCTATACTATTGAAGCCGCCCAAAAATCTGGTATTTTTGATCGTATAATTTTGAGTACAGACGATTTAGAAATAGCCGAAGTGGCAAAAAAATATGGTTGTGAGGTTCCGTTTATGCGTCCAGTTGAATTAGCACAAGATAATACGCCTCACTTGCCGGTAATGCAACACGCAGTATCTTGGCTTAAAGAAAATGAAAATTATAATCCAAATCTAGTGGCTATACTTCAACCCACGGCGCCATTGCGCCAAGCTTGGCATATTAAAGAAGCTTTTGAGTTGTTGCTTAAAAAAGAAGCAGATTCAGTTGTGGCTGTAACAGAAATTCCTGGGCATCACAGTCCATATTGGGCGGTAGTTGTAGATGAAAATAGCTTGGGGAAGCTTTTTATTGGAGATCATATTCGTAATCGTATTCCCAGAAGACAAAATTTACCTCAAAAAACTTATTCTCACTGCGGTGCCCTGTACTTGTTTAAGACAGAGCTTCTCTTTAAAAAAAATGAGGCTAATTTTTATGGTGATAAAGTAGTTATTTATCCTATGGAAGAAAAATATAGTATAAATATAGATTCTCCAGATGATTGGGATAAAGCTGAGCGTGCTATCAATATGTTAGATTAGGTGTGTTAATTTAAATTTCTTTGTGCTATATATAGTTGATTATGTCTAATAACAAAATTATATCTTGGATAATAAAAGTTGGTCTTTTGATCATTCCTGTTTTGCCTTTGGTTGTTATAACGTCACTTTATTTTCCTTTTATAACTGGACGCAATTTTATTTTTAGAATTATAGTTGAAATCCTCTTTGTTTTATGGGTTTGGTTGATGATGAAGGATATAAGTTATAGGCCTCGTTCTTCGGTTATTTTATATAGCGCTATTGCTTGGATAGCTGTTTTATTTTTGGCTACAGTTTTTAGCGTGTCTCCATATAAAAGTTTTTGGTCAAGTTTTGAGCGGATGGAAGGGTTTTGGGGTTATTGGCATTATTTTATGTATTTCCTTATGCTTATTAGTGTTTTTAAAAAAGAAAAGGACTGGCACACTTTTTTTGGTGTATCTTTGGTAACAAGTTTAGTGATTGGTCTTTATTCAGTAATGCAAATGCTTGGTTTTCTGGATATTCACCAAGGTGATGATCGTATAGATGCTACGATGGGCAATGCCACTTATCTGGCTATTTATATTGTTTTTCATATTTTTCTCTTGGCGTGGTTGTTTTTTAGGTCTGAAGGTAAAAATATCTTTTTAAGATTAGGATTATTCGTATTAATCTTATTTGAATCTTTTATCGTTTATAAAACAGCTACACGAGGCGCTATTCTCGGTTTGATCACTGGTTTATTTGTGGGATCTATTATTAATGTAATTTATAGTAAGGGTTTGACTCGAAAATTAGCCCTTGGAGGGCTTGGCGCAATAATATTTTTAGTAATAGGTTTTATTACAGTTAAAGATACTTCTTTTGTTAGAAGTAGTGATGTGTTAACTCGATTTGCCAGTATTTCTTTTAGCGAAACCACAACTCAATCTCGTTTTATTATTTGGGATATGGCTTATCAGGCATGGAAAGAAAAATCTATTTTAGGCTGGGGTCCGGAGAATTTTGTTTATGTTTTTTCTAAATATTATAAATCAGAACTATGGCGTCAGGAACCTTGGTTTGACAGGGCACACAATGTTTTTTTGGATTGGCTAATTTCTACAGGTGTTGTTGGTTTGTTAGCTTATTTAAGTATGTTTGCAACTGCAGTAATAACTGTGTGGAAGCTTTTTAAATCAAGAAAAATTACAGTCAAGCTTGCGACTGTAATTTTAGGAATGTTGGTGGCTTATTTTGTACATAATATGTTTGTTTTTGATAATTTCACTAGTTATATGATTTTCTTTGCGGTCTTGGCATATCTGCATTATTTATATACTAGATCTGAAAGCATATCAGATAATCGTTCTTTAGGAACCGAAGATGTGCCTGAGGTTGCTAGATTTGCTATTACAATTATTACTGGAATTGCGGTAGCTTTTTCTTTATATTGGTTTAATGTTAAACCAATATTAGCTTCTCAAAGTATTATTGATTCTTTGCAGTTATTAACTTATTCAAGAGATGGGAGTCGTACTCGCGATCTAGATATGGGTGTTAAGGCTATTGAGCGTGGCTTAGAGTATAATACTTTTGGTACTCAAGAAATTAGAGAACAATTAGCTCTTTACTCAGAAAAGATTAATGCCGATCCAGCCACTTCAGCCGAAGATAAGAAAAAAATTACAGAATTTGCTTTGGAGCAAATGAAGATTCAGACAGAAAATTTTCCTTATGATGTTAGAGCGTTGGCGTTTATATCAACTCTTTATAGTACAGCGGGTGATTATGCTAATTCTATTCTCACTGCTAAAAAGGGTTTAGAGGTGTCTCTAAATAGGCAACAATTTTATTTTTTATTAGCTGAAGCTTATTTTAAAGCTGGAGAAGAAAACTTAGCTTTGGACACTTTAAAAACCGTTTATGAAATTGTTCCAGAATATCCGGACGCTATCAATAACTACGCTATAATGTCTATATTTGCTGGTAAACCAGAAATTGCCGAGGCCTTGTTAAAAAAACATTTTGGAACTGAAGTTGTGGGCGATCCCAAATATGTGAATGCTTATGCGGCTATAGGTGATTTTAAAAAAGTAACCATAATTTGGGAAAAGTTAGTAGAAAATACTCCAAGTAATCCGCAGTACCGTTTGGGTTTAGCTTCTGCTTATGTAAAAACTTTTCAAGATAAAAAGGCTATAGAACAATTGGAAAAAGCTATAGAAATCAGCCCAAGTTTCAAAAATCAAGGAGAAATATATATCCAACAAATAAAGGCGGGTAAGTTAAAAAGATAGTAGTAACTGATTTGCATTAAAAACTAGCGGAAAAACTCCGCTAGTTTTTATGTGGATAACTTAAGCTTATGTATTTTAAAAATTTATAGTAGACTATTAGTATTATTAAGTAATTATAACTTAACAGCCTGTACGAATGTTTCTTTAGAAACATATAGTAAGGTTTTTAAATAATAAAAATAATAAGTTTAATGAGTAAAAATATGAAATCTTTTATTTCAAAACGGTACTTTTTAGCTACCGTCGTTTCTTCTTTGTTGTCTATCTTTACAGTCGCGGTAGTGGCTTATGGAGCAACTATGACCATAAGTAGCACTGGTCTAGGCAGTGGTACTTCTACTCCGGGAGCGGCTTTAGGTGTTCAGGGTGCTGCCATAGTTGATGATTTTGTGTGGACTGGTTGGTTGGTTGGTACATCAACTGCTCATGCTTCTGGTTTTGGTACGACTACTCCTGGTGCGGATTTTGCTGTAGCTGGTAGCGCTTTATTTGACGGAAAGGTTACGGGTGATTACTTTAACGCTACTTCAACCACAGCTACATCTTCAATTAGATGGAGTTTGACTGCTGCTACAAGTACTTTTCAGGTTGATGGTGTAACAGGCAGGGTTGTTATAGGTGCGACCACAACTTTGCCACAAAGCGGTGGTATGCTTCAGACAGGAGGTAATTCAGAGATAGGTTTGACTATTACTGGTACGGGTAATGCCGCCAATGCTACAGGTACTATATATGTGGCTGGTGCCGGAGCTAGTGGTGGTCAGCTAATAATAAAGTCCAGTGATGGCAATAATTGTGTTTCTATAATGGCTCAAACTGGTGCTGTTGATCCAGAAACTGCGGCTACTTTAGCAGCAAACTTACTTACTTTTAGAGTGGTTGCTTGCCCTAAATAATTACAAGCTCTTATTAATTTAATTTTTTATTACTTATGAAACAACTTAGTTTGTTGGTTCTTATGAGCTTGTTTTTGCCCACGGTGGTATTGGGTGCTTATAATGATGTTAGCTTGACCACAGGCACAACGCTTCAGGTAACTGTGGGTGGAACTGCGCTTGGTCTTACTGTTACCAATGGCACTGTAGAAAAAGTGGTTGTTGAAGGTAGTACTTTAGGTATAACTTTGGCAGGTGGTTCATCCATTGACCTTACTTCGGCTGACAAATATACTTTTTCCTATGCTAAAAGCAATGCCATCGTTGGAGAAACATGTGGTAGCTCGTCTTCATCGTTGGGTATTTCTTTAGCGGCGGGCCAAACTACAGAAACTGTATCGGTAAGTCCTACTACAACGATTTGTCAGACTTCCGCTTCGGGTAGTGGATCGTCTTCGTCTAGTTCCGATAGTTCTTCATCCAGCAGTTCTAGCTCATCTTCTACGTCTAGTTCGTCATCATCTGCCTCTACTCCAAGCACGACTACAACCACTTCAACCACAGCTTCAACGCCAGCAGCTACTACTGCTTCTGTTCCAGCTAAAGTTGCTGTAGCTCCTCCAGTTGTGACTGCGGTTTCTGCTCCATCGGCATCTGTTTCGTATGCACCGTCTGTTATGGTTAACTCCGAACTAAACCCTGGCGCTCGCAACGACGAAGTTATGGATTTGCAAAAGCTTCTTGCCAAGGATCCAGAAATTTATCCAGAAGGAACAGTATCTGGTTTCTATGGTCCTAAGACCACAGCCGCTGTAAAGAAATTCCAAGCCAAATATGGTTTGCCTACCGTAGGTAGAGTAGGCCCTGCTACAATGGCTAAATTGAATGAAGTGTTGGGGTCCCAGACTTCTAGTACAGTTACTTCTACGACAGATCAAACAGCTGAACAAATACAAAACCAAATACAAACTATACAAGCACAAATTCAAGGAATAACTTCCGGAGGATCGGTTAGTGGAGTTTCGGTTAACTCCGAACTAAACCCCGGCGCTCGCAACGACGAAGTTATGGATTTGCAAAAGCTTCTTGCCAAGGATCCAGAAATTTATCCAGAAGGAACAGTATCTGGTTTCTATGGTCCTAAGACCACAGCCGCTGTAAAGAAATTCCAAGCCAAATATGGTTTGCCTACCGTAGGTAGAGTAGGCCCTGCTACAATAGCTAAATTGAATGAAGTGTTGGGGGTTTCTGTGGCTATGCCAACGGTTCCCGAAGCACCTTCTTATACAGCTCCAACAGTTAATTCGTCTACAGATGCCACCAAGCAAATAGAAGATCAGATCAAAGCTATTCAAGATCAAATTAAGGTTTTGACTGCTCCTGTTGCTGCCCCTGTCAAACCAGTAGCTTCTCCTTCGGTGGTTCCATCGACGACTTCATCATCGGATATAGCTAAGCAGGTTGAGGATCAGATAAAAGCCATACAAGCACAAATAGACGCATTGTTAAAACAGTAGGGAATCAAAGACAAACCCCTCCGGCCAAAGTCGGAGGGGTTTTAGGTTACTTCCAGCCTAAATTATGGTTATATATTATATACAAAACAATCAAATTTATGGCAGAAACAAAGGTAATAATTATAGGTGGCGCTGGTTTTATAGGTTCACATCATACTAAAAATTATTAATTTGAGTTCAAAAATAGACTTAAAGAAAGGTTTAGGAGAACTTAAAGAGTTTTACCTTTAAATATGCCCGCTCAAGCCAAAAAAATATTAATTTTATTTGGGGATATAATAATTCTTTATTTATCTTTATTTATTACTGTATATATTAGATATAGTAATATTTCGCCAGAACATACAAATTTTTCTACATATGATTTTTTTGCCATTCATACCAGAGTCTTTACCCCCCTTATTTTAATTTGGCTTGGTATTTTTTATGTACACAATCTTTACGAAATTACTTCAGCCAAAAATAATTTAGAGTTTTATAGCGCCTTATCCAGATCGCTTATTGTTAATTTTTTTGTAGCAGTTTTGTTTTTTTATTTTGCCAGCTTTACCTATGTTGCTCCAAAAACAAACCTATTTATATATTTTGGAATATTTTCTTTAATTTTTACTTTATGGCGTGGACAGGTGAATGTAATTTTTAAGAAAAATTTATTATTGAAAACTTTTATAATTTCCAATGATGAAGCTGGTTCAAAATTGGCTTCTAAATTAAACCAAAACCCCCAAATAGGCTATAAAGTAGAAGCGGTCATAGATCCGGAAAACGGTATTTCAAAATTTCTAAAAGAAAAAAATATAGGAGCTTTGATAGTTGACGATAGGTTATTTAACCAAGAATCTTTGGCAGCTTCTCTTTATACTCTTATAGATAGAGTAGAGGTTATTACCTTAGACAAGTTTAATGAAAGAGTTTGGCGAAAAATAAATTTAAATAATATTAACCATATTTGGTTTTTAAGCAATATTGCTTCAGGTAAAAGATCTTTTTATGAATCATTTAAAAGGTTTTTTGATTTTATTTTAAGTTTTATATTAGTTCCCATTCTTTTTCCCTTGGGTTTGTTAATAGCTTTGATTATTAAAATTGAAGGCGGGGGGCCAGTATTTTATAGACAAATTAGGGTGGGTCACAAAGGCAAAACATTTAATCTAATTAAACTTAGAACCATGCGTATAGATGCCGAAAAAAATGGCGCACAATGGACTATCGAAAATGATAAGAGAGTAACTAAGGTTGGACGGTTTTTAAGAAAAACACGTTTAGATGAATTACCTCAGCTTATAAACATATTAAAAGGGGAAATGTCTTTTGTGGGGCCACGAGCTGAACGGCCAGAGTTTCATCAGCTTTTAGTTAAAGAGATACCTTTTTATGATCGTAGATATTTGGTAAAACCTGGTTTAACCGGTTGGGCTCAAATAAATTACACTTATGGTTCTTCGGTAGAAGACACTAAAGAAAAACTTTCCTACGATTTCTATTATTTAAAGAATCGTTCGTTAGTATTTGATATAGGTATTATTCTAAAGACTGCCAATATAGTTTTGGCTGGGTTGGGTAGGTAATATGGCTAGCCCCGTTTGAAGCAGATATTGTTTTCTTTAGGAGTTTATTAAATATGTACAGGTGTACTTGTTAGTTATTATGCTTTCAAATAAGTTTCTAACGGGGTATAATACAAGCATATAAAAAGGTCTTTATTAGTAACTTTAAATATTGAACTTTAAATGAAAACTCTTCATCGTATCGCCTTTATACTTCTTATTGTTGGAGGCTTAAATTGGCTTTTGGTAGGTGTATGGGGTTGGGACATTAGTCGCTGGTTAGGTGGTATGGATTCAACCCTAGCTAAAGCCGTCTACATATTGGTTGGTCTTTCGGCTGTTTTAGAATTGGTTTCGCATTCTAAGAGTTGCAAAATGTGCAAAAAGGATGGTATGGGCTCAATGTAATCTTTAAGTCTGCAATAAAAAACTCCCCTGATATCTATCGGGGGAGTTTTTGTTTAAGAGGAAATTATTTTTTTAAATTTTTCCACCAAAGGCACTTGGTCTGGATCATTGCCGTAATATTCGGCCAGATTAAAACTTATATAATCTGCCAGTAATAAAGAATTAAAAATATTTTCTGTTTTTGTATCTCCGTAAAATGGCAGAATATCTACTTCAAAACTTTGTTGTTCCAAAATACTTTTTGTAGCGTCTATTCTTTTTAAAATTTTTCCCCCATCAGTTTTATCTTGCAAAAAAATAAAGTGAAATTTTTCCATTAAATTTTGAGTGGCACTATTAGAATCAAAACCAGTCATTTCGTTATGATTAAGCTCGGGGAACATATTAAAGAAAGCGGGTATTTTAGAAGTTTCGTTAAATTTTATTTTCCATATTTTAGCAATGGCTTTATTCTTTAAAGAGGAATAAATTATAGGAATTTTATTTTGTAACTTTTTGGAAATAACTTCGGCTTTATTTTTTATAGAATTTAAATCTAGTTTGTTCGCTAAAGCATCAGATTCGCCTAATGTACTTGTTTCATCTAAAAGTTTTAGTATTGCTCTAAAGCTATAACCCAAGGCCAAACGTGGCTGAATATCTTCATCGGGTATTTTTATATAAGCGATATTATTTTTTATAGCTAAGTCTAAAAGCTCGCTTCCAGTAGTAATTATAGCCAGCGCTAAATCTTGTTTAAATGCAATATTAAAAGAATCTATAATTTCTTCGGTGTTGCCAGAATAAGAACTTAGAATAACCAAACTATTTTTTAAAAAATCTTTTGAAACTTCGGGTAACCCATAATTGCTATGTATTATCAAAGGTAGACTAGGCAAACATGTTTTCACCAAATCTGCTCCAAGGTGCGAACCACCCATACCAACAACTATAGTATTTTCTTTTTTGGCTAAATTATCTGCATTAACAACTTCTGGTTCCCAAGAAAATTGTTTAGGAAAATCGTTAAGAGTTTGAATAAACATATACTAACCATATTAACAGCTTTTTAAATTCTTTATTAGTGTTTCTTTGTTGATATTGCCATAGTTATATTTTATATATATAGTAATAAACGTATATGAAAAAATTTAATTATAGTTATCCTTTATTAACCCTGTTTATTGGCTTGGTACTATTAGGTCTTTATTTTGGCGTTGTTAAGCTAAGAGAATGGGCTAATCCAACGCCTAATTTGGCCATAGCCAATGTGGTGCCACTTGTTAGGGCTATAGATCAAAAACCATACAAAGATGATGTCATAATTGAAAATAGGATATATGTAGACAAAGCTACTTTAGAATGGCCGGGGTTTATAGCTATATATGAAGATATTTATAACAAATACGATACATTGGTTGGCACTAGTCGTTTTTTAGAAGCGGGAACACACACTTATGTTCCAGTAGACCTCGTTAAAGAATATAAGTCGGGTCAATTGCTTTATGTTGTTTTACATAAAGACAATGGCGATGCTATTTATAATTTGGTTCAAGATTATTCAGTTAAAGATAAGCGTGGTTTTGATGTAGCCGATAGTTTTTTGATTCGCGATGGCGGTTTTGGACATGGTAAATAATTCTATCGAAGTTTAACTTCAAAAATAGCACGAGCTTACGATCGTAAGCTCGTGCTATTTTATTTAGATGGTTTAACTTGGTCGGGTTGCGGGGAATCGAACCCCGTCTGCCCCAGCCTCGCGTACTGTCGTTATACGACAGTACGTATCGAGGTTTGTTTTATTACTTATATAACTTCGGAGTGATTTCTCTAAAATAATTTGAATTTTTTTGAGAAGCTTTTATACAGCTGGCACAGGCTTTTATCCTTTTACCTAAGCCGATTTTGACCCATTGCAAATTTGGGTGCTGTTTTTGCTTTACGGTTGGATTATAATGACCACGTAGCAATACGCGTTTTATTCTGAATCCGCTTGTTTTTTTACATGTTTGGCAAACCATATAATTAAATTAAAAAATTAAAAATCAAATCTCAAAATTATGGTAGAATTGATAAAACCTAATTTAACACATATATTAAAATGGATCAAACAGTGCTTCTAATATTCAACCTAGCTGTGCTTATTATGTCGGTGGTGGTACACGAGGTTTCGCATGGCTTAATGGCTAAAAGATTGGGCGATAACACCGCTAGCGATTTAGGTAGACTTAGCTTTAACCCCTTAAAACATTTGGATTTTATGGGTTCTTTTTTGGTGCCTTTACTTTCTTATTTTGGTGGCGGATTTGTTTTTGGTTGGGCCAAGCCTGTGCCATATAACCCGTATAATATTAAAAATCAAAAATGGGGACCAGCCATGGTAGCGGTTATTGGGCCAATATCAAATTTTATAATAGCTCTAGTTTTTGGCTTAGCGCTTAGATTTATCCCAGCCATTCCAACTCAAACAGCCATAGCCATTTCGCTTATAGTTTATATAAATATTCTTTTAGGTTTATTTAACCTTGTGCCTATTCCGCCTTTGGACGGCTCTAAAATATTGGCGGCAGTTTTACCTTATAAATACGAAAGGCAATTAAATATGCTAGAGCGATATGGTTTTTTCTTGGTCTTGTTATTTGTGTTTTTTATATTCCCCTTAATTACGCCAGTAATACCTGTAATATTTCGGTTTATAACAGGGTTTCCGTTGATGTAAGAGGTTTGACGAGTAAATATATTCAGATTAGTATTTAATTATTATGGCAACTACTATCACTAAAAAAGAATTGAAAGCAGTGGTTCGAGAAAGTGTAAAAGAGGCTTTTGTTCAAGAAGCCATGACTTTGCGAGCCTTGTTTTTGCCCGTGGTATCAGCGAAAGAACAACGTGATATTGAAAAGCGATACAGAAAACCGTCTCGTCGGGTAGCCAAGACATTTGAAGTTGTAATATGACTTGGCGTATTGATTTTTCCGCTGATTCCATCAAATTTATAAAAAAGAATAATCTGGAGGAGGTTTTAATTGTTGATAAGATAAAATTGGCTGTGAGAAAGTTTAGAGGGGAGGATATAAATATTGATGTCAAAAAGTTGTCTGGTAACTGGGAAGGTTTTTATAGAATCCGATTTGGAAGATTAAGAATTGTAGCAGAGTTTCAGTTTGAAAATTTTCGGGCGAAGGTGGAAGTTATTGATTGGCGCGGGAGTGCTTATAAATAGTGATTTATTTTTGTGGAGGATATTCCGAATGTTAGGTTAGCCTTGACTTGATATTAGCTTGTTGCTAATATCTTTCTGCTTGCGTGGATAACAGTGCAGACGGCGTTTCTGCTTCGGCAGAAAGGTGGGTTCGATCCCCGCCACTGGTCCTAGCGGGAATCTAGATATGCGTAGAATAGGCGAGAGGCGTTGAAGGCTTGATTCTGGTTGAGCTGGAGCCGACAGTGAAATATCGCTCTATCTAGATTGACCCTGATTCGGTAAACCGAGAGGTCCCAATCAGCCCGGTGGATTCCATACAGCTAGGTCGCCGATTCATTATCGGTCGAGATCTAAACTCCGGGGGAAGCGCAAAATAACGCGCTTCCCCATTTTATTACTATATTTAATTTCGTATACCGAATTTACGATCGTAAATTCGGTATACGAATGTCCTTGCATCAACTCCCATTTTAATCTATAATGATTTCAGTTTTAAATCTTAGTGTTTTACTGCACCAAGGTCAGACCTTGATTACAAGGGCTGGCTTTTATAATCAATGCCCCGTAGTAGAACTTACGAAAGGCTTTCCTTTGGAAAGCTAAAAGATAAAAATCGTAAGTTCACTAGCGGGGCTATAATTTGTAGCTATTCGCTACGCTTATAGACAAATTATGCCCACAATTAACCAGTTAATAAAAAAGAATAGAAAAACAGCAAAGCGCAAATCAAAATCTCCGGCGCTTACTTTTGCGTTTAATAGTTTAAAAAACAGGTATTCGTCTTTTAATTCTCCCTTTAAAAGAGGTGTTTGTATTTCGGTTAGAACAATGACGCCAAAAAAGCCTAACTCAGCTTTACGTAAAATTGCTCGTGTTAGACTATCTAATGGTATGGAAGTTACAGCTTATATTCCGGGTATCGGACACAACTTGCAGGAACACTCTGTCGTTGTTTTGCGTGGAGGTAGGGTAAAAGATTTGCCGGGTATTAGGTATCATATAGTTCGTGGTGTGTTAGATACTACAGGTGTAGAAGGTAGAATGCAGAGAAGAAGCAAGTATGGTGCTAAGATGCCTAAGAAGTAGAAATCAGCTTCACTAGCTTCGTTAGCTTGTTAGGTCAGAACCTAAAAACCAAAGAAGCTAAAAACTAAAAGATAATTTATGAGACGCAAAATAAACATTAAACGCGATATTAAACCGGATATTAAATACGGTAGTGTTTTGGTTTCTCAATTTATAAATAAAATAATGCAGGATGGTGAAAAAAGAGTAGCCGAGAAAATTTTCTATACTGCTTTGGCTAACGTAGAAAAGAAAGAAAATAAACCTGGTTTAGAAGTTTTTGAAACAGCTGTTAAGAATGTTATGCCTCACTTAGAGGTTAAGTCGCGTAGGATCGGTGGCGCTAATTACCAAGTTCCTCGCGAAGTAAGAGGCGAGCGAAAATTAACTTTGGCTATGCGCTGGATGGTTATGGCGGCTCGCGCCGGTAAAGGAAAATCTATAGATAAAAAATTAGCCGAAGAAATTATTTTAGCTTCAAAGAACGAAGGTAATGCCATTAGAAAAAGAAACGATACTCACAGAATGGCTGAAGCTAACAAAGCTTTTGCGCATTTTAGTTGGTGATTAGGTTTAATAATTTTCAATTTTCAAACTCCAATTTTCAATCAAATTCCAATGATTCAATTTTCAAACGGATTTAATTGATAATTGTTAAATTGAAAATTCATTGATAATTGTAAATTGGTAATTGAAAATTTTTTATGACCAGAGACTATCCCATAGAAAGAACCCGTGACATTGGAATTGTCGCTCACATTGATGCCGGAAAAACAACTGTTTCCGAGCGTGTTTTGTTTTATACAGGAGTTTCTCACAAAATAGGCGAAGTCCACGAAGGTGAGGCCATTATGGATTGGATGGAACAAGAACAAGAGCGCGGTATAACAATTACTGCGGCTGCTACAACTTGTTTTTGGACACCCAGTGAAGACATATCCGCTGGTTTTAAAGGTAAGGGCAAAGAAATGCGTATCAATATTATAGATACGCCTGGGCACGTAGATTTTACTGTAGAAGTAGAAAGATCTTTGCGTGTATTAGATGGCGCTGTGGTTGTGTTTGATGGCGTGGCTGGCGTAGAACCTCAATCCGAAACCGTTTGGCGCCAAGCCGATAAATATAAAGTTCCTAGAGTTTGTTTTATAAATAAACTTGACCGTATGGGCGCTTCTTTTGAGCGTTCTTATGCTTCTATTTTAGAAAGGCTAACCGATAAGGCTGTAAGAATTCAGTTGCCGATGGGTTTAGAAGAAAATTTTGAAGGTGTGGTGGATTTATTAAAAATGAAGGCCTACAATTTTGAAGGTGAACACGGCGAAAAAATTGTTGAAATAGAAATTCCAGAAAATTTAAAAACGGAAGCCGAAAAATATCATGCCGAACTTGTAGAAAAAATTGTAGAAACAAACGATGTCTTAATGGAACGTTATTTGGCGGGTGAAAAACCAGATTTAGCCGAATTAAGAAAAACTTTACGTGAGGCTACAATTGCGGGGCAAATTATTCCAGTGCTTACTGGTTCTGCTTTAAAAAATAAAGGTGTGCAATTTATGTTGGACGCAGTTTTGTATTATTTACCAAGCCCGTCAGATTTATTACCGGTTAAAGGTATTAATCCGGATACTAATGCCGAAGAAAGTCGCGAAGCTAAAGACGAAGCTCCATTTTCTTCTTTGGCCTTTAAAGTGGCCACTGATCCTTTTGTGGGTCAGTTAACTTTTTTTAGAGTTTATTCGGGAAAGTTAGAATCTGGTTCTTATGTTTTAAATGTAAATAAAAATCAAAAAGAAAGAATTAGTCGTATTTTAAGAATGCACGCTAATCATCGCGAAGAAGTTAAAGAAATTTTTGCCGGCGAAATCGGTGCGGCGGTGGGTTTAAAATATACCAAAACCGGTGACACGCTTTGTGCCGAAGATAAGCCAATAATTTTAGAACAAATAGTTTTTCCAGAACCTGTTATTTCTGTTCGTATTGAACCTAAAACTAAAGCCGATCAAGAAAAAATGGGTTTGGCTTTACACCGTTTGGCCGACGAAGATCCAACCTTTAGAATAAAAGGCGATCAAGAAACTGGCGACACTTTAATTGCTGGTATGGGCGAGCTTCACTTGGAAATTATTGTTGACCGTATGAAGCGCGAATTTAAAGTAGAGGCTAATGTTGGTCGCCCACAAGTAGCTTATAAAGAAACTGTAAAAGCCGAAGCCGAGGCCGAAGGAAAATATATTCGTCAGTCTGGCGGTAAAGGACAATATGGTCATGTTCGCTTAAGAATTGAACCTTTAGAGCGTGGCCAAGGTTTTGAATTTGTGAATGCCATTAAAGGCGGTGCTATTCCACAAGAATTTATTCCAGCCGTAGAAAAGGGTATTAAAGAATCAAAAGATAAGGGTGTGTTGGCGGGTTACCCAGTGGTAGACGTTAAGGTTACGCTTTACGATGGTTCTTACCACGATGTAGACTCTTCGGAAATGGCATTTAAAATTGCAGGTAGTATGGCTTTTCAAGAGGGTGCTAAAAGGGCTTCCGCAATTATTTTGGAACCTATTATGAAAGTAGAAGTTATTGTACCCGAAAAGTTTTTGGGTGAAGTAACTGGTGATTTATCTTCTAAGCGTGCACGTATAGAACAAATGACAGCACGTGGCGGTTCTAGCGCGGTCGGTGATTCGGCTTTAAAGGTTATTGAATCTAAAGTGCCGTTATCTGAAATGTTTGGTTATTCCACACAGTTACGATCTTTGAGCGAAGGGCGCGCTAGTTATACGATGGAATTTTCGCATTACGAGGAAGTGCCTAGAAATGTGGCAGAGGAAATAATCTCGGGGAGGAAGAAATAAAACATATACCGAGCGCGCGATCGCGTTCTCGGTATATGTTTTAAGGCGCAGATATTTTAGCTGTTATAAATTTTGTAAAATTGTAAAAGAAAAAATAAAAAACGAATATGACGTGGATTTAGAGGTGGAGATAGAATTGGTTTAGTAAATAAAAAATACACGTCTCACGAGATGGCGATCGCCATCTCGTGAGACAGATTTGACGAAAATAATACTGGGTGGTAGTTTGTTGGGTAACGGAATTCGCAAAGTAGTTCTTTCACTTTAAACAAGGAGAATATCATCATGTATCCTGTAACAAATGTTCCAAGGATGCTTTTTGAAGAGTTTTCCGAAAAGCAGGGGGTAGGACAGGAATATAAATTTTTTTTTATGAACACTATCGGGTTCGGGAATTGGAAGAAAGGTTGGGTGTCATCGCTCTTGGTGAGGAGGCAGAACTTAAGCGTTTTCTTTTGTGTTCAGCTCCTTTGGGTCAGGAAGAGCTCAGGGATTGCACATTGAGTATAACGGCTGGCCCCCAGAGCACCGGCGTATGGGGTTACGGATCTGGTTGCAGAATGTTTGATATGGTGAAGGTGGAGTTTCGAAGGGGGTTTGTTTATCTTCACCATCCAGTGGCATTGGTTGCTTCCATTATTCTTGCCCGAGCGGCGCAATTGGTTCATGCAGAAGAGTGTGAAGTGCCAGTCGCCTTTTTTCAAGTGGAGCGTTATCCGCAGGGTGTGTATACGGAGCCATAAAAAGCATCTAAATATCAACAGGCCGTGGTCGAAACAATCGACCACGGTTTTTTTAATTTAATCCTGTGCCAAGGTAAACGACAAAACGTTTTGTGCGCCTGCGCTTTTCAAAGTGCGGGCGCATTCTTTTAATGTGGCGCCAGTGGTGGCAACGTCATCAATTAGCAAAATAGTCTTATTGTCCAACGTTGGATGTTTGACACACTCAAATATATTTTGGGTGTTTTTTATGCGCGATTCTCGGTTTTTAACTTCCATTTGTGGTCGACGGTAAACTTTGCGTTTAATAATATTTTCTAAAATAGGTTTTTCGGTTATTTCGCTAATTTTTTTGCTAATAAGTTCGCTTTGATTAAACCCACGTTCTTTAAATCTACGTTTATGCAATGGAACAGGAATTATAAAATCAAAAATTAATTTTCTAAAGTTAAAACGTTCACTTTCTAAGGCCACATAAAAAGTATCGGCAATTTCTTTAACAAAATCGTATTTTAAGTTATGGATTAGCTTTTTGGCCAGTTTGTCTTTTTGATAATCAAAAATATAGTAGCTTTCGCTAATTTCGGGTTTAAAAGAAACCTTCTCCCATCGGGTTATCAATAACTTATGGCATTTGAGGCAAAGCCAGCGCAAGCTTGGCGGTTCTTCGGGTGTATCACTTTTGCAATTTGCACAAAATGAAGGAAATAATAGGGAGTTAATTTTTTTAGACATAGTTATGCTTTAAAAATATGCTAACGCGATCAATTTTGCTATTGGGGATAACCGCGTAACCTAATTTTATTTAGGAATAGTGCTATAATTTTAACAAGGAAGCCTATTATATTTATGTGGCCATTTAGTCGTAAAATCCGGCGCCAACTTGGCATTGATGTTGGTACTTCCTCCATCAAGATTGTTGAACTTGAAAAAGAAGATAATTCTATTAAGTTGGCTAATTACGGGTTAATTGAAGATTCTGATTTTTTTGGAGAAATAACCAATGGTTCCAGTATCCCCTCTGGTTTAAAGATATCCGAGGGCGATGTTTCTGCACTAATAAAACAACTTTTAGAGAAAGCAAAAATGAAAGCGGATACGGCAATTATATCTATTCCAGTATTTTCTAGTTTTCTTACGGTTATGGAATTACCCAATTTGAACGAAAAGGAATTAGAAAGTGCCATACCTTTTGAAGCTCGTTCTTACATTCCAGTGCCATTGGCAGAAGTTGTTTTGGATTGGATTATTTTGCCACACAAAGAAGCATCTATGGCCTTAAAACCAAATGAAGCTGTTACAGGTATTGTCAATCGTCAAGAAAAAATAACTGTTTTGCTTATTGCTGTGCCAAAAGAAGTTGTTTCTAAATATCAAAGAATAGCTTCGGGTGCTGGGTTAAAATTAACAGCAATTGAATCTGAAAGTTTTAGTTTAGCTCGTTCATTGGCTGGTAACGACCTTAGTTCCATAATGCTGATAGATATGGGTGCCAGAAGTTCTAATCTTACAATTTTACACCAAGGTTTTATTTTTATGAGTCACAGCGCTGATGTTACTGGAAAAGAAATAACAAAAGTTATAAGCCGTAGTCTTAATGTGGACTCTAAAAGAGCCGAAGAATTGAAAAGGATTTCTGGTGTAGCCACCTCGGCCAGTGATAAGGGTTTGGCTCAAGTTATAGGGCCTTTTGTAGATAAACTTATAAATGAAATAGAGAGAATGGAAATTATTTTTAATAAAAAAGAAAATAAGAAGATAGATAAAATAATTTTAACAGGTGGAACCGCTAATATGCCAGGAATTCCGGAATATCTTAGTAAAAGATTGGGTGTGGTGGTTACAGTAGGCAATCCTTTGAGTAAGGTTAAGTATGAGCCTGCACTAGAACAAATTTTAAGGCGAGATTTAAGTTCAAATTTATCGGTTTCAATTGGACTGGCTATGCGAGGATTATAATCAGCTTCTTAGCTTCTTAGCTTTTTAGGAAGACCTTCTAGAAAGCTAAAAGCTAGAAAGCTAAAAGCTAGATTGGAAAATATTTCATTAATTCCAAAAGAAGAAATAAATAAAGGAGGTGGGCTAGCTAGGTTTTCTTCTTTTAAAAAGCCAGAAATAGAATTAAGTGCTTTATCAAAGTTGGGGTTGGCTTTGCTGGGGCTAGTTATTTTAATAACTGGTGGGTTTTATTTTTGGAAATATCGATTAAACAATCAGGCCAAAGCTTTTAATACCGAATTACAAAACTTAACTGGTCAAAGGGATATTAGTTTAGAGAATCGTTTAAAGAATTTAAATTCAGTTTTAGAAATCTTTAAAGGAGTTTTAGACGAGCATCGGTATTGGACGCAGTTTTTCGAAGTATTGGAAGTTAAAACATTAAATTCTGTAACTTTTACCTCATTAGAAGCGGGTGATTCCGATAATGTTATTAATTTGTCTGGAAAAGCTTCAAGTTATGGTGTTTTAGCGGGGCAGGTAAAAATCTTTGAAGATACGCCTAATATTATTTCAGTAAGTTCTTCCAATATTGGTTTATCAACCGAGGGCAAGGTAAATTTTAATTTAAAGATAATATTTTCTAAAGACCTTATAATTAAAAAATGAACAGCAAACTAATAATTAATTCTATTGTTTTTGGGATGTTTTTTTTGGCTATTTGGTTTGTGCTTGCGCCGGCTTGGTCCGATGTTTCTGCATTAAGAAAAGAAGTTGATCTTAAAAAAACTTCTATAGAATTAGAAAAGAAAATTGTTGAAAAATTAAATTCTATAAATCAAGTTCTAGATACTCAAAAAAGTAATGTTGAACGTTTGGAGCAAGCTATTCCAAGTTCAGAATTTAAACCCGAATTAATAAGTATTATGGAAAGTTTGGCAAACCAAAATGGTTTAAGTTTAACGTCTGTGAATATAGAATTACCTATTGAATCTGGGTCTGTTTCTAACCGTAGGGGCTCAACGGCGCCCAAAGAATCAATTGGGAAATTATTGGTAAGTATAAATGCTTCTGGAACATATTCTTCTTTCAAATCTTGGTTAGAAGCCGTTCAAAAAAGCTTAAGAATATTAGATATAAATAAAATAACTTTTTCTATAAATAATAAAAAAACGACAGACGGTAAAGAAATAGTAAATATTGATCCTGTTATAGATTATAATGTTGATATAAGGACTTATATTTTAAAAAAGAATTAAAATGGCTGTAGTAGTAACAAAAGAAATAAAAAAGAAGCGAATACTAGTGTTGGTTTTTTCGGCTTTAGTTTTGGCGACCTTCAGTATACTTTATTTTGGTTTTTTTAGAAAAAGTTCACCTCCGCCACCCCAAATAAAGGATTCTGGCATGGCTAGTGTGATTGGCACAACTGTATCTGAACAGGTTTCGGATTTAAAGGTTAAAATTTTAGAAGATATAAGGTTTCAGGGCTTGCAGCCTCCTCCTGGTGTTCCTATAAATACTCAAACCACTGGAAAAAGTAACCCTTTCTCGGATTAAATAAAATTGGCATGTTAGAAAAATTAATTGCTTATCTGTTAGATAATAATTTGATAAAAGAAAGTCAAGTTAAAGCTTTGTCTTTGTATTCTCTTGGTAGTGTATTGGAATTAGAACAAATTGTATTTAAAAATTTTTTAGTAAAGCCATTAGAATTTCTTAAAGCTAAAAGTGCTGTTATGGAAATTCCTATGACGGATCTTACTGGAAAAGATATACCAGCCGAGATTCTACAACTTTTACCAGAAGATGCCGTGCTCCATTATAGGTTTTTACCTGTAGAAAAAAATGGAAATAATTTAATAGTAGGTATGGTAAATCCAGATGATGTTGAAGGCAGAGAAGCTTTAAAGTTTATTTCGGTAAAAAATGGTTTTATTCCAGATGTTTATGTTATTTTAAATTCTGATTTTGAAAATGTTTCTCAAAAATATAGAAATCTTGGTAAGGAAGTAACAAGCGCCATAGAACAATTAAATAAAGAATTAACAGATGATGTTGAAGGACTAAGCGGTGAAGATATTACTACAGAAAAAGTAGAACAATTAGCGGCTGAAGCTCCTATTACAAAAGTTGTGGCAGTTATGTTGCGTTACGCAGTTGAAGGCAAAGCTTCCGATATTCATATAGAGCCTTTAGAAAATGAAACAAGAATCCGTTTTCGTTTAGATGGAGCTTTACACTCATCAATAACTCTTCCAAAAAATACACACAACGCGATTATTAGTCGTATAAAAGTTTTAGCTAATCTTAAGATAGATGAAACAAGAATTCCTCAAGATGGAAGATTTCGCACAAAAGTTGGTGCCAACAATATAGACTTTAGGGTTTCTTCTTTGCCTACAGCTTTTGGAGAAAAGATAGCTTTGAGAATTTTAGATGCCAGTGCGGGAGTAGGTGATTTTACGGAGTTAGGTTTAATGGGTAACAGTTTAGAAATTTATGAACGAGCCATAAAAAATCCTTTTGGGGTTGTTTTAATAACAGGTCCTACTGGCTCTGGTAAGTCCACGACAATTTATACCACACTTAATTATGTAAATAAGGAAGGTGTAAACATTATTACCTTAGAAGATCCTATTGAGTATTATATTCCAGGTGTTAACCAGTCTCAAATTAAACCAGAGATTGGTTATACTTTTGCCTCTGGTTTAAGAAGTATTTTAAGGCAAGACCCAAATATTATAATGGTGGGTGAAATTAGAGATAAAGAAACTGCGGGTTTAGCTACACACGCCGCTTTAACTGGACACTTAGTTTTTTCTACGCTTCACACCAATAATGCTATAGGTATAATACCTCGTTTAGTAGATATGGGTGTAGATAAATTTTTAATTCCATCTACTTTAGTAGTCGGCATAGCTCAAAGATTAATCAAAAAAATGTGTAAAGAATGCGCTAAACCAGTGGCTTTACCGGAAAAGTTTTCCGAGGTTGTTAATGAAACTTTATCAGAGATACCCGAAAAAGAAATGGCTAAATATGGAATAAAGAAACCTTATAAAATTTTTGAAGCTAAAGGCTGTTCTGCTTGTGGACACAAAGGTACAAAAGGCAGGTTAGCTATTTTTGAAGCTTTTGAAATGAACAAAGATATGGAAAAAGTTATTTTAGGCCATGATTTATCGGATTATGTTATAGCTGAACAAGCCAAAAAACAGGGGATGATTACTATGAAGCAGGATGGTATAATGAAAGCATTGGTGGGGTTAGTTTCCATGGAAGAAGTTTTAAGAGCAGTAGAGGAGTAAAATAAAAAATCAAACATCAAATATAAAAAATAAGGAATTCGTCCCGTAGGGACTCATAAATTTTTATATTTTATTTTTATTTTTAATTTTTAATATTGCATTATGGCCCACAAAATACTATTAGTGGAAGATGATCCATTCTTGTTAGATATGTACTCTACAAAATTCAAAGAGGTTGGTTTTGATGTGTCTATAGCTCAAGATGGCGAAATGGCCATAGTAAAGTCAAAAGAGATTTTACCCGATCTTATTCTTTTGGATGTTGTTTTACCCAAAAAAGATGGTTTTGAAGTTTTAAAGGTTTTAAAATCTGATTCTGAAACTGCAAAAATTCCTGTAGTAATGCTTACAAATTTAGGTTTAGACAGTGATGTTAAAAGAGGTTTAGAATTAGGTGCGCAAAGTTATATTATTAAAGCTCATTTTACTCCCACTGAGGTTGTAGCAAAGGTTAAAGATATTTTGAAATAAATTCCAAATCACAAATTCCAAATTACAAATAAATCCGAAATCCAAAGCACAAAGTTCTAAACCGTTTTGAGTTTAGGGTTTGGATGTTAGAATTTGTTTGTGGTTTGTTATTTGGTTCTTGGAATTTTTTAAGTGAATGGATAATAATTATCAAAGAGAAATAGAAGAATTAATGCTTTTAGCTGCCGAACAAGGAGCTTCTGATTTGCATATTGCACCAGGGCGTCCGCCTGTTTTGCGTGTTGATGGCGAATTAATTCAACTATCTCAAAAACAAATTGTAACCCCAGAACGTTCTGAAGGGCTTTGTTTTGCCTTGATGGACGAAGAAAAAAAAATACGTTTTAAAAAATTTAAAGAAATAGACTTTGCTTTTAATTTTAAAGATAAAATAAGATTTAGAACCAATGTCTATGTTCAAAAGGGTTATGTTTCAGCAGCTTTAAGATTGATTCCTCATAAAATAAAAAATATAAATGAATTGGGTTTGCCCGCAGTTTTAAAAGAGTTTACTAGGCCCAGCCAGGGTTTTGTTATAATTTCTGGGCCAACTGGACATGGTAAATCCACAACATTGGCGGCCTTAATTGATGAAATAAATCATAAGCGTTCAGACCATATAATTACCATAGAAGATCCTATGGAATATGTTTTTACACCGGATCGTGCAATTATAGAACAACGCGAAGTTGGTATGGATACTTTAAGTTTTAATCGGGCATTAAGATCTGTTTTTAGACAAGATGCCGATGTGGTTATGCTTGGTGAGATGAGGGATAAAGAAACTATTTCTACGGCAGTTACAGCTGCTGAAACTGGGCATTTGGTTTTTGCAACACTGCATACTAATTCAGCTTCTCAAACTATAGATAGAATTTTAGACAGTTTTCCGTCTGAACAACAATCGCAAATAAGGCTACAGTTGGCAGGGGCTCTTTTAGGCATAGTTTCGCAAAGGTTAGTACCTAGGGTTGATGGAGGTTTAGTGCCTGCGGTAGAAGTTTTGATAGCTAATTATGCGGTTAGGAATTTAATTCGTGAAAATAAAATACATCAAATAGATTTAGTTATAGAAACTAGTAGTGATAAAGGTATGGTTTCATTAAACAGATCACTTTCGGAGCTTGTAAGGCAGGGACAAATATCGTTAGAGAATGCAGAGATATACTCACTTAATCCATCAGAATTATCAACTTTGCTTTCTCGTTAAGGGTTTGGCATAAGAAATGTAACGAAGTGCGCTTATTGGTTGCCAAATCTTACCCCTCGACTACGCTCGGGGTGCTCAATTTAATAGTTACTCACTTCGTTCGTAAATAAAATTGGCATGAAATTTAATTATCAAGCTAGAACACCACAAGGTTTAATTCAAACAGGATCTGTAGAAGCTCAAAATAGAGATGTGGCCATAGAGACCCTGCATCGCTATAGTCTTGTAATTTTAGAAATTATCGAAGAAAAAAAAGGTTTTGCTTTAAGTTTAGGTGGAGAAATTTCTTTTTTAAGCAGGGTTAAAAATCAGGATATAGTAATTTTTTCTAGGCAATTAGCTGTTCTTTTTGATGCTCAAGTTCCTTTAGTGCAAGCTTTAAATACATTATCTGAACAATCTTCGCCTGTTTTAAAAAAAATAATAAAAGAGGTTGCAACCGATGTTGATTCTGGAAATTCTTTTTCGCAATCGTTAGAAAAATTTCCCAAAGTCTTTTCTTTTTTTTATGTGTCGGTAGTAAAAGCCGGAGAAGTTTCTGGTAGATTACAAGAGGTTCTTAATTACTTGGCTGACCACGAAGAAAGATCCTACGATTTAAATAAAAAAGTTAAAGGCGCTTTAATTTACCCAATTTTTATTGTGTCCTCATTAGTGGTTGTTGGAGCTGTTATGATGATTTTTGTTATTCCACAACTTACTGCTGTTTTAGTAGAATCAGGCCAAGAACTTCCATTCATTACAAAATTAATAATCGGCCTAAGTAATTTTATGATAAATTATTGGTGGCTGGCTTTGTTAATGGTGGGCGGTTTAATTGGAGGTTCTTGGTACACCTTACAAACAAAATCTGGCCAGGATTATTGGGATAAGATAAAATTACACCTACCTATTTTTGGAGGTATTTTTAGAAAAATTTATTTATCTAGACTATCCGAAAATCTAGGAACTTTAATAAAAGGTGGCATTCCTATAATTCAGGCTTTAACAATAACTGCCGATGTTGTTGGAAATTTTGTTTTTAAAACGATAATATTAAAAGCCAGAGAAGAGGTTAGAAGGGGGAGCACTATAAATTCTGTTTTTTCCACCGAAAAAGATATTCCGCCATTAGTTTCGCAAATGGTTATGATAGGCGAGCAAACGGGCAAGTTAGATGTTTTGTTGGCTAAAGTGGCTATTTTTTTTCAAAAGGATGTGGATAACATAATGGAGAATTTAACGTCTCTTATTCAGCCAATTTTAATATTAGTTTTAGGCGCAGCAGCTGGTATCCTAGTTGCAGCTATTTTACTTCCGATATATAATCTAAGCAGTGGTCTATGATATCCCTTTATTTATTAATAATTATAAATTAAAAGTTAATTTGCGTAATATGTTTAAAATTAAAAAAAGTTTAGGTTTTACCTTGGTCGAATTACTGGTTGTTATTGCTATTATTGGTATTTTAGCTTCTGTGGTTTTAGTTTCGTTAAATGGCGCTCGTTCTAAGGCTAGAGATGCCAGGAGAATCGCAGATATTCACCAAATTTCTTTAGCGTTAGAAAGTTATTACGATTCTAATCAAGGGCACGACGGTGCTGATGCTGATACTGGAACAGACTACCCAAGTCTTGGTGGTACAGTAAGTGCTTCTTTGGAGCTTTTGGTGCCTGATTTTATGGCTAACGAACCAAAAGATCCTCAAACAAACGCTTCATATCTTTACGCCGCTATAGGTCCAGTAGCTGGTTCAGCCATTTGTAACAGTTATCATTTGGGTACCACGCTTGAAAATGCTGGAAACGTAGCTTTAACTAATGATGCCGATGATGCGGTTGGAGTTATCTGTGCTAATAGCCCGGCAGATTTTGACGGAGCAGTTGATGCTGTTTACGATATAAAACCATAGTTTGGTGATTAGGAAATTATATGGTCAGTTTTTGATCTAAAACCTTAATTTTTAGTATTCTAATTCTACTTTCATTATATTAGTAATTCTATGATTAATAATTCTAAAAGAGGTTTTACTTTGGTAGAGTTGCTTGTGGTTATTACCATTATAGGTATTTTAGCCACAGTGGCTTTGGTTTCGTTAAATTCAGCTAGAGCCAAAGCCAGAGACGCAAAAAGATTGGGGGATATAAGGCAGGTATCGTTGGCGTTGGAGTTTTGTTATAACGAAGGAGACAAATATTTACCAGTTTCCGAGTTTCCAGTAGCTGGGGCGCCGTTTATTTGTAATGAGACAACTTATATATCGGGTATGCCATCTGATCCCTCGGGAGGTAATTATACTTACGCAGTAGATAATGAATCTGACCCTCAAAAATATGTTTTATCAGCTAAGTTGGAAACGAATCACACGGCTTTAAATGCAGATACCGATGGTACGGTATACGATGTTGATTGTGAAGACCCTGTTTACTGTTTGGTGCCGTAAAAAATGTTTTACACAGCAAAACATTTGGGCAAAGCTCTGTCATAGGGGTATAATATATAAATAAATAAGTTTCTTTTAATAATTAATTTTAATAAAATAGTTTAATGAACAAAAACTTTTTTCTTACCGTGACAGCATTAGCTGTTATGTTTACAGTTGGTTATGCCGCCTATACCAACGGCTCAATTGGCGACTTAGGCCAAGTGATTAATAACAAAGTTAGTGAAATAACATCTGTCGGCAGTAGTTTTTTAGCTCAATCAAGTACAACAGATGTTTGGACTCGTTGCGCTAGCGAAGGTGAGATATGTTATTTCTCTGGAACTAAACAAGTTAGATACGGAGCTAATGGTAAATATGCTTATGGTATGTTTAGCAGTGGCAGTGTACCGGTGGAATGTAGCAATTCTAGGTTTGGCTACGATCCCGTGCCTGGTTTTAAAAAATCATGTGATTTTTCTGATTCAGCTACATTGCCAGATTCAACACCAACCCAGACACCAACCCAGACACCAACCGCTTCAACAAGTACTTGGACTTCTTGTGCTAGCGAAGGTGGAATATGCAATATTGTTGGAATAAAACGAGTTCGATTTGGAGCTAATGAATCTTACTTATACTATACTACCTCTGGTTCTTCTCAAATGGAGGCTGTAGTTTGTACTAGTGCTGTGTTTGGTTCTGATCCTGCCCCCGGTGTAGCAAAGAAATGTTCTTCTTATGAAGGTGCCATTGCTCCTCAAACAACTCAAGCACCAGCTCAAACACCTGCTCAAACAGCGGTTTCCGAAACACCAACTAGTCTAGTAGGTCGGCCAAGAGAAACAGTGGTTTTTGGAACACCACCAAATAAAACCAATGTCTGGACTCTTTGTGCTAATGAGGATAAAAAATGTACCTTGCCTTATAATGGAGTAGTTTTTGAAACAGTAGCAAATATACCTGTTAAATATGGAGTTACGGTTGGGCGTGGAAGAAATGCTAAAGATGCTTATGTTTACAAGAATTTTTTTAATGGTGACATAAATTGTAATGATGCTACATTTGGTTCTGATCCTGCTTCTAATGCAAAGAAAAAATGCTATTATGCTGGTATGCCCAATAAAGCTGGAAGGGCTAGTAATATTAGGATTGATGCAAAAACTACAAAAGTAGATGGTGTAGCGGTTATTAACAAATTTAAAATTACCGCTCAAAAAAAGAATGCTGATTATATAAAATCCATAAAATTTGGGGTTTCTGGTAAAGGTGTTGATATCCATAGCGCAGTTTTGAGAATGTTTTCCGATGAAAATATGACTCAACCTATTGGAAATATACTTGGTTATACCGGGGATTCGTATAGTGGAGGAGTTTTTTTTGGGGGATATGATACGTTTCCATTCTTGGGAATTCAACCAGGAGCCACAGTATTTTTTAGTCTTGAAGCTAATTTAAATAGAGCCAAAGAAAGAGGTAATATTACTTCGAGAGTTATTACAATTGGTAGGTAGTTTTGTTAGCTCTATCGAAGCCTCACTTCGATAGAGGGAGGTAAATCGGAATAAACCTCCGCTGATCTAAATCAGCGGAGGTTTTATGATATAACCCCGTTAGAAGCATTATTTATTTTCCATTTTTTTAATTTGAGCCATTTTTAAATAAGCTTCTAACGGGGTATAATTAACATAAATGAATTCTTTTTTCGCCTTGATTTTTGGTTTAATCGGAGGCAGTTTTATAAATGCTTTGCTTTGGCGTATACCAAAACATAAAAATATTTATTCCGATAGATCGGAGTGTGTTAAATGTGGGCATAAGTTAAGTTTTTTTGATCTTATACCTGTTTTAAGCTTTATTCTTTTATTAGGTAGATGTCGGTATTGTAGCAAAAGGATAAGCTGGCAATATCCATTAATAGAATTAGTTTCTGGGTTGGGGTTATATTTTTTAGCTTTACTTGCCCCGCGAAGCTTTAGCGAAGTGGGGAGGTTTGACGGGTTAGAATTTGCTTGGCTCGCAGGTATCTTTTTAATATCTGTTTTTATTTTTATTTATGATCTTAAACATTTATTAATTTTAAATAGATCGGTTTTTTTAGGTGTTTTATGGGTAGTTTTGGGTTTTTGGTATTTTGGTGTAAAAAATTTTGAAAATAATGTGTTAATGGCTTTGATTATATTTTCTTTCTTTTTTACTTTATATTTTTTATCAAAAGGCAGATGGGTTGGTGGCGGTGATGCCAAGTTAGGTTTATTTTTGGGTTTATGGCTTGGTTGGCCACAGGGCATAGTTGGTTTTTTATTTGCTTATATTTTAGGTTCGGTTGTAGGCGTAATTCTTTTAATTTTTAGTTTAGTTAATTTAAAAAGTAAAATACCTTTTGGCCCGTTTTTAATAACAGGGGCTTGGGTGGCTTTTTTATGGGGAGAAGCCATTATAAAATGGTATGAAAGCATATTAATGATGTAAGATTTTCAATTTACAATTCTCAATTTTCATTAAAACTCCAATGATTCAATTATCAAAAGGGTTTGAAAATTAAGACATTGAAAATTCATTGATAATTGAAAATTGGAAAATTGATAATTATCAGAGATGTATAAAAATAGAAAATGCAGAAAAAATTGTACTAGCGGTTTTACTCTCGTTGAACTTATAGTAATTATAGGTATTGTTGGTTTTCTTTCGGCGACAGTTATTACAGGAAGTCATAAAGGATTAGATCAGCGAAAGGTTATATTAGAAACAAAACGTTTAACCGAAGATATTAGAAAAGCTCAAAACATGGCTTTGTCTTCTCTTAGATATGATTGTGGAGCCAAAAGTGTTGAAGACGTATATCCATATTCTGGCATAGTTTTTGACACTAGTTTTAATGACAATTATTCATTGGTTATTGATTGCGATGGAGATGGTGTTTATGATGAAGCTAAAGATATTTCGTATTCCACAGTTTTTCTTTCCGGCTCGGTAATAACAGAACTTGTTCCAAGTAGTCCACTCGAGATTTTCTTTATGCCTCCCTTACCTCAAATTTCGGTAAACACTGATACTTCAACCACAGCAGAAATAAGAGTGTGCGGTGTGAATGATTCCACTATATGCCGTCATATATACGTGAATCCTTTGGGGTCTATATCTATACAAGCGCATTAGTTTAATGGGGATTTGTAATTGTGAAAAATATATTTAAAATTTTATATAAAAATAAGGGGTTTACCTTAGTAGAAGCTATTGTTGCTATGGGTGTTATTTCTGTTGGTCTCGTTGGTTCGTTAGTTCTTATTTCAAAAAGCTCTTCGCAAGCCAGTATTTTAAAAGATAGGGTCATAGCGGCTCATTTGGCAGAGGAAGGTATAGAAGTTATTCACAATATTAGAGACACTAATTGGATCAGAGGTTTAAATTGGCTTACGAATATTCCAGACACGGTTGTTGGTATCGTTGATTACGATAGTGGTTCGGTTGATGTTTCTGATAGCAGTGAGGCAAGAAAATGTTTAGATTGGGATGGCGATACATATAAACATGCGGTTAGTCCTTCTTATTCTTGCACGACAGCTTTTAAAAGGCATATTGAAATAGCCACAAAAACAGAAACAATTTCTGGTACCATTTTTAATTACATAGAAGTAAAAAGTATTGTTAGTTGGAAAGAAAAAAGTTTAGATAAAAGTTTAACAGTTATAGATCATTTATATGATTGGAAGTAATAAAAAAAATTTTCAATTTTCAATTTTCAATTTTCAAAAATCAGAGGGTTTTACCCTTATAGAATTAATTGTGGCTATGGCTGTTTTTTCTACGGTAATAACAATTGTAAGTTCAATTTTTGTAAGGACAGTAGGTTCACAAAGGAAAAATATTAATCAGCAGGAAGTTTTGGAAAACGCCAGATACGTTTTAGAAATTATGGGTCGGGCTATAAGACAAAGCTCTATTCAGACAGCTAATGGGACCAGTGATTCTTTGGATATAACTCATCCCGTAAAAAATTTAATAACTTATCAATTGGATAATGGTCAGATTAAAGAAACTTCTGGTGGTATTACTGATGCCCTAACTTCACCCGAAGTTTTGGTGGATGGGCTAAGCTTTATTGTTCAAGGAAATGAATTAAGCACTAAACCCAGAGTTACTATAGTTATTTCTTTAAACAATGCTCAGCCAAGTGCTAATGCAAATTCAATAAAATTACAGACTACTATTACTCCGCGTAATTAAGTTTACTAATAAAAAAAATGAACCCCGTTAGACATATTAAATATTTCTAAAACTTATATAGAGTATGTCTTGCGAGGATTTGAATAATTATTATATTTATAAACACAACAAAAAATGTCTAACGGGGTGAATCAAAAAGGTATTGCTTTATTAATTACGATGTTACTGTTGAGCACGATAATTGCTACAGCTCTTGGTGCAGCAATTTTAACCACTGGACAAACAGGTATTACTCGGTTGGTAAATGATTCTGTTACAGCTGTTTTTGCGGCAGATGCTGGTATGGAAAAAGTTCTTTATGTTTGTAATGGCAGATCTTTTCCCTCTTACCCTCCTGCCAATTTTACTAACCTCGATATTGGTAATGGAGCGGGTTATAAGGCTTTTATGGTAGATTCCAATGGTTTAGAAAGCAGTGATTGTAATAATATTATAGTAAAAAGTGTTGGTAGTAATGGTAGTGTTCAAAGATCATTTCAGTCGAACTATTAATTTTTATTTTTAAGTTACTCGTTTTTTATATAGCATTTTAAAACTCTAAAATAGAGTGCTATTTTTGTCTTGGTTTGCTATATTATTAGTAGTGTTAATTATGGACAAAAAACAGGCCAAAATTAGAATAGAGAAGCTCAAAACGGAGATAAATCATCACCGTTATCTTTACCATGTTTTAGATAAACCCGAAATTTCCGATTCGGCTTGGGATAGTTTAAAGCATGAGCTTGCTGAATTAGAAAATAAGTTTCCAGAATTTATTACGCCAGATTCTCCAACTCAACGCGTGGGTGGTAAACCATTACCATTTTTTAAAAAAATTAGTCATAAGTTTCCAATGCTTTCGCTAGAAGATGTTTTTAGTACAGAAGAATTTGGGGCGTGGCTTATTAGGATTTCTAAAATTGTACCAACCGATAAGCTAGATTTTTTTGGTGAACTTAAAGTAGATGGTTTTGCTATGTCTTTAATTTATAAAAAAGGAATTTTAAATATTGGCTCAACCAGAGGCGACGGCAAGATAGGCGAGGATGTAACCGAAAATATAAAAACCATACAAACGATTCCTTTAAAATTACGAGAACCCAGGGAATCCGAAATTAAAAATATAGGGCTTAATGCAGATAAAGTTTTAAAATCTATAGTTAGTGGAGAAATCGAAGTTCGCGGCGAAGTTTTTATGACTAAATCTGTTTTCGAAAAAATAAACCAAGAGCAAAAAAAACTTGGTTTAGCCGAATATGCTAACCCTAGAAACACTGCGGCTGGCAGTGTGCGTCAGCTAGACCCAAAACTAGCAGCTAAACGCATATTGGATTTTTTGGCTTATAGTTTGGTTACAGACCTTGGCCAAGCAGAACACAATCAAGAACATTCCTTACTAAAACTTTTAGGTTTTAAAACAGATGCCGAAGCTAGAGAATTAAAAAATATTAAAGATGTTACAAATTTTTGGAACGAGATTCATAAAAAACGCGAAAAAATGGCTTGGGAAATAGATGGATTGGTAATTTCAGTTAATAATAATCAAACATTTTCTAAATTAGGCGTGGTAGGCAGAGCGCCACGCGGAGCTGTAGCTTTTAAGTTTCCGGGTAAAGAAGCCACCACCAAAGTTTTAGATATTATTATTCAAGTTGGCCGTACTGGAGTGTTAACTCCTGTGGCTGTGCTAGATGCTGTAGATATTAATGGCGTAAACGTAACCAGAGCCACGCTTCATAACGAAGATGAAATTAGAAGGTTAGACATTAGAATGGGGGACACAGTTATTGTTCAGCGTGCAGGTGATGTTATACCGGACGTTATGAGTGTTTTAAAAAAACTACGCCTAAAAAATTCTAAAGAATTTAATTTTCCTAAAAAATGCCCAGTATGCGGTGGCGAGGTTAAACGTTTAGAAGGCGAAGCCGCGTATAAATGTATAAATAAAAAATGCCCTGCTCAGCATAGAGAAGGCTTGTACCACTTTGTTTCTAAAAAAGCTTTTAATATTGTTGGTTTGGGGCCAGAAATAATAGATAAACTAGTGGATGAAAATTTGGTAAAAGATTCTAGTGATGTTTTTAAACTAGAACCAAAACATCTTTTAGCCTTGGAAGGCTTTGCCGAAGTTTCTGCAGAAAAATTAGTAAACTCGATACAAAAATCTAAAAAAATATCTTTAGCTCGGTTTATTTATTCTTTAGGCATAATTCATGTAGGCGAAGAAACTGCGAATTTATTGGCTGTGTATTTTAATAGTGTTGAAGGTTTATCTTCGGCGAACGAAGAAGATTTAAAAAAGGTTCCGGGTATAGGTGAGAAAGCTGCTGCAAGTATCGAGAGCTGGTTTGAAGATAAAGATAATAAAAAATTAATTACTAAATTACTTAATTGCGAAATTACTATTCAATCTCCGCCTAAAATTTCTAAAAAACTAGCTGGTAAAACTTTTGTTTTAACTGGAACACTAGAAACTTTAAGCCGCGATAGTGCTAAAGAAAAAATCCGCTTAATGGGCGGAGATGTTTCTAGTTCGGTCTCTAAAGAAACCGATTATGTTGTAGTAGGCGAAAACGCTGGTTCTAAATTTGATAAAGCAGAGAAGCTCGGTATAAAAATAATTTCCGAGAAAGAATTTTTAGAATTAATATCGCTTAATTAAAATCTGATAGTATAAAACCAAAGCTATTATTAAGTAACTTCACTATTACTAAGTAATCTTTTAACTTTTTGGATTTTGTTTTTAATTCCATTGTTTGGTCTCTAAATCCCCCGAGATGGCGATCGCCATCTCGGGGGATTTAGGTGTTACAATAAATATATAATGGTTGAGATTAATTAGGCAAAAAATAAAAAAGTGAAAAAAGGAAATAGATTAAATCGCTTAGGTCCAAATCAACAAAAAATACTTTTGTTACTTTCTGCTGGTATTGGTTTAAGCTTGGCGAGAACCCCAAGACAGTATTTTACAATTTTGAAAGAAGCTCCCAAAGAATGGAAAAAAATAAACAAAAAATCTTTAGAAAGAGCTATTTATAATTTATATAAATCTAAACTTATTAGTGAACGTGAAAACTCCGACGGTTCATTAACTATGGTTTTAACAGATAAGGGCAAAAATAAAGCCATTACTTTTAAGATAGATAGTATGGAGATCAAAAAACCCAAGCAATGGGATAATAAATGGCGAATAGTGTTATTTGATATACCCGAGAAACATAAAAGAGCTAGGGAAGTTTTAAGAGAAACTTTAAAAAGATTAGGATTTTATGAATACCAAAAGAGTGTCTTGGTTCATCCTTATGATTGCCAAAATGAAGTAGATTTTGTGGTTGAATATTTTAATATTCGACCGCACGTTAGGATTATTACGGCTATAGAATTAGATAATGAATTACACCTCCGCAAAATATTTGATTTGATCTAAATCTCACGAGATGGCGATCGCTATCTCGTGAGACACACATAAAATATTAATCTTACTAATCTATTCTATAGAATAGGGTGTTAATAATGTTTTTAATAAAAAACCAGCGGCGCGATGGCCGCTGGGGTGTGGGTCTATCCAGACTCATTCATGAAGTTGGGGCGGTACTGAGCAGGAGGTTTTCGGCCATTTCGATCAGTTCAGCCATTTCTCCTTGAAATTTCGGTGGAGTGTAGCTGTATTTGTCGTCTAAGAGCGTTTTAAGCAAGTTGTACGCGTTTTTTATTCGGACGGAGAGATCATTCTCAGATCTCGTAGTTTCGCATGTAATTTCCACATATCGCCTATATTCCTCCATGTTTTCTGGATTGGATAGCCATGTGTTAGGAGCCCTATTTTCCATGCAGTAGAGAATGTCAGATACAGCTCTGCCTTCTGCCCACCACAAGTCGACATCTTTTCTGGCCATATAGCCTCCTCTTGGGTTTGAGTGTACTGATGCAGACAATATCAACAATACTATAGATTTGTCAAGATTTCGGTCAAATACCAAAACTGCTATTATAAACAGCATGATAAGTAAGGACGAAGTTAAAAAGATTGCGGGTTTGGCTCGAATAGAAATATCCGAAGATCAAATAGAAAAATATCAAGCCGAGATGTCGGCTATTTTGGATTTTGTTAGCGAACTTTCAAAAGCCAATACCAAAGGCGTAGAACCAATTAGGCAAATAACTGGTTTAGAAAATATTTTTAAAAAAGACGAAGACCGAGGCTTGTTGGATCAGCATCAAGGTTTAACCTTGATAAACCAAGCGCCAGAACACAAAGATGGTTTTGTTGTTGTACCCGAAGTTTTAAAAGGAAAATGAGATGAATTTTCAATTTTCAAATTCCAATTTTCATTTAAACTCCAATGATTCAATTATCAATTGAAAATTAAGATATTGAAAATTTATTGATAATTGTAAATTGCAAAATTGATAATTATGAACTTATCTAAACTTACAATCGAATCGGCTCATAAACTCCTAACAGAAGGGGAGGTTTCTGCTGTGGAACTTACCCAGCATTATTTGGGCCAAATAGATTCTAAAAATAAAGAACTAAATGCTTTTCTTTCGGTTCATGCTGAAAAAGCTTTAGCTTCTGCCAAAGGAGCCGATATTAAAATTAAAAATGATCAAGCTAGTTATTTAACCGGAATTCCTTTGGCTATAAAAGATAATATTTTAGTTAAAGACGAGCTTTGCACGGCAGGTTCTAAAATTTTAGAAAATTATAAAGCTTCTTATAACGCTACTGTAATAGAAAGATTAAATCGTGAGAGCGCAGTAATTTTAGGTAAAACAAATTTAGATGAATTTGCTATGGGTTCTTCTACAGAAAATTCGGCTTATGGTGTAACTAAAAATCCAAACGATATTTCTCGTGTGCCTGGCGGGTCGTCGGGCGGTTCGGCCGCCGTTGTGGCGGCAGATTTGTGTTTGGGTGCACTCGGTACAGATACAGGTGGTTCTATACGCCAGCCCGCTAGTTTTTGTGGCATTGTTGGTTTAAAACCAACGTATGGTGCGGTTTCTCGGTTTGGTGCGGTGGCTCTAGGTTCTTCGTTAGATCAAATTGGTCCAATGGCAAAAACAGTAAAAGATGTGGCGATAATTTATGAAACAATTTCTGGGCACGATCCACTAGATTCAACTACTGTGCCAAATAATTCTAAGTTATTAGATAGGGTAGAAGAAATTAATATTGCCGATTTAAGAATTGGGATTCCTAAAGAATATTTTGAAGCTAAAGGTTTAAATTCGGAAGTAAAAGAAATGGTTATGAAAGCGGTTAGCTGGTTTGAATCGCAAGGCGCTACAATAAAAGAAATAAGTTTACCACACACGGAATATGCTCTGGCCGCTTATTATATTATTCAGCCTGCCGAGTGTTCGGCTAACTTGGCGCGTTACGATGGCATACGTTATGGCAGGCGCGCCGATGCTAAAGATCTTTTAGATACTTATTTAAAAAGCAAAGGGCAATTTTTGGGTGCCGAAACTCAACGCCGCATTATGATAGGTACGTATGCTTTGTCTTCTGGCTATTATGACGCTTATTATTCTCAAGCTCAAAAGGTACGAACTTTAGTAAAAAAAGATTTTATGGAAGCATTCGAAGATGTGGATGTTATTTTTACGCCAACTTCACCTTCTACTGCTTTTAAAATAGGCGAAAAAACAGCTGATCCATTAGAAATGTATGCTGCCGATATTTTTACTGTAACGGCTAACTTGGCTGGGGTCTGTGGGCTTTCTTTAAACTGCGGTAAAATTAATGGGTTACCAGTGGGTTTGCAAATATTAGGCCCCTGGTTTGGAGAGAATTTATTATTTAAAGTAGGAGAATTTTACGAACAGCTTCGTTAGTTGTTAGCTTCATTAGCTTTTAGAAAATACTAATGAAGCTGAAAGCCGAAAGCTGAAAGATAGCTAATGGATCTTTGGTATAATTTTGTTGATTTTTTAACTACGTTACTTAAAAACCCCGAGCTTGAAACCTCGATAGCTGTTTTTAAGGTTTTATTTTTGTTAATCACATTATCTTTTTTGGTTATAGGTATTTGGTTTAAGACTAAAGCTGGCTTTTACGCCGAAAAGAAAATGTACTATTCTTACTATTTTAATAAAAATAAAAAAACTGATCAGGCTACAACATTACCTTTAAAGGAGCTAAAAGATTACTGGTTGCAGTTGGGCACAAGATTAAATATGCAAGATGATGCCCAGTGGAAGCTGGCAGTTATAGAATCCGATAATTTTTTTGATCATGTTTTAACTTTATTAGGTTATAAAGGAGAAAGTATGGGGGAAAGACTTCAAAAAGTTTTACCCGAGCATTTGCCCAACATAAACGATGTTTGGCGAGTTCACAAAGTTAGAAATTCTTTAGTGCACGATGCTACCTATAGACTTTCGTATAATCAGGCTCGCGATGTTTACGATACATACGAAAAAGCTTTAAAACAATTGAAGGTTTTGTAGGAGGGGAAATTTTAGGCTTGACTAAATTATATCTAAATGGTTATAATGGTTTAACGGTTCTTTAATAAATCTCATTTAGTTATAGGTTTTAACCCTTTCCGAAAGGAGCTTTAGTATGACTACCGAAGTAGCGCCTAAAGACAAAGCAGTGTCTATAGGCATGGAGGTTGTGCTGAATGGTGGCAAGAAGGAAATGGATTCTGCCACCATTCCAATCCAGTGGGTTTTTAGTATTGAAGGTTTTGTAGGAGGGGAAATTTTAGGCTTGACTAAATTATATCTAAATGGTTATAATGGTTTAACGGTTCTTTAATAAATCTCATTTAGTTATAGGTTTTAACCCTTTCCGAAAGGAGCTTTAGTATGACTACCGAAGTAGCGCCTAAAGACAAAGCAGTGTCTATAGGCATGGAGGTTGTGCTGAATGGTGGCAAGAAGGAAATGGATTCTGCCACCATTCCAATCCAGTGGGTTTTTAGTAATGAAATAATCGCAAAATCTCCAAAGTATTTGCTATTTTTTGAACAAACAGAAAGCGAAGTTTCTGTTGATGAATCTTCTGTTTATGGACGTAGATATGTTTGTAAGGTGAGCGACAGTGTAAAATTTATACCTGTATTCAAGCCTGGATATCACCGCATGGCGATTTTAGCTCTCGCTGGGAGTGATGAAGACTCAAAAGGTGTGATAAATTCGCTTCTAGAAAAACATGGGAAGTTTCAATATTCTCGTTCCATAGGATGGAATCGTTTAGAAAAAGGAATAATTCCTCATGCTTTGGACGATGTTGTTGTCGCGGCAACCGTAGTTGAGTTTATGGTGCCGGAAGAACTTTTTGCCGAAAAATCTAGAACCCGATTTGGAAATGTTGTATGGAGTTGGGCGAATCTTTGGTTTGATGACTCGCCAAACGATGAGTGTGATTATCGGCGGCGCAAGATTTTTGCGTTTACTCTTCAGCCGATAATTTTTCTTGTGGCGTCCGTAATAGGTGCGTTAATAGTTTTTATAGGAAGCTTAGTTGTTTTCTTTTGCGGTTACCGCCCCAAGAATATTTTTCACGAAGTTTGGCTGGCTTTAAAGCTTCAACGTTCCGAATTTGATATGCGTGAATATGGCAACCAATATCGCGTGTGGGAGATGGGACTTCATGGGCATGTAACAAAGCATATGCCGGTAACTGGAATAGAATTGTCTTTGTTCGTTATATTTTTGGTGGGAGTTTTTTTGATTGATTTTTCTGGGGAATGGTGGAGATTTCTATTGGCTACGGTTATTATGGTTTGTTTTTCATTTTTTCTGGCATTTATAGTGGTTAGTTGGCTGAAAAGATTGCCAGTTTCTTCGGAAAAGAAACAAGAGGAAGAAGAAAAAGCACGTCAGCGACGGCTTGAGCGGGAACGACTTGCGGAAGAAAGGTATCAGCGATGGCTGGCGAGTAATTTCAATCTCTCACTCAAGCCCAGTGAAGTTGATTTGAATAACTTGCCATATCCGCTCACGATAGGCGGGCGAGTTGTCCAAAACTTCAAGGTTGGTTTCTGGGCATTAAAGGCTAAGGTATGTAAACCGTATTCTAAATGAGGTATTTGTTTGCCCGCCCCGATATAAAATCGGGGCGGTTTTTAATTGATTGAGCTGAGCTCGGTTGACTACAAGTTTATCTTAAGATAAACTTGTATTATTATGAAAAACTCAATTATCGGTTTAAAAGAACTTCGTGAAAACACCGAAGTTTATGTTACTCAAGTAAAAAAGGGTAAATCTTTTGTGGTGGTTAGAAAATCTAAACCCGTCTTTAAAATATCGCCAGTTACCGACGAAGATTCTTTGTGGGAAACAGTTATAGATTTTACTCGTATTAAAAAAGGTGGTGTAGCAATTGAAGATATTATTTCTCGCCTCTAGTCTATGGATAAAATTTCTAAGGCACTCAAAAAATTCACTCCCAAAGAAAGGATTTGGGTTAAGTTTGTTTTAGGAAATATACAATCTAATAACTTTCAAGGTTTAGATATAAAGAAGCTTAAGGGTTGGGATGATATATTTAGAGTACGCAAAGGCGATATTAGGATAATTTATAAATTAGATTCTATAAAAAAGATTCACATTCTTACCATAGGAAGACGCAAAGAGAACACTTACAAAAAGGGTACTTGATTTCTTTGCCAATAATGCGCTAGTGTTGTAAGGAAATAAATTCAATGTCACCTCGTGTTGCTATACCTCTAATAATACTTCTGGCTATTATAGCCGGAGTTTTTGTTCATCCTGTTAGCAGTTTTTATCCCAAGTCTTTTGTTAAGCCTTTTCGCTTGGGTTTGGATCTTTTGGGTGGCACTCATTTGGTTTACCAAGCAGATCTTTCTGGTGTGCAGGAAAGCGATAAAGATTCCTATATGAACGGCTTAAAAGATGTGGTAGAACGCCGAGTTAACTTTTTTGGCGTATCGGAACCTTCCATAACCGTAAATCATTCTGGTGAAAACTGGAGGCTTATTGTGGAACTCGCTGGTGTAAAAGATATTAATCAAGCTATTAAGTTAATTGGTCAAACTCCATTTTTAGAATTTAAAGAACAATTACCAGAAGAGGTAAGTAAGAAAATGGTGGAAGAACTTGGTAATCAACAACCAGATCAAACGCAAGTTGATCCGTATTTTACCGCGACAGGTTTAAATGGCCGTTATATTAAAAAGGCTAGTTTGTCTTTTGATTCTCAAACTAACCGTCCAGAAGTTTTATTGGAATTTGACGATATTGGCAAACAGCTTTTTGCCGATATAACAAAAAAGAATGTTGGCAAACAATTAGCTATTTATTTAGATGGCCAACCAATATCAGCTCCAGTGGTTCAACAGGAAATTACCGATGGCAGTGCCCAAATAACAGGAAATTTTTCTATAAATGAAGCTAAAACATTGGTAGAGCGTTTAAATTCTGGCGCCTTGCCTGTGCCTATAGAATTAATTTCGCAACAAAGTGTTGGTGCAACTTTAGGCCAAGTTTCTTTAGAAAAAAGTTTGATGGCAGGTATCATAGGTTTTATATTGGTGGTTTTATTTATGATTGTTTGGTATCGTATGGCCGGCATAATGGCAGTGTTCGCCTTAATAATATATACAATAATTTCTCTTTCTATTTTTAAACTTATTCCAGTTACATTAACTTTGGCGGGTATAATAGGTTTTATTCTTTCTATAGGTATGGCAGTGGATGCGAACGTTTTAATTTTTGAAAGAATGAAAGAAGAACTACGAAGTGGTAAACCTTTTGGAATTTCTTTAAAAGAAGGTTTTGCTAGGGCATGGACTTCAATTCGCGATTCCAACGTTTCTAGTTTAATAACGGCTTTTGTTCTTTATGCTTTTGGTTCTAGTTTAGTTAGAGGTTTTGCTTTAACCCTAATTATTGGTATTTTTGTTTCTATGTTTTCTGCTATTACTTTAACTAGAACTTTTTTAAAGGTTTTTGAAGGCACAAGATTACAGAAAGTAAAATTTCTTTGGAGACAATAACTAAAAATATCTAATATCTAATTATTAATATCTAATCAAGGTGAAAAGATTTAGTCATTAGACATTAGGATTTGATTAGAAATTAGGTATTAGAAATTTATAAATTATGCTTGCAATTATTCCCAACAGAAAAATATATTTATCAATTTCGGCCTTGCTAGTTGTGTTAAGTATTTTACCCATTATATTTTGGGGTTTAAAATTTGGCATTGATTTTACTGGTGGTTCGCAGTGGGAGGTAGAGTTTAAAAATGTTCGCCCTTCAAACGAAGAAGTTTTAAAGTCTTTAGTTTTTTATAAGTTAGAAAATCCTATTTTACAGCCGACAGACGACAAGGGTTTGATTTTAAAGTTTAGAACTGTAAATGAAGCTACGCACGAAGCTATGAAACAGGATTTAAACACAACTTTTCCAATTGAGGAAAAAAAGTTTGATTCCATTGGTCCTGTTATCGGTAAAGAACTTCAGGTTAAATCGATAAAAGCTGTGGCGTATGTTTTAACTTTAATAGTGGCTTACATTGCTTGGGCTTTTAGAAAGGTTTCTAAGCCTGTGGCTTCTTGGAAGTATGGAATTATAGCTATTATTGCACTTGTACACGATGTAACTATTCCTATGGGTGTATTTGCTGTTCTGGGTCATTTTTACGGTATAGAAGTTGATTCATATTTTGTTACTGCTATTTTAACTATTTTAGGTTTTTCGGTTCACGATACCATTGTTGTTTTTGATAGAATTAGAGAAAACTTAAGAAAAAATGCTTCGGAAGGCTTTTCTGTTACCATAAACAATAGTGTTAACCAAACTTTTGCCCGTTCTATTAACACATCCTTTACCGTATTTTTGGTGCTTTTGGCCAGCTATTTTTTAGGAGGAGAAAGTACTAAGAACTTGTCTTTAGTTTTGCTTATAGGGGTATTTTTTGGAACTTATTCCTCTATATTTTTGGCAAGTCCCATACTAAGCCTTTGGGCTGGTTCCAATCGTAAATAGCCTAGCTTTGCTTGGGTATTATGGCTATTTGACATATGTTTTAGGTAATGATAGTATATAAAAAACTTAAAAGTTAATATTTAACTCAAATGGTCAAGTTCGACATCAAAAAAATTGTTAGCCGATTAGTGGATAACTTGTCGGATCGTTCCAAGGACATAATTTTGTCCCGATTTGGCATTGGTAAAGATGATTATGAAACTTTGGAAGCCATTGGCCAACGCTATGGTATTACTCGCGAAAGGGTTCGTCAAATAGAAGCCGATGCTTTAAAGCATGTTAAAAGTGCTTCTAATGAATCTATTATAAAGCCAGTAGTTACCGCTTTAAACGATTTTATTAAATCTAATGGTGGCGTTATGGATGAGAACGAACTTAAGGCTAGTTTTGCTTCTACCAGTTTTGAAACAAAACCAGAAGCTTCTAATAAATATGAAGGCGCTACAATGTTTTTCTTAAACTTAGCGGGTAGTTTTGTGCGAACCAAAGAAGACGAGAATTTTTGGCCTCGCTGGGCTTTAGAAAATTCTTATGTAAAAACTCAAGAAGCCTTAGTGGCTCACTTAACAGCTCAATTAAAAAAAGAAAAAAAAGTTGTTGGTTTTGAAGAAATGATTAATTGGGCTAAAAAACATAATACTGTTTTAAACAAAGAAATGGTTTTGGCTTATTTAACTTCTGCTAAAAATATTTCTAAAAACTCCTTTAACGAATGGGGTATGATTTCTTGGGCCGAAGTTTCGCCTCGGGGTGTTCGTGACAAAGCTTTTTTGGTAATGAAGCGCACTCAAAAACCGATGCACTTTACCGAAGTCGCTACCGAAATAAATAAGGCTAGTTTTTCTAAACGAGTAGCTTTACCTCAAACAGTTCACAACGAACTTATTAAAGATGGCCGATTTGTTTTGGTTGGCCGCGGTTTATATGCTTTAAAAGATTGGGGTTATGAAGCTGGCACAGTTAAAGATGTAATTAAAAGTGTGCTTACCGCCAAAGGCCCAATGAACCGAGAAGACGTGGTAAAATCTGTTTTGGCTAAAAGAATGGTTAAGCCTTCTACAATAATTTTAAATTTAAACGGATTTAAAAAGAAAGACGATAACAAGTATTATTTATCTTAATTAATTAGGTAACAGAGGTTAGAAATTAGAGGATAGATTATTAGATTTAAAATATTTAGAAAGATGAAGAATCCCCCGAGATAGCGATCGCTATCTCGGGGGATTTGATTTTATTAGCCGAGATGTTATAGATTATAGTCAATCAGATTTGTTCCTTAACTCTTAAAAAGGAAGGTTGGCTATGGCTTGGTATTTGATGTATCTTTATGATTCTGAAATGCCAGACAAGAGGCCTCGTCGTTATTTATTCTCTCGTTTAGAAAATATTCCCCAAGAATGTAGTAGGGAAGCTGAGGCTAGGGCTAAGGTATTTGCTGAACATATTTGGAGAGGGCTTTTATCTGAGGTTTATAATAAAAGTACAATAACTGATCCAGAAGTAGTTTGGCGAGTGGAGTTAGAAATGCCTACCGATGGTTCGGGTAAGTTGGATGCTGATCTTGCTGATGTATTAAAAATGGCCGATGAAATGGAATTAACAGCTGGAGGCGAAGTCTCAGTAGGAGTCCACGAACCTGACCCAACCGCCGAAGCGTAGTTTTATAATCGTTCCCAATAAACGGGGACGATTTTTATTTTTTGTCTTCAAAAAATATCCCGAGTAAAATCGAGGGATTACATTATATTTGACATATAGTCAAATATTTGCTTTAATCAATATTCATGTTCTTTGATTTTTTACTTTAATACCTTAAACCCGAGGAGGGTGTATGTTGCTCAATTTGATTTACCTACTGTTGAGCCTAGCTTTTATGGGCTGTGATGGTTCCAAGGAATCGCCCGTGTCGTTCAATAGTCCTACGGGTGGGCGTGATAAGTTCACAAAAGAACTGCATGCCGACTGGGATCTACAGAAAATAGTTTCGCTGGATTCCGTTAGGAACTGGCCGGCCGGAAAGAAAATGTTCGTGCGTACGGCTTTTGCTGGCGCCGAACTGGAGGATTTCGAAGTAAAGTTTGTAACTGTAGTAGAAGATGGTTTGCCAACTATGCCTCTTGTTATGTTGGAGGCATCGGATCCACGCTTGATAGCGCTGGGTGGTGTGGCCCAAGGCATGAGTGGCTCGCCTGTGTTTACCGAAGAGGGTACGGTGGGTGCACTTTCCTATGGTTTCGATTTGCAAGGTGCCCCGCCGTTTTATTTTATGGCAACACCAATACAAGGAATGATTGACGGAGTTTTTTCTATCGGCAATCCTTCCCTAAAGAGTGTGGCTGTAAAAATTAAAAAGCTGGTTCCATTGTCTATTCCCATTGCAGTAACTGGGACATCGGCGAAAGCTTTGAAATATTTTTCCGCAATTGCCCAAAAACATACGGGTAATGGGCAGAGTTTTCTTTTGGAGAGTGGCTCAGCTTCGTCTGGTGAATTTAACCAGAGCTTTGAAGCTGGAGGTCCTCTAGCTACGGGTTTGGTTGTCGGACCCGAAGTCAAAGCTGCTGCTCTTGGCACCATTACTTATATGAACGGTAACCAGATTTTTGGTTTTGGCCATCCGTTTCTTTGGCTGGGGCCACAAAGTTTACCGATCGTAGATGCTTACGTCATTGCCGAAATTTCAAATCTGTTTGCGGCGTTCAAATTTTTCTCGTTAGGCGAAAACATTCGTGGAGAACTAACTGCCGACCGCTTGCCCGGAGTTGGGGGAGTTTTGGGCCAGATCCCAAACATGTTGCCAGTTACTGTCACGGTTGATATTCCAAATTTCGGGATAAAGACCTTTAAGCATAGTGTCGCTCGTGGTCTTCCTGCAGGTTTCGAAACCGAGCTAAGCGCCATGTCGGTGTTCATACCTGTGCTTAATCGCAACGACGACGTAGCTAACAAGTATAGCTTTAGAGTTGATACCAAAATCACTACCGATTTTTCTGATATCGAGATAAAAAACAGTCGGCTTTATTCGGCTTACGATTCACCAGCTTCAGAAGTCCTTTTTGGTGCCATTGATGAATATTTTTCTTCTCACGGAAGGTTGTTGACCAATCCATACCAGAAACTGCAAATAAAGGATGTTACTGTTTCAGTAAAGATGGTGGACAGCCTGCTTATCGGCATGATCACAAAGATACATTCCGACACATCCGTTTTCGCGGGCGATGTGTTGAAGGTTGGAGTGAACCTTCGTGTAAACAGGACAGAGGACAGGGAGGTTGAGTTTAATGTAGCCATCCCAGACACTTTTCCTGTTGGCATTTATTCAATAAATGTCGGTCCAAAGAGAGAGGTGAGGTGGTTTATGGAATTTAATGGTATGAGTGACCCTGTTTCCAACGCGCTTTTGCCCGATACCAGTATGTCTGATATGAGCATGGATGAGTTTTTAAAAGATGTAAACGCCGAGGATGAAAAAACCATACTCGGTGTGGCTGTGTCTTTTGTTTCTTCTCCCGTGCCAGACAAGAGAGACTTGGATACAACCAAATTCGCTGGTTTAGATTCTCTTTCTGTGCGGCCTGATTCGGTTGGTTTGCCCCCAAATTTGCTGGGTATGCCCGACATGGGTATCACGATTCCAGATAATATGGTTTTATACCAGTCAACAGGGTTGGTTCTTCAAGGAAGCAGAACGATGCAGTTTAGGGTAAAAAGTAAAACAGAGTAATCTTACAGCGGTCCGATCTTGTGTCGGACCGCTTTTTATTTTGGATTAAATGAGGTAAGTGATAAAATATAATATAAGATGTTGCAAAATCCGTTTGGTTTGATGTTCAAGGTTTTAGGAATAGTTTCGCACCATATTTGGCTATGGGGCTGGGTTTTCTTGCCTATTCTTTTAGCTCCGTTTTTATGGGATGCATGGCTTTATTATATACGCATCCGCACTTTAAAAAAGTTTAAGTGGCAGATGTTGGAATTTCGTTTACCGCCAGATGTGGAAAAAAGTCCGTTAGCCATGGAACAAGTTTTGGCTTTTTTACAGAGCACTCTTTTTAAAGGTGGTTGGTGGAAACGCTATGTAGAAGGGCGTGTGCAGGAATGGTTTAGTTTAGAAATAACTTCTTTTGATGGTGAACTACATTTTTATATTCGTACTTTGGCGCAGTTTAGAAATTTAGTAGAAGCGGCAATTTATGCTCAATATCCACAGGCAGAAATTTTTGATGCCGAAGATTATACTGCCAATGTGCCTGCAGTTATTCCCAACGAAACCCACGATCTTTTTGGTTGTGAACTTAAACTAGCGCGCGAAGATGGTTACCCTATACGAACCTATAAAGATTTCGAACTAAAAACTGAAAGTAGTAAGGAGGGTGGTTCTAATATTTCTTTGGTTGACCCTTTGGCAGGTATAGTTGAAACAATGACGCGTTTAAAAAAAGGTGAACAAGCATGGATTCAAATAGGAATATTACCAACAGATGATGGTTGGAAAAATGTTGCTACAGAAGCAGTTTTAAAATTAGTGGGTCGGCCTAAAAAAGAAGTACCACAAGGTTCTTATATGTTAGCACTTCTTAAAAAAGAATTATCTGATCTTGCAACAGGTGTGGTTCAAGCTCCGTTTAAAACTCCCGAATTTGAACCCTTTGAATGGGGTTCACCTAAAAGCGATAAGCCTCATTCTTTAATGCAATTTCTTACTTCGGGCGAAAAAGAAATTATAGAAGGTATTGAACGCAAAATTGCTAAAGTAGGATTTCAGACGGTGCTTAGAGTTGTATATATAGCCACTAAAGAATCTTTTAATATACCAACCTTTTTTCAGGTGGCTTCTGGTTTTAATCAATTTAGTACTCAAAACTTAAATGCTATTAAAAGGGATGGGGCTACCTTAACTGCAGGTAAATTTCCTTTTAAAAAAATGAAAGAAGCGCAAAAAAAGAAATGGATGCTTTTTAAATATAGACTTCGTTTTAAGCCAAAAAGTATGTTTGTAATGAATATAGAAGAATTAGCAACGTTGTTTCATTTTCCGGGGCGTGTGGTTATGGCACCAAGTTTGCCTAGGGTTCAAGCTAAAAAAGGCGAACCACCAGCAGGGCTTCCCAGTTATTAGCTTCCTTAGCTTTCAGCTTCGTTAGTAATTAGTCGCATGATAAATTCTTATAAAGATTTAATTGTTTGGCAGAAATCACTAAAATTATCTTTGTTAATTTATGAACTTACAGAAAAATTTCCAAAAGAAGAAGTTTATGGTTTAACATCGCAAATAAGAAGGTCGGCAGTATCTATCCCATCTAACATAGCTGAAGGCAGGTTCAGAGGTACTAAAAATGATTTTACTCAATTTTTAAGAATAGCTTACTCTTCGGGGGCAGAACTGGAAACACAGATAGAAATAGCTAGAAATTTATCAAAGACAAAAAATTTAGATTATTCAAAAATAGATAGTTTGATGGTTGAAGTTATGAAGATGTTAAATGTTATGATAAGAAATATAAATCCTAAAAGCTAAAGAAGCTAGTGAAGCTAAAAGCTATGAATGACGAAATAACTTTGTTCGCAGAAACAAATTTCCGCAACGAAAAGCGAAGATTTGGCATTAAAAAAGACGATCGCCGCAGGCACACCTATATAATTGGTAAAACCGGTATGGGTAAAACGACCATGCTTGAAAATATGATAATTTCCGATATTATCCACGGCAAGGGTTTGGGTTTTATAGATCCACACGGGGATTCCGCCGATAAAATTTTAGAGTTTGTTCCACCAGAACGAATAAACGATGTAATTTATTTTGATCCTTCCGATTTAGATATGCCTATAGCTTTTAATGCTATAGAAAATGTTGAAGCCGAGAAAAAACATTTGGTGGCTTCGGGTTTGATGGGTGTGTTTAAAAAAATCTGGCCCGATGTATGGTCGGCCAGAATGGAATATATTTTAAACAATACTATTTTAGCTTTGCTTGATTACCCCGGCGCTACCATATTGGGAATTATGCGAATGCTTTCTAATAAAGAATACAGAAAGCAAGTGGTGGATCAAATTAAAGACCCAATGGTTAAATCTTTTTGGGTAGATGAATTTGCTAAATATACAGATAGGTTTGCGGCCGAAGCCACGCCGGCTATTCAAAACAAGGTTGGACAGTTTTTGTCGGCGGCGGTTATTCGTAATATTGTGGGGCAGGTAAACAGTGCTATAGATATGCGTAAAGTAATGGACGAAGGCAAGATTTTAATTATGAATCTTTCTAAGGGTAAAATTGGCGAAGATAATTCTAAGCTTTTGGGTGGTTTGTTGGTTACCAAACTTCAATTGGCTGCAATGAGTCGTGTGGACATTCCCGAAGAAGAACGTCGCGATTTCTTTTTATATGTAGATGAATTTCAAAATTTTGCCACAGAATCTTTTGGTAATATTCTTTCCGAAGCTCGCAAATATCGCTTGGCCCTTATTTTGGCTAATCAGTATATCGCTCAATTGGTACAGAGCGTGGGTGGTTCCAAAAGCACAGCAGTGCGAGACGCAATTTTTGGTAACGTTGGTACCTTAATTTCTTTTAGAGTAGGTGCTGAAGATGCCGAATATTTAGAAAAAGAATTTGCGCCAGAATTTGTGGCTACCGATATTGTTAATCTGGCTAAATATAATGTTTATTTAAAACTTATGATAGATGGTGCATCTTCACGGGCTTTTTCGGCTACAACTTTGGCGCCTTATCCTAAACCTGCCGTAAGTAATCGCGACGAGATTATTAAACATTCTAGAGAAACTTATGGCACGCCACGCGAAGACGTAGAAAATGAAATTGCCGATTGGGCTGGCGTTAGAGATTTAATGCCATCCAGTATAAAAGCAGCAAAAGCAGAAAGTGACGCCGCTTTCCGTGATGGTTACGATACAGAAGCTGCTCCAGCGGTCTCTGCTTCTAAACCAAAAAGCGATAAGGATCTTTTTGAAGCTGTTTGTTGGGAAGGTGGCGAGAAAGTTTGGGTGCCGTTTAAGCCCGATGGTGTTCGCCCAATTTATTGCAAAAACCATTTGTATAAATTAAATGAAGTTAAACAGCAAGTTATTTCCGATCAATTTAAACCAGTAAGTTTGCAAGATGCTTTGCAAAGAGGTGGCATAATAAACCATATTGGCAACCAATCGCGTTCGCCTAAAAAGAAAAATAAATCTAAAGAACCCTCAGCCGATATAGAAGGTTTGCGTTCGTTACTTTCGGATATTAAACCTATTTCTTAATGAAGTTTTCTAGTATTTTTAAAAAGATGGTTTTCTAAACCATCTTTTTAAATTAGATAAAGATATAGATGACAAAAAATCCAAAAAATGATATTTATTAGTTTATGTCAAATAGCAATAATAGGCGAGTTTATATAGGAATGTCGGGCGGCGTGGATTCAAGCGTCGCTGCTTTGTTATTAAAAAACGAAGGCTATAATGTAACTGGTATATTTATGAAAAACTGGAGTGATCCAGCTTGGCCTTGCCCATGGCAAGAAGATCGCGCCGACGCTATGAGGGTTTGTTTAAAACTTGGTATACCTTTTGAAACTTGGGATTTTACAAAAGAGTATAAAGAAAAAGTTGTAGATTATATGATCCGTGAATATGCATCTGGCCGAACACCTAACCCAGATGTAATGTGCAACAAAGAAATTAAGTTTGGTTTGTTTTTTGATCGCGCTATAAAATCGGGTGCAGATTATATAGCCACTGGCCACTATGTCCGCAAATCACCCGATAATAAATTATTAAAAGCAAAATATTTAGAAAAAGATCAAAGCTATTTTTTATGGACGCTAAAACAAAATCAAATAGAAAAATGCTTGTTTCCAATAGGCGAGATAGAATCTAAATCAAAAGTCCGCGAGATTGCGGAGAGCGCAAGCTTGCCTACGGCAGGTAAAAAAGACTCACAGGGTATTTGTTTTATGGGGCCGGTGGATATTAAAGAATTTATAAAACCTTTTGTTAAAAAAGAAATTGGCGATATTGTTACAACCTCTGGCCAAAAAGTTGGCACGCATGGTGGTTTAGATTTTTATACAATTGGCCAACGCAAAGGTGTTGGTATTGGTGGCACTGGCCCATATTATGTGGCAAAAAAAGATTATGAAACTAATACTTTAATAGTTTCGCCGGTTACAGATACGCAAGCTTTGGAATCTAAAGAATTAATTGCGACCGGTGTTTCTTTTGCTTGTGGTGAGCCTGCCGAATCCATTGGTGACGAGCCTCAAACGTCGATCAAAGTACAAGCCTCCATTCGTTATCGCCAAGAACCAGTCCCAGCGACCTTGACCCTACTGGCTAATAACCAGTGGCTAGTGGCTTTTGACCATCCTGTTCGCGCTGTATCTTCTGGCCAATCGGTTGTGTTTTATAACGGAGATGAAATGTTGGGCGGTGGAGTAATTGAATAGTCATTACATATGACATATGTTTAATCTTTAATTAAAATTGTTTTTTGTTACTGAATCTACGATCGTAGATTCAGTATACGTTATGGTATAATTTTAATATGTCTAATTTGAGTAACGTATCTAACAAGAGAACATATTATAGATTAGGACAAGTTCAGCAAAAAACTTTAGTGTTATTAGCTGCTGGAATTGGTTTAGGTCTAGCCATGAATTCCAATCAATACTTTCGCGTGCTTAAGGGAGCTAAATCAGAATGGCAGAACATAAACAGGCGTTCTTTAGAAAAAGCTATTAAATCTCTCTACCAATCCAAACTTATACGCGAACATGCTAACTCCGATGGTTCTTTAACTATGGTTTTAACCGATAAAGGTAAGCAAAGGGCTATAACCTTTAACATAGATAATATGGAAATAAAGAAACCAAACATCTGGGACAAAAAATGGAGAATAATATTATTTGATATTCCCGAAAAGAAAAGGCAAGCCAGAGATGTTTTAAGAGAAACTATAAAGCGGTTGGGTTTTTATGAATATCAAAAAAGTGTTTTTATTCATCCTTATCCCTGCCAAGATGAAATAGATTATATAGTTGAATATTACGAAATCAGACAATACGTGAGAATAGTTACAGCTACAGAATTAGATAATGAGATACACTTGAAGAAAATATTCGGGTTAGTATAATTTGGTTTGGTTGCAAATATATTAAACTTCAGTGAGATAACGATCGTATTCTCACTGAAGTTGGATTCATTTATATTATGGATTATATTATGAGTGTTCTTTCTTTAGAGTCCAGCAATAAATAGTGGGGCTTACAGGGTTTAACCCCTGCCCAAAAGATGGCTCAAATACTAACTAAAACCTATATATAAGATATGAGACATTACAACAAACTTGACGTAATTCTATATATGGTATATGATTTTAGAACACAGAGAAAGCTAGTTCCCTATCACAATAATGCGACAATATCCGCAAGGATAGTCGCTTAAACAAGGAGGAATCGCTATGCCAGCGAAATCCGCGTTTTCGGCAGTGGATTTGGCCCACAAAACCTGCTTAGCGGCAGAAGAACAAGGGTATACGTTAGAGTTGATGAACGCTCTGGCAGAACACCCCACGCTTTTCCGCGATATGCTTCAGGTTCAGCTCGGCTATGCCGAGGTGAAAATTCTGGAATATCTTATCAACTGCGACGCCGACCCCTTCGTGCCCGAAGGCTTGCAGGTGGAAGAACATACCAAAGGTGGCCAGTTCAAGTGGAACTCTACCGAAGTGGAACCTTTTCTCTCCGAACTCCAGCGCGATGGCAAAATCAGTGGTGGTCACGACCTTCGCAAAGAGCTGGCAGGCAAGTCAGTTCTGAACGCGAATGTCCTAGACTACCTGCTGGTGCACAAGCACCTCATCCCCGAGGAATGGAAGGATAAGGCTGTATTTTTCTGGGGCACCATCTACCGCTACTCGGACGGCAACCTGTATGTGCGTTACCTCTGTTGGAGCGGCGGCAGATGGCATTGGAGCTGCCGCTGGTTGGGCCGCGGTTGGGACGACGACTATCCCGCGGCTCTGCGCGCAAGTATCTAGCTCTTTGACCCTTGGAATCTTTGGCTTTTCTTTAGCCCTTGATCCCTTGGGTCTTTTTATTTTGTTTTATTCCGCCCCGACTATAAGTCGCGGGCGGTTCTTTGTAAAAAAACTAAAATGAATTAAAATAGATTTGGATACTAGGCGAATCTGCCGGCGGTTACGGCTTCCGGCGGCCGAATTCCGAGGCAAGCTATGCCAGAGTGGGGGCGGTTACGGCTTCTCCCAGCGTGCTAACTTGATCTCCAAAAAACAAAGATACTTGGTGTAGAGTGCTGGTGGAATAGTCCCGCCAAGGCGGGGCGAGGTCCCGAATAAAATACAGCCTTGAGATTGGTTTATTTATAACCTTCTATGGGCAGTGGCACAGATGGCATTCTATACGCAACCGCAACTCGGACGGCAACCTGTATGTGCGTTACCTCTATTGGAACGACGACAGATGGAATTGGAGCTACAACTGGTTGGACAACGATTGGAACGACAACAATCCCGCGGCTCTGCGCGCAACTGTCTTTATTTCTCTCTCAACTATTGAGGGAGTTTTATTTTGCTTTCCTCTATTTTTCCGCTAATATAAAAGCACTATGGATTCTCAAGAAATAAGGCAGAGGTTTTTAAAATTCTTCGAAGAACGGGGGCATAAGGTTGTGCCGTCTAGTTCGCTTGTGCCCACCGATCCTTCGGTTCTTTTAACAACTGCTGGAATGCAGCAGTTTAAACCTTACTTTGTTGGCCAAAAAGATCCGATCGTGGATTTTGGTTCTAAAAATACTGTGTCTGTTCAAAAATCTTTCCGTACTTCCGATATAGACGAAGTCGGCGATGAAACTCACCTAACATTTTTTGAAATGTTAGGGAACTTTAGTTTTGGTGGTTATTTCAAAGAAGACGCCATCAAATATGCGTATGAATTTATTACCAAAGAAATGGGTCTTACTATTGATTACGTTAGTGTTTTTGAAGGAGACTCGGAAGTTCCTGCCGATACGGAATCGGAACAAATTTGGAAATCTTTAGGTATTGCAAAAATAGAAAAGTTTGGCCGAAAAGATAATTTCTGGGGTCCAACTGGTGCCGAAGGCCCGTGTGGTCCAACCACAGAAGTTTACGTTAAACCTTCGACGGGTTCGACAGGCTCACCACAAGCAAGCTCAGGTCAGGTGGCCGTAGAAGTTTGGAATATAGTATTTAACGAATACTATATGAAGCCAGATAAAACTTTAGAACCACTCAAAGTCAAAGGTGTAGACACTGGTATGGGTTTGGATCGTTTAGCAGTTATGGTTCAAGGCAAAAAAAATGTTTTTGAAACAGATTTACTAGAACCAATTTTAAAAATTTTGCCCGAAAGTATTGATTCTCATCATAAGCGAATCATAGCTGATCATTTACGGGCATCAGTTTTTCTTTTAGCCGATGGCGTAATGCCTTCTAATAAAGATAGAGGTTATATTTTACGCCGTCTTTTAAGACGTATTTTTACATACGAATATATTTATAAACTTTCACCTCAAACTGGCGAATCTTTAATTATAGAAGTTATAAAAAAATACGGTGATTTTTATCCCGAACTACAAAATCAAAAAAATAATATTATAGATATGTATTTTGGTGAATGGCAAGGTTTTAAATCTGTTTTAGAGCGTGGCTTAAAGGTTTTAGAAAAAGAAAATAATATAGATGCCAAAAAAGCTTTTAATTTTTATGAAACATATGGTTTGCCATACGATATAATAAAAGAAATTGCCGGAGTTAAAGCAGAAAACTTAACATTGGAAGGTTTTGAAGATCAATTTAAAAAACACCAAGAAGTTTCTCGGGCTGGGGCCGAGAAAAAGTTTGGCGGGCATGGCATAACAGAAGGCGATTTAACCGCAGTTAATGCCGAAGAGATGAAAATAAAAACCCGTTTGCACACGGCTACACACTTATTAAATGCCGCATTGCATAAGGTTTTGGGCGATGAAGTTTCTCAGCGCGGGTCGGACATAACTACAGAAAGAACTCGTTTTGATTTTGTTTTTAACCGTAAATTAACCGACGAAGAAATTAAAAAAGTGGAAGATTTAGTAAATGGTGCTATCTCGGTAAATTATCCAGTTAAAATAGAAACCATGCCTTTGGAAGAAGCGAAAAAATCGGGCGCGTTATATTTTTATAAAGGCAATTTTCCAGAAATAGTTAAAGTTTATTCAATAGGTAATTCCTCGATGGATTCGACAAGCTCACCACAGGCAGGCTTGGAACCTCCTTTCAGTCGGGAAATATGCGGTGGCCCACATGTTGCGAGTACTAGAGAAATTGGAAAGTTTAAAATAACTAAAGAGGAAAGTTCAAGCGCTGGTATTCGCAGGATTAGAGCCACTGTGGAATAGGTTTTGTTTAAGTGTAGTATAATATAAGGTAAATATGTCAAAAGAAAATATATACATTGAACTCCACGAAGACATTCAATCGGTAGTTGAAAAGATACAGTCTTCCGAAGCCAATAAAATAGATTTAGTAATACCCACTGGTGCTAGAATTTTACAAAATATAGTAGACGCTCATCTTATAAAAGATACTGTGGAAGAATACGGTAAAGATTTAACTGTGATTACGAGCGATCTTATGGGGAAGATTTTTGCAGAACGTGCAGGCCTCGTTGTTTCTGGTTTTGATGGTGCTGAAGAATCTGGTTTTGTAGTTTCGCAAGCCTTAGCTTCAACCGGAAGAATAAGCGATATTATTCCAAGGAGAAGAGGTATACCTATTGGTTTATCTTCCGAAAAAAAACAACACGCAGTTTTAACTGCTAGAACAAAAGCTATGCCAAGATCTTCGCATATAGCAAAATCAAGCAATAAAAAAGCTGAAGATTTTTATTTAAATAAAAATAAAGGTGAAAATGGAGCAAATTTTTTAAAATCTTACAGAGAAGAACGCGCTAAGGCTAGTGTTTTTAATGGTTTAAATAAAGTAGGCCGTAAAAAATTTTTAAGTCCAATAAAATTTGTTGGACTTATTGTTTTTTTGGCATTAGCCGTTACCTTTATTGTTTTTAGCAGAGTATTGCCCAAAGCCGATATTTTGGTTTATCCGGTACGTGAAGCCAAGAATGGTAGTGTTGATGTTTTTGTTTCTGGTAAAAATTCTAAAATTGATCTAGAAAAAGGTTTAATTCCTGGAGAGCTTTTAACGAGCGAAAAAATGGAAAGTGCAGAATTTCCAGCAACTGGTACACAAAATACATCTGGTAAAGCTAAAGGTAAAATAACTATTTATAATTCTTATTCAACGCAAGTTCAAAAATTTGTGCCATCTAGGTTTCAATCCGAGAGCGGAAAAATATTTTGGACAATAGTTAGTGTAAATGTTCCGGGGTATACAACAAAAAGTGGAAAGGTTGTTCCTGGGGAAATTACTACAGATGTTGTGGCGGCTGAAGGGGGAGATTCTTATAATATTCCTGCTTCTAAATTTACTATGCCGGCTTTTAAGGGTACGGCTAAAGGCAGTAAAATTTCTGCTGTTTCTAAAGAAGCTATGACAGGTGGTGGCGCCAATGGTGCAAAAATTGTTTCAAACGATGATGCTACTAATGCATACGATGGTTTAAAAGAAAAAATAAAACCTCAGTTTGATTTATTTAAACAAAATTTACCTCAAGGTTTTAAATTTTGGCCAGAAGCTTATAACGAAGAATTGGTTTCAAGTTCAGTTTCTCCAGATGTCGGCGGTGTAGCGGACAAGTTTACAGCTATAGTAAAGATGGTGGCTAGAACAATAGTATTTAAAAATGAAGATTTAGATTTATATGTAAACAAAAAGATTTCTTCTAAGGATATAGACGGAAAAAAGGTTCTTTTAACAAGTTCCAAAGATGTGTCTTTCTTAAAACAGCCTCTGGTTGATTATCAAAAAGGAACGATTTCGGCTACGTTAAATGTAAAATACGATGTAATGGATGAATTTAATATTGAAGCTTTTAAAAAGAGTATACTAAATAAGAAGAAGACAGATATAGATATAAACGATTACAAGGCAGATCGCATAGAAGTTAACCTATGGCCATTTTGGGTGCGCTCTATTCCCTCTAATCTAGACAGGGTGAATGTTACTATAATTGGGTTGTAATTATGGTCATTTTAAGCCCATATTTACTTGTTGACTCTGCTGTTTCTATTTGTTATACTCTTGCAGTTACTAAATAATGAAAAAGGATGCTATTCGCAAGGAAGGGGTCGTTTTAGAGGCCCTGCCCAGTGCCATGTTTAAGGTTAAGTTAGACGATGGCATGGAAGTATTAGCCCATCTTTCAGGTAAGATGAGGCTAAATTTTATTCGTATTCTTCCTGGAGACAAGGTTGCTATGGAATTCTCTCCATATGACCCTAAAAGAGGTAGGATTGTTTATAGGGGTAGGTAATCAGCTTCACTAGCTTCGTTAGCTTGTTAGGTCAGAACCTAAAAACTAAAGAAGCTAAAAGCTAAAAGCTATTTGTGAAAGTTAGACCATCGGTTAAAAAAATATGCAATAAGTGTAAGACCGTTAAACGTAAGGGTGTAGTTTTCGTTATTTGTTCAAATACTAAACATAAACAGCGCCAAGGCGCGTAAAAATCAGCTTCACTAGCTTCGTTAGCTTGTTAGGTCAGAACCTAAAAACTAAAGAA
>JBBTRR010000001.1:240811-273750 GCA_038065095.1 Patescibacteria group bacterium
GCTAAAAGCTAAAAGCTAATGCGTATTGCAGGTATAAATATTCCGGATAATAAAAGAGTTGAGGTAGCTCTCACATATATTTTTGGCGTTGGTTTAACTCTGGCTAAAGATATTTTAAAATCTACAAAAATAGATCCAGATAAAAGAGCTAAAGATTTAACTTCGGATGAAGCTAATAAAATAAAGGAATATGTTGAAAAGAATTTTAAGATTGAAGGTGAATTAAAGAGAGAAATAACTCAAAATATAAAAAGAAAGAAAGATATTGGCAGTTATCAAGGTGTAAGGCATATGCGAGGTTTACCAGTTCACGGTCAGCAAACAAAGACTAATAACAGAACACGCAGAGGTAACACCAGAAAGACTATGGGTTCTGGTAGAAAATCGACTGCGCAAAAAACATAAAAATTAATTAATGTAGTCCTCCTTCGCTAAAGCTACGGAAGGACATCCTTCGCCAAAAGTACAGGTGATTGATTCCTTCAATAATAGATGGCTTGCCATCCGTAGCTACGAGCGAAGCGAGGAGCGAAGGATGGGTAAAAAAAGAATTATAGAGAAAGAAGAAAAAACTGGTGAAGCTTCTGCCGAAGCTAAAACTGCTCAAACACAGGGCCGTAAGGTTGGTGCTGTTGAAAAGGGTAGAGTTTATATTCAAGCTAGCTATAACAATACGTTAATTAGTTTTACAGACGATGGTGGTAATTTAATTGCTCAATCTTCGGCTGGAGCCTTAGGCTTTAAAGGACCAAGAAAAGCTACACCTTATGCTGCTAACAGAATAATTGAAACATTGGGAGAAAAAATGAAAAAAGTTGGTTTAAAAGATGTTGTAGTTTTTGTTAAAGGTATTGGTTCTGGTAGAGAAGCTGCAGTTAGAGCCTTGGTTGGACAAGGTCTTAACGTTACTTCTATTAAGGATGTAACCCCAACACCTCATAATGGTCCAAAACCACCAAAACCACGAAGAGTATAGGTTTTATATATTATGTATCAAATTAACTGTAAAAAATGTAGGCGCTTAGGATATAAGGTATGTGATTCTGTTAAATGCGGTATGGTTCGCAAACCTTATCCACCAGGACAACACGGTAAAAATATTCGTCGTCGTCTTTCTGAATATGGTATTCAGCAAGCCGAAAAACAAAAACTTAAATTAATTTATGGTTTAAGAGAGAAGCAATTTAAAAAGTATTTTGATATAGCTTCTAAAAAAAGTGGTGTTACACCTCAAATAATGATGGAGCTTTTGGAGCGCAGGTTAGACAATGTTGTTTTTAGGTTGGGACTCGCCCCAACTAGGCGTGCTTCTAGGCAATTGGTTGGCCATGGCCACATTATGATAAATAGTAAAAAAGTTAGTTCACCATCTTATTCGGTAAGCCCTGGCGAGTTAGTTGATATTAAAGAATCCAGTAAAGCCAAAAAGACTTTTTCCGAAACTAGAACAGTTTTGAAAAAATTTAATCCACCACGATGGTTAGAATTAGATAAAGAAAAGCTTTCCGGAAAAGTAATCAGTGTACCAGATAAGGAATTTTTGGCCGCATTACCAGTAGAGGTTTCAAAAGTTTTGGAGTTTTATTCAAGATAAAATAAAAATAATAAATAATTCCGATCTAGCTTTGTTGAGCTTAACTCAACTGACCTAGGCGGTTACAAAAAATATGCAAAAATTTTCATTACCGCAGTCTCCAAAGATTGTAAACAAAGAAGGAAACTTGGCCGTCATAGAAATTGACTCGCTTTACCCTGGTTATGGTACTACATTGGGCAATGCTTTACGCAGGGTTCTTTTGTCGTCTATTCCTGGTGCCGCTATTACCACTGTAAAAATTACAGGAGTGGATCATGAGTTTTCTACAATTCCAAACGTGATGGAAGATGTTATTCATATTCTTTTAAATTTAAAACAAATAAGATTTAAGCTTTTTAAGGACGAAGCTATAACAATAAAATTGTCTGTTAAAGGAGAAAAGAAAGTTACGGCTGGCGATTTTCAAACCAGAGGTGGCGAAGTAGAAATTGTTAACACTGATGCTTATATTGCTACTCTTACCGATAAAAAAGCTACTTTAGAAATTGAGGCCGAAATTACACCAGGCGTAGGTTACGAACCAATAGAACGACGTAAGAAAGATAAAATAGCCATCGGTAGTATTGCTCTTGATGCTATTTTTACTCCGGTTAGAAAGGTTAAATTTAGCGCCGAGAATATGCGTGTAGGCGATAGAACAGATTTTAATAAATTGGTTTTTGAAATAGAAACAGATGGTTCCATAAGGCCGGAAGAGGCTTTCAAAAGGGCTGTTGATATTTTAGATGAACATATTAAGATTTTAGGTGAGATAGAAATTACCGAAGAAGAAACAAAAAAGGTGTCTAAGAAATCCAAAAAATCCGAAAAATCTGAAGAATAATTATTATCATGAAACACGTTTCCAAGAAAGGTAGAAAATTTGGTAGAGTAAAAAAAGTAAGACTAGCTTTGCTTAAAAGCTTGTGCTTAGCTTTGATTTTAAAAGGACGTATAAAAACAACAGAAGCTAAGGCTAAGGAACTAAATAGAATTATTTCTCCTTTTGTTACTAAAGCTAAAAAAGGTGGGCTCGCTAATATAAAACTCATTGCTAAGTTTTTACCAGAGCAGGCTATTAGTAAATTAATTAAAGAAATTGGTCCTAAATACCAAGATAGAAACGGAGGTTATACCAGAGTAATCAAATTAGGAGAAATGAGAAAAGATGGCGCTAGAATGTGTTTAATAGAATTTGTTTAAAAATATGGATAAAACTGATAAAAAAGAATATAGGTTTGATGCCAAAGGGGAAATTTTGGGTCGTCTCGCGACTCGAGTAGCCTTGGTTTTGCGAGGCAAAGATAGTGCCACTTTTTCGCTTAATAATCCTGATCTTACTCGTAAGGTAGTTGTTTTTAATACAGATAAATTAAAATTTACTGGTAATAAATTGGAAGATAAAAAATACCATACCTATTCTGGTTATCCCAGTGGTATAAGAACCAGAACATTAGAAGAACAAATGGAAAAAGATTCCAAGGAAGTTTTTAAAGTAGCTGTTTATGGTATGTTGCCTAAGAACAGATTACGTAATAGATTTATTGCTAACTTAAGATTGTTTAAGGGTGATATAAAATAATATGGCTACAAAAATACAAATAAAAAAAGAAGAAATTTTGCCACCAGTTGAAGAAGTAATCACCGAAGAAAAAGAAGAAGCTACAGTTTTTAGTTCTGAAAAAAAGGATTCCAAAAAATATTTTGAAGCAGTTGGCCGTAGAAAGCGATCCATTGCTAGGGTTAGAATTTTTACAACCAGCCCTAAAGATTCTGCTTCACAGGGTGGTTTTGTAGTTAACGATAAAACTTTAAAAGATTATTTTGGTAGCGGACCTATATTTATGGAAACAGCGATGGAATCTTTGAATCGCTTAAAGGCTTCCGATCATTTTAAGGTTTCGGTTAAGGTTAATGGTGGGGGCACAAATTCACAGGCCGAAGCTATTCGTTTAGGTATTGCGAGAGCTTTGGTTAAGTTCGACTTAAACTTTAGAAAGAAGCTTAAAAAATCTGGAATGTTGCGTCGCGATCCACGCGAAAAAGAACGCCGTAAGTATGGTCTTAAAAAGGCTAGACGCGCACCGCAATTTTCAAAACGCTAGTTTTGAAAATAAGGTGTGAGGGAAAGGGTCGGGAAACGGTAGTTTCCCGTGGCGGAAATATTAAAACCGAGGGGTTTTAAAGAGGAGCGAAATTTCTTGAGCGACGACGCTCCTCAATTCTCGAAGCGTTAATCTACTGCTACAAAAACAGCCGAGCTGAGCTTGGTTGTTTTTGTGTTAGTTAATCGGTATTGACTTTTTTATTAAAAGATAGTACGTTCAGCATAAATAGTCTATGTTCTTTAATTTAAAAAAAGGAGAAAAATATGCATAGTGTTGGTTGGTTTACATATAATGGACTTCGTTCATCTTTATGGGTGCGAATATGCTTGTTAATCATTTTCTTGTTGATGTTTATATTGACGGGGTGTACCCATTTCAATAGATACGATGATTCTCGTACAGGATTTTTTTACCCTCCTAGTGGGTGTATTAAATATTTACCAGTCTTTGATGATGATTTTTTTAAATCAGAGACTTACATTAACAATGTGTGTGAACAGGTCTCCATAATTGAAACTGGTATGATGAAAGGTATTATAGTCAGTTGGGGTGATGATACAGCAGAAGTTGCAAAATTACGTTTTTCTTTTGGAGATTACTATGCAAGGACTCAGTTTCTAAAGAAATATGGCGAGATCAAATATCTTGGTTATGAAAAATTTACAGAGAGGATACGGAGTATACTTGTTAGTATTTGGGGATTTATCAAGTTTATTGCCATCCTTATTCTGATATGTTGGATTTTGAGTCTCTTTGGAGGAGAAGGAGGCGGAACATGGAGCGGTGGTGGCACCACTAGTAGTGGTGGATCATGGTCTGGAAGGGGAACTTTTAAGTAAATTAATATGAATAATCGAAGTTCGACTTCGATTAGAAAGCTCTACCAGAAAACGGCAGGGCTTTTTTCTTTATCCTCAACTCTGAATGACATCGGATGTCATTCAGAGTATGATTTATTCAATATGGAACTTTATCACGTATTAAATAGAGGAGTTGATAAAAGAGTGATATTTTTGTCTGATCGAGATAGACTTCGTTTTGTTAATGATTTATATGATTTTAATAATGAAAATCGAGTTATTAATACTTCACGTTCTTTTCAAAAATTGAATGACATCGGATGTCGATCAGAGAAGGATGAGAGAATATTACTTGTTAATATACATGCTTTCTGTTTAATGCCGAATCATTACCATCTTCTGCTATCGCCAAGGGTTGAGGGTGGTATCTCTAAATTTATGAAAAAAATAAATATGGGATACGCAAAATACTTTAACGAAAAATATAAAAGAAGTGGGGCATTATTTCAGGGTAAATATAAATCAGTTATGGTCAAAAAAGAGTCTCATTTTATATATTTACCGTACTATATACACTTAAATCCATTAGATTTAAATTCACCCGAGTGGAGAATGGGTAAGCTAAATAATTTAGATAAAGCCACTAAGTTTTTAGAGAATTATAGATGGAGTAGTTTCTTGGACTATATTGGAAAAAATAATTTTCCATCTGTAATCTTTAGAAATTTTATATCTGATTTTTTTGGGAATTCAAAAAATTATAAAGATCAAATTTTTAATCAACTTAAGGAAATGAATTCAGAAGATAAGAAAGTTTTAAATCTAGAAAATGAATGACATCGGATGTCATTCAGAATTAAAATTCTCCATCAATAACTTTTACAGTAGAGTTTTCTAAAATATACAACTTAGATTCTTTGGGTAGGTAAACAGTTTTATTTATTTTATTTTCTGGCCAAGAGGCGATATTTATGTTGGAACGAGTATCTATTTCAGCTGTTTTAAAATTTTGGCCTTCGTTAAATAAAATATATTCGCCAAAATGATGCCAATATATTTGAGTGCCAATAAATTCATTAACATCAGCCGAGCTTGTATAAATTACTTCTTGGTCGTTTACCTTTTTAATTTGTCCCTTAGTGGTTTCTTTTAACCAAATAACAGCAATATTTTTTCCGTTAGAATAAACAGCTTTGTCGGCTTCAGGTGAAAAATATATTTTAGTAGGGTTTTCAAATTTTGTTTCGCCCAAAGCCGAAATATTTTGAACTGCCGAATCCATCATTAAAATAATGTTTGGGTTTTTAATAGCTATAATTTTATTTTCAAAAACATCAAAGCCTTGTATAGCGCTAAAATTAAGATCGGTTATTTTTTCTTCTTTTATATCTATTAAAAATAGTTTGCCATTTATTAAAGCAATTATGCCATTTTCACCGAACCATCTTAATTGAGTTGGCAAAAATTTTGTAGGTAATGGTGTGTGGCTGGGGTTTTTAAGTACAAGTTTTTTTTCGTATAAAGTTGTTAAATTTGTAAAAGAATTATTGGTGGTATCGTGAATAAACCAGTTTTTAATTAATTTAGTTGTTTCTCTTAACACTATTAGTTTTTGAGAGTCTTTGGACCAACTTTTGTTGTTTTCTATAAAAGTTATAGTTTTGGTTTTTAATTTATCTGGAAATTTTAGTTCGGTAGAAGTAGCGTTTATATTAGTTAAGTCTCTTAATAAAACTTTGGCCGAACCTATTTTAATAGCAATATTTTTTTCGTTAGTAGATATTGTAAAATCATTTAATCCTGTTGTTTCTGGCCAAACAACTTGAGTTTTAAGTTCTTTTGGAAACAAGACTATATTTTCTGTGTTTGTAACAAGTCCTGGTTCAATTTTAAATTCCTTTTCCCAAGTTTGAAAATTTTCCTTAGAAACGCTAATTTTATATTTTTTTGTTGGTAAAAGACTTTTCATTAAAGCTGAACCATCTTGACTGTTTAATTTTCCGTTAAGAGTGATAGTGGTTTCTTTTGGATACATAGTTTCAACGTATATTGCCCCAGAAAGTAAGAATTTGTTATTGGAAAAATCCCAGCGGTAACCCCTAGCATACACAAGCAAAACAGAGCCTACGGCTAAAAATATAGCCACGGCAACACCTAGTAAAATTCGTCTAGTTCTTATAGTCATTTTATCGACTTTAAAGTAGCATACTTTTCTTTATTTGAAAAACCCTAAAGTGATGTTAGGATGTATCAAGTTAAAAGTTTAAAATGTAAAGTTAAAAACCACAGATTAAGAAAATCTTATAAGACAAGTCGCTGTAAGCGACACCATAATTTTACATTTTTAATTTTAATTTTTTAATTGCAATTATGTCCGTAAAAATAGGTATTGATTTAGGCACTGCTAATACTTTGGTTTTTGTTTTACCAAAAGGGATAGTTATTAACGAACCTTCGGTGGTGGCGGTTTCTTTAGACGAAAATAAAATTTTAGCGGTTGGGCGCGAAGCTAAAGAAATGATCGGCCGAACTCACGAAGGTATTGTGGCGGTGCGACCCGTTAGAGATGGAGTAATAGCAGATTACCGCATAACCGAAGCGATGATTCGCCATTTTATTAAAAAAATAACTGGACGTTTTAATTTTTTTAGACCCGAAGTTATGGTGGCAGTTCCGGCTGGCATAACCTCAACCGAAAGGCGAGCTGTAATAGAGGCTACTCTAAAAGCAGGAGCCAAGGCAGCTTATGTGGTTAAAGAGCCAATACTAGCTGCCTTAGGCGCCGGCATACCCATAAATGAAGCTTCGGGTAATATGATTATAGATATCGGCGGAGGCACTACAGAGGTGGCTGTGATATCTTTAGGAGGTATTGTGGCTTGTGCCTCGGCACGTGTTGGGGGTAATGCTATAGATATGGCTATTCAAAATTATATACACAAGGTGCATAATTTAGCTGTAGGTGAACGCACGGCTGAGCAAATTAAAATTGCTATTGGTTCGGCGGTACCAAGAAAAGAAGAAGAAATTTTAGAAATTCGTGGTCGTGATCTGGTGGCGGGTTTGCCCAAAACTATAGAACTTCATTCCAACGAAATTCCTAAAGCTATAAAAGATACTTTGGCTGAAATTATAAAAACAGTAAAAATGGTTTTACAAGAAACTCCGCCCGAACTTTCCGCTGACATTATGGATAAAGGCATGATAATTTCTGGTGGCACAGCTTTATTGCGAAATTTGGATAGTTTGATTACTCAAGAAACTGGTGTGCCGTGTTATCTAGCCGATGATCCACTTTTTTGCGTGGCCAAAGGAACTGGCGTGGCTTTAGAAAATTTGGAATTATATAAAAGGGCATTGTTTGCCAAGAAATAACTTCAAAAGCTTGTTAGCTTCGTTAGTTGATTAGGTTTTCCTAAAAAGCTAATGAAGCTAATGAAGCTAGAACCTTTGTGTACTCTCGCCAATTAAAATATTTAGAATTAGTTTTAAAAAATAATGCAGTGCCTCACGCTTTGCTTTTTTATGGTTCCGATTTTGATTACAAAATAAATTTAGCTAAGGATTTTTTTGTTAAAATAAATAAGGTTGAGGACAAAAAACAAATAATAAATGAAACCCATCCCGATACTCTTTTTATAAGCCGTGAAGAAGATAAAAAAGAAATAGGTATAGCTCAAATAAGGCGACTTAAAGATTTTGTAGCTTTAACTCCTAATCACCTTAAACAAAAGGGAGTTTTTATAAAAGAAGCCGAATATTTAAACGAAGAAGCTTGGAATGCACTTTTAAAAACACTAGAAGAACCCATAGGTAATACAATTATTTTTATATTTGCTTCTAATGTAAAAAATATACCTAAAACTATAATTTCCAGAGTGGTTGGCCTACCTTTTTACAATGAAGATATTTTACACAAAAACTTAAGCTTAAAAGATGATATAATTATGGGTAAGCTGTGTTCTATTGAAAAATTACTTTGGAGTGAAAGAATTGACTTTGCTGAAGAAATTGCTAAAAAAGAAAATTTTTTTCCGTTATTAGATACTTGGCTTATTAAGTTAAGGATCGAGGTTTTGACTGGTAGTAATCAAATAGACAAAGTTAAATTTATAGAAAATTTAGCCGAAGCAAAAAATCTTTTAATTTCTACAAATGTAAACACAAGGTTGGTTTTAGAAAATTTGTTTTTAAAAATATAATTTATGGCCAATTTATTAAAAACTATAATTTTTCTTGCTATAGTTGGCGCCATAGCAATGGTGGTAGCGCAGATGTATTTTGGTAATTTTTTAAATCCGCAAGGCGGTTTTTTTGTGAGCTTAGATCAAGGCACAACCTGGAAAAAAACTGGTTCGTTGGCTACAGCTGGCACTAGTTTGAATAGGTTAAACATTTTAGAAATAAAATCTAACTCTAAAGATTCCAGAATTTTGTATGCAGCCACTTTAGGTGCCGGAGTTTTAAAAAGCGTAGACGGTGGCGAGGTCTGGCATAATTTAGAAGATAAAAATAAAGTTTTAGACCCAAGAGCCAATATCTATGCTTTGGCGGTTGACTCGCGCTTTCCGGATTACAACAAAAATATTCCCGATAAATTTTATTTAGCAGTGTATCAAAATAAATCGGGTAAGGTTTTAAAAACCGAAGACGGCGGGCTTTCCTTTAAAGAAGTTTATTTAACTTCTCGTGCCAATTATCCTGTTTTTGATGTAGCTTTAGATCCACGTAATGAAAATATTGTTTGGGTGGCCACCGGAGAAGGTAATTTATTAAAAAGCCCAGATGGTGGTGCAACTTGGAAGTTAGTTCAAGAATTTGGCAAAGCTATAAACTATTTTCTTATAAATCCAACTAACCCAAGTTTAATGTTGGTTACCACATTTTCTGGAAGTATTTTTACTTCGCAAGACGGTGGTGCAACTTGGACAGACGATACCGAAGGTATAAAATCTTTTCCCAATGCTAAATACATAGAAAAAGTTTTATATAACCCAACCGATGGAGCTGTTTATTTAACTAGCAAATTTGGTTTATTAAAATCTTATGATTTTGGAATAAACTGGCAGGCAGTAGATGTTGTGACGGCTAACGATATTTTGCCAGTAACCGATGTGGCTTTCGGGCAGTTAGGTTCTAAAAATATTTATGTTTCAGCGAGTAACTTTATTTATTCCAGTAAAGATGCCGGCAAGTTTTGGCAGATACGAAAACTTGGCACCGCAAGACAAATTAGAACTTTATGGGTTGATCCCAAAAACCCAAATAAAATAATTGCCGGCACCAGCGGTTCGGGCAAGAAAGCGAAAAGTTCACTTTTTGTATTCCCTACAGGTAAGTAGGTCTAATTTTTACCAAGGCTAAACCTTGGATCCCAAGGTTTAGCCTTGGTGGTCTTGGAAATCTTTCTAGTAAGAAAAAGCCCTTTAAAATGAGGGTTTTTGGTGCTTTAAACCAAGCTATTGACAATCCATATCCGACTATGCTATGATGTAGGCATCAGAAAAAGATAGTTCCCTATATGCCCTTTAAGGTCTTGGAGGTAGTATGGCAATTTCTCTGTCAGATCTCATCAGGACATTTCTGCGGGATAGGGTTCTTGGTATGTTGATGTTGGTATTCTTGGTTGCCCCGCATTTCTACATCTGGGCGGAGACCGATCGGATACTGCCTTACAACTGGGCAGGCATCGTAGCGAGAGGCTTATGCCTCTTCCTCGTGGCGATGCTCAGCATGATCACTCTGTATCACTTGATCAGAGGCCAGAAAGCCTAGTCCCAGCATCCTTTGAAGGCTCTGCTGGTGTATGAGAGGAGGTGAGAGCAAGATGCGAGAACGTTGAATAGAGTAAAAGATCAGTCCTTTGTTCTCTAAACGAGAAGAGAGGTTCCGGTAAAGCTCATTGGGCCAGAGCAGCCATCCGGGTAAATGCACGGGCAAAGGAAGGTATCCAGGGCAGACCGCCGAAAAGGGTCACACACTGGAGGCGAGCGGAGGCTGTTCCGCAAAGTACCTTGTGGGTTAAGTTCCAAAACACACGTTTCACGGGGCGCTACGACGAAAAGTCGAGCGCCTCTTTTTTATTTTAGTTATACCTTAGAACCTATTAAAACTTAACGTATCCCGAGCTTACGATCGTAAGCTCGGGATACGTTTTTGATTCTCTTATATTACAAACATTTTCATGTTATGCTGGTTTTATTCATATGCCCCGTAGTAGAACTTTCAAAAGACTTTCCTTCGGAAAGTCAGCTAGGACAGGTTGGAAGTTCACTAGCAGGGCTATATTTGGCAACGAGGATAAATAAAAGTTAACTTTTATTTAGACCGAGTGAACCAAATATATAACATTTAATTTGTAGCTATTCGCTACACTCATAGACAAATTATGGAAACACAAGAATTCAAAAGTAAACTAAAAGAAGTAGTTGGTTATTTAACTAACGAACTATTAAAAATACGCAGTAACCGAGCTTCGCCAGCTTTGGTGGAAGATATTTTGGTTGAATATTTTGGCAACAAAACCCCTATAAAAAGTATGGCTAGCATAAGTTCACTGGATGCTAGAACTTTGGTTATAGAGCCGTGGGATAAAAATGCTTTGGAGCCGATTGCTAAAGCTATTGCTAACGCCAGTATTGGCGCTCAACCTATTGTAGATAGTAAAAGCGTTAGATTAAGTTTGCCCCAATTAACTCAAGAACGCAGGCAAGAACTTGCTAAATTAGTTTCACAAAAATTGGAAGAAGCAAAGATAAGAACTCGCAGATTGCGCGATGAGGCTGTAAAAAGCGCTCAACAGGAAAAATCCGAAGACATTAAATTTAAAAAGAAAGATGAAATAGAAAAAGCGATGAAAGAAAATAGTCAGGCGTTGGAGGATTTAAAGTCTAAAAAGGAAAAAGAGTTAATGAATTAATTTTTTAAAATTGCTTTTTGCAGACGACACGGAGGCCTCTCAATTGTATAATCGGTCATCTCCGTGATGCTGCAAAAAGCAATATTTTGGTAGTAAAGAGATGACAATTTTAATATTTTTTATCGTATTATCCGTTTTGGTTTTGGCTCACGAATATGGCCATTATATAACGGCTAAACGTGCTGGCGCTAAAGTAGAAGAGTTTGGTTTTGGTTTTCCGCCAAAGGTTTTTTCTATAACACGAGGTGGCACGGTTTTTTCTTTTAATTTAATTCCCTTTGGTGGTTTTGTAAAAATATTTGGTGAATCCGGCGAGCATAAAAACGAAGCTGGTAGTTTTTCTTCGCTCAAAATTTCTAAAAGAGCTAAAATAATTTGCGCAGGGGTTTTTATGAATTTGGTTTTAGCCTATGTGCTTTTAAGTTTTGGAAATTTATTGGGCAGGCCTATGGTTTTAGATGAAGGCAATGTGGTTGGTGCTACGAATATAAAAATTCAAATTACATCTATTGCCGAAAATTCCCCTGCCTCAAACGCGGGTATTAAAATAGGCGATACTATCGCTGGAATTAGATTAGCCGATAGCACATTAAAAACATTTTCCGAAATTTCCGAATTCAGATCTTTTATAGAACAAAAATCCGGCAGCGAAATCAATCTTACCTTAGTAAGGGGCAAAGAAAATATAGATCTTAAACTTATTCCGCGCGTCAATCCTCCCGCCAACGAAGGTGCTTTAGGTGTGGCTTTGGCTAAAACTGGCTTGGTTAGATCGGCTTGGTATTTATTTTGGTGGGACGGCTTAAAAGATTTAGGCTTTATGGTTTGGATGATAAGTTCGTCTTTGTTTTTATTTTTTAAAACTTTGTTTGTTGAGGGCAAAATGATGAGTGGAATTACTGGCCCTATAGGCATAGCTTCTTTAACAGGCGAGGCTTACAGCATGGGTATGATTTATTTGATAAATTTGGTGGCGATACTTTCGGTTAATTTAGCCGTGTTAAATATTTTACCCTTCCCAGCGTTAGATGGCGGCAGGTTGGTATTTTTGGCTATAGAAAAAATTAAAGGTTCGCCTTTGAGCCAAAAATTTGAAAACACTGTTAATATCGCAGGATTTATTTTACTACTTGCTTTAATGTTTTTTGTAACTTGGAAAGATATAGTTAAATTTTTCTGATTTTGAAATTTAAAATAGCACGAGCTTACGATCGTAAGCTCGTGCTAAATAAAAAACTCTCTTGCGACTTTGTGTCGAAGAGAGGGTTTTGCTCTATGCGGAGAATTTTGAAGGCGAGGTGGGATTTTTTTTTAGAATTATGGCGTTGATAATATCAGCCGCAGGATTGCCTATCTCGTTTGATGGCAGAATAGTTATTCCGGGCAGATCAATAACTCGTAAAGTTATATCTATACCTCCAATAGCGGTATTATGAATATGAGGTGCTTTTAGAGTGAACTCCGAAAGACGCCATATTTCTGTATCATTACTTGCGTGAAATCTACATGAAATCCATGATTCTTTTGTCCAAGAATTTGGTTTTATGACTGTTATTATTTCTTTTTCTTTTGTAGTAACAATTTTAGTTTGGCTTATTACTTCGATTTCTATATTGTTGATGGGTAACCATTCATCAAGCTCACACATAAATAGGCGGTCTAGTTCCCCTAGTAACTGACACGCTTTGATCGTAGTGCCACCTAATTCAATTTTCACTTTATGCCTCCTATGTTTCGTGTTAGAGAGTAAAAGGACTTTTTAGAGTATAGAATCTTTTATATTTTATGTCAAATTGCGTTGCTAGTTACAAGAAGTGGTGCTAATATTTAGCAATTAAAAGTTTCATAAATTTCCAAATGAAATACTCACAATTTTTTATAAACACTCGCAGGGATGATCCAAAGGACGAAACAGCCACTAACGCTCGCTTACTTTTACGTGGCGGTTTTATAGATAAATTAATGGCTGGTTCTTACACTTTTTTGCCGTTAGGCTGGCGGGTTTACCAAAAAATAGAACAAATTGTCCGTGAAGAAATGAACGCTGTTGGTAGCGCCGAAATTTTGATGCCTTTGCTTCACCCTAAAGATGTTTGGGATGAAACTGGGCGTTGGACAGATCCGGGAGTTAAGCAAATAATGTATCAGTTTAAGTCGGCCGATGAAAAAGAATATGGTCTTTCGTTTACGCACGAAGAAATATTTTTAGATGTGGTTCGCAAAAATTCTTTAAGCTATAAAAATTTACCGGCTAAGCTTTATCATTTTTCTACTAAGTTTAGAAACGAGCCTCGAGCCAAGTCGGGTTTGTTGCGTGGGCGCGAATTTTTAATGAAAGATTTGTATAGTTTGCATACTAACCAAGATGATCTAGATAAATTTTATTGGGAAGTTAAAGATGCATATTTACGCGCATTTAATCGTATTGGCTTAAATGATGTAAAAGTTGTTGAAGCCTCTGGTGGAGTTTTTACTTCGGGGCACACCCACGAATTTCAGTTAGTTAGCCCAGTAGGCGAAGACAATATTTATTTTTGCAATAAATGTGATTGGGCTCAAAACAAAGAAATTTATACGCATAAAATTGGCGAAGCCTGTCCAAAATGCAGTGGCCAAGTAGAAGAAGCCAGTTCCATTGAAATTGGAAATATATTTAGGTTTGGTACGGTGTATCCCGAAAAAATGGGTATAAATTTTAAAGATTCCGATGGCAAAGACAAAGCTCCATACTTGGGCAGTTACGGGATTGGTATGAGTCGTTTGGTTGGAGTTCTAGCCGAAATATTTAACGATGATGCTGGCCTAAAATGGCCAAAAAGCGTGGCGCCATTTTTAATTCATCTTGTATCTTTGGGTGGTGCCAAAGCTGAAGCCGAAAAATTATACGAATCTTTAATTAAAAAATCAGTAGATGTTTTATGGGATGATCGTGAAGAATCAGCCGGAGTAAAGTTATCCGACGCTGATTTGATTGGTATGCCATATAGAATAATAATTAGCGATAAAACTTTGGCCAAAGAAAGTGTAGAAATAAAAGAAAGAAGTGGTGATAAAGTAGAAATGGTTAAGTTAAATGATTTAGATTCATGGTTGAGTGATAAATAATTTTCAAACTTTTTCAAGGAGGCATTATTCCTCACAGGCGATATGGAGCCTCTCTATTTATATTAAAACAATTCTCCATAATGCTGTTCGGAATAATGCCTCCTGGTATCTTATTAGTTAGGATTTGATAATTAAATCATTGAAAATTGTAAATTGAGAATTTAAAATATTTCGGGATATGTATTTACTGAATAAATTTTTTGGTCATTTTGCTAAAGATATAGGTGTTGATCTGGGAACAGTCAACACCCTTGTTTATGTTAGGGATAGGGGCATTGTAATTAACGAACCTTCCTTGGTTGCAGTTAATAAAAAAACAGGACAAGTTTTAGCCATCGGCCGAGAAGCTAAAAAAATGTTGGGGCGAACGCCTGGGCATATTGTTACTATTAAACCTTTAGCTAACGGTGTGATTTCAGATTTTGAGGTTACAGAACAAATGCTTAAGCATTTTTTCCAAAAGATCCACGGTGATTCTTTTTATGTAGTACCTAGGCCTCGGGTAGTTATTGGAATTCCGTCGGGTGTAACTGAAGTAGAAAAAAGGGCTGTGGAAGAGGCGGCGCGTAATGCTGGTGCTCGTGAGGTTATGTTGGTAGAAGAGCCTGTGGCGGCGGCCTTAGGCGCTCGGTTGCCTGTACAGGAGGCGCTCGGCAATATGATTGTAGATATTGGTGGTGGTACCACAGAGGTGGCTGTTATATCTTTGGGCGGTTTGGTAGCCGGAAGAAGTTTAAGGGTGGCAGGCGAAAAATTAAACGAGGATATTATTCAGTTAGCTCGCGATGAACATAATTTACTTTTAGGGCCTCGTTCAGCTGAGGAAGTTAAAATAGCGGTGGGCAGTGTTATTGATTTAAGTGAAAAATTGGAAACTGTTATGCGTGGTCGTGATTTAATAACCGGTTTACCTAAAGAAGTTATTATAACTTCTAAAGATGTTAAAAGGGCTATATCAAGATCAGTTAAAACTATTGTGGATATGGTTCGTGAAATTGTAGAAAAAACTCCGCCCGAACTTTTAGGCGATATTATGAAACGAGGTATAGTTTTAGCTGGTGGCGGAAGTTTGCTTCGTGGTATAGATGAATTAATAAATAAAGAAACTGGAATTGCGGTAAAGGTGGCCGATGATCCATTAACTGCGGTGGCGCGAGGCATGGGTATAATTTTGGAAGATACAGAAAAATATAAAGAACTTTTAGCTTCTAGAGAATACGTAACCGTACCAAAAGATTAACTATGTCTAGTTGGCGGAAAATTATTTTTGTTTTTTTAATAGCTATTACCCTATTTTTTTTGGATAAGGCTAATTTTTTTAATTTTTCGATAAATTTAATAAATCGTTTTGGGGTGAGTCCCATTGTTAGATCTGTTTTTTATTTAGGCGAAGAAAGTGGTTTTCTTTTTAAAAATATTTTCGGCGTAAGAAATTTAATAAAAGAAAATATTTTTTTAAAAAATGAGAGAAATTTTTTTAGAGGAGAATATTTTAAAATCTTACAGTTAAAAGAAGAAAATGATTTTTTGCGAAAAGCTCTAAGTTTAAATCAAAAAGAATTTAAGAAGATTATTTTTGCAGATACTTTATCTTTAGATCCTTTCCAAGCTGGAGATTCTTTACTAATAAATAAAGGTGCTAAAGATGGAGTTAGAGTGGGTAATACCATTATTCTTTCAGGAAATATTTTAGTAGGTAGGGTGAAAGAGGTTGCGAGTAAAGAAAGTCGTGTGGCTTTAATAACCTCAGCCCAAAGTAAGGTTACGGTAGTTTCCGAAGATGGGGGCGCTAAAGGTGTAATAACTGGGTCTGCTAGTGGAGCACTTAATTTAGATTTAGTCTTAAAAGAAGCAGAATTAAGAAGTGGCCAAGTTCTTTTAAGTTCTGGCTTGGATGGTTTTTTTGAAAGAGGTTTTTTGGTGGGTGAAGTTAGTAAAGTAACTAGCAATGATTCTGCTCCGTTTAAAAAAGCTTTAGTGCGGCCGTTTTTTAACATTAAAGATTTAAAACAAGTTTTTGTTATTATTTCTGAATAGTTGCTTATTTATATTTTTTCCTGTTAATATTTCTAAATAATAAAAATTTAAAATGGAACCACAAGAAACAAATAATACATCTCAACCCACATCTCGGTCTTTGAAGGGTTCGCTATCTATTCCTATATCCATTGTAGTGGCTGGGCTTTTAATAGCTGGTGCTGTTTGGTTCAGGGGCACGGGCAATATTGATACCACAGCACAGATTGGAGCAAAACCTGTAAAAGTTGAATTAGGTAACTTGCCGATTTTGGGTGATGAAAAAGCAAAAATTACCATAATAGAATTTGCCGATTATCAGTGTCCGTTTTGTGAAGCCTTTTTCTCTCAAGTTGAACCAATATTGCGAGATCAATATATAAAAAATGGTCAGGTAAAAATACAATGGCGGGATTTTGCTTTTTTGGGTCCAGAATCTTTTTGGGCAGCTGAAGCGGCTAGATGTGCTAATGATCAGGGAAAGTTTTGGCAATATCATGATTTATTACTTAATAGACAAAAAGGCGAAAACGAAGGGGCTTTTAGTAAAGAAAATTTAAAAAAGTTTGCGAGCGAGCTTGGTCTAAACACACAAGAATTTGATGCTTGTTTAGATACCGGCAAGTATACACAAACTGTTAAAGATGATACAGATTATGGCCGTTCTGTGGGTGTTACCGGCACGCCAGGCACATTTATAAATGGCGAACAAGTTATAGGTGTAAATAGAGCTGATCCATTTACACAATTTAAGACGGTTATAGATAAATATTTAAAATAGTTTAATGAAAAAAAAGTTTATAATTTTAGCTGTTTTATTTTTACTGGCCTTCGGTGTTTTTTGGTTTATTAAAACACCAAGTGAAAAACCAGGCGAGGCTGTGCCTATTCAACCTAACGAAGTTATAAAACCAGGCGATCCTTTGCCAGGAATTTATCTTACTAATCCGCCTGTTTCTGGTTGGCATTATGCCGATAAAACCAGTTGGGGTGTTCACGATGAAGAACTGCCAGATCAGATTCTAATTGCTAACTTAGTTGATGGTGGTGTTTGGATTTCTTATCATCCCGATCTTCCACCAGAAATTATTGATAGTTTAAAAAAGATAGTTTCGGAATATAAAACGGGTGTGGTTTTAACACCAAGAACAAATAACGATAAGCTAATTTCTTTAGCAGCTTGGGGTAGGTTAGATAAATTTGATTATTTTGATGAAGCGAGAATTTTAAAGTTCATAAACGCTTATAAATAAATTTGCTCTTTAAAAAAGGAGGCAGGCCATGTCCCTTCAGCTGCATATAAGAACAGTAACTTATATACAACAAGATTATTGTGGCTCTATCTCTATTTCTTTTTCAGAAATGAGAATAGCAAGAAGGAAATTTGGATTTTTCTTTACGACACTAGGAAAAGGAATTTCCAAAGGTAAGATTTCAAAAAATTGTAGGTCGTTTATTGATTTCGATATAAATGGAGTCAATATCAATTTTCTTTGTAGTATCGATTATGGTTTGAGGACAGAATTACTTTGCGGAATTTTTTTAAATGCGATCAGGCTTGGTGTAGGCAGTATTGTTAGTTTTGTAAAACAAAGTAACGAAGAAATCTACCTACCTATAGAAAAAGAGATTGTATGGGTCGTAGATGATAATGAGAGTGTTCACGGTGTGGTTTGCCTTGCTTGTGGTATAGAAAAAACTTTAAAAATAAAATAAAAATCCCGCCGGCGTTTTTGCCTAAGTGGGATTTGTTTTTTAGTCGATTGAGGGAGGATTCGAACCTCTCAACCTCTTTCTTTTAATGAGACGGTTTAGTTGTCCCAAAAAAGAGAGCGCTCTGCTCGTACGAGTTAAGTCTCCCTTTGAGCTATCAATCGACAATATTTTGGAGGGCGTGAGTGGATTTCCTGACACCACCTTCAGTCGGATCTCTCCAACTGTCCAGAGGAGGCCTTTCAGCCGCACGCCCCAATTAAATTTGGTGCCGGGGAGCCGGGTTCGAACCGACAACCATCTGATCCACAGTCAGGCGCTCTAACCAATTGAGCTACCCCCGACACTTATCTTGTTAAGAACAGTAAAGCCAGTCTAAATCATAGCCTGTTTTGTGTCAAATACCTTCTTAGTTAAAAAAGGACCGCCCTTTTTATAAGTGCTTTAAGAGGTTATAATTATTAAATGGAGCGTAAATTCACTTTTTCTGTAGGAGAATATTATCATGTCTATAATCGAGGTGTGGATAAGAGGACCATTTTTGAATCAACAGACGAATACAGGCGTTTTTTGACGCTTCTCTATCTTTGTAATAGCACTCAATCTGTAAATATTAGTGAACTTGAAAAAAGGCGGTCCTTTTATGAAATGTGGGGTACAGATACTGGCGATGATATTACTGCTCTAGGCGCGCATGTGTCTATGCCAAATCATTTTCATTTACTTGCAAAAGAAACTGTGGAGGGCGGACTTTCTAAGTTTATAGGTAAAGTTTCTACTGGTTATTCTATGTATTTTAACAAAAAACATAATCGTAGTGGTTCTTTATTTCAAGGAAGATTTCAAGCGAAACATATCCAAAATGATGAATATTTGAAATATATTTTTGCTTACACACATCTTAATCCTATTAAATTAATTGAACCTAACTGGAAAGAGAGCGGTATTAAAAATAAGTTAGTAGCACAAGATTTTTTAAGTAGGTATAGTTATTCAAGTTATTTTGATTACATAGGCATTCAAAGATTAGAGCAAAAAATTCTCAATAAAAAAGCCTTTCCAAATTATTTTAACAAAGTAAAGGATTTTAACGACTTTATTCTGGATTGGCTTTCTTATAGAGATGATAAGGAATTTTAGGGTCAAAAAGGACCGCCCTTTTGTAATGGGACTGCTGTTGCTCGGCTTTTTTGTATGTTATTATTTTCTAGTAATACACTCAACCTAATGCCAGCTGAAAAAGAAAAAGAGGATATTAGAAATCCTAAAAAATCTCAAGCCAAGAAGCCAAAAAAAGAAACTTCGTGGCTTCATTTGGAATCGGGCGTTAAAAGAAGTGTGGTAGGTGTTCTGCTTTTGGCTGTGGCTATGGTAACAACTTTAGCTTTTTTTGGCTTGTCTGGTTCTTTTTCGGAGGCCATTACAAGTGGTGCTGATTATTTATTTGGTTCGGGTAGTTTCTTTGTGCCACTTACAATGTTTTTAATGTCGTTTTTTATTTTAACTTCCGACAAGAAAAAAATTCTGGGATCCACCATAATCGGCGGTAGCGCTCTAATTTTAAGTTTTTTAGGTATGATGGAAATTTTTTCTCAAAATAGTGCTGGAGGCAAAGTGGGCTACTATTTTAGTTGGCCGTTTATGCAAATGTTTGGTTTTTGGGGTTCGTTAATATTTTTTGTAGCTTTTTTCTTTTCAGCTATGCTTATAGTTTTCCGCTTGCCACTTAAAGATCAAATAAAAGAAAAGGTTACTTTTAAAGCTGACGAGAATGGCGAAATGATTTCCGAAAAGAAATTAGTTTTGGAAAAAGGTTTGGTAACTAAAATTGCAACTTTAACTGGTAAAGCTAAATTACCTCAAGTCGCCAAAAAAGCAGAAGCGCCAAAACCTGCGGGAGACACTGTTACAATAAATTCTCCGCAAAGTGCAACCGCGTCAAACGCGGCTAAAACCGAAGAAGCTTCAAAAAAGAAACAAGATATGGCGAGTGGTTTTAGTGTTTTGCCTTTATCGGTTAATTATAAATTTCCTCCGCTAGATTTATTAGAAGATGAGGGTTCAATGCCTGTTACCGGCGATATTAAAGGCAATGCTATAATTATTCAAAAAACTTTAGAGAACTTTAATATTCCAGTGGAAATGTCGGAGGTTAATATTGGTCCTGCTGTAACTCAATTTACTTTAAAACCAGCTATGGGTGTTAAGTTGGCTAGTATATTGGCGTTACAAAAAGATTTATCTTTGGCTTTAGGCGGAGAATCTTTAAGAATAGAAGCGCCTATTCCTGGAAAATCTTTGGTGGGGATAGAAATACCAAATCAAAAATCTATGGTGGTGCGTTTAAAAGCTTTGCTTCAGGGTTTTGATTCTTCGGAACATAAAAACTTTTTAAATATTGGTTTAGGCAAAGATGTTTCGGGTCGGTCTACTTGGTCGGCCTTAACAAAGATGCCACACTTGCTTATTGCGGGTGCTACTGGTTCCGGAAAAAGCGTGGCTATAAATTCTTTAATAGTTAATTTGCTTTATCAACATTCACCAGAAATTTTGCGTTTTATAATGATTGATCCAAAAAGAGTTGAATTAACTTTATACAACGGCATTCCACATCTTTTAACACCAGTTATTGTGGAACCAAAAAAAGCAGTATCCGCTTTAAAATGGGCTACTTCGGAAATGGAAAGAAGATATACTGTTTTATCGGAAAAAAAGGTACGAGATATTGGAAGTTATAATTCTCAAGTTGATGCCAAAAAAGGCGACGATCTTATGCCTTATTTAGTTATAATTATAGATGAGCTGGCCGATTTAATGTCTACCTATGGGCGCGAAATAGAGGCTACAGTTGTGCGTTTGGCGCAGATGGCGCGCGCGGTGGGCATCCATTTAGTTTTAGCGACACAACGACCTTCGGTAGAGGTTATTACTGGTTTAATTAAGGCAAACATAACCACGCGTATAGCTTTTGCGGTGGCTTCGCAAATAGATTCACGAACAATCATAGATTCCGCTGGTGCCGAAAAACTTTTGGGTATGGGTGATATGCTTTTTGTAACTTCGGATTCACCCAAGCCAAAGCGTATTCAAGGCACTTTTGTTTCCGAAAAAGAAGTTAAAAAAGTTGTAGGGTTTATAAAATCTAATTTACCCGAAGACGCTCCAGACGCTAACCCCGATGAAGCTCTTGGTTTGGAAAAAGCTGTTTCCGATCATAAGCCAATACTTGCAGGTGTGGATTTTAGTAATATGGATTCTAACGGAGAAGACGAAGATGAGCTTTTACCTCAAGCTAAAGAGGCTATTATGCAAGCAGGCAAAGCCTCTGCCTCGCTGTTACAACGTCGCTTGAGAGTCGGCTACGCTCGCGCTGCAAGGTTACTGGACATACTAGAGGCTCAAGGTATGATTGGGCCAGGTGAAGGTGCTAAGCCAAGGGAGGTGTTAATAAAATCTGAAACATCTGTAGAAGATCAACAACTAGATTCCGAATTTGAGAAATCAAGCGAAATAATTTAATTTCTATTGAAGTGGAACTTCGATAGAAAGAGGTAATCAAAATAGATCAACCGTTCTCAAACTCTGATTGAAGTCGAACTTCAATCAGAGTTTACGTTTAAACCACCTAACATGGGTGGTTTTGTCTTGCTTACAAAATATTGTGATGTTAATCTTATGTTGAATATTTTTATATACTACTGTGCCAATTGCTCAAACTAAAGACAATCTTAAACTTAGCGATTATTTAACCGAGCGAAGGAAATTTTTAAAAATTTCTTTTGGTGATTTGGTTACAAAAACAGGAATTCCGGCCAAGCACTTAAAAAAAATTGAAAAAGGCGAATGGTGTGATTTGCCCTCGGGAGTTTATGTAAAGGGTTTTTTAAAAAAATATGCTGAGGTAGTTGGTTTAGATGAAAAAGAATTAGCTTTGCGTTACGAGAATGAGTGGAATCAAATCTGTAAAATCGAGCTGCCAAAATTAAAAAATAAAACACTAAACCGCATAAATTTTTTAAAACAATTTTCTTTTAGGTGGATTATTTTGGGAACTATTGGTGTATTTGTGCTACTTTATATTGGTTGGCAGTTTAAGGTTATTTTAGAAAAACCAGATTTGAGTTTGAACTATCCCATTGAAAGCGATATTATTGTGGATAACCTCAAGTTAGAATTTAAAGGTAAGGTTTCACAAGATTCCGCTTTAACAATAAATAATGAAATAATATTTGCAGGAGAAGATGGTTCATTTACTAAAGAAGTAGAATTACTTAATGGTGTTAATACTTTCGAAATAAAAGCAGTGAGTCGTTTTGGCAAGGAGAATAAAGTAGTAAGGCGTATAAATTATAATCCATAGTAGCTTCATTAGCTGTCAGCTTCTTTAGCTTAGTTAGAAAATACTAAAAAGCTAGTGAAGCTAAAAGCTAAAAGCTAAATTTAGATGGCTAAAAAAAATTTAACCCAAGAAGAAAATGTTTCAGTAAAATCATCAAGTAAAGGTTTACAAGAAACTGTAAAAGAAATTAGAGAACGTTTTGGCGAGGGTTCTATAATGGCTTTAGGTGATGCACCTAAAGTAGATGTGGAAGCAATTCCGACAGGTTCTATTTCTTTAGACTTAGCTTTGGGTGTGGGTGGAATACCAAAAGGCAGAATAGTAGAAATTTATGGGCCGGAAAGTTCTGGTAAAACAACTTTAACGTTGCATATAGTAGCCGAAGCTCAAAAGCGCGGAAATTTAACAGCTTTTATTGATGCTGAACATGCGCTTGATCCAGATTATGCTAAAAAAATTGGTGTTAATACAGATGATCTTTTAATTTCTCAACCCGATAATGGCGAACAAGCTTTAGACATTGTTGAGGCTTTGGTAAAGTCGGGCAGAGTTGGTGTGGTGGTGGTAGATTCCGTAGCTGCTTTAACTCCACAGGCAGAAATTGATGGTGAAATGGGCGATATGCAAATGGGTTTGCAAGCTAGGCTGATGTCTAAAGCGCTTCGCAAACTTACAAACATTGCTGCTAAAAGTGGTACTACTGTTATATTTACAAATCAAATAAGAATGAAACTTGGTGTTATGTTTGGCAATCCTGAAACCACGCCGGGTGGCAATGCTTTAAAGTTTTTTTCTTCTATAAGAATGGATATTCGCCGTATCGCGCAGTTGAAAAGCAAAGAAGAAATTGTGGGTAATCGGGTTCGCGTAAAAGTGGTAAAAAATAAAGTAGCGGCGCCGTTTAGACAAGCCGAATTTGATTTGATGTACAACCAAGGTATTGCCTCTTTAGCTGATATTTTACATACAGGTGTGCGTTTAGGCGTGTTAGATAAATCGGGTTCGTGGTATCAATATGCTGGGCAAAAAATAGGGCAGGGCACAGAAGCTTCAGTAGCTTACTTAAAAGAAAATAGTAAGACATCTTTAGAAATAGTAGAGGGAATAAAAAAGAAGTTTATAGAAACTCAAACAATCTAAAAGAAAAAAGCTCTCTGATCTAAGTCAGAGAGCTTTTTTGACTATTACCTTCTTTTATTTTAGAATGCAGAAATTGTTAATAAGGTTGGTTCTTTAATAAAAGGAGGCTGATATGTCTCGTAAAAGCGATTTGCCTCATCAGGATGATGGCTGGATTGACGTTACGGCTATGTATTTTTTAGATATAGAGGAATATAAGCTTCTTTCTGTAGAAGAAGAAGTTAAGTTATCTAAACGTGCCAGAGAAGGCGATAGAGAAGCTGTAAATTTATTAGTCAAGGCTAATCTAAGGTTTGTAATCAAGGTAGCAAAGGAATATGAAAATCCTGTAGTTCCGTTAATTGAACTAATCCAAGCTGGTAATACTGGTCTCATTACTGCGGCAGAAAGATTTGATGGATCAAAAGGTTGGAAATTTATTTCCTATGCTGTTTGGTGGATAAGACAGGCCATGTTGCAACATTTAGCGGAACATTCTCGTACAGTAAGAATACCGCTTAACAGAAATGCAGATTTGATAGAAGTATCAAGAGTATTTAGAGAACTTACGTGGGCGTTAGGCCGTGAACCCAGTATTCATGATGTTGCATCAGCTCTTGGATTGGATTACGAAGAAACCAAAGAGTTAGAGTTTTTAGTGGAATCTGGTGGTAAGGCGGTTTCTCTGGATAAACCCCTAGAAAATAGTGAATCCAAAGGAACTAGGCTAGATTTTCTTGAGGATAATGCAGATACGCCAGATAGTTTAGATTTTGAAATGGAAGATTTTCTACCTGAAGTAAAGGCAACATTAACTGAAAGGGAATATCAAGTTATAAAAATGTATTTTGGCCTTGAAGGTGTTAAACAGATGAATCTAGAACAAATTGGCAGAGTGATAAAATTAACTCGTGAAAGAGTTAGGCAAATAAGAAACGAAGCATTAGACAAGCTTCGCAAAAAACTTTCGGTCGCAAAATATGCGTCCTAAACAAAATCCCCCCGATTATGTCGGAGGGGATTTTTTATTTCTTGCTTATCTTACGTGTTGTGTAAATGGTAGTAAACCAGCAATGCGAGCTCGCTTTATGGCGTTAGCTACTTTACGTTGATGTTTAGAACAATTGCCTGTTCGGGTTTTAGAAGCAATTTTATATTGATGGGTTAAAAAGCTTTTAAGCCCAGCTGCTTCTTTAAAGTCGACAACATCAATATCGTTTGTGCAAAAAAAACACTGTTTTTTTTCTACCTTGGTTTTTTTAGTATGTGGTTTATACATTTATTAGATTTTTAGAGCGTTAGAAGGTAGATCGTAGCCAGAGAAAACCTTTGACCTCTACATTCTACTCACTACTTTCTATTTTCCAGTATCCAGTTTAGAATGGTATATCCGATATGTCAACTTCTTCTGTATCTTGCTCTATTATAGGTATGTTTTCTTCTTTTTGATTTTGGTTTTGCGCTTGAGGTTTATTTGCGATAGGTGTGTTTGGTCGGCTAGCTGTAAAACTGGCTCCACTTGTTTCACCCACTGTTCGAGGTCCTAATTGTATACCCTCGGCTACAATTTCGGTTCGGTATTTTTTTGTGCCATCGGCGGCGTCCCAACTGCGGTTTTGAATTCTGCCTTCAACCAAAACCATTTTGCCTTTGTTTAAATATTTAGCACAGGTGTCGGCCATTTTACCAAAGACAACAACATTATGAAACTGGGTGTCTTGCTGTTTTTGCCCGTTTTTATCGTTCCAAACTCTGTTAGTGGCCACCGCAAAGTTAACCACATTTTGACCAGAGGGCAAAGCGCGCACCTCGGGGTCTCGAGTTAAATTGCCGAGAACAAATATTTTGTTAAGATTCATGCAGATGTTGTCTATGAGTTCTGCGAGTAGCCACAACATTTAGCATCCGCCCTGGGCGGATAACTATTTGTTACCAATCGCTTTGCTCTTGGACAAATACTTACTTTAATAATTCTTCTAATTTTTTATCAACCTCTTCTACGTTCATTTCTACCACTTCCGGCTTTTGCTCAATCACTGGAATAGTTTCAAAAACAAGAGCTGGTCTTTTTTCTGTTCTTTCCGATCTATATTGACGTGGTTCAAAAACAGGTAATGATTTTGTTTTCTTTAACATCTTTTCGGTTTTAGATAAAAGCATATATCGTAAAACATTTTCACCGTGTCTTAACTGCGATTCAACTTCTTTAGGAAAAATACTTTCTTCTTCGCCAGAAAGTTCCAGATCTATAGTATGGGCTTGAATAAAATGTTTTATAAGGTAAGGCAAGTATTCGTTTAACTTTGTTTTAGAAGATGTGATTCCAAAACCACCCTTTGTTAAAGAATCTGTTAGTTCGGTAGTAAACTTATTAAGCCCGTCCTCGTTTAAAGTTGGTTTTAAAACGATATATAATTCGTATAGTTTCATTGACGAGAGTTTATCAGATTTTTATAGCAAAAACAAGGGTTTAGTCCAGCCAGCTGAGCTGGCTTGACAAGAGTTGTGATATGGACTATTATGTAGAAGTAATTGTTCTTAATGTAATTGGGCGGCGACGGCCTATGACGGTCGCGATTCAAGGGTTTTCAACTATGGAGGTTTTGTCATGAGTGCGACAACCAAGAAGCTTGTCCAGCAGGTAGAAGCCGCGTCCGAACGCAGGCACGCTGCTGGTAATATGCGTATGCGGGTGGTCGGGAAGGAAGAGATTGTCATCATCAAGGACGAGGAGCTTAACACGTACGGCATCCTCCGTCCCGGAGAAGAAGTTTTCTCCTTTCTCTACAACATGGCCAAAACCGCTGGTATGGTCCTCGCACCTGGTGAGACCTTCGCCTACACGGCCGTCAACGGCAAGCAGGAGCTCCAGTGCTGGATCACCTGCTACATGGATGTCAACGGCTACGCCAGGTACGCCAAGGACGACGCCGATCAGAAAGCACGACGGGAAAGGATCCATGGCGAGGGCATGGAAGTGGCTGGGCTCAAGAAGCACGGCCTCGACGACGAGGACATCAAGAAGTTGAGGTTGTCCTCTAGGGTCGGCCTGATGCTCCCCGCAGTGGAGTGGCTCGAAAGCGCCCTCCGGATGCAGGGTGGTGGCGAGGTCATCCGGAACCTGCTCACCTGCCTGTTCAAGGGCGGTGGGAAGTTTCCCGAAGAGGATTTCCGGAGCGTTCTGGATCACGTCGGCTTCGAGGCGCCGGAAGAAACCGGCCGGGACTTCACCTCCGTGTGTTACGGAGTGAAAACCCTGCTGGTGGACATCGGCTTCGGCAAGCCGACTGGTGTTCCCGTCTCCCCTGAAAAGACCGGAGAGGTCGTAGATCCCGCCGAAGGCGGGGCCGAGCTCGAAATCGAGATCGACGGTCATCCTGTCGGTAATGGCGACGACCACTTCACCACAGAAGCGGTGGAAGAGTTGGTCAACGCCTAGAAGGCTCAGTCCTGAACATAAACAGAAGTACCCTGAAGGGTTCCCAAAAAACGGGAGCCCTTTTTTTATTTGTCCAATAAAACCAGAAGGTCATTCCTTCTGGGAAAATTTCCGAAGAATCGCCCCTTAGAAGGATGCTACCCCTTCCTAATTCCTAATTCCTGATACATAATTCCAGTATTATGGTTTCCCAAGTTGAAGACATAAAAAATCGCTTGGATATTGCCGAAGTTATTCAGGGCTATTTAAAATTGCAAAAAGCTGGGGCTAATTGGAAAGGTTCATGCCCGTTTCATCACGAAAAAACTCCTTCGTTTGTGGTTACGCCAGCTAGGCAGATTTGGCATTGTTTTGGTTGTGGCGAAGGCGGCGATGTTTTTTCGTTTGTTCAAAAAATGGAAGGTTTAGAATTTTACGATGTTTTAAAAATGCTGGCCGAAAAGGCGGGGGTTAAACTAATAAGGCAAGAGCAAGATGTGCAGTTGGGTTCGCAAAGAAAAAGAATTTACGAAATTTGCGAACTTGCTACAAAGTTTTTTGAACGCCAGTTATTATCTCGCCCAGGTTTAATAGCTGTAGAATATTTAAAAGAAAGAGGTGTAGTAAAAGAATCTATAACTAATTTTAGAATTGGTTGGGCACCAGATACTTGGCAATCTTTACATAATTTTTTAAGTGGCGAAGGCTATAGCGATGAAGAAATAGATAAATCGGGTTTAGCCGTTAAAAGCGAAACAACAGGCGAATATCACGATAGGTTTAGGCACCGCATAATGTTTCCTATTGCCGACAGTCAGAGTCAAATTATTGGTTTTACTGGAAGAATTTTTGAAAAAGTAAAAGGTAAAACTGTACACGAAGATGCGGGAAAATATATAAACACTCCCAACACTGTTTTATACGATAAATCTTTAGCTCTTTATGGTTTAGATAAATCTAGAACATATATTAGAAATGAGGGTTGTATTTTGTTGGAAGGCACAATGGATGTGATTATGTCGTGTCAGGCTGGTGTAAAAAATGTAGTGGCCACTTGTGGTACAGCTTTTGGTGGAGGGCACGCCCGAATTATTAAAAGATATACCGATAAGTTAATGTTGGCATTTGATGCCGATGAAGCGGGAGACAGTGCTTTAAAAAAAGGTGTGAATATGGCTATTGCTTCGGGTTTAAATGTTTCTGTAATTTCTATTCCTTCGGGTAAAGATACAGCCGATACCGTAAAAGAAAACCCAAAACTTTGGAGCGAATCGGTTTTAAAACCTGTGCCATATTTGGCGCATATTATAAATAGATCGTTAAAAGATTTTTCGGGCACATTGGAATCTAAGAAAATTGTTTTAGCCAGTGTTTTGCCATTTATAAAAAGCATTGTTTCACCACTAGATAAAGATTATTGGTTGGAAGAACTTTCTCATAAGGCTGGTATAACCAAAGATGTTTTAAATTCGGAATTAAGACAGTTGCCAGCACAAGATTCTGGTCAAACAGTTCAAGCTCCATCGGTACTTTCTGGCGGTATTGCTTTATCTCCAAAAGATTTACCGGGTTTACGTCAAGAAGAATATCTGCTATCTTTGTTAATAAGATACCCAGACTTAAAAAGCCATATTGGCAATGAGGAGTTAGAATTATTCTCCCAGCCAAATTTATTTTTACTGGCCCAAAGTCTGTTGGCAAATAACGATACCAAAATTTCGGACTTGGCTGGTTCGCGCTTAATTACTATGAGCGAACTATTAGCCGATTTTAACATTGATCCGGAAGCCGAATTTGCCAGTACTCTGCAGAATTTAAAAAAACAAAGTTTGCAATCCAAGCTTAAAGTTATTCAAGCCGATATAAAAAAAGCTGAAGCCGATGGCGACAGCCAGGCTTTGAATCTTTTGCTTAAGGAGTTTGGCGAACTTACTCAAAAATTATTAAAGCTATAAAAGAAAATATCGTTCTGAGTAGCATTATGGAGAAGACTTAAATCAGTTGACGATGAATCTTGCTTAGGCAAGATTCATATATCGTCTGCGAAGAACGATATTTTCTTGGAAATGTTTCTATGTCTAAAAAAAAGATAAAAAAAATAAAGAAGTCTAAATCAAAAAAAGTTTCTAAAAAAACTTCAAAGCTTAAAAAACATAAAGTTATTCATAGAGTTAAGGCGCCAGTTGTTACCGAAGAAAAATTAGCTGATTTAGTTAGGCGTGGCAAGAGCCGAGGTTTTATTACGGAATCGGAAATTATTCAAACCTTTCCTAATATAGAACAAGATATTTCTGGTTTAGAACATTTGTACAGTCATTTAGAATCTATAAATATAAAAATAATCAGTGCGCAAGAAAGATTAAAACTAGCGGAGCCTGGTAAAGAAAAAACAAAAAAATCTGATTCTCATATGGGTTTGGGGCCACTGTTTGATTCGGTTCAAATTTATTTGCGAGAAATTGGCAGAGTGCCGCTTTTGCGCGGTCCAGAGGAAGTTGAACTTGCTAAAAGAATAGAAAAAGGTGACCAAGAAGCTAGGCAAAAATTAACTCAAGCCAATTTGCGTTTGGTGGTTTCTATTGCTAAAAAATATGTTGGTAGAAGTTCTCATTTAACTTTGCTCGATTTAATTCAAGAGGGAAATATTGGTTTAACTAAAGCGGTAGAAAAATTTGATTATACTAAAGGTTATAAATTTTCTACATATGCCACATGGTGGATTCGCCAAGCGGTAACCAGAGCTTTAGCCGACCAAGCTCGTACTATTCGTATTCCGGTGCATATGGTGGAAACAATTTCTAAATACACGCAGGTTAAACGAAGACTGCTTCAAGATTTAGGTCGCGAACCTTTAGCCGAAGAAATTGCTCAAGAAATGGATATAGATGTAGTTAAAGTTAGGCATATTCAAAAAATTACACAAGAAGCGGTTTCGTTGGAATCTCCAGTAGGCGATAGCGACGAAGATAGTACTTTAGGCGAACTTATAGAAGACGAAAAAACTTTGTTGCCTTCGCAGGTGGCGGCGCAACAATTATTGCGCGATCAAATTAAAATGATAATAGACGATCTTTCGCCTCGCGAACAAAAAATATTACAAATGCGTTTTGGTTTGGAAGACGGCGCTACGCACACCTTGGAAGAAGTAGGTAAAGAATTCGGCGTAACACGCGAACGAATTCGCCAAATTGAAGCTAAGGCCTTAGATAAAATACGTGGCCACGAAAGGATTCATAAGTTGAGGGAGTATTAATTTTTATATAAAAAATCCACGCACTGTTTTTGGTGCGTGGGGTTAAGGCAAGGTTTTATTTCTTGCCGAGGAATTTTTTCCAGCCAGGGAAATCTGGGTAATTACGGTCTGGATTGGCCGGAAGTAATGAGTCTTTCTTATAACGTTTCCTATATTTCTCTACACTCTCGATTTTAAGTGAGATTGCAGCGTTGGATGCTTTTTTCCAAGATAAATAGAAAGTTTTTTTTCTAGGACCTTTTCCTATGAAAACTCCCCATCCTGGAAAATCCTTATAAGTTTCATTTGGAGATGCCGGTAATCTGCGGTCCATCTTGTATTTCTGTTTATAGTCCTTTACGCTTTTGAAACCGAGTTTCTTGGCTCGGAGAGATGCTTCCTGCCAGGTTGGATAGAAGTCTTTTCGACTCCTTCTTTCCTTGCCTAAGAAACGTGAAAAACCAGGAAAATCTTTATAAAACTTATACGGACTGGAATGAAGACGGGGATCTTCTTTGTAACGACGAGTGTATTCTTGGAAGCTTTTTATTTTGAGCTCAATCGCTTTTACGGAAGCCTCTTGCCATGTTGGGTAGTAAGTTGTTCCCAGAAATATTTTTACACCTGGGAAATCGGGATAGATTGTTTCAGGTGTTGAGGGTAGTCTTGGATCTCTCCTATATCCACTTATATAATCTACATGCCTAGTAATTCCTAGGGCTATAGCTGCTCTCGAGGCCTCCTGCCATGTTGGATAGAAATTACTTTGACAATGATCTAGAATCTTCATTAAGTCTTTCACTTCATCAGAGAAAGTAAACTCAAACCCTTTTCCGGACACTTCAAACCTTTGTCGATCATAACCTTCGTTCCGGATTTTATTCCTCGGTGTATATTTTTTGTGAATATTAGAAATCTTGTTCATTAATTCAAGCACTAACTGAATGCGTTCAAGGTTGCCAACGAAATCTAGGACGATGAGTTTATCTTTTCCGGGACGAAGCCCACGGCCAAGCTGCTGACGAAAGATGGTCAAGGCTTCAGTGACACGGCAGAACGCAACCAGTCCAACAGAAGGCACATTCACACCTTCGTTGAAAGCATTTACTGCGCACACCCTGCGAATAGTTCCGTTATGCAAAGCACCAAGAACCTTTTGGTTTTTATTCCAAGACTCGCTTTGGTCGTTGCCTTTACGAGAATGGAATGTCTCCGCAAGTTCAAGTGATTTGCTGAGTCGTTCAGCATGAGTAATAGAAGCACAGAACACAACAGCTTTTTCAAGATAGCCATTTATGATTCTGGTAATTTCTACATCGCGTTTCCTTATGAAAATTCGACGATTAACTTCTGCCATGGTAAAACGTTTCTTACTTTCACGGATTTCAGCCGCGATTTCTTGAAGTGCTTCTTCATCTAGGCTTTCATCTGTGACGACATGATATTCAATTCTAGGAAGCCAACCGCGAGCGATAGCTTCTTCTAGAGTTATATTGATTACTTCATTTCCAAAGATATTACGAATGTTTCTTTTATCTTCACGGTCGGGTGTGGCCGTCATGCCAAGCTTAGCACCAGTAAAATAATCTATTACTGGTCGGTATGTATCAGCTTCCGAGTGGTGTGCTTCATCTACAATTACAAGATCAAAATGATTTCGTTTCCACTTTTTTAGGTTTCTACCCATTGTTTGCCAAGTGGCAAAAACTATGTCTGCATCTTTTGCTCCATCCTTAGACATTCCGTTGTAAGTAACCATTTTGGTTTTTTCATCAAAAACCAAACGGAATTCATCAAGGGCATGTTTCAGAATGTGGTTGTTATGGACCAAAAACAAAGTCTTTTTAGGACGAAATTTCTTTGTAACAAATACAGCAGTAAGGGTTTTTCCCAAACCGGTTGCCATTACAACCAAAGCTCTTTTGAATCGAGCACGTAGTCCTTTTAAAGCAGCCTTAGTGGCTAGCTCTTGGTAAACGCGAAGCTCGATTTTCATTGTAGACCACCTTTCTCTACAAGATTATATTTAGTTTTTAAATAACATTTCCTATAACAAGATATAATATAAATACAATATTGTCAAGACTTTATTAGTCTTCTTAACTCACAATATCCACAGTCTTTTTCACCACAGAATTTGTTCCAGAATTTTAGGTTTAAAATTTCATCGGTACATTTGGCGATGGTTTCTTTTAGTTCTTTTGTATGGTCTGTAGAGATTTCAAAAATCTCTCTTTTAAATCTGTTTTTATCGTCAGGCTCGGTAAAATCAATCGCACCAGCTAGCATATTATATTTTTTGTTTGGCAGAGAATCTAAAAGTAGTTTATAAAAAACTAATTGCCTAAAATAATTACCATCGGCATTTTTAGTGTTGCCTAAAATTTCGTTTCGGCTTTTGGCGGCACCTGTTTTGTAATCAACCACGGTTACGGCTGGGCTATTTGGTTTTAACTCAAGTCTATCTAGTTTTCCGCTTAGTTTAATTTCATGTTTGCCTAAGTTTAAATTAACACCCTTAATGTTATACTCGTTTACAGTTTTTTGTGGTAAAGAATCTTTATAAAAATTGTAATAGGCGGTTAAACTTTCTA
>JBBTRR010000002.1:0-11782 GCA_038065095.1 Patescibacteria group bacterium
TTTTAATTATTTCACCAAAAAATATTCTAAGAGTAACCCTTAATTAATTTTGTGGACCTACGGGGAATCGAACCCCGACTTGATCCATGCCATGGATCCGTCATGCCACTAGACTATAGGCCCGCTTAACAGTTAATTTTCAGCAATCAACTGTTAATCTTTGTACTATTTCTTTCTCTTGCTGAAAATATAAATATACAAGATTTCCAGTATACCGAGAGTATTGATTACTAACAAGGCTATAAACCAAGGCTTGCTGTTTTGGTGAGCCGCTCTCCACAATGCGCGTCCTTTTCAATATATACTCCAAACAACAAGCATGGCTAGCAATAAACCTCCTATGGCTAATCCGATTAAGCCAATAGGTGTAGCCCAATGACCAAGGTAACCACCCCAATAATCGGACCGCATCATATTGTTATAACCATAATTCCATCCGTTCATCATAAATTTTTTAAATAAACTATTAATAAATCGACCTTGTGAGTGTGTCCCTGGGAGGAATTGAACCTCCATCTAGAGCTTAGGAGTCTCTCGTTCTATCCGTTGAACTACAGGGACAAAACTTGGGCAGGCTAGTTGAACTTGAGGCTGCCAAAATCATACCAAATTGGACCATTTTTATAAACCCAGCAGATTTGTGACCATATTGATTTTTGGAGTGTTTTATAGTATAAATAGGCCAATAAACAAAAACAAAAATAACTCATTTGTTTTTCTCCTTAAATGGCTTATTTAGATATCAAACCAGAAAAAGAGCGATTAGTTGGTGGAAGACCTTTGGCGGAAGCTAAGGACGAAGCGATACTAACTGCATCCTTAAGAAACCCCAACTTGTTTGGGGTTTTGGTAGATAGATACCAAGATGCTTTTATGCGTTCGGCTCAAAGGGTGGTTAAAACTCGCGAAGATGCCGAAGATATTGTTCAGGAAGCTTTTACCAAAATATACAAAAACGCTAAAAAGTTTAAAAAGCAGGAGGGTATAGAATTTAAAAGCTGGGCTTATAAGGTTTTAGTTAATACTTCGTACACGTTTTATCAAAAAATAAAAAAGAAGCAGGCGGTTTCTATGGAATTTTTTGAAACCTATAAATACGATATTATGGATGAAAAGGGAAACATTAAGGGCGACCTAGAAACAAAAGAGATAATAAATAAAGTTCTATTAGAATTACCAGATGAACTAAAAAGAATAGTAGAGATGCATTATTTAAAAGATCTTTCTTACGAAACAATTTCTAAGCAAGAAAAAATAAGTATTCCAGCTATTAAAATGAGGTTGTTTAGAGGTAGAAAGCTAATGCAGAAAACTTTAGAAGAAAAGGAATTAGATTAGAAACTTTTATTAAAACCAATAGTTATAATAAACAATGAATAACCAACAGTTAAAAAATAGAATAATGCGAAGAGTCTATGCTACTTGGATTTGGAATAGATCTAAGCCTATTTTATTTTTGCAACTTCCATTAGCCGCCATATTTTTGGCAATACAGCACGAATATGTTGCATTTAGAGCTGTGGCCAGTAATGCATTAACTTCTTTAAACAGCCCCTCAAGCACAGTAGATTACATTGTAACAGCTTTTCAAAACGCAGAGCCATTAGTTGCTTTCTTGGGTGTAGCGATTGCGTTGTTTACCGTTTTAGCTTTAAACAGTATTACCAGAAATTTAATAGCTTTATCAAGTTCTGGGCAAAGATCCGCTATCAGATTAGACAAATAATTGCCACCTAAATTTTGGGTGATGGTCGATATTAAAAGCATAGTATGAAAGGCCCCCTTTGCAGGCGGGCTTTTTTCGTATAACATTTTAGTATGGAATCAGACATAAAAGAATTATTAAAAAAGAATTTAGAAGTTTCGGAACGTACTTTGCATTTGGTAGAAAAAATGCACAGAGCAGCTTTATGGGCAAGGTTTTTTAACTTATTAAAATGGGCGTTAATAATCGCTTTCACCGTTTGGAGCTACTCAGCTGTTCAGCCATACTTGCAGAAGTTTTTGGGGATGTCGCAGCAAGTTGGCGGCTTGGAGAATTTTATAAAGAGCTTTTTAGATAAATAGTGAAAACTAGTAATTAAACAGCCGGTCCTAGGGCTGGCTGTTTTTAGTTCTAAATGTTTTAATTTATTTTATGGTGGGCCAAGCTTAGTCTGGTGGGGTGGCAGTCCCGAGGCTTTGCCGAGAAATTAGGAAGCGTGCCAGAGAGGTTGAATGGGCCGCACTCGAAATGCGGTATGCCTGCAAGGGTATCGGAGGTTCGAATCCTCCCGCTTCCGCAAGTGAGTTCGCTTGTCCTTCCGTAGCTTTTAGCGAAGGAGGGAATCTCACCCACCCCCCTACTGCCAGATTGGCAATTTTGAATTAAAGCAAGGGTTTCTTTGGCAAGATAAAGAATATGGAAAATAAAAATATACCAAAAATAATATTTATCATGGCTATTGGGTTTTTGATTGGCTACATTACTTCCAGTGCAACAACTGTGTCTGTTGATGAACTAAAAACTACATCGGCTAATTATGTTGGAGAGGATAAAGATGTAGCTTTTGCCAATAGTCTAGGTCTTGCTTCATTTAATGGGGTTTGGGTTGTAGTTTCGGGTGGTAAAATGCTTAATGATGTAAATAGCGTTGCTATTCACTGTTGGTTAGAAAAAAAAATTTGTAATGTCGCCCAAGCAGATGTAGTTTTCAGTAACTTTTTTTCGAATAATATTTCATATTATGATATAACAGGATGGTCGCCATCTGGGCAGATCACAGCAGTTAGTAGTTCGGTATGTGAAGATCAAATACTCAAAGCCGATATAAAGACAAAGGTTGTAACTCTAACTGAGTCAAGAAAAGATAACGCTGATAAAACGATATGTGTACAAGGTAGAGAACCAATGGTCTTAAAACTTGGACAAAGAGGATACTAAATTTTAATTAACAAGGACTAATTAGAAAGGACAGTTCTTGTTAAAATTACACATGTCGTAAAATCTATCGAAGTGGGACTTCGATAGGGTTCAAAATTATGAACAAAGAAAGTATTAATAATGTTATTGCAAAACCAAAGTTTTTAATCTTTATAATTATTTTTTTATTAGTAATTATCGGTGTTTTATTTGTTCAAAAACAGAACTATAAATTTACATTACTCTATCAATATCAAGCTGTACCCGACATTGAATTGATAAATACCTTGGTTGTAACGCAAAATGGCTTGTCTGGCGAGGTCAAGGGTTTTGTTAAGTTTGATGATATAACAGATCAACCAAAAGATTTGCGACAATATTACATTATTAAACCGCTCAATAAATTTGACGGAAATTCGAGACAGTATTTTTTGATGGAGGAGATTATTAAAATGCAATATCTCTCACCAAGGAGTTTAGAGTTTTTGGAGTTAATTGAGGTAAGTGAAACAGGAAATACAATAACACTAGAAGATGAAAATGGTAATAAGTTTTTTATAGATAAGTTAACTAAAGAAGTTTCAATGAGAGATAATGATGGCGACAGCACTACTTTGATTACAAATGATAACGACTTTGCAGATTTTATAAAAAAATGATTATGGTATTATAGTTATAATGACGTGTAATCAGCGCTTGGTTGATGTGTAAGATTATTGTCAGATTATTATAAACGTGTTAGCATATATAAACATGATTAATTCTTATCTTCAAAAACAACTTGAGTATTTCAAAAAACACCAAGATGAGTTAGTAGCTAAATATAAGGGGAAATTTATAGTAATTAAGGATGAGGCAGTCCTAGGTGTTTATGATACTGAAATGGAAGCATATACAGATGCCAAAAATAAATTTGAACTTGGTACTTTTTTAATCCAACAATGTTTACCTGGTCAGGAAAGTTATACTCAAACTTTTCATTCTCGGGTAACAATTTTGTGATTTTATGCAACATCACGCTTTCACTACTAGATACAGTGGTTTAACAAGAGTGTTGCATAATAAAGTAAGCGTGTGTTTGCCGATGACTATTGAAGAGGCTATAAAGCAACAAGTTAGATTAAATGAGTATTCTGCTATTTGGGATACCGGTGCGACTCATTCTGCTATAACGAAGAAAGTTGCAGATGATCTTGGTTTAAAACCAACAGGTATTGCTGAGGTGAGATATGGTAGCGGAAAAGCTTCAACTAATACCTATTTAGTTAATATTTCATTACCAAACAATGTGATGGTTGGTCAGGTTCGTGTAACAGAGGTACAGTTAGTATCAGATTCTAATATTCCTGAGAGTCAACAGCCCCAATTATTAATAGGCATGGATATTATAGGTATGGGTGATTTTGCAGTTACAAATGTAAATGGTATAACCATTTTTTCATTCAGGATTCCATCGATTAAGGAAATAGATTTTGTACCAGATGCTAAAGAGAATAATGTAATGGAGGGCGGAAATAGAAGTGAGAGGCGTGCTCTTCAAGCAAAGAAAAGAAAAGGTTTGATTTAATAAGATTTAACTAGAACAGACTAGAAATTTATTACAGAGCTCTAAAAGTTTGGGTTTGAAATTTATTTTTATTAAATTTTATACAAATGACTTCTTCCCCGTACTCTGTGCGGGGCTTTCTGTAAGGAATTAAAAATCCGCTCCGACTTTGGTCGGAGCGGATGTTATTTATAGGGAACCCAGAACCCATTTAAGTAGTGCCATTCTTATAAACATGCCGTTGCCGGCTTGTCTAAAATATTTGGCTTGGGGATTTGAATCAATTTCAGTAGGAACTTCGTCGTTTCTTGGCAGAGGATGCATTATTATTGTGGAAGGCTTTAACCCTTTTACTTTTTCTGGTGTTAATGAAAACCTTTTTGCTTCTTCTTCGCTTATTGTTGAGCCACGTTCTTTTTGTATCCGTGTTTCATAAATTACATCAATATCTTCATAGTTTGGCCAAAAATAATTTACAACCTCAACCACAACATTTTTTCTTTCAAGATATTGAAGAATATCATCCTTCATTGCCAATTCTTCTGGTGAAGAAAAAATAATTCTTACGTTTTTATACTTTGCCAAAAGATAGGCGAGTGAGCGAACCGTTCTGCCGTTGGCAAGATCACCAACCATCATTACTGTGATATCATCAACCCGCCCAAGACATTGTTTGATAGTGTAAATGTCTAGCAAGGCTTGCGTAGGGTGTTGGCCCTTGCCGTCGCCAGCGTTTATTATTGGCACAGAACTTACTTTGGCAGCGCGTTCTGCAGCTCCTGTTTCGTGGTGACGCATTACAATAACATCTGGAAAATATTCGCAAAGTACGCGGATGGTGTCTTCCAAAGTTTCACCTTTAATTGCCGAAGAAAATTCTTTGGCGTTTTCGGTCCAGCAAACACGCATACCGAGACGCTGGGCGGCATCAACAAAAGAAAATCTGGTACGTGTTGATGGTTCATAGAATAAAGCAAACATTCCTTTGCCTTGAAGTTCTCTGGATGTGTTTAATATATCGGAACAGTTTCTGCTTTCCACTTGCCGCCGAAGTTTGTCCGCTTCTTCAAACATTCTTTCCATAAAATCTAAATCAAACTGTTGAGCTTCTATAACATGGCGCAATGCCGAGTTTTCCATTGTTTTTCTCCCCTTGGTTTGAAAAGAACTCTGGCCTAATAAGCAAGCGTATGTTAGCAAGATTCCCAAAAAATATGCAATAATTATTTTATGCTTACGCAAAAAAATGTGTATTTTATTGGTATAGGTGGAATAGGGGTTTCCTCGTTAGCACAGTATTATTTAGCAACCAACTGGAAAGTTAGCGGTTCCGATGCAGTAAAAAGCGAAATTACAGACGATCTTAAAAAAAGAGGCGTAAGAATTTTAATCAGCCCGAGGCTGACCCGCCTTGGGCGGGTTGATTTAGTGATTCACTCCGTAGCTATTAAGCCCGACCACCCCGAACTTTTAGAAGCAAAAAAACTTGGAATAAAAACTCAACTATATTCCGAAGTAGTAGGTGAGCTTACAAAAAAATATTTTACAATTGCAGTTTCGGGTTCGCATGGTAAAAGCACCACCACAGCTTTGATAGGTTTAATTTTAAAAGAAGCAGGGTTAGACCCCACTATAATAATTGGAACAAAACTTAAAGAACTTGGTGGTACAAACTTTTTGTTGGGCAAAGGCCAATATTTAGTTTTAGAGTCGGACGAGTATGCTCGATCGTTCCATAATTATTTTCCTAAAATTGCCGTACTTACAAATATAGATAAAGAACATTTAGATATATATAAAAATTTAAATGGGGTACTGGCTGGGTTTAAAAAGTATTTAAATAACATAGAAGTTGATGGTTGGGTGGTTGCCAATAAAGAAGATAGTAATATTAAAAAAGTTTTAAGTTATAAATTTAAATTTCCAGCTTCTAGCGTGGTTTGGTATGGAAAGGGTAAACATAGATTATTTGTTTCCGGTATTCATAATCAATTTAATGCCGAAGCGGCGTGGCAAGCGGTTAAATTGCTGGGGGTTAAAAAAATTATCGGCGATAAAGTTTTTGGTAGTTACCAAGGCGCATGGCGCAGAATGGAATTGATTTATCCTAATAAGCTAACGAAGCTAAAAGCTAAAAGCTGTATTTATAGTGATTATGCACATCATCCAACAGAAATTAAGGCAACTTTACAAGCTTTACGCGAAAAATATCCAAAGAAAAAATTGGTTTGCGTGTTTCAACCACATCAACAAGATCGTTTGAATCGTTTGTTTAAAGACTTTATAACCGCGTTTGACGCGGCCGATAAAACAATTTTATATCCTTTGTATAAAGTTAAAGGTCGCCACCCCTCGACTTCCCTCAACCCTGCTCGGGATAAATCGCTCGGGGCAAGTACTGTTGGCAAAACATCCGAAGAATTATCAAAAGCTATTCGTAAGCCAGAAGTTTTTTATGCAGCAGATTTTAAAAAGGTTTTGAAACTATTGGCTAATAATTTAGATTCTAACTCTGTTATTGTATTTATGAGCGCGGGGGATTTGGATAGTAAGGTCAGGAAATATTTTTTAAAATAAAAAAACCCGCGTGCGGTTTCGCACGCGGGTGGTTATTTCTATACCATGTGTTTTCTTTGTTGTGGATCTATTAGAGTTTCCACAGCCTTACTTTAGAAAGATCATTCTTGAATTTGCTCGTCTTTTCCAATTCAGCTTCCATGAACTTTAGAACAAATATTAGGATTGCTTCGTGACTACCATCTACACGATTAGGTTTTTTTCGATAGTCTAGAACACACGCACAACCTTTGCCGTTAGTATAGAAAAACAAACTCATTTCATAATCGTCATTACTTGCTTCCAGTGGGTATATACATCCTTGAGCCAAATCTTCCGGAGCGTGTGGGTGGGGATCTTTTTCTTCAAACACCCGTATATTAAAACACTGCTGACCTCGATTATTGGTAATGTGGCCGAATGTAGAGTTGAAAGGATCGGCAATTTTTTCTTTAAATAATTTGCGAACCTCTATACGTCCTACTGCATCTGGATACTTAGATTGAGTTTCCATGGTTAGCTACCTCCTCTAGGTTTATGAATGTAATTAAAAGAACTTTTAAAGGTTAACTCCATGCTATTAAAAATGTCAAGATGGATATTTTTATGAAACTGTGGTAATTTAAACAAGTATTTAATACTGCCTGTAAAAAGGCGGATTTTTATCACTCTAAACCATGTCTACCGATACTCAAACCCAAAATATTAGCATTGCCAAAGCCGAAGTTAGACCTCCGGTGGTTGTGGTTATGGGTCACGTAGACCACGGAAAAACTACACTTCTTGATGCTATTCGCGAAACCAATGTTGCTGGAAAAGAAGCTGGCGGAATAACGCAGGGTATTGGCGCTTATGAAGTTTTACATTCTGGTAATAAAATAACTTTTATAGATACTCCAGGGCACGAAGCTTTTTTTGCTATGCGTGAACACGGGGTAAAAGTAGCCGATATTGCTTTGGTGGTGGTAGCGGCTGACGACGGAGTTAAACCTCAAACAAAAGAAGTTATAAAACATGTTTTGGAAAGTAAAATTCCTTTTATAGTTGTAATAAATAAAATAGATAAAGCAGGTTCGGCTATAGATAGAGTTAAAAAAGAACTTTCCGAAAACGGAGTTTTAATAGAAGAATGGGGTGGAAAAGTTCCAGTAGCTTTAGTTTCAGCACGCGACAAAACAGGCATAGATGAACTTTTAAGTTTAATTTTATTAGTAGCCGAAATGGAGGAGCTTAAATATGATTCTAAAAAAACTGGCGAGGGTTATGTCATAGAATCTAATTTTGATGCTAGACGTGGAGTGGTGGCATCTATTGTTATAACAGATGGTGTTTTAAAAACTGGAGATTTAATTGTTTGTGGCACAGCTTACGGCCCTATAAAAATAATGGAAGATGATGCTGGTAAGTTAATTACCGAGGCCTATCCTTCAAAACCAGTTTCTGTGATTGGGCTGGCCGATACCACACCAATGATAGGCGAGAAATGTATTGTTGTTTCTAATGTAGGTGAGGCCGAAAAAATTGTAGCTGAACACAAAAAAGGACACGAAGACTTTTTAGAAAAAATTAAAATTGAGCCTTCCGGCCAGCCAAAAGTTTTAACTATTGTTATTAAAGCGGCAGCTTTAGGTGCCTTAGAAGCGCTTGTAAATACGTTAAGACAAATAAAATCGGATAGGGTTGGTTTGAGGCTTTTAAAGTGTGATGTAGGTGATATTGGCCAAGCCGATGTTAAAAAAGCCGAAACTACCGGCGCTAAAATTGTTGGCTTTAGAGTTAAGGTTGGCAAAGATAGTTTAAACTATGCCGAACAACGCGGTGTAGAAATAAAAACTTTCGATATTATTTATGATTTTGTTCAGGGTGTAAAAGATTTTATGTCGCACTTGTTGGAACCAGAAATAATAAGAGAAGAAATTGGCCAAATAAATATTTTAGCTGTTTTTAGAACCGAAAAACCAAGAATGGTAATTGGTGGAAAAATAATCTCTGGACGTTTAAAGAAAGGAATAAAATTTGAAGTTAAAAGAGATGGCAAAGTTGTGGGTTTAGGAAAAATAACTGGTTTACAAAAAGGTAAAGAACCTCAAGATGAGGTTAGAGAAGGCAACGAAGCTGGTTTGCAGGTGGAAAGCGATGCTGTAATTGCTGTTGGAGACACCTTGATAGCTTTTGAAGAAGAAAAAAAATACCCAGAACTATAAAGATATGTCTGAAGAAAGAAGATTAAAAAGAATAGATGAGCTAGTACACAGGTTTGTGGCGGATTATTTACGTTGCGAATTAGATACCGATGCTTTGGTTACAGTTTCTAGTGTTACTACCACAGGCAATGTGCAAGATTGCACTGTTGGTATTACAGTTTTCCCTTTTGCTAAATCTAAAGCAGTTTTAAAAGAAATAGAGAAAAATATTTACGAAATTCAACAAGCTTTAAACCGAGGCTTAAAAATGCGCCCCGTGCCTAAGATAACTTTTAAAATAGATGAATCAGAAGAAAAGGGCGATAAAGTTTTAAGAGTTATTGATAAGTTAAATTAAGCTTTGAAATTAAAAAATAACTCCGAGTAGCATTATGGAGAAGACTATTTATATAATAAAGAGGCTCCATATCGTCTACGAGAAGTTATTTTTTAATTGTGATTACGCACCTAGTCTTCTTTCTGTTTTTGCAAAGTTACCAAGAGCTACTTCTAGCTCTTTTTTATTAAAATCGGGCCACAAAGTTTCGGTAAAATATAGTTGGCTATCGGCTACGTCCCACATCATAAAACCAGCACTCCAGTGAGGTTCACCGCCGGTGCGAACAACTAAATCTACTAAGGGTAAATCTTTGGTATATAAATATTTTTTTACTAGTTCCGGTGTAGGTTTAACAGTAGGATTATCTTTACTAAGTTTTTCTATAGCTTTTAACATTTCACTTGTGCCATTGTAAGCTAAAAGAAAGGTTAAAAAATGTTTATTATAATTTTTTGTTTTTTCTTTAATGCGATACAAAATTTCTTTTATATCTTCTGGAAACATTGCTTCCCAAGAACCTAAAAAATCAACTTTAATTTGGTTGTCGTGCATATAGCTATCTTTTTCAAAATCTTTAAAAGCCATTTTAACCAATTTAAAATAAAAGGCTACTTCTTGAGGATCTCTTTTTTTAATGTTGTCTTCGGATGAGGCCCAAAAAGTAAAATATTTTATACCGATAGCAAAAATATCTTTGGTAATTTGTTTTAAGGCTCGAGCACCATGTTCGTGCCCAATCCATGGTTGTAATCCTTTAGCTTTAGCCCAGCGACGGTTGCCATCGGGGATAACGGCTATGTGGTTAGGTAAGTTAGTCATAAATTTTGCTTGTCCTCCGAAACTTTAGCGTAGGAGGATAACTTATAATTTAAAACACAAAAACCTGAATATTAGTCTCAGGTTTTAAGTATAAGTTTTATGGTTATTTAAGTGTCATTAATATTGCACCTGTGGTTATAAACAATGCTCCTAAGCCAGATTTCCAAGTTAAGTTTTCTCCTAAAATTAATACTGCAAACACTAAAACAAAAACCACGCTTAATCTGTCTAATGCCGCAACGCCTGTAACTGGTCCATTTTTTATTGCTACAAAATAAAATAGCCAAGATACTGCGCCCGAAATTCCCGACAAGATTATAAACTTTAAAGCTCGGCTGTCTATTGTTGAAAGTTGGCTATATTTTCCTAAAAATAAACTTGTTATAGCTAAAAAACCTGCCATAACAAAAGCCCTTATGGTGGTGGCGAGAGTTGAGTCTATATCCTTTATCCCTATTTTGCCAAATATGGCAACGAGCGCCGCAAAAGCAGCAGAGAGCAATGCATATATTATCCAAGTCATAGTGCAAATTTTATCAAAAATAATATATTATGGCTAATATATGCTGATTGACCATCGTTATTGTTTCCAATACAATTCTATCTGTGGCCACGTAGCCAAGGAGCAAGGCATGGGTCTGCAAAACCTATATACGCGGGTGCAATTCCCGCCGTGGCCTCAGTTTTTATCCACTGCTTATGCTATAATGGTGTTATGGTTGACTTAAAAACCATTGCGCCGAATAATTTGTGGTATGTAATCGGTTTGATAGCTTCGGACGGGAATCTTAGTAAGGACGGTCGTCACATAAGTATAACTTCTAAAGATAGGCAGTATTTGTTTTGTGTTAAAAGAGCTTTAGGACTTACAACAAAAGTTGGAAGAAAATCTCGAGGCGGATCTCATAATAAAATTTATTCAAGCCTTCAATTTGGTGATGTTAAGTTTTATAAGTATCTTCTTGAAGTTGGACTTACTCCTCGTAAATCACTTACAATAGGAGCACTTAAAATTGATGAGATATATTTTCGTGATTTTTTACGAGGTGTCATTGATGGAGACGGGTTTATTAATTCCTGGATTCATAAGACCAACGGACACGAACAGTGGGCTTTGAGAATAATATCTGGTTCGCATAAGTTTATTGATTGGCTTCAAAAAATGTCTCTCCAACATTTTAACGTTATTGGGAGAGTTCATATATATCCCAAGAGAATAAACCATAATGAGCTTTATATTCTCAAGTTTGGCAAGATTGCGGCAAAAATTATTGTTGATAGATGTTATTATAAGAACTGCCTTTCTCTTAATCGAAAGTTGAAAAAAACTGTAAAATGTTTAAAATCTTATAGAGGATGGAGTAAATACAGTGTTATGCAAAGCCCGGGTGCTGAAATTGGTAGCCAGCCTCGACTTAAAATCGAGTGAGCGAAAG
>JBBTRR010000003.1:0-45865 GCA_038065095.1 Patescibacteria group bacterium
ATTCTTAAAAGATTATCAATTAATTAAACCGCCAAATGTGTGTGCCTAAAACAATTGAAGTTTTAATGGCAATAAATGCGAAATGCCATATGCATAAATTCCTTTGAGCGACATCCGATATCGTTCAAATGCGTGTACCGAACTTACGATCGTAAATTCAGTATACAAAAACTATTGTTAACAAATTCTATACGATCGTGAGTATTTTGTTAACAATAAAAAAAGAACGGCAGTGTTTGCCGTCCTATATGAAATAAGGATGAGCTTAGCCAACACACGACAAGAGATTAAATATTTCAGTGCCCCTTTTACAAGAACCCGCCCAAGCTTCCAGTTGAGTAAACAAGGTTACTTTTTTTCTCATGGTCTCAAGAATTTTGCCTGCATATATTTCTTCCTTGAGAATATTCAAACAGTCTCCACAAAGAATTTCTAAGCAGTTTCCACAAATCCAAAATGCTTTTTCTGGACCAAAACCAAACTCAGGTTCAATAGGGTTATTATAGGAATAGGAATTACCATCATATCTTGGATGAAAAACTTCTACTTTAAAAAGTTCTCCATCATACAATATTTTATATATCGCTCCAGCACAGAAAATACTTTCACCACCAGCACCGTCTAAATGGGCTCGACTAGTTTGCAAGTAGTGCCCTAAACCGACCAGATCCTCACCACCATGCCCAACTTTTGGAGTATATGTTTCCAATCTGATTGCTTTTGGGCAGAAAATACAAGAAACATCAACCCACGAATTAATGCCTGTTGAATCTAACATAGCAACTCTCCTTTTGTGAGTTTTAAAAAATAAAGGACAATTGATTAAAAACTAGCTCTTTTCAAGATAAATATCAAGCTGACTGTAATTTTAGCGATAGCAAATGCGAAATGCCGTCTTTCATAGATATGCCATACAAAGCGTCAGCTCCGCGCATGGTTTCGCGGTTATGCGTAATGATTATAAATTGAGTATCGCGAGAAAGTTCTTTAACCAAGCGCACAAATTTTTGTGTATTGGGTTCGTCTAAAGCGGCATCAATTTCATCTAGCACCATCACCGGCGGTTTGCGGATACTGGCGAGAGCAAACAAAAGTGCAATAGAAGTTAAAGTTCTTTCCCCACCCGAAAGCGTGCCTAAGTTTTTTACTTTTTTATTCGGCAAGTCTAATTTAATTTCCACACCACTTGCTTCTTCTTCCTCAGATTCTTCTGCTAATACAACTGCCAATTTTGCTTCATTAAGCGAAGCTTTTCCCCCGCCAAAAATCAATCTAAAATACCCGCCAAATATATGGCTCATTTCGCTAAGCGTGGTTTTATATTTTATACTTATTTCTTTTTCTAAATTTTTAACCAAATCTTCCAAAGAAACCAAAGTTTTAGAAAGATCTTCCGATTCCTTACTTAAAAATTCAAAACGCTGGTTCGCACCTTCATATTCTTGAATTATTTTTTCGTCTATTATACCTACTTCTTCTAACTTTCTTTTTAACTTCCAGACCTTGTCCTCTGAAACCGCCCCTGCGGTTTCATCCCGCGAAGCCTTGGCGGAGTGGGACGATGCCAGTGTCGCCTTATTATTTTCCGGCTCCACACTCAAGACTTCGGCTAAAGTAACCACGCCCACCGCCGACATATCTTGATTAAACTTATCTTTATGAAGTTTTAATTTTTCACTTTCTATTTCTGTTTCTCTCAAAGCGCTTTCTAACCTATAAAGTTCGGATTCCTTCTCCCTATAAATTCTTTCAGCCGCCAAAGAAACTTTGCGTTCGTCTATTAACGTTTTTTCTTTTTCGGAACGCAGTAAATTAGCCTTGTCCAATTTTTCTTTAATTTCCTTTTGCGAAGTTAACAATTTTTCCAAACCGTGTTTAAGTATTGGCAAAGTATTAGAACTTACCGCAGGATCTATGCCTTTTTCTATGGCTTTTAATAAATCTTGCAAAGCTATGGCTACACCCGCCATAACCCGACGTAAAGATTCAACATCCATTCCTTTAAAATCCACATTTAGTTTTGTAACAAGCTCTCCTATTTTGCCTTTTAAATATTCCACACTAACTGGCAAATGCTGGCGTTCTCTTTCTTCTTCTAAATTTATTTTGCCTTCGGTAGAAATTATTTCCCGCGCTATTTTATTTTCTTCGGCCTCAAGGTTTCTAACTTGCGAAATACTAGAGGCTAGTTCAGCATTAAAAACTGTTTTTTTATCAAACGAAAATAGTTCTTCGCGTAATTTTTTAACTTCTTCGCCAAGCGGTTTTAAACTTTGTTTAAATTGTTTTTCTTTTTCGGCAATTTTATTTTCCCAAGCTAAAACTTCTCTATACCTAGAACCAAATAAATCAACCGAGGCACTTTTGAGTTCGGCCAAATATTCTGCCTTTTTTTCTAACTTTTCTTTTTCTCTTTTTAAGATTCTCAACTGGGGCTTTAGTTCGGTTAAAATTGCGCCAACTTTTTCTAAATTTTCGCGAGTGCGTTTTAATTTAGCTTCCGCCTGATAGCGCTTATCTTGATATTCTTTTACGCCAGCCGCTTCTTCTATAAAACCTTTAAACTCTTTGGGCGATAAATTTAAAAGCTTGTCCGACATACCTTGCGAAATTACTCTAAACGAACTATCACCTACACGCGATTTAGCTAAAAATTCTTCCATATCGGAAAGCCTAATTTTTCTGCCGTTTAAAATATAAGAATTTTCTCCGCTTTTATCTACTTCGCGTTCTACCAAAGCTTCGCTTAGGCCTAAGTGGCTATTTACCTCATCGCTCATATCAAAATGCATACCTACATTAGCCCGCGCCAAGGAATTTCTGGTGCCCGAACCATAGAAAATTAAATCCTCGCCTTTTTTACCGCGAAGGTTTTTAAAACTTTGCTCGGCCAAAGCCCAACGAATAGCATCCACCACATTGGATTTTCCCGAACCATTCGGCCCAGCTACAACTGTGATTCCTTTAGGAAAATCTAAAACAGTCTTTTTCGCAAAAGACTTAAAGCCAGATATTTGGAGAGATTTAAGATACATAATACAAATATTATTTTAACATAAAAAAATCTCGGATGCGCTTGTTTCACACCCGAGAATATACCTCATCAAGGTTAAACCTTGATGACTTTAGAGTTTTTCTATCGAAGTCTCACTTCGATAGACTATAAAACAAATCTTCTGACCTAACAAGCTAATAAAACCAAAAACTAATAAGCTATTTTTCTAGTGCGGACTCTGCTGCTTTTTGTTCGGCTTCCTGTTTGGAAGGTCCCGAACCTTTGCCAACCATATCTTCGTTTAAATATACACCAACTTCAAAAACTTTGTCATGATCTGGACCGGTTTCGTTTAACACTTTATAGTTTGGAGTAATACCAAACTTTTCTTGAGACTGCTCTTGAAATAAACTCTTTGAATCTTTGTAAGATTTACTTTTTATTATTTTTTCTAAATCGCAAAGAATATTTTTATTAATAAATTTAGCCACAGTTTCGTAGCCATGATCTAAATATATAGCGCCAATTATTGCCTCCATAGTGTTTGCCAAGATAACCTGTCTTGCCCGACCCATATCTTTAGCTTCGCCTTTGGAAAGCAAAAGAAAATCGTTAAATTCTAAAACGCCAGCGACTTCGCTCAAATTAACATAGTTAACCAAAGCCGCCCGCCAGTTTGTTAGTTCGCCTTCGGGGTTTTTATATTTTTTATAAAGATATTCGGTTACTACAAGTTCTAAAACTGCATCGCCCAAAAATTCTAGGCGTTCGTTATTTTCTAAACCACTTTCGGGGTTTTCGTTTAACCAAGAGCGATGAATTAAGGCTTGCTTTAAAAGATTTTTATCTTTAAAAACAACCCCCAACTTATGCTCCAATTTCTGAAGGCTCTCCATCTTGTTTTTCTTTATCTGAAGCAATATCTGCTTCGGTTTTATTTTTATTAGAACTATCGTCCTTTAATGGCTCGCCAATTTCACGGTAAATTGTGCCTAAAACTCCATTGACAAATTTTCCAGAAGATTCCCCGCCAAAAGATTTAGCTAGCTCTATGGCTTCGTTTATGGCAACTTTTGGTGGAACTTCTTTATAATCGCCAAATAAAAGTTCGTAAATACCAAGACGCAAAACATTTCTGTCTACCATAGCTATTTGCTCAATCGGCCATTCAGGCGCGGCTTTAGCAATTATTTGGTTTATTTTACCCAAATAAGAAATAACGCCATTTACTAATTGGCGAATAAAAGAATCGTCCTCTAACCCAGGACCAAATTCTTTGGAGTTTTGAACAATGTAAGATTCTAAATTAGCAGTGTCCCCACCACGAAAATCCCATTCGTAAAGACTCTGCATAGCAATAGAACGAGATAAGTGTCTGTTAGCCATTTTGGTTAATTTTCAATTTACAATTCTCAATTTTCATTAAAACTCCAATGATTCAATTATCAAAAGGTTTTAAAAATTAAGACATTGAAAATTCATTGATAATTGTAAAATTGAGAATTGATAATTATCTTTTAGAAGATTTAGCTTTTTTCTTGGCAGCCCTAGCAACCATATCTATTACTTGTTTACCCTTATAGAATCCGCAACTAACGCAAATTACGTGTGGCAAAACTTTAGCTCCACATTTAGAGCAACCAGTTAAACTTTTTTTCTTTAGAGCCAAATGACTGCGTCTATGGCCTTGTTTAGATTTGGTACGTCTGTGCCTTGGAACACCCATATATTTTTCTATTAACTTTAACCCTAATACTCTATCAAAAATCAAATATATTGGCAATAACTGGACTAAAGAGTTATTATATTTTATATTGCAGTGCAACCTAGATCTTTAAAATTAAAATTGGAGATATTCTATATGATACCTCTGCCCAAAGAAATAATAAAAGGGATATTGGTCTATTTCATTGACCCCTACGTAATTCGTGATTCTGCAGGTTCACAAGAATGGTCAGTAAAAAGAATCTGGTTATACTTAAATTCCCGATTAGGTAAATGCTTCGAAAATTTGCCTAAAGAAATATCTACTAGCACTATTGAAAGCATAGCCGAAAGACTTTCAGCTATATCTGTAGTAGAACTAATCGCGCTAGCTTTCGTAGCTAGTAGATCGGCTAAAAACAAAAGAATTGATTTTGAAGCCAAAGAAAGAATTTATAGTTTTAAATGCGCTTTGTTAAATATGGCGATTTTACGTTTTTATTTAGCTGGCCAATTGTACTATGTTCAAAATGACACACCATGGCTTAAAAAAAGAGAACGCCCATTTCTTTTAGTATCACCCGATAGATCAAACCAACATAATTTGTCCTTTCAATTTTCAATTGAGGGATCGTACCACATAAGCAATCAATCTTTCATACTAGAACCCGATAAAAATCCAACAAGTTTTATTAAGCTTCACTTGCCGAAGATTCAATTATACCCTGAAATCGCCGAGATGATGGGAAAGTATGAACTCGGTAAAATAACTCCAGTAAGATTTGGCCTGCCATCAAATTTAATTGTGGCAGGTTAAAAACAAAACCGCTCCGGTAACCGGAACGGTTTTTTATTTTTTAAAACATATTCATTAAATTGCAACTTTCCCACAACTAGAAACTATTGATATACTTTGATTGCTTAACTACGTTCTACATTCTACGCACTAATATCTAATCATGAAATTCTCTCACTTACATACACATTCTCACTATTCTCTGCTAGATGGCTTGGGCAAAATTGACGACCTTGTTAAACGCGCCGGCGAACTTGGTATGGATTCTTTGGCTTTAACCGATCACGGTGCAATGTACGGCGCCATAGATTTTTATAAAACCGCAAAAAAAGCTGGTATAAAACCAATCATAGGTTGCGAACTTTATGTTGCGGCCGAAAGTCGGCTTTTAAAACGCGCTGGTATAGACGACAAACGCTATCACTTAACAGTTCTTGCTAAAGACATAGACGGCTACAAAAATTTAATAAAACTTGTAACCAAAGCTTATTTGGAAGGTTTTTATTATAAACCCAGAGTAGACAAAGAATTGTTGCGCGAACATGCCAAAGGTTTAATTGTGCTTTCGGGTTGTTTTCAAAGTGAGATTTCAACAGCAATAAGAAACAAAAAAGTTGATGATGCTGAAAAATTAATTTATGAATACCAAGAAATTTTCGGGCGCAATAATTTTTATTTAGAAATTATGCCGCACGGCACCGAAGAAGAATTAAAATATATTTTACAAACATATAAACACCTTTCCGAAAAAACTGGCGCTGAACTTGTTGCCACTAATGATGTCCACTATGTAAACCACGAAGATGCCGAAACTCAAGACATTTTAATTTCTGTAGGCACCGGCACTCATACCAAAGATAAAGACCGTTTAAATTTACTCGATTACAACCTTTCTATGCGTTCGGCCGAAGAAATGCTCCAAGTGTTACCGCAGTTTCAACATGCCATAGAAAGAACCCATGAAGTAGCCTCTAGAACCAATTTAGAACTAGAACTTGGTAAATGGACTTTCCCCGATTTTAAACTTCCTGATGGTACTACAGCTGATAGCGAATTACGACGGCTAGCAGAAGCGGGTTTCGCCCATAGAAACTTAGAACGTTCGCCTTTGTATTTAGACAGAATGAATTATGAACTCGGAATTATAGAAACCAAGGGTTATGCTCCCTACTTTTTAGTGGTAGCCGATCTTTTAAGATTCGCTCACGAAAATGGAATCTTAACAAATATTAGGGGCTCGGTGGCAGGTTCGCTTACAACTTATTTAACCGAAATTACAAAAGTTAATCCCATAGAATACAAAATTCCTTTTGAAAGATTTTTAAACCCCGAACGCCCTTCGGCACCCGATATAGACATGGACTTTGCCGACAACCGAAGAGACGAAGTTATTCAATACGCTATAAAAAAATATGGTGAGGATAAAGTTGCCCAAGTTGGCACATTTGGCACAATGATGGCGCGCGCCGCTGTACGCGATGTTGCTCGTGCGCTTGGTCACCCCTATTCTGTTGGCGATAGTATTGCCAAACTTATTCCTATGGGTTCGCAAGGTTTCCCGATGACAATTGACCAAGCTTTAAAAATTACACCCGAACTTTCTCAATTATATGAAACCGATACAACCATAGCCGAAGTGATTAACCAAGCTAAAAAAATGGAGGGCTGTGCTAGGCATATTTCTGTTCACGCTGCTGGCGTTGTTATTAGTCCTCGTCCACTTACTGAATTTGTGCCATTGCAGTTAGACCCTAAAGGTGGCCGAATAATTACCCAATACGATATGCATGCCGTAGAAGATGCAGGGCTTTTAAAATTTGATTTTCTGGGCATAAGAAATTTATCTATTTTAGAAGACACAGTTAAATTAGCCAAAGAACATAGAGGTGTTGATTTAGATATAGAAAATATTCCACTAGACGATAAAAAATCTTTTGAGCTTTTAGCTAAAGGCGAAACAATTGGTCTTTTCCAATTAAACGGCGCAGGCATGACAAAATATTTAAAAGATTTAAAACCAACTACCATTCACGATATTAACGCCATGGTGGCTTTGTATCGCCCAGGCCCTTTGGAATCTATTCCAAAATATATTGAACGAAAACATAACCCACGTTTAATTGAATATTTTGATCCACGTATGAAAGATATTTTGGATCAGTCTTATGGAATTTTAACTTACCAAGATGATGTTTTGATGGTGGCCATAAAATTAGCGGGCTATAGTTGGCTGGAAGCCGATAAATTAAGAAAAGCTATGGGCAAAAAAATTCCTGCCGAAATGGAAGCTCAAAAAGCAAAATTTATGGCGGGCGCGGTAAAAAATGGCATGACGGAATTTAAAGCCTACGAACTTTGGAAATTAATAGAACCTTTTGCGGCTTATGGTTTTAACAAAGCTCATGCGGCGAGCTACGGCCGCGTGGCTTATCAAACTGCTTACGCTAAAGCCAACTTCCCTGCCGAATTTATGACAGCCGTATTAACTGCTGAATCGGGCGATATAGAAAAAATTGCCGAAATTATAAATGAATGCACGCGTATGAATATTCCCGTTTTAGCACCAGATGTAAACGAAAGCGTGGGTAAATTTACAACAATAAAAAGTGTTGATAATAACTCAGATCGTATTCGTTTTGGTTTAGAATCTATTAAAAATGTAGGTGTAAATGTCGTGGCTGCGATTATTGAAGCACGAGCCAAAGACGGAAAATTTAAAAGTTTATCCGATTTTATAGAAAGAATTCACCATAAAGATTTAAACAAAAAATCTTTAGAGGCTATGGCTAAAACCGGCGCACTTGATAGCTTGGGCGAGAGAAGCCAAATTTTAGAAAATATGGAATATCTTTTAACTTTTTCTAAAGAAATAAAACAAGCCAGTTCCCTTAATCAATCTAGTATTTTTGATAACATTGCCAATTCCGAGCCAGTTTTAAAATTAAAACCTGCTATTCCCGCCACCGAATCTGTTAAACTAGTTTGGGAAAAAGAATTACTAGGCCTATATGTAAGCTCTCATCCTTTGGAACAATACAAAGCTATATTAGAAAAAAAAGCTAAACCCATAAAAGATTTACTAGCCTCATCACTCACTATAACCGTGGGCGGCATAATAAATAAATATAGAAAAATAATAACTAAAACCGGCAAGCCTATGGCTTTTGCACAACTTGCCGATTTTTCTGGCGAAATAGAAGTTGTGATATTCCCCGACACCTTCGCCAAAAAACCCGAAATCTGGGAAATGGATAAAGTGATGTTAATAAAAGGCAATGTACAAATACGTGACAATACTTTGAAATTTATTTGCAAAGATGTTAAACTACTATCCGAGTAAAATCCAGTACATTAAAATCTAAAGGAGGATAATTATGATATTCGCGTTTATGATGAAATCATTCGATGAATGTCTTGAAATTCATGAGACAACAAAAAATAGGATAACAAGAAGGTTTGCTTTGGCCACAATGATGGCTAAAGCGCAAAGTAGAGCAGAATTAGAAATAGTCCGAGACATTGCTCCAAAAAATTCAGCAATTAAAGATATTGCTGAGATAAAATTAGATCTTTTATGATTTTGAACAACTAAATAAACGCGTACTGATAGATACTCGGTATTTAATTCACAAACCTGATGAACAACACCATCGGGTTTTTAATTTCTCACAGGAATCCCCGCACTCTGTGCGGGGAGAAGGTTGTTTGTTATTATTTTTATTATAAAATCACCTTATACACCAATCATATACCGAGTCAGCGATCGCTGACTCGGTATATTTAATACTTAGCTAACCAAATTAAAAATCTTGCGCAAATGAAGTTCATTGTCTAAAGCCACAACAGTAACCAATCTAACCCACAACCTAATTTCAAAATATTCAATTACAAAATCAATTTCATTTCGGCATTCATAAGGATATACTAGTACACTTTTTTGATACTCATAAAATCCTAATTTCTTTAAAATTTCCCTCAAAGCTTCCCTAGCTTTTTTATGCTTCTCTGGTATATCAAATAAGACCATCTGCCATTTTTTATCCCAGACCTTAGGTTTTTTGATTTGCATATTGTCTATATTAAAGGTTATAGCCTTCTGCTTACCTTTCTCGGTTAAAACCATGGTTAAGGAACCATCGAGATTTTCGTGTTCATGAATTAATTTAGATTTATAAAGATTAAATATCGCTTTCTCCAAAGATTGTTTATTGATTTTCTTCCATTCTTTAGATACTCCTTTGATTACTCTAAAATACTGTTTTGAAGTTCTAGCCAAACCCAAACCAACTCCACCCAAAAGTAAAAGGATGATTTTTTGCTGAACCGGACCTAATCGATTTAATTTCCTTCTTTTCTCCATTGGTATAATAGTATTATAATATAAATTATAGCATCCTTATATACTGAGTCAGCGATCGCTGACTCAGTATATATAATTAATAAAAAATCTGTGTTTAAAGAAAAACTGGCTACAACACTAAATAAAAACAAAAATATCTTTATCCCTGTGTTATTTTTTATTTTAATTTTTTTAATCTATGGCAAAACCATGAGTGGAGATTTTGTTTTTGACGATCGCTATATAGTTAATAGTAACCAAACATTCCAACTAGAAAATTTTGTTAATGTGGTTACTTCACCTTATTGGAACACAGAATCTGGCTTGTATCGCCCAATAACTTTAGTAAGTTATGCGGTAAACTATTCTGTTTTTGGAACAAAGCCTTGGAGTTTTCATTTTGTTAATTTGATTTTTTATAGTTGGACTTGTTATTTAATTTTTCTTTTTATAAAAAAGCTAACACAAAAAGAACTTCTGGCTTTTTTAAGCGCTCTTATTTTTTTAGTTTTACCCATACACTCCGAAGCTGTCGCTAATATTATTGGGCGCGCCGAAATCTTAGCCTTATTTTTCTCTTTGCTTTTCTTGTTGGAAATAATAAAAGAAAAACCAAAAACATTTTTAGCTGGCTTATGGCTTTTATTAGCTTTGGGTAGTAAAGAAAACGCAACCATAATTATTCCACTAGGGCTAATTCTTTTTCTACAAAAAAACACAGGTTTAAAATACAAAGATTGGCTTTCGATTTCTTGGGGAGCATTTATTTATTTTGGTTCTAGGCTCCAAGTATTAGGTTGGAGTTATTTTTCTAACCTAGAAACCAGCATCGTAGAAAATCCATTAAAATTCGAATCGGTTATACCACGAACCGCCACCTCTTTTAAAATTCTAACCATATATTTACAAAAAACTTTCTGGCCATTTAATTTATGCTCCGATTATTCTTATAATCAAATCCCCGCGCTAAAAAATTTCGCTGATATTTGGGCATTAGCTGGATTAATAATTTTTACAATGTTTGTTGTATCTATTTTTATTTTTTGGCACCGCAAGCCAATAATTTCTTTTTCTGCCGCAATTTTTGTATTTGGTTTTTTAATAACTAGCAACATACCTTTTACAACGGGCACCATCGCCGGTGAAAGATTAATATATTATCCATCACTAGGACTCGCTATTATTACAGCCTATGTTTTAACTTTACTAATAAAAAAATTACCTAGTTTATGGCCAAAAATAATAGTTGGCATTTTAACTACATTGTTAATAATCTTTTATGCTTGGCAAAGCCATGCGAGATCCTTAGATTGGCTAACTGAAAAAAGTTTGTTTACTTCGGCCGCTAAATGCGCGCCCAATAGTGTTCTTTCTCGTTCCAATTACGGAGCTATGTTTTACCAAGTTGGCGATCTTAAAAACGCTGAAAAAGAATTAGTAGCTGCTGAAAAAATATATAATGGCTATCCTAAAGGCTTAAATAATTTAGGTTTGGTCTATTGGAAAAAAGGCGAAAAAGAAAAAGCCCAAGAATATTTTTTAAAAGCGATTAATTTTGCCTTCCCCTACCCTGGTGCCTACGAAAACCTAGCCTTAATGGCTTTGGAAAATGGCGACATTAAAGAAGCTAGAAAGTGGTTAACTCTATTTTATGGTGGTAATAAAATTGCAGCTGAAGATTATATAAAAAACCTAATATCAAAAAATAACAGTCTTTAATTGCAAAATTATATATTTCTGATAAGATTGTTTTATATAAAAATGCCTAACATAACAGTCAAATTACAAGAAAAGGACTTCCGCAAAGCTAAAATACGAGCAGAACACGAGGGTTTTAAAAACCCAGCCGACTGGGCCAGGTTTTTGATTGAACAAAATATGGTCTTAGAAGAATCACCTGTGCTGGAATCAGCCAAAATTATTTCCGAGATGAAAAAGACAGGTCTTTATAAAGAAAATTTTTTAAGGGATCTAAAAAAATCTTTGGAATATGCTGATAAAACCAGTTAATTCCCGAATTGAGAAACAACTGGAACGGCACGGACTAAAAAACAAATTTAAAAAGCAGTTGGCCTTGTTTATAATAAATTCTTTTCATCCTAGCCTACATACCGAAAAACTAGAGCCTAAGTCAGTTGGACTTTATTCATTCAGAATTGATATTAAATACCGCGCAATTTTTAGAATCAAAAATAGCGAAGCCGAAGTTATTCACATAACCAAACACTATCAAAAATAACCATGGAAAAACCAGATCACAAAAAACTCGGCCAAGAATTAGACCTTTTTTGCTTTTCCGAACTTGTAGGCAGTGGCCTACCTTTATGGACGCCTAAAGGCACAGTAATTAGAAACTTGCTTGATACTTTTGTTTGGGAACTTCGCCAGCGCCAAGGTTATCAAATGGTAGATATTCCTCATATAACTAAAAAAGACCTCTACATAAAAAGTGGTCACTGGGATAAATTTAAAGACGAACTTTTTCATATAAAAACACGCGAAGGGCATGAATTTGCTTTAAAGCCTATGAACTGCCCGCATCATATTCAAATTTTTGACCGTAAGCCCCACAGCTGGCGTGAAATGCCTCAACGTTACGCTGGTACCACAAAAATGTACCGCGATGAACAAACAGGCGAACTAAATGGCCTCGCCCGTGTGCGCGCTATTACAATTGACGACGCTCACGTTTTTTGTCGCCAAAATCAAATTAAAAAAGAATTTGCCACTGTCTGGGACATTATAGATATTTTTTATAAAACGATCGGTTTTAAACTTACGGTTAGACTCTCTTTCCATGATCCTAAACAAAAAGAAAAATATTTGGGTACCGCCGAAATGTGGAAATTTGCCGAAGATCAATTACGCGAAATTGCTAAAGAAAAAGGAATTGATGCCGAAGAAGTTTTGGGCGAGGCTGCTTTTTATGGGCCAAAAATAGATTTTACAGCTAAAGATTCTTTGGGCCGAGAATGGCAAGTAGCCACAATTCAATTAGACATTAATATGCCCGAAAGATTCGACCTTGTCTGTATAAACGAGAAGGGCGAAAAAGAAAGAATAGTTATGGTTCATAGCGCTATATTGGGTTCTATAGAAAGATCGCTTGCGGTATTATTAGAACATTTTAACGGCGCTTTTCCTTTGTGGTTGGCCTCGGTACAAGTTGCAATTTTACCTATAAGCGACAAGATAATTAACTACGCCAACAAAATTGCGGAAGAATTAACAGAAGCTGGTATACGTTTTGAGCTTTACGAAAAAAACGAAACTATCGGTAAAAAAATTCGCGAAGCCGAAACACAAAAAATTCCTTACTTAGCAATCGTGGGCGCAAAGGAAGAAGAAAATAAAACCGTGGCTATAAGAAAAAGAGGTGGTGAAGATTTAGGCGCAATGAATGTTGAAGATTTTGTGTCTAAGTTAAAGAAAGAAATTGAATCCAAGTCTCTCTAGAGTAATTACAATTCTCGGTATTACCTCTTCTGGTAAAACCAGTCTTGCAGTAGAACTTGCCAAAGAATTTAATGGCGAGATAGTTTCGGCCGATTCTAGACAAATATATAAAGAGTTTAATGTTGGCACTGCCAAACCCGAAGGCGCTTGGGAAAACGGAAAGTTTATATACAAAGGCATCGCTCATTACTTGATTGATGAAATTGATCCAACAGATGATTTTACTCTTTCACAATATCAAAAACTAGCCACAGAAAAATTAAAAGAAATTGTTTCGTGTGGCAAAACTCCGTTTTTAGTTGGCGGTACTCCGCTATATTTAAAAGCAGTTTTAGAGAACTGGAATATACCCGAAGTTAAACCTAATTTGCGCCTTCGCCAAGAATTAGAACAAAAAGATATTCTAGAACTTTTTAATGCACTAAAAGAAAAAGACCCCGAAGCCGCTTTAATTACTGGTAACGCAAATAAAAGAAGAATAATAAGAGCTTTAGAAGTTATAGCCGAAACAGGCGAAAAATTTTCTAACCAGCGTAAAATTGGCGAGCCTGTTTTTGACTATTTAAAAATTGGTATAAAAATAGAAAAAGAAGAATTGGTTAAAAGAATAACAGAAAGAACCAAAGAAATGTTTAAAAAAGGTTTAGCCGAAGAAATAAAACAACTAAGCGAAAAATATGGCTGGGAAATTACTCCAATGCAAAGTATTGGCTACCAAGAATTTAAAGACGAAACTAATTTAGATAAAATAGAAAGTTTAATAATACAAAACACACTCGCCTACACCAAAAGGCAAACAACGTGGTTTAAAAAAGATAAAAATATTGTTTGGATAACTTCGCCAAAAGAAGCCGAAGAAAAAATAAAAAGTTTTTTGAATTAAAAAAGAGAGCACATTTCTGTGCTCTCAAGACTCTAACCGTTTGGAACTGCTGATCAGCGCTTCAGAATCGCCATGATCTCATCCAGCTTCTGCGACCGCTCGTTGAGACTGGCGAGATGCTGCGTCCGCTTCTCTATCGCTTTTTGCAACATCTCCTGTAAAGAAGTAATAAGGTCTTCAAATGGTAGAGACCTCAGCATATAAGGAGTGTTGTGAGTAGAGAGAACATATTCCTTGTCATCCTCAGTCTCTGTGCCGAATGTTCCACCATTTCCATCCAAGTAGATATTAGCACCGAGACGATTCCTGCCAATCTTGATGCAATGACAGGTATAGCCTGCACCTGAACCGTCTTTCTTCCATAGAAATCTTGGAGCCGCTATGTATCTTAGTACCGGCAGCAGCTCACGCACTACCGCTTCTACAACACTCCAGAGTTTATCGCCTAAACAGGCGTCTTCTCTGTGTGGGGTGATGTACAGATCGTTGATTGTTTGGGCGCTGTTGGATGTATCCATTGTCAGCTCCTTATGGTTTTTGCCCGTTTATGGGCAGGTTTACCCGCCTCTGGCGGGGTTTATGCTAAAGAACATCGCCATTTGACGATGTTCTAAGTATACACTATTTAATGCTTAATGTCAACCGAGCTCAGCTCGGTCAATACAAGCCCTTCTTAAGCTCAGTGACGCATACGAATGTACGTTACTGGGTAAGCAACTCTTTTAATATTTCCTCTCCCACTTGTGGGTTGGCTTTGCCTTTTGTAGCTTTCATAAGTTGGCCCACCAAAAACTTGATAGATTCCACTTTACCTTTTTTATAATCTTCTACTGGCTTTGGATTTGCTGTAATAACTTCCTCGGCAGATTTTTTAATTTCTTCTACATCGCTTACCTGCCCTAGGTTTTTGTCTAACAAAATCTGGTGTGGGTCTTCGCCGGTAGCAAACATTTCGGCTAATATTGTTTGTGCCGCCGAAGAAGATATTTTACCTTGGTGAATTAAAATAATAAGTTCGGCAAAATCTTCGGGAGTAATAAGTAGGCTAGATATTTTAGATTTTGATTCGGCTAATAATTTTTGTATTTCGGTAATTAAATAATTAGCAGAAAGTTTAACTAGTTTTTGTTTGGTTGAAGCATCGCTAATTTTTTCATCTATAAACCAACTTTCAAGTTCTGTAATAGTTTTTTCGAAATAATCCCCTAGTTCTTTTTCTACAGTAAGAACTTGGCTATCTTTTTGTGTAATATTATATTCACGAGTAAATCTTTCGCGGCGCGAAGCTGGTAGTTCGGGTAATTCTTGTTTTATAAATTCAATTTGAGCTTTATCTAAACGAACTGGTGGTAAATCTGGTTCTGGGAAATAGCGGTAATCGTGCGATTCTTCTTTGGTGCGCTGTGAAAACGTTTCCGATTTATTTTCATCCCAACCACGTGTTTCTTGAATAACTTTTTCGCCACTTTCTAAAACTTCGGCTTGGCGTTTTATTTCGTAATCTATGGCGCGTTCGCAGGCACGAAAAGAATTTAAATTTTTAATTTCAACTTTTGTGCCAAATTTTTCGGCGCCTTCGGGCATTATAGAAATATTTGCTTCTATTCTTAACTGCCCTTTTTCCATATCGGCTTCGGAAACATTTAAATAGCGGAGTAATAATTGAAATTCCTCGCCAAATTCTTTAGCCTCTACACCAGTTTCAATATCGGGTTCGGTTACAAGTTCCATTAAAGGCACACCGGCTCGGTTAAAATCGACCAAGCTTTTTTTATTTTCGTGTATTAATTTACCCGTATCTTCTTCTAAATGAATTCTTTTAATTTTAATTTCTTTGCCGGCACCCCCGACGGTACCGTCGGGGTTAGATAACTTTAAAACTCCACCTTCGCAAAAAGGTTTTTCGAATTGAGAAATTTGGTAACCCTTGGGTATATCTGGATAAAAATAGTTTTTGCGTTCAAACCAAGAATATTCATTTATCTTAGAACCCAAAGCCAAGCCGGTCTTTATAACCTTGTGAACAGCTTCAATATTTATAACGGGCAAAGTTCCTGGGTGCGCCATACACACAGGGCAAACATTTGTATTAGGATTAGTTTCGTTAGGATTATTGGCCGAATCACAAAACATTTTTGTTTTGGTATTAAGTTCGGCATGTATTTCTAACCCAATAACTGGCTTGTATTTTAGCATACAGAAATGATAGCATACAGCCAAGAAAAATTTACAGCCACGCAGTTCTTTAACATTTAATAAAGGAGATGAAAGATGAGCAATATTTACAGGCCATACGAAGAGCGGACACCAGATTTTCAGTATCGAAGAGTTTTGGGAAATATCTTGGAAACAGGAATCTACACCAAAAACCGATTCCAAACCAAAGGCACATTTACATCGGCTACTGCTCCCCAAATGGAGTTCTACCTAGAAAACGGCGCGCCATTTATTACCGAAAGAGATATTTCTGCCTTTTGGCAAAAACCTATTTCCGAAATCATTGCTTTCATAAATGGTGCCCGCACACTCGACCAGCTTCGCGAGTACGGAGATAAACAAACTTGGGCAAGTTGGTGGCGTCGCTGGGCCAACGAAGAAAAGTGCGGTAAGTTCGGTCTCGAACCCGGAGATCTTGGTCCGGGATCTTATGGTCCTGCATATCGCAACGATGGGTTTAACCAATGGTATAATCTTGTAAAACAAATACGCGAACGTCCATGGTTGCGTACGCACAAAGTCACGCCATGGATACCTCGATTCTGCTTACAACACAGCGAACTACAGCGCCGAGTTGTAGTGGCACCGTGTCATGGCGATGTTCAGGTTATTATTCTAGAAGACAAAATGATTCTTAGAATGGATCAACGTTCGGGTGATGTTCCAGTTGGTATTCCTTCAAACATGATCCAATACACTGCCCTTCTTCTTATGCTGGCGCAAGTAACTGGATATGAACCATATATGTTTATACATTCCATTCACGATGCGCAAATTTACAAAGATCAGGTTGATCACGTAAAAGAACTAATATCTAGAACACCTAATTGTTTCCCAACGCTAAAGATTACAGATACAAGCATTACAGACATCTTTGCTTTCAGACCACATCATTTTGAATTAACCGATTACCATCCCCAACCAGCTATGAACGATATTCCAGTCACGGAATAGCCAACTTTCATGGAGAAATAATATGGAACCTGACGAGAAAAAAAATTTTGTGGTACTGGCTCACGCTCGCACTGCAGATCAGCAAAAGATTATGGAAGGAATATTAGAAAGGGGTGAGTGCCCTTTTTGCCCCGGAAACTTGCCCGAAGGCAATGAAATTATCAGAAAAACGAGTTATTGGTTTCTAATGCCAAACATGTGGCCATACGAGAACACCAAAGTGCATCTTGTGGCCGTCCACATAACCCATGTTGAAAGACTGGAAGATATTTATCCACACGAATGGTCCGATCTTTTTCAAATGTTGATGTGGGCCGAACAAAGATTTGATATTCAAAGTGGAAGCATTGGAATTCGATTTGGTGATCCAAGAATCAACCGCGCCACAGTACGACACCTTCATGTTCATCTTATAGTTCCAGAAATAACTGACAAAAACGATCCAAAATATAAACCAGTAATATTTATGGTCGCCTAGTTCAAACCCCTCTTCTCCTAAAGAGAAGAGGGGTTTTTATATTTAATTAAAAAACTCCGGAAAGCAATTAAGCTAATCCGGAGATTTGACCTGAATAATCTTTACACCTCCTACCTGTAAAACATCTTGGGCATTCAACGAAGAAAATCCATCGCGGAAGAATATTTTACTAACTCCAGCCCAAACTATCTGGCGAGCACATTTCTCACAAGGAAAAGTAGTTACATAAAAGTTCGCGCCATCAAGAGCAAGACCATACCGAGCGCAGTGGGTTATTACTGCTTCCTCGGCGTGAATAGAAGTGTATTTACCTTCTTGCCCAGCCTCTCGGTTAAGACCTGAATCACCAAAAATATATGTTTCATATTCGTTTGGCAGATGAGTGTTACAAGTAGCCACCAACATTCGTCCGTTTGACGAAACCGCCAAAGCACCAATCTGCCTCCACCAGTCTGAACTCTGCCCAGAAATCTTGCGAGCTTTGTCCATAAGTTCTAAATCTAATTCAGAAGATGAAATCTCAACATCCGAAATTACTGGTTGACTACGTGTAACTGCAATCATATCGTAACGAGCCCAGATCATCTCAAATTTGAAATCGCATCCTACCGGCGCTAAATATTTTTCGGCAAAAATATGGGAAACATCCTCGTCGGGCAAAATCCAACTTTTCCACACTGGTGATGAAAGATTGGGATAATAGTTCTCTCGGCCAGGAAAAAATATTCTCGCTTCTTTAACCCACCTCTCTAAAGAAACTATACGAGCAACTAATGTGGTCGGCAACGCCGCCATGTTCCTAGCTAACCGCGGAAGAAGTTTCTCCGCTTCGGCCTGCGAGATAAGAAAAAGGGAACTATTTCGATGTTGCTTAAACCATTCCAAATGACGTTGGTTTAGTGTAGGAATGTAGGCAATCAGATTAGCTCCTGGTATCATTTTTTCCCTCCAAATAATCTGCTATTGCACCCTGAACGGATTTGCTAATCTTATCTCCAAGTTCCTGAGCACCTCCCAACCTAAGCCTTCTTATTTTGGCTGTAGTACTAACACTTGATGGCGGAGCTTGCGCCTCAAGATATTCGATCCGACCACAGCACCCTTCAAGCGCTGTTTTATCTCTTTCTGTAAAAGATTTGGTTGTTTTAGACATAACCAGAACATCTGGCCGTACCAATTTGATGAGACGATATTTATGCTCACCAACATCACGGCGAGTAAGAATATTAATAAATGAAAACCCAGCCAAGAGCTCGGTTCTGTCTTCGAAATTGTCGAAAGGCCTGTCAGTGCCTTTCATCTTGCGGGTTAATTCATCGGAATCAACACCCACAATAAGCACATCTCCAAATGATCGAGCCTTGATCAAATAACGACTATGCCCAACGTGGTACATATCGTAGACACCTTGAGTCAAAACAATGGTATAACCACTTTCTCTAAGAAGTTTAACCAAACGTCTAAGCTCCTTGTAATCTGAGATATACTTGGCTTCTAAATTAAAGCCAGTTTCCAAAATAGATTTTACGGTCGGGTTCATATATCTCCTCCTTGTATTATAAAGAACTAAAAACACGAACCAGCTTGGTTCGTGTTTTAGGTTAGCAACATCTGATAGTTATTTCAAATATATCTGAATCTTAATGTTAACAACTCTTACGATCGTTAGGGTTGTTAACATACCAATATCTGCAGAATGTTGGAATATTATTTAGAAACCTCTATTCCCATCGAACGAGCCGTGCCTTCTATAATCTTCATAGCTTGCTCTATTGTGTCGGCGCTAAGATCCGGCATTTTTATTTCGGCAATTTGACGAACTTGTTCGCGCGTAACTTTGCCTACTTTTGCTTTTAAAGGATCCTTAGCTCCTTTTTCTACTTTGGCTGCTTTTTTTAAAAGGTCGGAAGCTGGCGGTGTTTTATATTTCAAATCGAAAGTTCTATCTTCGTAGATAGTAATTTCAACCGGAATAACATTGTCGCCTTTGTCGGCAGTAGCTGCATTAAACTTAGAACAAAAATCCTGCAAGTTTAAACCATGAGGGCCTAATGCGGTTCCCACTGGTGGAGCTGGGTTTGCCTTGCCGGCTTGCAACTGAAGTTTTACAACTATTTTTATTTTTTTTGCCATGTTTTTCTATGAATGAAATGAATAGTTAAAAACATGTGTCCGCCGTAGCCTTGCTTGATTCTTTATCGTGACTTGATAAATACGGGCGAAGGCGGGCCATGTTCATATTCTTTATATCTTCTTAATCTGTAAAAAATCTAATTCCACAGGCGTCTCTCGCCCGAACATTGAAACCAGTACCTTAATTTTACCTTTCTCTTCGTCTACAGCAGAAACTTTACCATCAAAATCTTTAAACGGACCGTCCGTTATTTTTACCGCATCTCCTACCGCAACGTCAATCTTATACTTCGGTTCGTCTATACCCATACGTCGTTGAATTTCGTGTATTTCTTCATCGGAAACCGGAATAGGTGTGGTACCTGAACCTACAAAACCTGTTACACGAGGAGTGTTCCTGGCCACATACCAAGAATCATCGGTTACATTCATTTCTACCAAAACATAACCGGGATAAATTTTTTCTTCTATTACTCTGCGCTTACCGTTTCTTATTTTAATTTTTTTCTCGGTAGGCACAATTACATTAAAAATTCTATCTTGCATTCCCAAAGATTCAATTCTTTGTTTTAAGTTGCGGGCAACGGTATCTTCGTACCCAGAATGAGTATGAAGCACATACCAGTTTCGCCCATGTTTTAATGTTTGCTTTGCCATGTTTGTCTAAATTTTTTTTAAAATATTTAGCTACAAACATGTGTCCGCCGTAGCCTTGCTTGATTCTTTATCGTTACTTGATAAATGTGGGCGAAGGCGGGCCATACCATATTTGAGCTATATCTTATTTAAAACACAAATCTATTCAATAAAAACGAAAACACATAATCCAATCCTCCCAAAAAAATTGCTACTACCAAACACACACCGATAACCAGCATTGTGTATGTAGTTGTTTGTTCACGCGTAGGCCAATTAACCTTGCCTAACTCTACACGCACATCTTTTAAATATGATGTTAGTTTACCCATAGTATTTATTTATAATGTATCCGCCTCGCCCACCCTTCGCCAAGGCTACGGAGTGGCAAGCAAGGCCTCGGCGGACTAAGGTTTTGCATCCAATCGTTAACACCTGCCTACCGCAGGCAGGCTCTTGGGCAAAGCCCTTAAAAAAAGAGCCCCTGAGGGCTTACTTGACTTTAAGTATATACCTAGGGCATACTGTGTGTCAATACTACATAGTTTAATCCTTAAAAAAAGGAGAAGTGCTATGTTCTTACTAGATTGGTTCTTTAACCTTACAGCTCGTAGAAACTATCTAATACAGGAAATCGCTCGTTTGAGAGGAGAAAAACTTCATCTACAAGGAATGAACGATCTCAAAGATCGGCTCATTCGGATGTTGGCTGAAAAATATCCAGAAGTTCGGATGGAGTTAGATGAACTCAAACTTCCTCCCAAGAAAAAAAAGTTTGCAGATTCTACTGCGTGAAGTAACGCCCCGACAATGTCGGGGCGTATTTTTATACATCCAAATTCTTAACCGTCTTAGCATGTGTCTGTATAAATCTCTTTCTTGGACCAACTTCCGAGCCCATTAAAATATCAAAAAACGGTCATCAAAATTCCCCCGACCCCACTCTTTTAGAAACCCACGGTTTCTAACACCCCGCCAGAGCGGGGCTATTTTCCTCCGCGGGGGAATTTTATTTTTGATATTTTCTAAACATCTAGGTTTTTCACGGTCTTGGCATGCGTCTGTATGAATCTCTTTCTAGGACCGACTTCACTGCCCATTAAAATATCAAAAATTTTATCGGCATTTTCAGCGCTAGCTACATTTACTTGTTTTAATACTCTTACTGCCGGATCCATTGTTGTTTCCCATAACTGTTCTGGATTCATTTCGCCTAAACCTTTATAACGCTGAATATTAACACCAGCAACTTTTTCTACGTCTCCAGTGCCACCTGCCTCGTCTGTTGTTTCGGTTTCTAAAGATTCTTCTCCAGCCCCCTCGACTTCGCTCGGGGCAAGTTCTTTACCCATCATTTTTATTTTTAATTTTTTACCCTTATCGGTTTGAATTTTGACACTTGCCATTTGTAAAACAGTTTTTTCTTTTTCGGCATCAGAATAAACATACCTAATATCTTTACCTTTTTGAATTCTAAAAAGTGGTGGCTGGGCAATATACAAATAGCCTTTTTCTATAATTCGTGGGAAATAACGGTAAAATAAAGTTAAAAGAAGCGTTCTAATATGCGCGCCGTCTACATCGGCATCGGTCATTAAAACTATTTTGTGATACCTAACTTTGTCTATATCAAACTCATCAGCAATAGCAGCCCCCAACGCAATAACCAAAGCCTTAACTTCTTTATTAAGCAACATTTTATCTAAGCGCGACTTTTCCACGTTCAAAATTTTTCCACGAAGTGGCAATATCGCTTGAAAAATTCTGCTACGCGCTTGTTTAGCCGAACCGCCAGCCGAATCTCCTTCTACAATAAAAATTTCCGATTCAGCAGGATCACGATTAGAACAATCAGCCAACTTTCCTGGTAAAGCTAAACCTTCCAATAATCCTTTTCTAATTACAGTTTCGCGTGCGGCCTTGGCAGCTTCGCGAGCTTTTTTGGCCAAAAGAGTTTTTTCTAAAATTGTTCTGGCTTCACTTGGATTCTTTTCTAAAAATTCCGCCAAGGTTTCCGATACAACCGATTCTACTGCGGTTCTAGCTTCTGTATTTCCTAGTTTAGCTTTAGTCTGGCCTTCAAATTGAGGTTCCCTAATTTTTACCGAAATTACAGCGGTCAACCCTTCACGAGCGTCCTCACCTGTTAAATTATCGTCAGCATCTTTAATAAAAGAATTTTTTCTGGCGTAATCATTTAAATTTCGAGTTAAAGCTGTTCTAAAACCTGTTAAGTGCATACCGCCATCTGGTGTATGAATGTTATTGGCAAAAGATTGTTCTATACCCTGAAAATCTTCGGTGTATTGAAAAGCCACTTCAACGTGAACATCTTCTGCGGATTTGTCGCAGGAATAAATTATTTCTTGTTTTTTAACTTTGCTGCGATTTAAATATTGCACGTAAGCTACAATTCCACCTTCAAAATAAAAACTGTGGCTTTGAGCTGGTTTTACTCTGGCATCGGTAATTGTAATTTTTACACCTTTGGTTAAATAGGTTTGCTGACGTAAGTGATCTAAAATTCTTTGATAATTAAATTTAATTTCCTTAAAAATTTCTGGATCAGGTTCAAAAGTAACCGAAGTTCCATTTTGATTACACTTGCCTACCTTTTTAACTTTGGCTAATGGCACACCTCGTTTATATTCTTGCATCCAAAGTTCACCATCACGACAAACCTCGGCTTTAAGCGATGAAGAAAGAGCATTAACCACCGAAGCACCTACTCCATGTAAACCGCCAGAAATTTTGTAAGATTCACCTCCAAATTTTCCACCCGCATGAAGCGTAGTCATAACAGTCTCCAGTGCAGATTTACCTGTTTGTTTATGAACCTCTACCGGAATACCTCGGCCATCGTCGTCTACTCTTACTCTATTATCTGATTCAATAACAACGCTGATATTCTTGGCGTGCCCGGCCATGGCTTCATCCATGGAATTGTCCACTATTTCCCAAATTAAGTGATGCAGGCCATCTACGCCAGTAGAACCAATGTACATACCTGGCCTTTTGCGGACAGGTTCAAGACCCTCTAAAACATATATGTCTTTTGCTGTATAATTGTTTTCTTTATTATTAGCCATAAAAACGAGCATCCCGCAAAAGCGAGGTGCTTTGTCTATAATCTAAGATTTTAATACTTTAATTTTATCATTTTTCAAGCTTAAAATCAACCTAAAAAAGTTATATTTTATCTCAAATCCGCTTTAAACTGTGAAGCTGTTTCTTGGTAAACTCTAGCCTGAATTGGATCCACTTCGTCTGTGGTAAGAGTTCTTTCGTTGGATCGATAAATAATGCGGTAAGTGTAACTAATTTTATCGGTGCCAAACTTTTCGGCATTTTCGTATTTATCTAACAACTGAACCTCCTCAACTAACTCGCCACCTATGTCGCGAATCAAATCAAAATAGTTATTTGGTATAAAATCTTTTTCCACCACAAAAGAAATATCGCGCGTAATGGGTGGAAACTTTGAAACCTCTTTAAATTTATTGCCGAGCTTGAGTTGACGCTTGACCCGCTCATCGTTGGACCAAAGCAAACGAATATCTGGCAAATCCATACTTACAATCGCTAATCTTTCTAAACCAAAACCAAAAGCCCAACCATTATAAACATTTGAATCCACACCTAGTTTATCTAAAACACTGCCTTTAACCACACCACTGCCTAAAATTTCAATCCACTTACCATCGCGTTCTATTTCCATTTCCAAACTTGGGTCGGTATAAGGAAAAGTATCGGGGTTAAAACGATATTTTACATCTGGGCCAAAAACTGCCTTGGCGATATTGGCTAAAACTTCCTGTAAATCGTCTATGGTAATTACTTTTTGATCTTTTGGTACAAGATACCAACCATCTATTTGATGAAAAATATTCATATGTTTGCGGTCAATTTCATCTTTGCGGTAAACTTTTCCAAAAGAAAAACAACCAACAGCTTCTTTTTTTGCAATTCTTTCTTTTACACTTTCATCGTTTAAATAGTAATACCACATAACTGTGGTATGCGTGCGTAAAATATTTTTATCATCTACATAATAAGTATCCGATTTTGAACGAACTGGGTGATCCGCCGGAAAATCAAACAAATCAAAACTTATACTAGCTGGCACTATTTCGGGAACTTCTATAACATCAAAACTATTAAAACTTGGATTTTTTAAAATATTTTCAACTATTTCGTTTATGGGACTACCAGACATCCGAGATAAATCTGGCATTTCTAAAAAACGCTTCATACGCAAACTCTCGGCATCGGTTTTTTGTTCTAATGCCTTTTTTAAAGCATTAATCTCGGGTAATTTTATTTCTATGTTCATAATAGACTAAAAAATAATACTCTATACCTAATATCAGCAGTGAAACCGGAATAACTGTCCAAACTTTCAATAAATTAAAATGACTTAGCCATAAATAAACAACGGGCATAACGGAAATAAGAAAACCCTGCCTAAATGCCATTTTTAAAATACGTCTAAAACTATCCTCTGTTATAAACCTTTTTCTAACATAAAAACCAAGCCATGAGAATAGACTAAATAAAACTAAAAACAACACTCCCGAAAAAAGTGCTAAATTTTCGACACTGGCATTATAAGGATTTATTAAAAAAATAATAGCAATAAGCGAAATCAAGGAAAGAAAGAAAACAGCACCTAAACCAATCTTTAATAACTTCAAATTCATAACTAGATTTTAACAACAAATTTGCCGTGGAGCAATTAAAAAAGAGGGCAGGTTCACCCTCCTTAAGATTTTGCGTTCCTCTTTCAGCAATTCAATAACCCCGCAGCGGCTTTAAACTTCCCCTGTAGTTCTTGTTCCATCCTCTATTCCCCTTGTTAAGGATCAAAGGCAGAACGCAGAAATCTATGAAAATATTCTAGCGTAAACCACTTAAATCAACAAGGTGGTTCTATGCCATCTTCAATATAGAGGTCTCTGTAGGTTCTAGCATCACAAAGTCTTATAATTTCGTCTCGGTTTTTTCTAATCAATCTTTGAAAAGATTCGCCTGCTTTTTTCCAATTAGGTGGTTCATTTTCTAAAACAACATGCCTTTTTCTTTTTAGTATTACTTTTCTTACAAGAAAAAACCGCCTTCGCAAAAATAATATTTTCACTTACGTCCTCCTTTTTTAAAAGAACTCTCATTTAGTTTGATTATATTCTCTTTAGAAAAATTAAAAAGCCCCCGATTGTATCGGGGGCTTTTGTAAATTAGATTAAATTATTTAGCTAATGTTGATTTCTTACCAGAAATTTTGGTTGTGTTTTGCCTTGTTGCAACAACACTGTTTGCTGTAGTAGCACCTACCGCTTGAGCGCTTATATAATCAATCCCAACTGTCTTACCCACTTGGCAACGATTGTTAGCAGTATCTTTAGGAATATCGATTCGAACGCTCAATTCTTTAGATGTTAAGGCTGGAACCAAAAAACCTTGTCCAGCTAAAACAACTTCGCCTGTTTTATTTGTTCCAAAAGCACCCTCACCTATAACTACAGAACTATTGCCATCATACAAAGTAAAACGAGTAACAGAATTAGATGTGGCTGTACCAGATAACATTAAATTAATTTTTTTAACATAAACATCTTCAAAACTGCTGGTCAACTGTATTTTTGTCATTTCGTTATTAAACATACCGCAAGATAGCTTTCTGCCAACTGGCGTAGAAGAATCCAAAGAAACAAATAAATTGCCAACTGTACGCAAAACAGCAACTGGACTATTAGCAGAAGAAATATTGATCGTAACCGCTTTGCTAGAAAACATTCCGATCGCACTAGCTACATTATTGTTTGCTTTTTTAATTGTCCACCTAAAAACAGAACCAGAAGCTGAATTTGGTGTAAGCGCAACATCACATCTTAAGCTTATAACGCTCTTACTTCCCTTTGTAACTAAAAATCCAAGTGAGTTAGGAGAAGCAGGATCAACATTTTCATTGTGTAATCTAAAAGATACGTCCCCACCAAACAAAGTTCCTACTTGATTAGAAATCAAAGCATTACCTTCGGAAACCAGCTAACATTTTTGTATGTCATCAACATACCCACCTTTAGAAACCGTTGGCGAAAAAACTAAATTAAAAACAGCAATATCTTCACCAGATCTTCTAGCATCTAAAATATAACTACCAAAAACAACAGCCCTTTGAGCAGGTAATATATCCATTACTTTTTGACCAGAAACTGCGGAAATATTTAACGACGGCTTGCCTACTGGACTAGTGGTGATAACCAAAGCACCTAAATAGTTACTGCCAACCGAAGTTATTCCGCTTAATTGATTGCTAATAACATTGCTTAGATCGGTGACGGAACCATTAGTGTAGATCGCGTAACCCACAGTAATCATAACAGCCAAAGCTGTCACGGTAAGAAAAAATTTCTTATTCATATTTTATTTAGTTATATTTAATTATTAAAAAAAGTTTTAAGTGATTTTATTATACCCCAATAGCAAAACTTTACCAAAATGTTTTGCACAGCAAAATATTTAATTTAGTAAAAACAAAATAAAACTGGTTACGATTTATTTAAATTTAGACTTTGCTGCGGCACGTTGACCTGGTTTTGAATAACTTCGGCGAGTTGAACCTAAATCTTTACCTTCGGATAATTTCTTTTGAACTTGGTGTTCAAATTCTTTTACCTTACCCAAAACTTCTTCGGCATGGCCACTGGCTTTAACATCTTCCCAAATGTGTTTTATTTTGCCATCGCGTCCAACAAGAATAGTTGTGCGTTTAAAACCGCCCGTATCCTTTAATACGCCCAATTTCTGGCCATACTCACCTTCTAGGTCGGATAGTAAAGGTAAATGGATATTATGTTTATGACAAAATCTTTTATGTGAATCCAAACTATCGCGATTCATACCAAAAACTAAAGTGTTTTGTTTTTTAAATTCTTTATTAAGTTCCGAAAATTCAACGCCTTCCAAAGTACAGCCCGGGGTATCATCTTTAGGATAAAAATATAAAATTATATTATTTTCTCCAATATATTTAGTCAGATCAAACTGCTGGCCATCATAAGTGGCACCAATAAAATTAGGTAATTTTTGATTGATTTTTATATTCATCCCGTTAATTTTTTATCATATTAATTATGCTTTCATATAATTCATCCACTTTCTGCCAATTTATATTTTTAAAAAATGCTTCCAAATAAGCTTTACGGTCGGAACCATAGTCTATGAAATATGCATGCTCGTAAACATCTACATTAAGAAAAACAGCGCAGTTCCACACCCCACCCTGGTTTTGAGCATCAGCCGTATAAATATGTAATTTCATATCGGAAAAATCCCAACACAAAATAGCCCAGCCACGAGCCACCATAGCCGAGGCCGTAAACATAGCTTTAAAATTATCAAAACTGCCCCACTCTTTTTCTATAGCGCCTAAAATTTTTGTATTTGACGCATCACCATTTCCACCTAAAATACTAAAAAATATTTGATGTAATATCATACCATTAGCCGCAAATGTTTCACCTTCCTTTAACCCGCGCAAATAAGAATACACTTGATTGCCCGCAGTTAATTCTTCGGCAGTTAGTTTTGCCAATTTTTCTTCTACTTCATTTCTTTTGTTAACGTAACCTACGTAAAGTTTTTTCTCGTGTATTTCGTTGGTTTTAGCCGAAATACCATTTAGCTCGCCTAAATTAAATTCTTTGGGTTTATGCATATTTTTAAAAAATATCTAATTCTCAATTACTAATTTCTAATCAATAACTAATGATTAAATGTCTAATTTTAGAACTTAAACATTGGAGTTTTATTAGAAATTGAAAATTAGTTATTAGAAATTAATTTTAGCTGATTAATCTTATTTATAAAAACCCTTATAAAATTCTCTACATCTTCCTCCGAAGTATATCGCCCCAGTGTAATCCGCACTGTGCCCCAAGCTTCATCATCGGTGCGACCAATAGCTTTTATAACGTGGGGTGGAGTTGAATTTTTAGCATCACAAGCTGAACGAGTGGAAAGCGCAAAGCCAGCTTCGTCCATTGCCATAACCAACTCTTCCCCTTTGACTGTTGGTATGGAAAAACTTACATTATTAGCCAATCTTTCCGTAGGATGACCGTTTAACAAAACTTCCAGCAGAACCGATTTAACTTCTTTTATAATCCTATCACGCCATTCCGCCAACCGACTATCTTCCTTTTCCCCTTCTGATTGAATAATTTTGATAGCTTCGGCAAAACCAACTATACCCGAAACATCCTGCGTGCATGGGCGCAAACCATTTTCTTGAGAACCACCTAGCATCACCGGCAAAATTTTTACACCCGATTTTATATAAAGCGCCGAAGCACCCTTAGGACCATAAATTTTGCTAGAACTAAAAGACATTAAATCTATGCCTAAATTATCGGCGTTGATTTTAATGTGTGGTACAGCTTGCGCAGCATCAGTAAAAAAATACGGCAGTCCTCCCCTTTCATCCCTTTTCATCCCTTTAATTCCCTTTCCGATCTCTTTGATCGGATTCACTGTCCCAATCTCGTTAGAAGCAAAAATAATAGAAACCAAAATTGTATCTGGCCTTATGGCTTTTTTAACTTGATCGGCCGATACTCGCCCAAATTCATCCACGGGCAAATAAGTTACTTCGAAACCATCTTCTTCTAAACGTTTAAACGGATTCAAAGATGAAACATGTTCTACCACAGTAGTAATTATATGAAGCCCTTTTGATTTGTTAGCCATCGCCGTACCCAAAATAGCAATATTATTGGATTCCGTTGTACTAGATGTAAAAATAATTTCGTGGGGTTTGGCACTAATAAAACCAGCCACAGTTTTTCTAGCTTCACCCAAGGCTTTCTGCGCTTCCCGACCCTCTTGATACAAACCCGATGGATTTGCTTGCCCTGAGCATGCTTGCTGTGAGTTTATCGAATCAGTCGAATGGGCTCCAGCCACTTGAAGATATTCATCCATAACTTCTTTTACACGCTTATCCAGCGGAGTTGCAGCTGCGTAATCTAGGTAAACTCTGTGATTCATTTAAATATAATACCAGTCTAATTATCTATTCCAAAATTTTATATAAAAATACTCCCGTAGCCACCGTGACATTTAAAGATTCTTTTTTACCGCGCATTGGTATATGCCAAACGGAATCAACCCGTTTAAGAATGTTTGGTGAAAGACCTTTAACTTCGTTGCCAACGACTACTGCAAGAGGAAACTTGGGTTTAAATTTTCTATAATCTTGGCTTTCTTTTGATTGTTCCAAGGCCACAACTTTAATATTTTTAGATTTTAATTCTTCTACCAACTTCCAAGTATTAAAATATTTTTCCCATTTAACCGAATTTTCCGCGCCGAGCGAAGTTTTAGCTACTTTTGGATTTTCGGGTGTAGGCGTGTAGCCACCAATATATATTTTTGAAACTCCCACCGCATCGGCAGTTCTAAAAATCGCACCGACATTGTAGGCACTGCGTATATTATGAAGAATTAAATAAATCATATGGATCTTGAATCTTGGATCCTACATCTAGATCCAAGATATGAGATATAAGTTATGAGATCAGTTATGCTTAAAAAATTCTCGATTTTCAACTTTCTTTAGCTTTCTAAAAACAGAAAAAGAAAAATAAAGTGCCACTAAAGTTATAATTCCTGCCGCAAAAAATGGAGAACCACTACCAAATAAATCATAAAGGCCGCCTCCAAAAATCGGTGCGAAAATTAAAGCAAGTCCAATTAAAGATTGTGTTACGCCAAATATTTCGCCTTGTTCTTCGCGTGAAGCATTTTTAGAAATTAACGAATTTAATGCAGGAATAAATAAGCCTATACCAAAAGACAAAAAGCCCGCCGCAATAAGCACAAACCAAACGTATTCTATGGTTGGCATAATAATATAACCAATGGCCGCTAAAAAAACTCCAGTTATAACAATTTTTAATTCCCCAACCTTCTTAACCATTCTGCCGACCAAAAAACCCTGAGTTAATAACAAAACCAAGCCGACCAAAGCAAAAACAGCTCCCATTTCGGCTATACCTAAATGGAATCTTTCTTCGGCAAAAAGGGTGGCAATATTTTGAACAGAAGCCAAAGCAAACATAGACAAAAAATAAGTGAGCATTATTCTACCCATCAATGGATGCTTTAATACTTCTATTACATTTTTTGCATGAATCTCTAGATCAAAAATTTTATTTTTTATCCTTAAATTTTTAGCCAAAGATTCTTTTAAGAAAAAAATAACAAAAATAGAATTTAAAAATGTTAAAACAGCCGCGCCATATGCTGGCGCGCCAAAACCAAAATGACCCAAAAAACCAGACAATGTTGGACCCAAAATTAAGCCCAGCCCTAAGGCGGCACCTATTGTTCCCATACCCTCTGTTCTTTCGTGCTTACCTGTAATATCGGCAATATAGGCTTGAGCCACTGCCACGTTGGAACCAAAAATTCCATTTAAAATTCTAGAAGCAAAAATAAGCCAAACAGAATTAGCCCAACCAAAAAGTATAAACGATACAGCGGTACCAAGAGAAGTTACAACCAATATGGGCTTTCGACCGATCCTATCCGAAAGACGCCCTAATATGGGCGAAAAAATAAACTGCATTAAAGCGTACGACGCTGAAAGCAGAGTAATTAAAGTAGCCGATAATCCAAATTTACTAGCTAATGCAGGATAAAGTGGAAGGATAAAGCTTAAACCCAAAAAATCAACAAAAACTATGCTAAATATTACACCTGTTTTGGTTAGAATCTTCATTACCCGATTATAGCAAACCGCCCCGATATTGTATCGGAGCGGTTTTAAATACTAATATTTTAACTAGTTTACTGACCACTGATAGCAGAGTCAACATCAACAGTTTCTTTATCTAAATTAGAAACATCGGTATTGTTTAAATCATTTTCAATATCAGAAATTTCATCGGACGAGCTAACACTATTAAGCGAAGCTGTATAAGTATCTTCTTCTACTATATTGTTAGCAGGAACTTCTGCAGTTTCAGTATCGGCTTTTTTAGGCCAAGAATAAAAACCAATAATAGCTACCAAAACTACTACGCCGGTTACTATCCACGCCCAACGATTGTTTTCGCCGTTTGAATTATTTATTTCTTCCATTTTTTTAATATGTTAATTAATTATAATTGTTATTTGTTATTTCCTGTTTTCTTTGTAGGCGTACCCTTAATGGAATTTACTGTGTCTACCAAAGCGGTATGTGCATCTTTTATAGCGTCTTTAGTTTCGGAAAGTTTAGCTCTGGCGCTTTCAAAATCAGTTTTTGGTAATTCGGAATCTGGCACAGCATTTAGGGCAGTCTTAGTTTCGGCTAATTTTGTTCTAGCTGTATCTATTTTTGTTTTAGCCTCATTTAAAGATTTTGTATAAGCTTTAACATCTTTGCCTTCGGCCGATAACTTTTCTAAGCGAGTACTAATTCTTTGCGCCAAATTATCTAAGCGGTTAATAGCCGCATCGTAACGATTAGACATTCTATTAACATACATTCTAACTAACTCCGCGCGAGCAGTTTCCAACTTTTGTCTAACTTCGGTTTTCTTTTCTCCGACTTTTGTTTCTATTTCTTTTCTTTTTTCCTGTATTCTTTGAACGTTATCTTTTACACTAGCGCTACCTGTTGAATCTTGGGCCGAAACGAATCCTGTTAAGGAAAACATTAAACCAGATGCAACCAAAACATAAGCAATTTTTCTTGACATTTTTTTTGATTGTTTAACTTGTTAATTAACTGATTACTTTTAATATTGCCTACATAATAGCACCACAATATGTTTTGGCAACAATGGGGTGTGTATTACTTTTAAAAAGTGACAATATTCGCCTTTTTTGCGAGAATACCCCGTAGAGCAACCCAAACATAATTTATCTAAATAAACTTGAAATAAAATTAAAAAAAATGTTCCGAGCAGCATCCCGCCAAAGGCGGGCAGGTATGGAGTTTACCTGCCGTAGGCAGGAAGACCATTTGATATAAATAAAGAGGCTCCATATCGTCTGCGAGGAATAATGTTTTTGACCTAGAACCAATATGGAACTTAAGGTTACAAAAGAATATTCTGGCAAAAGGTTAGATGCTTTTTTGCATTCAAAATACCCAGATTTTTCTAGAAATTGGCTGCAAAAGCTTATCAAGAAGGGTAATGCCACTATAAATGGCCGTAAGGTTTCTGCAAGCAAAAAGTGTAGAACCGATGATTTAGTGATTTTTGAATTAGAATTACCACCAGAAATATCTTTAGAACCCGACGCTTCACTAGGAGAAAAAATTAAAATCATTTTTGAAAATGAAGATTTTTTGGTTATAAACAAACCTTCGGGCATATCTTCACATCCCTCACATACGGAACACAAAGGAACTTTGGTTAATTGGCTGTTAGCTATACACCCAGAAATAAAAACCGTGGGTGATTCCTTAGAAAACGGGAACATACGCCCAGGCATTGTTCACCGCCTAGATAAAGACACTTCGGGCGTTATGGTTATAGCAAAAAACCAGAAAACTTTTCTTTGGCTTAAAAAACAGTTTCAAACACATCAAGTTACCAAAAGATACTTGGCATTAGTTGATGGATCACCCAAAACCGAAGATGGCAAAATTGAACTAAATATTGCCCGATCCAAAACAGATCCAACAAAGAACATTGCCATAAGCGCAAAAATTATAGGGCGCAATGCTTTAACATATTGGCGTGTAATTAAACGTTACCCAGATCACACCCTTATTGAAACCACACCAAAAACAGGCAGAATGCACCAAATAAGAGTTCACTTAAAAGCCATAGGCCTGCCAGTTTCTGGCGACAAAAAATATGGCGAAAAACGCAAAGATCCTAAACATTTAGGACGTATGTTTTTGCATGCTGAATATTTAAGCTTTAAATTTGAAAACGGCGAAAAATTCTCATTTAACGCCCCTCTACCCCACGAATTAGAAGAATGCTTGCGCAATATTCCTTTTGTGGTAAAATAGCCAAGTCATGTCTATAAAATTCCAAGAATTTATCAAATCTGAATACGATCACCTAAAAGAAAATCCGGCTTTAAAAGCCAATTTTCAGGTTGGCGATACCATAAAAGTTCATCAACTTATTAAAGAAACAGCTACCACCAAAAAGAATATTTCCAAAACAGCTAAAAAAGCTATGGAAAAATCTGGTGGTGGCGATAAAGGACCAGTGGAAAGAATCCAAGTTTTTGAAGGTGTGGTTATTGCCAGAAAACACGGCAATGAACCAGGCGGATCTTTTACTGTAAGAAAATTATCTGGCGGTATTGCGGTAGAAAAAATATACCCAATATATTCCCCTACTTTAAAAAAAATAGAGATAGTTTCTCGAACAAAAATAAAAAGAGCTAAACTGTACCATTTAAGAGAAGACCACCACAGATCTTCAAAAAAGATTAGTATGGATTCAAGAACAAACTTGGAAACAGTTGTTAAAAATAAAGATAACTAACAAAAATACTCCGATTTTTATCGGAGTATTTTTTATTTGATAATAAAGAGTGGTTTATCTATAATACGCTTATTCAAAGAAAGCGCGGGTGGTGGAATTTGGTATACACGTACGCTTGAGGTGCGTATGCCGTAAGGCTTGGGAGTTCGAGTCTCCCTCCGCGCACCAGTAGTAACTTACCAAGATTGCCAAAGGGTTGGGAATAAGTATAGATAATTTGATAAAATAAACACTATGAGCCAAGCGGTCATTTCATTACTGAATAAAACAAAGATTGATCACTCGTGGTCTTTTTCTGATAAGACAAGAAAGGACACGGCATATATTACGCATGGATATCATCGTTATCCTGCAAAGTTTATTCCTCAAATAGTTTCTCGTTTAGCAGAAAAATATACAAAAGTGGGCGATTTTATCGTTGATCCGTTCGGTGGTTGTGGCACAACACTCGTTGAATCAAAAGTTATGGGACGACCGTCAATTGCCGTTGATATTAACCCTGTTGCTGTTTTGATCACAAAAGCGAAAATCACTCCGATTAACCCTAATAAAATTGAAAAAGAATTCTCGGCACTTCAAAAAAAAATAGAAACCTATAACGAAAATACGAAAGTTAAAGCTCACGAACATGAGAGAATTGATTACTGGTTCAAGCCGGAAGACAAAAGAAAACTCGCTTTCATTTTCGCCGAAATTTCAAAAATTAAAGATCAAGATGTTCAAGATTTTTTCTTTTGCGGGTTTTCAAATATTCTAAAAAATTGCTCAATATGGTTACAGAAAAGCAATAAGCCAACTAGAGATTTTGAAAAAAAGCCGTCAGATCCAATCAAAACTTTTGCGAAACAAATAAAAATGATGCTGCGAGGCAATGCACGACTATTTGAATTACTATCAGAAAAAGGTTATTTGAAAATCCCAAGTAAGGTATTTTGTACAGATGCGAGAACAATTCCTGCAAAAGATACCAGCATTAGTTTGATCGTTACTTCTCCGCCCTATGTTACTTCATACGAATATGCTGATTTACACCAACTAACAGCATTGTGGCTAGAATACACCAAAGATTTGAGCGATTTCCGAAAACGTTTTATTGGCACTTCATATCACAGTAAAAAAGATTTAATACTCAACAGCTCAATCGCAGAAAGTATCCGAAAAGAGTTATTGGGTATAGATAAAAAAACCGCCGAGGAAGTTTCAACATACTTTAGCGAAATGAATCAGGTTTTTGTTGAAATGAAACGTATGCTCAAGAAAGGAGGAAAAACCTGCATTGTTGTCGGGAACACCAGCTTAAAAGGCGTAAAGATACTCAATGCAGAAGTTTTTGTCGAACAGTTGCAAAACTTGGGACTAAAAGTTGCTGATATTATTAAGAGAGAAATACCCTCAAAAAATTTACCGTCTGTTAGGGATAAAAAGACAGGAAAGTTTGCAAGTATAACCGACAAAAACAAAATATCTGCTTATCCAACAGAATACATATTAGTAATGCAAAAATAAAAATATGACAATACAAGACCTCATAAAAATATATGAAACTAAAAAGAAAAGGTATGGCATAGAAGCATACAGGCATATTTCAAATGTATTAAAAGAAGCAAAAGAGCAACACGGCAAAGATTTTACTGGTGATGACCACGAGCAATCGTGGCGAGCATTCAAGGGTAAAAATTTGGAAAAATTGATTGAGTACATTATTACAGATGAGGTTCATGCTCTTAGTTTGCAAGTAGTAAATGGAAATAGTCTTGAAAGAACGAATGGATCAAATCTTTCTAAAGAATTAAGTGTGGTTAAGAGAAATCTTACTGTTGATTATGGTGAATTTGGTTTGCATTTACCTGATGTTGATTTAATTATTTATGACCCGATAACGAGCAAAGTTATCGCTGTTTTATCTAGTAAAGTTACTCTGCGAGAGAGAATTGCACAGACTGGTTATTGGAAAATTAAATTGGCTTCTGATAAAGCCACAAAACATATTAAAGTTTATTTCGTAACGCCGGACGAGGACGGAACGCTCACAATCAAAAAACCTACAAAGAAAGGTAGAGCAATTGTTGAAGTTGATACAGACGGCAGTTATGTCTTGAGCGAAACGAACATTGAGGAAAGCGACAAAGTAAAGATGTTCGAAAATTCATTGATGATCTGAAAAAACTTTTGAAATAATATGGCTAAAGATTTAATTTTAGAATCAACTACATTATGGGATTATCCGACACAAAATTATGGAGATAAGCCCCATGGAAACAATAAATATAATGGCGTAACGCCTGCTTTTGTTCTTTGGAATTTATTACATAGATACACAAAGGAGGGCGACTTGGTCGTTGATCCGATGTGCGGAAGTGGAACAACAATTGATGTAGCTAAAGAATTAAAACGAGAAGTTATTGGCTACGATCTTAATGTAACAAGGCCAGAAATAATCAAAAATGATTCTCGCAAAATTCCGCTTAAAGATAATTCTGTTGATTTTGTTTTCATTGATTCGCCATATTCGGACAATATCAACTATTCTGACAACAAAGAATGTATTGGAAAAATCTCCTGTGAGAAAACGGAATTTTATGATGAATTAGAAAAGGTAGCGAGTGAAATGGCAAGAATTTTGAAACCCGGCAAGGTAATGGGTTGGGTTATTGCTGATCAGTGGATCAAAAAGAAATTTACACCCGTTGGATTTTTACTTTGGCCAAGACTAGAAAAGTATTTTGAAGCTATGGATATTATTTGCCTTACTAGACACAACCAAACATCGAATACTGGAGTTTGGCACGATCGGGCTAGGAAATATAATTTTTACCTCAGAGGGTTCAAATATCTCTTTATAATGAAAAAACGAGACAGGTTGGAAATTTGAAGGACAAAAATAAGATTTAATTACCCGCCCGAATTTCGCCAAAACAAAACAGCGAAGCAAATAGAAAATTCCTCCCCAAACCCTCCTCCACTTGCGACATCCTGATTCATTCGTTCAGTTTTCGCTCGAAAAAAGTTCGCGCAAAGTGTATGATTACGGCACCAGTAGTAACTTGTTCGGAATTAAGAATTTGTGTTATCTTTTAAGATATTATTATGCAAAAAGTTTCTTCTAAAAAAACAGCAGTGGTGAAAACTCGGTATGGCCTGTTTACTGCCATATTTGAGGTAGAGCCCGATATGGGAGGTTTTGTTGTCACTGCGCCAAAGATGCGGGGAGCGGTCTCGTGGGGTAAGAATCTTACAGAAGCCAAGCAGATGATTATTGAGGCCATCGAAGGGTCAATCGAGATGGGTATTATTGCCAATGCGGCGGAACAAGGAAATATTCGTTTTACGGCCAAAGCAAAACGCATGCCCATTTTTACATGAGCATCCTACCAATACTTGCGGCTCGGGTTGTGATCCATAAACTCATGCAAGCCGGATTTCGCTACATTGGAGCTCGCGGGAGCCATCAGTTTTATCGGCATATTGTTACCAAGCGAACAACTTCAATCCCTATTCATGGAGGTAACATGATTGGACGAAGACTTTTGAAAAAAATTGTTGAACAAACGGGTCTTTCACTCAAAGAATTTCTTGATCTTTAAAAGAATTTAATTATATATACTTAGTCCTTTAACTTAATTTATAACCGAAAGGAGGTGATAAAAATGGAAACCTTGTGCACTTGCCAGAAAGTTTTGTTGGTGCTTGACGTTCGCGAGATGGATTTAAACGAACAAATCTGGCCGAGAACCAGAGACAAGAGCATAAGCTGGGCCGATTTAAAATCAGCACTGGACCAACTTGTAGCAAAGAGCCTAGCCACAAAAAACGAACGGAAAGTAGAAGGCAACCGTATAGCTACTTTCTACACACTAACTTCTGCTGGACAAGCAGAAAAATCATTACTTCTTTCTGGGGAGGAAGAAACCAATGGCGCAGGATCGGTTTTTAAGGGGAGCTGCTGCCTCAACCAAGCCGCCTAACGGCTAAGGGCGCGAGTCAAATGACGAGCGCCTTTTTTTATTTGCTTGTGTAAAAAAATAAGTCTAGTTAATGATATAATTTGTATACACTCACTATATTGTTTCTGACTCATTTGTTATTTGGATTTTGTGTTTTGTATTTTTTAAGATATGCCCCCTCAAGAACCTAAATTTAATTTACCTGCTTCAAAGTTACCAATTCATAAGCACGGCGATAAAAAAGATTTCCGCGAAAGTTTTCACTGGCGCGTTTTTAGAATAATGGCGGAACTGGTGGAAGGTTTTCAGTTTTTATTTGATTATAAAAAAACAGTTACTTTTTTTGGCTCGGCTCGATTTGAAGAAACAGATCATTGGTATAAAGAAGCTCAAAAACTTGGCGGAATACTCGCCAAAGAAGGTTTTACTGTAATAACCGGCGGTGGCCCTGGAATTATGGAGGCTGGTAACCGTGGTGCTTACGAAGCCAATGGTGAATCTATTGGTTTAAATATTCAATTGCCCACAGAACAAAGAATCAATCCCTACGTAAAACGTAGTGCTGCCTTTCATTACTTTTTTACCAGAAAAGTAATGATGTCTTATTCTTCACAAGCTTATGTATTCTTCCCTGGTGGATTTGGCACACTAGACGAATTTTTTGAACTTGTGACCTTGGTTCAAACTAAAAAAGTTAGTGGCGATATTCCAATTGTTATTGTTAGCCGAGAATATTGGACGGGTCTTTTAGAATGGGTAGATAAAACCGTATTTAAAAAACATTTAGCCATAGATAAAGAAGATATGGGTTTATACAAAATGGTGGACACCGCCGAAGAGGCTTTTGAAATTGTTAAAAACAGCCCGCAGAGAGTTGAGTTTTGATAACTGATCAAGCAATCCAACAGATATTCTCTCGGCTTTACCTAAAAGGTAGAAAATGTTACCGTAACATTCAATAAAAATATGATTAAAAACGTAACAGAAACTATTAATTTGTCTAAAATATTAAAACCATTTGTAAACAAGTGGGTAGCTATATCTCCGGATTATAAAAAAATAGTCTCAAGCGGTAATACTCTACAAGAACTAGTCACCAAAGTTGGGGACAAAAGAAAAGACTTGATATTTCACAAAGTTATGCCGCTAGCATACGCGCCACTAAATCTTAGATGAAGTACGAATATACTACATATCTGCCAGCCGGAAATAATAAGTTCATTAAAAGATCAATGTTGGAAGTTGAAATTTACGGACCAAACGGTAGTCATAAACAACTTGCGCTTGTGGATTCTGGAGCAGATAGATCGCTGTTTCATATAGAAATAGCGAAAGTTTTGGGTATTGATCTATCACAAAGTAAAAAATCTGTTGTGACTGGTATCACAGGTCAGAGTGAAGAGTTTTTAGTTGAAGTCGAAATAAAACCTAAACACCTTGAACCAATTAGAATTCCTGTAGGATTTATAGACAGTCCATATGTAGGTGTATTGTTAGGTCAGGAAGGATTTTTTGATAAACACAAAATTAAATTTGAAAAAGATCATAATATTTTTGAAATAACCTCTGTTTCTAAATAATCAAAAACAGCCTGCAGAGAGTGGGGTTTTGATTGATGTGGGCGATGTAGGGATTGAACCTACGGCCTACTCGGTTTACCCCGTTAGATTTTCTTTTATTAATTTTAGTTATGGTGGAATTATACAACTCCGCTCGAACATTTTTTGAACGGAATTCCTGACTGATTGCCGCGCTTCGCGCGGCTGAATCGGTCGGGCAAAAATCGGAAAGTTTGATATTGGTGCGCGCTCAAGGGATCGAACCTTGGGCCTACTCGGTGTAAACGAGTCGCTCTACCACTGAGCTAAGCGCGCATGTAAATCTAATGGGGTGTAAACGGACAAACTGTATATTATACAGTTTGTCCTCTACCACTGAGCTAATCGCCCTAAATATACTTAGAAAGAATACAACAATAGCTCAATAAAATCAAAAAACCTCCGTATCGCTACGGAGGAGTTTTGTTAGAGGTAAATCTAATACTAGCGATCGCTCATTTCATCGCGAACCTTGTCTAAGAACGAACGGGCTGCGTTCTGGCCACCTAAGCCAAAAGCCAAGCCTCCAGCAATAGCCAACATTGCAACAAAACCTTGCAACACTGTAATTATGAATGTTCTGGCTACACCTAATTGATCTAGGGCAGCAAACATAGCAAAAATCAAAATAGTCCATTTAGCTACTGAACCTACAAAACCAGCGCTCATTAAACCAGCTGTATCAGCCGAAGCTCTAACCAATTTCTGTAAGAAGCTAGCAAGAGCGGCTCCAGCCAAAAGAATAAGCACAGCTACTATTATGTTAGGAATATAGGAAAGCACCAACTGCAAGAAACTGCTTACCTCTGTTAAACCTAAAATATCCGTAGCAGCCATAAAGAAAACCAAAATTAAGAACCACTTAACCAATTCACCTAAAAACTTTCCAGTGTTTAACTTAAGTCCTGCTCTTTCTAATGGCTTTTTAAAGCCTAACCTTTCAAAAAGCTGATCTACATGAACTGCGGCCACAATTTGCCAGACTACTCTGCCTACAGCAGACGCCACGATCCAGCCAATAATTATTACTATTAGGGCAATTAGCAAGCTTGGCAAAAAACCAAGCACCAAAGCCCACATATTTTGTAATGAAGCTACAATCGTATCTCCCCAAGTTTGTACAAACATTTATTTTTTCTTATTTATTGCGGGTTTTATGTCTCCCTTTTTTTAAAGAGAACCTGATTCGACCTAGAATCAGAAAACCCAAACTAAATTAATAAAGAAAACAAATCGAGAAACGACCTTTTTAATATTTAAAACTATTAAAGTTTATATGTTAATTTTACACCAACTAGAACATAAAGTTTTCCACACTGTAAACTAATTGCTATTATCTATATATGTTTAAAAGCATAAGTCTGCAAAAATTGTTACCGATTATAGCTGTGGCAGTGCTTTTGACAGGCTACGGCTTATTACTGGCTCATCCTATAAACCTAGTTACGGCCGATTTAGGCCGTCATATTAAAAATGGGGAAATGATTTGGCATGATAATTTTGAAGTTTTAAAAACTAATTTTTATTCTTATACTTATCCCGATTTCCCCACCACCAACCATCACTGGCTAAGCGGGCTTGTGTTTTACGGCTTATGGCAATTGGTCGGCTTTAAAGGAATAGATATATTTTTTATTTTAACTAGCTTGGCTACCCTGCTTATATTTTTCCGAATCGCCGTTGCAAGATCGTCTTCTACTATTGCTACTTTGATAACCTTGCCTTTGATTCCGATACTTCTAGAACGAAACGAAGTACGCCCAGAAATTTTTAGTTATTTATTTGCTGGAATATTTTTCTGGCTTATTTTAAAAGTTAAAGACAACCATATCTTGTCTAAATATTTACTGATTCTACCCTTTTTACAGATTATTTGGACAAACCTACACATTTATTTTTTTGTGGGACCTGTATTGATTGGGGCTTTTTTAGTTGAAGCATTAACCAAAAAGTCTATTTTAACCAGAAAGATGTCTTTAGTGTTTTTACTTTCTATTATAGCCACAACCCTAACCCCCTTCGGCCTAAAAAGTACACTAGCACCCTTAACTATTTTTAAAAACTTCGGTTATCGCTTAGTAGAAAACCAACCTGTTTGGTTTATAGAAAAAATCCTGCCCAATTTAAGCTTTTCTATTTTTAAATTATTTTTTATCTTTTTTGTGCTTAGCTTTGTAGTTAGATATGCCAAAACCAAAAACCTGCCTATAGCCGAGACCATTTTAGCCCTAGGTTTTAGCTTGGCGGCTTGGTTTGCCATTAGAAACTTTGCGATATTTGGTTTATTTGCCTTACCGATTATGGCTAACAATATTGGCTTGAACATAAAACCAAAAAATGGCTTTAAGATAACCGTCGCTGTTTTAGCTTTTTTAATAGTTTTTTTCCTTGCGATATTGTCGGGCGAACTAAAAAAAATATTCCCCTATTCCGAATTTTCTATTGGTTTAGAAAAAGGCAATTTAGCTGCGGCTGAATTTATTAAAAAAGAAAACATACAAGGACCGATTTTTAATAACTACGATATTGGTGGCTATTTAATATACAGCTTACCGACAAAAGAAAGGGTTTACCCCGAGCTAGGTCGAGGGGTTTTTGTAGATAACCGCCCCGAAGCTTATCCTGCTAGCTTTTTCCAAGAAACCTTAATACCTATACAGGAAGATGAGAAAACTTGGAATGAAAAAAATGCCATTTATAAATTTAATGCTATAATCTTTTCGTATCGCGACTACACCTCTTGGGGTCAAACTTTTTTTGCCAAAATTTTAAATGATCCCGAATGGAAAACAGTGTTTGTAGATGACCGAGTTATAATCCTTCTTAAAAAGAACGAACTTAATAAAGAAATTATTGCCAAATACGGCAAATCTATCAGCATTAAAAAACAATAATGAGTAAGAAGTTATCTATAATAATTCCCGCCTATAACGAAGAAAAAACTATTGCTTCTGTTTTAGATAAGGTCGGCAAACAAAACTATTTCGGGTGGAATAAGGAAATTGTTGTGGTTGATGACGGCTCAACCGATGACACTAAAACCCAAATTGAAAATTGTAAATTGAAAATTGAAAATTTACGGCTAATCTTGCATAGCCGTAATATGGGTAAAGGCACAGCGATCAAAACTGGCCTAAAGGCGATGACTGGCGATGCAGTAATTGTTCAAGATGCCGATTTAGAATATGATCCAGCCGATATTCAGTTATTACTCAACGAACTGGGAAATCGTACCGATTTAGTTGTTTACGGTTCGCGCAACTTAAAACCCGAACGCCGTGGCTATTCGCATTATGTAATAGGATCCAAAATATTAGATTTTTTAGTTAACTTGTTTTTTGGCACAAAATTAACAGATGCTTATACTTGTTACAAACTTTTTCCGGTAGAAATAATAAAAAAAATAAACATAGAAAGCACGGGTTTTGAGCTGGAAATGGAACTAACCGTTAAAACTTTAAAAATGGGTTATAAAATTAAAGAAGTGCCTATTCACTACTACCCACGGAAATTTAACGAAGGGAAAAAAATAAGAGCCCGCGACGGGCTCAAAGGTATCTGGGCACTTTTAAAATATAGATTTTAATCAAAAACATTGCAAGAATTCACAACTCATCTACTCCAAACTTACCCTCTGATAGCGCCATTGATTTTTATTGTCATTAGATCCTTTTGCGTTATTTTTCCGCCAATTCATGGAATTATCTTAGATTCTATTGGTATTGTATCTTTTGGTTGGAAATTAGGAATGGTCTACGCAGAAATAGGAATTGTCGGTGGATCAATGGTATCTTTTTGGATCGCTAGGCGATTTCGCGAACCAGTTGTTAAACGTTTTGTTACCTTACAAAAATTACATACTTGGGAAGATACTTTATCTGAAAGAAAAAAATTCTGGTCTTTAGTTGGCTTAAGAATAATTACAGGACCATTACTATTTGATTATGTTAATTATATAGCTGGTCTTACTAAAATAAATCCGCTAAAATTTTTTGGGGCAACTGTTATAGGAACATTGCCAGCTATATTAATAATCTATTACTTTGGCAATAGATTATTAACTCAGGATTTTTATTTTGTTATAATTTTTGTTGTTATAATTTTAGCCGCAGGATTAATCCAGAAACGCTGGTATAAAAAACATTTTATTGAAAAATAAAAACCAAAGCTATTCCCGTCAAACAACATAGCGATCGCTATCTCGGTATATGTTTCTATCGAAGTCTCACTTCAATAAATTAAAATTATTTTGGATGCGGTGAGATGTCTAAAATGTAGTAAGCATCGTTTTTAATTGTAAAATAAAAACGCCAAGATTTATTAATTCTGGCCTGCCAAATATCGCCTGATACTCCATACTTTTTGGCTCTAAGGGAACCATACCGAATATCTTTGAGGAGAAACTGAACTTGCTTATCAAATGCTCTCCGCGCCTCTGGCGGAGCTTCATTGTAACTCTTATTAAACCTCTCGGTATATAAAGCTTTCATCTCCGCTTAGAAGATTTTTTCGCTCCGCTGTGAAGTGATTTTATTAATTCTTTGGCTGAACTAAACGGTCCATAAAGCCGCCCCATTTTTACATCCTCCAACGCTTCAGCAATCTGGCGATCTACTACACTTTTAGGTGTGAGCACCACCTTGCCTTTTTCAATTTTGACATCAATCCAGTCGCCCACAGTCAAACCCACCCCTTGGCGAATAACACTGGGCAAAGTTATCTGATGTTTTTGTTTTATTTTAACTAAAGACATGTTGGAAAGTTAGAAAGTTATACTAATCCATATTAGCAAACATAAAACTAATAATCAAATATTACCCAAAGGGCATCCTAACTTTATTAAAATATAGATTCTAAAAAGAAAACCTCAAGCAGTTTTTTTACCTGCTTGCCTGTCATAAGGGTTGCCATACAGCAAGTTCTCCTATGCTTGTGGCGTCGCTTTGTTATTTCGCGCTTTGCGAAACTTAGGCGGGCCAATCTATGAAATTTATAAAAAAGATCTATCCACGGCAGATTCACATTTGAATCCGAATACTGCTAGATAAAAATGATACAACAACTACCCTATCTACGTCAAACGTAACCATAAACCACGATCGTGAGCAAAGTTACTAATAATATTGGTTGGGGTTAAGATAGGTTAAAAATCTTTTTTAAGTGCAGTGAATTATCTAAATCATCAGCTAATATAAAACGAGTGTATTTTCTAATATTATGAAACTCCACTAAAAAATCAAAAATATCGTCACACGGGTATGGATGCACAAATATACTTTTTTGCAATTCGTAAAAATCTAATTTTTTAAGATAAGAACGCAGAGAGTCTCGGGCGCCGCGCTGTTTTTCGGGAATATCAAATACTACAATCCTCCATTTTTTATCCCACTTTTTAGGCGCAGATATTTTTAAATAATCTGGATCATAAACCAATACTTTGTTTTTACCCTTATCCGTTAAAGTAAGTTCGACTAAACCATCTTGTTTTTCCTGCCATCCAACTAATTTGGAAGCATAAAGACCTTTAATAGCCTTACGTAAAGAATGTTGGTTTATTTTTTCCCATTCTTTTACCGTGCCTTTAATAATTCTAAGGTGATCTTTAGCTGAACGCGAAAAACTCAAACCCAACCCCGCTGAAAGTAATAACAAAATTTTCTTTTGAGTGTTTCCCAATCCTTTTGCCATACTAAAAATAATATCACACATATAAGTAACTATAAAACACGATCGTGTTTTATAGTTACTTATTAGTTTGGACACTTTTGAAGTATGGATTTTAAATTAAAAAACGCCTCGACCTTTTTTGATCGAAGCGTTGAAAGACGTGAGAAACGAAGATGGTTACCACCCACCACCAGGCGGTTCGGGCGGCATCAGTGGCGGCGGGGGTTCAGGCATCTGCATCCTGAAGTTCACCTGAGCATCCTGACCAAAACCGATACTGATCTGATTGTGCCATCCATGTCCGCCATGGTTTTCAAAACCATGACCACCCATACCGCGGAAGTCATCCTGCTGAACGAGCGTTCTTTGCACGTCCTGCATAAACGGAGACATTGATGGGTTGAAATTGAAATTAGTATCCATCCTACTCACCTCCTTTCTGTTCATAAAGAACAAAACCTGTATATCCATACTAGGACAAATAAAAAAATAAGTCAATGCTATAAGGTAATGTGCACACACATATGGCGGTTTCTCCTAACATGGAGAGATGGCAATAT
>JBBTRR010000004.1:0-110657 GCA_038065095.1 Patescibacteria group bacterium
AGATGAGCTTGTTCGTCCATCCTTTGAGCTGGCGACCGCGAGTGTCCACATCAAATAATGCCTGTTGGAGCTTGACCTCTTTTTCACTTCTCGGTTCATCAACCTGCTCAATGACTTGAAAGGGCAAAACAACATTCGTTATCTCACTTGTTTTTCCATTCCAGACAAGCTCCACCTCTTGCTTGTCGGCGAAAAGCAGAAAACGATACTTGTCCGGCAATGGCTTGTCGGCTTCAAGGTATTTGAGAATATCTCGTTTTTCGTTGTCGCTTAACATATTTCTACTTTATTTACTCCGCATTAGTATAAACTTCCGCCACATCTTCTTGGTCATCTAATTCTTCCATTAGGTTTTCTAGCTTATTTTCATCGACATCATTTAACTTTATAGTTTGTTTGGCAATCCAAACTATATTTCCATCTTCATATTTAGATTCAAAGAGCCACTTAACACTGCCCGATCCCGATAAACTAGCTTCGTGTTGAGTAAGGATATGCTTAATATCAGACGTTGTCCTGTTTTTATTATCAGTAACACCTGTAATCAAAATAGCTACGCCACCAGGTCCATAAACTTCGTATAAAATCTCTTCTAAACTACTGGCGTTCCCTCCAAGACCAGATCCTTTTTTAATAGCTTTTTCTATATTAGCCACAGGCATATTAGAAGCCTTGGCTTTATCTACCACAGCCTTTAGAGAAAAATTAGTTTTAGGGTCAGATCCTTTTTTTGCAGCTATCTCTATTAATTTTGATAGTTTGGAAAACAACTGACCTTTTTTAGCATCAGTTATTTCTTTTTTCCTTTTAATTGTTGACCATTTACTGTGACCAGACATAATACAAACTAAAAAATTAAAAATAAAATATGAAATTTTATGAGTCCCTGCGGGACGAATTTCTTATTTTTTACTTTTAATATTTGATTTTTTATATTTAAGCCCTTATAGGCATCACTATATATAAAAACGATGTATCTTCCAAAGATTTAACCAGACAAGGCTTTTGTTCGTCAATAAAATTAAAAACTGCAGTGTTGCCGCTAATATTAGAAACCCCATCAACTAAATATCTCCAATTAAACTTAACTTCTAGAGCTTCTCCTTTCATATCTATATTAAATTCTGAATCATTTTCGCCTAAATCACTGTCTCCAGCATAAATAACCAATTTTGGACCATTTTCTTTAACAAAAGAAAGTTTAATATCATTAACTTTACTAGAAAAAAGACCAACTAATTTTATTATTTTACTAAACTTGTCTTTATCCAATTTAATAACGGTGTTAAATTCACTAGGAATTAGTTTTTTATAATCTGGATAATTACCTTCTATTAATCTGGAAACTATTTCTGTTTTATTTAATTCAAATCCAATTTGATTTTTTTCTAAGCTAATATTTAAATCGTCAGTCTTATCTAAAAACACCCGTACAACCTCTGTGATAGTCCTAGCAGGCACAATCACCGAGAAAGACATATCTTTATACTCTTCTTTAATTTCTATCCTTTTTTCGCCTAATCTAAAACTATCGGTGGCTACGGCTGTTAAAAATTTATCTCCGGCATCTTTATATAAAAAAACACCGGTTATTTCGGGTCTGGTTTCGGAATTAGATACAAAACCTATAAGTTGAGCTAAGGCTTTACAAAAAACATTAGAATTTAAACTTATAACTAGATCGTTTTTTAATTTTGGTATTATTGGAAAATCTTTAGCATTTTCTCCTTTTAAAGAAGCTTTATAACCTTCAGAAATAATATTAAGAGTATTATCGCTTTTAACCTCTAAACTAGTTTTATCAGAAACTAAAGAAGAAATAATACTATGGAATATTTTAGCAGGCACTGTTATCTCTCCATCTCGAACAACTTTACAAGGAAACCAAGAATTAACACCTATTTCTAAATTTGTGGAAGAAAACCTGATTCCATTTTTATCGGATTTTATTAGAACATTATTAAGAATAGGTAAAGTAAGGTGCCTAGTTACAACTCTTTCGGTGTAACCCAAGGCTTCTTTTAATTTATTTATGTTGCAGATAACTTCCATTTCTTTAATATAATATTCTTTTATATTTAATTAATTTACTATAACTACTATTTGTCCACAAATTTTAATTAATTTAATTAAAACGTGATTTTATCTAAATTTATTTAAATAAATCGCTGTGGAAAATAGTAGGATTGTTTTTTGATTACAGGTTACTATCTCGGTGGAATAAGTCTTTAAAATAAAATTATAATAATTTTATTTTTTTCTTAACAAATAATCAACAACTTATTCAACAGCTTTTCCCTAATTAATTATGATTCATAAATTCTGTTTTTTATTATACTTAACTCTTCCACTAAGTTTTCGTTAATCTGTATTTCTCTGTTTATTTTATCGCAAGCATGCATAACTGTGGTGTGGTCTCTACCACCAAATTTATCACCTATAAAAGGATAAGAATTTTTTAATTCTTCCCGCATTAAATACATACATATTTGGCGAGGTAAAACAATTTCTCTTTTACGAGATTGGTTTATTAATTCTTCTTCTTTAATATCATAAAATTCGGATACGATTTTAATTATGGCTTTAGGTGATGTTTTGGCGTTATTAGATGAGTTTGATGTAGCTAAAATAGATTTAACCTTTTCCAGTGTAGGTGTTAAATTAGCTACCTTGCAAGACATAACAACTCTATTTAAGGAGCCTTCAAGTTCTCTAATATTCTTAGTAACTGTGTTGGCAATATAACCAAGAATACTATCATCTAAATCGCCAAGATTTTTTTCTATTAATTTAGCTTTTAATATCGCCATTCTAGTTTCATAATCTGGCGGAGTTATATCTGCGATCATACCCCCTTCAAACCTGCTTCTTAATCGTTCTTCTAGTGTCGTAATGGCTTTGGGTGGCCTATCGGAAGATAAAACTATCTGGTTATTATTAGCATAAAGTTCATTAAAAATATGGAAGAATTCTTCTTGGGTTTTTTCTTTGCCAGCAATAAATTGAATATCGTCAACTATTAGAAGATTTATTTTTTTGTATTCTTCTTTAAACTTATCTATAGTCTTGTTGCGTATGGAATTAATTAAATCGCCTAAAAACTTTTCCGAAGACATATAGCGCACCTTACTTTTTGAGTTTTGTTTAATAATTTCATTACCAATAGATTGAAGTAAGTGAGTTTTACCCAAACCCACTCCTCCGTAAATAAAAAGCGGATTATAGGTTGTGCCAATATTTTTACTAACAGCAATGGCTGTGGCGTGGGCTAACTGATTGGATGAGCCAACAATAAAAGTATCAAAGGTATATTTTGGATTTAAGTTTGTTTCTTTATCTAAAACAACTGTTTCGGATAGATTTAGTTGGTGATCTAGAAAGGCTTGGTTTGGTAAGTCCTTTTTCTTTAGGTTTTTTTTGTCTTCGGCCGAAAGTTGCGGTTTTATAGAAAATTTTACTTCTTTAATATCGTTAGATAAACCCCGCAATGTTTTTAATATTAAAAGATTGTATTTATCTTCTAACCATTCTTTTATAAAAGCGCTCGGAGTTGAAACCAAGACCACACCTTCTTTTTTAGAAGATATAGAAGTGTTTTTAAACCACGTAATGAAGTTGGGTTTAGAAAGAGAAAGTTCTAATTCGGCTAGAGCCGCTTGCCAGAGTTCGTCTTTGTCCATTATTTTTATGGTGGGTTATTATTTCTAACGGGATAAAGTTATTTTTTAAAATCTTTGACTAACCCTTTAGCGAGTGGCATTGCAGAATTTATAAAAGTATTTTCTAGCAGATTTTATTTCAAGAACTCTTTTAACGCTCGGAATTATATCACGCTGAGCAAATAATAAAATTTATGAAGCAATTATATCAAACTGTGGATAACTTGTTGAGTAAATGTGTAATAAATCTTGCCTGCTTTGTAAAATTATTTTCTGCCAGAATACTTAAGGGTTAATATTGTCCAATTTTTGTATTGTTGCTACAATAGTGCGATACTAATATACGAATATTTACATTCATCGGTTTATTTGTATAATTCGTATACATTTGTAGATTGGCATAGTAAATATGAAAATAACTAAATATAGGCCAAAAAATAGGAAAAGAGCTAGAACACATGGTTTCTTGCATAGAATGTCCACTTATACTGGTCGTAATACACTCAAGAGACGTAGGGCTAAAGGTAGGAAAAAGCTTACTGTTTCGGTTTAATTTGCTTATAAAATGAAGCGATCAGGTAAGTTTTTTGTTGTTTATACCAGTAACAAAGAGCCCGACAAAGACCCTAGAATTGATATTGTTGCTGGTCTTAATGTTTCCAAAAAGGCTGTTTTAAGGAATAAAATAAGAAGACAAACAAAAGATATAATTAGGGGTTTTGGTTTGTTAGATAAAAATAAATTAATGTTGAATCTAAGGGTTGTGGCTTTGCCTATTGTTATAAATACCAAGTTTAGTGAACTTAAAGTTGATTTAGAAAAGATTCTAGTCGCCTTATAACACAATGAAGAGAATAGCTATATTATTGATCAGAATATATCAAAAAACCCTATCGCCTAGTACAGGGTTTTTTAATTTTATATATTTATCGCCTATGTTTAACTTAAGCGCGGGTACACCTTCGGGTTGCAGACAAAACCCCACTTGTTCACAATATGGTGTAGAATCTATTACTAAGCATGGAGTATGTAAGGGTGTTTGGTTGACGATTAAAAGAATAGCCAGATGTAAATGACAAATAAATATCAAAACTCAAATATCAAATGCCAAATAAGATTATTTTTTTGTCATTTAATCATTAATCCTTGATTAGACATTTGAGCTTAGTCATTTGGCATTTAATAAAATTATGAATATTTTTAACGAATTTTTATACCGCCCACTGTTTAACTTGTTGGTTTTTTTGTATAACACTATACCATGTTCGGATATTGGAGTTGCCATCATAGGCGTAACAGCTGTCGTTAAATTAGTTTTTTGGCCACTAACTGGAAAAGCCGTAAAATCTCAAAAAGCTCTACAGGAAATTCAGCCGCGTATTAAAGAAATTCAAGAAAAATATAAAGATAATAAGGAAGAACAAGCTAAAAAGTTAATGGAGTTTTATAAAGAAAATAAGGTTAATCCAATGTCTGGATGCTTGCCTTTGTTGGTTCAAATTCCAATTCTTATAGCGCTATATCAGGTGTTTCTTAAGGGTTTTGATCCTAGTAGTTTATCTAGCCTGTACTCTTTTGTTCATAACCCTGGTGTAATTAATCCAATGTTCTTTGGTTTAATTAACTTGGCGTTACCTAATAAAGTTTTTGCTATTTTGGCGGGTGTAAGCCAATTTTTTCAGGCTAAAATGACAATGCCTAAAAATACTAAACTACCAAATGCGCCAAAAACATCCGATGAATATATGATGCGGGCAATATCTAAGCAAACTCTGTATTTTTTGCCCGTGTTTACAATATTAATTTCTTGGAACTTGCCCTCGGGCTTAGCTCTTTATTGGGTAGTTACAACTTTATTTACCCTATTTCAGCAGTATGTTATTATGCGCTCTGCCCCTAAGATTGAAGTTAAATAGGGGTAAAACATGGAAAATACAGAGATAATCCGGGAAACTATTTTAAAAATATTTAGTTTTTTAAATATTGAACCGGAAATACTCATAGAAAATAATAACGGACGCGTGAGAGCCAATGTTTCTGTAACAGAAGCTGGTTTTTTGATTGGCTATGATGGAGAAAATCTAAGATCTTTTCAACACATAGTATCTTTACTTGTAGCTAAAAAAACTGGAGATTTTTCTATATTCTCCAGTTTTGTTTTTGATATTAATAATTATCAGAAAGAAAAAGAAGATTATTTAATAGCTTTAGCAAAAAATAGCGCCCACAAGGTTTTAGAAACTGGCGAGGCTGTAGAACTGGGTGTTATGTCGGCTTGGGAAAGGAAGGTGGTGCATTTAACAATAGAACAAATTATCGGAGTCAAAAGTGAAAGTATTGGTGATGGAGAAGAAAGAAGAGTCGTCATAAGCCCAGAGAATGTCTAATTTTTAATTACTAATTTCTAAAATGTCTAAAAATTCTTCAAGGCCAAACCTTAAAAATCCCCAAGGTTTGGCCTTAGGTTTAGGATTTTAATCATTAGGATTTGATTAGAAATTAGTTATTAGGAATTTGTCATCGGCTTTACAGACTGAGTCTGTAGAGTCTCCCATCTATTTTATTTATAAAGAAAAGATAGCTTTCGTCTGGCATTAAAAATAAGTTTGAAGCATCAAAGGAGCCATCTATAACTTTTTGTGTTTGGCCTGTTTCGGTGCTAATTCTTACAATTTCTTCCCCATCCGAACGAACTCTCCTTTTATAGTAATCGTCCGGCATCACAAAAGAATCTGGATCGTTAACTTTAAATACCGAACAAAATACTGTTCTCTCGTCTTGTGCCCATGTGCATTTTTCTGGCAAGGTAAATAAACTTATATTCCTTTTTGATTTTTTATCTAGGTTTATATTAGCCAGTTTTAAGCTTTGGCCAGTGGAATCTGTTTCAGAAACTAAAACCATTTTACCTGTGGGCGAAAAATTTGTGGTTAAGCCATAAACCCCACCCAAAACTCTAGTAGTTTTGTTTGTTTTGGTATTTAAAGAATAAAGAATTCCTTGGGCCACGCCCGATGGCCTTGTGGCTAGGGCTATATTATCGCTATTAAACCAGTCTATTCTAATATCTGGTATTTTGGTTGAGGTTACATCTTTAGTTTTAGAGAAACTATCGTAACTTAAGGCAATTTTTTTACCAGTTTTATCCGAATAAACCACTGCAACTTCTTTATTACTATTTCCTAAAGAGACATCCTCTGTTTCTTGCGGCAAGGTTTTTAAGGTTTTATCGGTTACGTTGTAAATTATAAACCTGTTAGCACCCGAAGCTAAACTGTACTTAAAAGATACAAGTTCTCCGGTGCTAGAAACATTAACTTCGCCAATCCTATCTACAGCTACTAGGCCTAATTTGTTTTTATTGTCGCCACTTAAACCAATTTGATTAATACTGCCATCCCAAGCCGCATAAACAATCTTATTTACGCCAGCTTCTTTATCTATAACACTTAAGCCCGCACCCAAAACAGCTTCCTCTGTTATTGGTATTAGTCTTTCTTTAGCGTTTGGAGTTAATTCCTTAAGTATTGTCTCGGTTTCGCCTACTATTGGTTGTGTTTGGGTGGTTTTTTTAAAGAAAAAATAATAAATACCAAAACCGATTAAGGTTAAGCTTAAAATTATAGCTAAGATTATTAATATTTTTTTTGTTTTAGGATTCATTTATTCTTTTGTACAGGTGCCTTTATGGTTAGTTGCGTCCGTTATCTTGCATCGAACTCCAGTACCTCGACATTCATCAGCAATATCTGTTTTACATTCTTCGCCTAGAGCTTTATAAGAACTACATTCTCCAGGTATGTTTTCAGCTAATTCGCCAGAGGCTGTTTTAAAACATCTTTGTCCGTTAGAGCATTGATTTTCTGGCGAGCATGTTGATCCAGCAGATGCTTTTGTTCCAGCAACACAAATATTTTTTACAGCGTCACAGGTTAAATTCTTACCGCATTCAGAATCTTTTCCGCAGGCCTGACCAACCCCATAACCCAAAAATAATTCGCTATCTGCGCCGCAGTATCCATAAGAATCCCTTAGATTGTCTTTTTTACATACAAGGGTACCAATACAATCAGAATTAGTTCCACATGATTCTCCCGCACTGTGCTTGTTAGTAAAAAGTTTAATCCAAAAATCTACCATATCGCTTGGTGCGTCTGTGCCAAAGTTTACACCAGGGTTTTTAAGGTTTACCAGTTGCGGGTTTATAGTTTTTAAAAATAAATAAGAGCCCAAAAGAATAACTAAGCCGATAACAGAACCATAAATTCTTTCTTTAGCTTCTTTTATGTTTCCTGGATTATCACCGCCAGTCATCCATAACAATCCTGCCCTAACAAACTGATATATTATGGCGAGCCCAACCATAGCCTGCGCGAAAAGAAAAATATATTTTATCCATTCAGCTGGACCCATAGAATCGGTAACGCCTACGCCTTGAACTGTGGGGAAAGAAACCTCTAAAGCCATAGCCGAAAGGGGCAAAAACATAATGGCTACCAATAATATAATTTTCAATTTTAAAATTTTATTTGTCATTTTGCACTTTACATTTTAATTTTTTATTTTAGTAAACCGAAAATTACTTTATAATATTTATATTTATTGTCGCATTTACACTATCAAATATATTATTCTTTTGCTTATTATTTTTTAATTCTAGTCTTAAATTGGAATATGCCCCAGGTAAAGCCGAAGAGGAAATGTTTAAGGGCAAAATATCTTTCCTTGTGCCAGAATTTTTATCTGCCTTGCCATCTAGTTTCCATAAAAAGTCTAAACCATCTAAATTAGATAAATTAAAATAGAAAGGACGAACCAATAAACTTGTGCCGTTACCAGGTTTAAGTTTTAACGAATCAAAAACCGAATTATTAAAAATGTTGTTGTTTATTATATAAAAATAAGCTTCGGGTGCAACTGTTTTTATGTTTAAAGAAGCACTACCTTTGTGCCCCGCGGCGTCTTGAGCAAATACTCTTAATTCGTGTGTAAATTGTGGAGTTTGGAATGTAAACCAATTAAATGTGCTTTTACCTCTGCCCTGAAGTTCTGGTCCTTCTTTATTAGAAGATATGTCGTCTATTAGCCAAGTATAAACCAGACCATCTGGGTTAGGTGTATCGGCGATGGCATAAAACGTTATAGAAGACAAAGAACTTGGTAGGGCTTTGCCTTTGTAATCGTATGGCAACAAAGTGTTAGCTTTCCAAACTACGTCTAAATTAAAATCATTGCCTTGAGAAACATCTTCTTTGAAAGCTGTTTCTACAGTTTGGTTTATTAAGTTTTCTGCTTGCCCAACTTCTGAATCGCTAGCTTGGTTTAAACTTTCTTGAGCTAAAGAAAAATTAGGTACTATAAACGTACTTATAATAAATATATAAAATATTTTTTTATACTTTAAATTCATTTATTAAGATGTTTTATTCATAATATTAAGCACCTTTTCCATTTTCTTTTTTTCTCTGTTATATACTCGCCAAACAAAGAATGTCCAAAAAGAAAAAGATTCTAACACTGGTATAAACTCAATTATAGCTTTTCCAATAAGTCTTTTATATATAAACCTCTTAGTTAAACTCAACTTATTAACATAAGCATAAATTAAAGGCGTCATGAACACATTCATTATCGATCCTATAATTCCGAAAGTGAATACGCCTAATAATTCTATTATATCTATCAAATCTTTAAGTATGGCCGCTGTAAAAACCATAACTGGAAATACCGGTTCCTTAATATCTCCTTTCCTTACCGCCTCTATTTCTTCTTCTGTTATACCTTCGGCTGTTAATTCGGCAATTTCATTTTCCATATTTCAAAATTTCTAATATCTAATTTCTAATATCTAATCAATATCTAATTCTGAAATGTCTAATTTATAAACTTAAGTCATTAGACATTAGGATTTGATTAGAAATTAGTTATTTGTCATTTCTGGGTTTCGGCCAACTCTTTTTTTGCTGCCTCAATTTCCAATAACTGTGCTGGGTCGGATGTAATAACTTGGTCTTCGGTATACGATGCCACTACTTTTATAGCCGCCCGTTTTAAGCCGGCTAAAAATATGCCTTCGCCCACGTTTGATTCTAAAAGCAAAAACCTTTCTTCATCGGTTAAATTAAAAGTTTGAGCCACTATTTCTATGGCCGCGGGAGATTGTTTTAACAAAATTTGAAGGGCGGAGTTAGTTACAATTGGTTTGCCATATTGTGATTTCATAAAATCTTCCACATCTTGGGTTATAGTGGTGAGTCCCAAATAATATTTTCTGCATCGCTTGGCTATACTAAACAAAAACGCTCCAGCTTCGGGGTGTTGCATCATCCACCAAGCCTCATCCACCACCATTATTCTCTTTTTTCTTTGGGTGCGTATTAAATTCCAAACATAATGCAACAAAATATACATAGCTATGGGGCGCAGTTCGGGTTCTAAATCTCTAATAGAAAAAACAACAAGATTGTTATTTAAAGATACGTTGGTAGGTTGGTTTAGAAATCCAGAAAAAGTTCCTGTAACATATTTCTCTAATCTTATGGCTAATTTTTCGGCGCCCTGCATATTTTGTAAAACAGTGCGCAAATCGACCATTAAAGGCACTTGTTTGCCACGCCAGTCGGAATTTATACTTATATCGCGTGAAGCATAAGTTTCGATTAGGGCTCTATCTATAATTGCGTCCTCTTCTGGTGTTAGTTGGCCTAACATTACTTTAAGTAAGCCGGTAAGTTCTATAATATTAGATTTTAAAACTTCGGCCGGGCTTTCGTCTTCGTTAGGTATAGTTAAGTCAAACGGATTTATATGGTTAGAAGAAGTTAAAGAAATATTAACAAAGGTTCCACCCACCACGTCGTTTAAATATTTATATTCGCTTTCAGGGTCTATAATTATTACATCGGTGCCTAACATTAACGAACGTAAAACTTCTAGTTTAACTGTATAGCTTTTTCCCGAACCAGATTTTGCAAAAACAACGGTATTAGCATTTTCTAACGAAAATCTATCAAAAAGTATCAAGCTGTTATTATGCCTATTTATGCCGTAAAGAACACCTTTATTAGAAGTAAGGTCGGCCGAAACAAAAGGAAAGAAAGAAGAAAGTGGACCAGTGTTTAAGCTGTTATGAATTTGGAGTTTATCTAAATTTAAAGGCAGTGTAGAAGTAAAACCTTCTTGTTGTTGGAAAACAGCTACTTTTGAATAAATTAATTTAGATTCTAAAATAGTGTTTACTCTGTTTTCGGTTTCGTCTAGTTCTTTTACGGAACCTGCATAGAAAGTAATATATAAACCAGCTCTAAAAAACTTTTCGGTGCCTTGTTGTAGTTTGTCGCGTAAAGATTCCAAATCTTGGTAAGCGGTTTCTAACATCGGATCGCGTATAAACCCGCCTTCCTCTTTTTCCGACATCTGTGCCCCAATTTGAGCTGTTTTTTTGGTTAGTTTTTTAAGCACTACGCCAGTTTCGGAGGCTTGAATAAAAAGAGAGATATCTATAATTTTGTCTAAATTAATAATTGGCGAAAACCAGCCCACACTTAAAAAACGCGGGTAAGCCGCCACGAATATTGTTCGGGAAAACTTTTCGCCTATTTGCAAATTAGATGGGTTTATTTGCAAAGCCGGCGGGGCTAAAAGATCTTCTAGTTTACCCGCCGCCGCTATATGTTGATTTTGTTGTTCTGTGTTTTGCTCCATTTTATTCTGGTTTTTTAGCTTCATCCCCCGTAGCTATTAAGGCCTCTAAATTTTTCTGTTTAACTTCGGCGCCAGGGTTATAAGATGTGTATAAAAGCTCAATCAAACTTTCTTTTTCTAGGGGTATAGCTTTTAAGCCCATAGAACCTAATAAACTGGTAACTTGGTTTATTCTTTGTTGTAAGTTATTTTTTTGGTTTTCAAAGTTTAAATCTTTTTGGTCTTGAACCGAGGTTTTGTTTTTAGAGAAGAATTTAGAAAAAAATCCATTTTCTAAAATTGTGACAGTGCCTAAGGGAATTATTACATAAAAAAATTTAGACATTACATTGGTAAGTTTAACTAATTCTTGAATAAAACTTAAATATTCGGAGGTTTGAATTTTTAATAGTTCGTTGGTTTGCACACCAATTCTTTCGTTTAAAAATTTTAAGTATTCCGAAATATCTAATTTTCTAGATTGAACCAATATTTGAATCGGAAAATCTACCGAGTTTATAAAACCTTGGAAGCGGTCTATAATAGCTTCTTGTTCCTCGTTAGATTTTAATGCAAAGTTTATGGAAGACACCATCAAAACAGCGCGCAAACCGCCGTTTTTTAAAATAACAATACCGTCTTTAATTTCTTTGGCTTCTATAAGTTGGTGGGTTGATGAGGTGTTTGCCATATTATTTTTTCTTCCACAAATATAGTTGTGGTTTTAACGAAAATTTAATAAACGACGATATGTATTTTAAGGCTGGTATGCCTTTAATTTTACCAAAAGCCAAAACCATAGACGAAAGCGCTACTGGAAAAGAAAGTATTACAGCAAATGTTGTGGTAAGTGTTTTAAAGAATATAAAACAAATTATTCCTGCCACTGCCACAAAACCAAACTGTTTTAAGGTTAATGGCCCTACTATCTTATCTTCCATTTCTATAAATTGTGGTACTTGAAATTGCATGTTAGCTAAAGAAACTATTATATTTTGTTACTCTTTTGTTGTGTTTGGCTTTCATCGTTTTTGGTCTTATATTGCGTGAAAAATAAAACGAAGCGGGTTTGGCGGAGGGTGGTTGTTGCCTAATTTTATTTAACACCTCTTCCCTTCTTTTTTGTGCGTCGTTGTTATTATAGTTTGGCTGATAAGCTGGTGGTGTAAGTTTAACAGGTTGCTGTGATACTCCGTAGTTTCTGGCGGAGGGTGCCTGCCCTACGAAGCCTTGGCGAAGTGGCGGTTGCTGTGGTCTGGGTGGTATTTTATATTGCTGATTTTGATTTGTTGGGTATTGTTTGTAATTTGTATTTTGTGTATTTGTGTTTTCATCTATTCCATGCACCTGCATTAAGCTCACCCTTACTGGTTGGAAAATGCTTTGGTTTATATCTTGAGCGATGGCTTGGGCTTGGGCTACGTCTACATTTAATTTATTCTTTAATTCGGCAATAAAATTTTTAATAGGCAATTCACCTAAAAATATTAAGCCGATGATTCGGGCGACTGTGCTTATGTTAGCTTCTGGCATGTGATATTTTTCCTTAATCAAATTCCAAATACTTTTGGCAGTATCTTCGGCCAACATAGATTCCTGCATATCTGGCGGCAGTTGATAAAACAAAACAAACCTCTGCCGGACTATCGGGTTGGTTATCTCGGAAAGTTTAGCTAATTGTTCTGGGCTAAGCATAGTCTTTTACTTAATTTTAACATTTTTAGCGATGTATTGACATAAATGATCATGATGTAGTATCTTATACCACGTTCTTTGTCTGGTTCTTTTAATTGTTTTTACACAAGCCCCTTAAAAGGAGGATAGCAATGTCGGGATCAGGTGATTACTTTAAAAAGAGACTAGCGTCGGGATTAGGCGATTACTGTGAGGTCAAGGTGGTAAATCAGGAAGGAGATCCTCAAGTTGGTGTGAATATCGCTCTCAATTGTTCAGAATTGCTCTGCATAGAAATCACGGGAGCTGATGGTTTTGCCATGTTTAAACTGGGAGGGATCTATCGGCTCGAAATTTTTGTGAATCATAAGAGTTATGGTGTGTACTTGCTTGATAAAGGGGTAAGTATTTCCATCGTCATGCAGTAGAAGCAATTCTCTAATTTGGAAAGGAGATGAATTAAATGTTGACACCCTCAAAAGAGGAATTTTGGATTTATGTGGTTGATGGCGCGGGAAAGGGTTTACAGGATGTGCGAGTTACCATTACTCAACTTGGAAAACTAGGACCTTATGCGAAGGGATCGCCCACTATTCAAGGATTAACCAATACTGATGGGTGGTTTGGAATTAAGTGTAATTATTCATTTAAGGCGGAGGTTTTCTTGGATAATAAGAGTTACGGTGTTTACTGGTGTGAAAACGGGGCAGGTGTTTCCATTAAGGTGTGATGTACTTCACATAACAGTTCTTCTGCAACCGCCAATCGCTTGGCGGTTTTTTTATACGAAGTTATTTAAAAGAACTATAATCTATTTAATACTATTATGGCGGTGTTGCGGCGGCCGGTTGTGAGACTGTCGGTGTTTGTTGTTGGGTCATGGCTTGGTAGAATGGCTTGAATTTTATCGTATTTTGAACATCCTCTCTCAGTGTATTTAAAACTTTGTCCTGTTTTAGATATTCTATCAATTCTTGGAAAGCCGCTGGATTTTTATTGATCATAGAGTTTAAGCTGGCACCATAAAGACGGCCACTTTTTCCTGTTATAGAGTTTATTTCTTTAAACTCTTCAGTAATAAGTTCTTTTATTTTGGCCTGATGTGTACCGATTCCTCCGATTATCGCTTCTTTTTGTAGATTAGCTAGATCCTCTGGTTTTTTAGGTATAATATCTTGAATTGCTTTGGCGGCTGCTTGGAATCTTGCAGTACTATCGCTGGCTTCTTCGGCTACTTTTTTCCAGGCCTCTGACACGGCTGGGAAGTTAAAATCCTTAGCCATCATGCCTTGAATCATCTCATCAAAAGCCCAATCCAGCCGGCGTTCCAAAAGATCTTTTATATTACCGCCAGCAGCTTGAAAATCTTGTATGTGTTTTTTGTCCTCATCTTTTAATTGGCCTTTGTCTGCTAATTGAGAAAGCGCGGCGGCTCGGCGAGCTTGGCCTTCGGGGGTGATAGAAACTTGGTTTAAGATGGCTCTAAGGTCTTGAGGCCGCAAACCTTTTAGTTTGCCCTCGGCATTCTTAAGTTCTTTTTGTTGTCGCTGGAATCGAGCTCCTGGCCCGCCAATCATTCTGCCAACTCCTGGCATTGTTTCTAAGCGCTCTATTCCCCTGTCAATTCCTTTGCTAACAGCCCCACCTGTTTTTCTATCTACTGTTTTCATAGCTGTACCTGGAATAGCTTTTATACCAGCCTTAACTTTCCCTTCCGCCCATTTTTTAGTGCTTTCTGCCCAGCCAACAACCAATTTACCCCCATATGTTCCCGAAGCTTTGGCTTGTTCTAAGCCATACCATAAAATACCAATTACAATAACAAACTGCATTACCACCGAAAAACCCGTAGAAGGAAAAAGCGTTTCCCAAAAACCACCAGCCGCTTTAATGCTGTTAAAATTACTACCACTAACAGCTTGTATGGTGTTTTGCTCTAGCGAATTAAAAGTAGAACCCGCTATTAAACCCAACATTAAAAAGAAACTTATAGAAACAGGAAAAAACACAGCCAAATTAAAGAATTTTTTCCACCATTCACTAAAGTGATTAGATGCACCTGGTATGCCTATTCCAGGCATTGCAGAACTTACCCAAACCAAGGGTGAAACTATTATATATATCCATAACTTTATTAACCGCGAAATCATTACTCCGGCATACGCCAGCAAAACAAAAGCAATAACTACGTACATTATAAGCTGTCCAATAGACGCCATTATTAAAGAAGTTACAGGCGAATTGCCGCTTACGTTGTTTCTTAATTGAGCAATAGTACCTGCACGCAGAGAACTTAATATAGAAGCACTAACATCAAGTTCTTTGCTGGTATTGCCACCAGTAATAAAAAACCTAGAAACAGTGTTGCCAAAATCAATTACAGCGGCGCAAATTATTAAACTAAAGTTAATTAATAAAGCCGCGGTTACAAGTTTTAGTATAAGTTTTTTCCAGCCATAGCTTTCTAATCTTAATACGGTGCCAAAAGCTATTAACAACATTATTAATATAAAGAACATATTGGCGAGGTCTCGGCTTATTGTCCAACCAATTTGAACCACCGGCACTGTAGCAAAAGATTGAAAGCTAAAAACGTAATTTACTATGGAACCCGCTAAGGTTATTAAGAACGAACCAAAAAAATCTACAATCATAGAAACTATGCCCAAAACAATATCCCAAACGGAATCTAGGGCTAAGCTAAAAAATCCGCCAGTGGCTTGGGCAAAAGCTATTTTTGGCACAAGTAAAAATAGCCCAACAAATGTTAGTAACTTAAACGAATGTTTTTTAATTAGATTAGGTAGTTTGAACATTATTTAAGAGTGATTTTTGGTGGGGTCGAATCAACTAATCACCATCATTTTGATCATTTTGAGTTTGCCAGCTTGGTAATGGGCATTTAAACCAATTTTTGTAGAAATCATCTATGTAAGTGGCGTAGGCCAGTTGAAAGCGATTGTAATAATATTTTTCCCATTCATTGTCGCCACCTTTTACCCCAAGAGTTTTTCTGCTTTCAACATTTTCATCCCTGCTTCCCGCTACGGTTTCTTTTGTAGGAAGGAACTCGCCAATAGCATCAGTTATTTCGCTTTGGTGTGTGCTAATTTTGCCTTCGCGTTCTGTTAATTCAGAGTCTATTTTGTCAACGTTAAAAGGTTTGCTTGTAGTTACTCCCTCTGTAATAGTTGTTATGGTTAAAGATTCAGCCGTGGCCGTGCCTATACTTTTAACTTCTTGTAAGAAGTCGATAGACGGCATTTTACTGATTAAATCTAAAACCCTGTCTATGTTCATCTTATTTATGTCCGATTTTTCTTCTATACCAAATGTTTCTTTTAATTCGTCAAAATGTGAGGTTAGTGTATTTTTTAGCGATGCCTCTACTAAAATAAGGGTTTTATCAATGATTTCTACCTTTGTTTTAGCTTTGGCCTTTTCGTCAGGCGGTGTTTGATCACTATCTCTTATTTTTTCTAAATTTATTTTCCAAGTATTTCTTGCGTTTCTTTGGCTGTCCATCGCAGTTTTTCTTAAATCCGTCAATTCTGCTTCGTTTTCTGTTTGATCGCGCAATTCTACATAGTTTTGGAGTGCTCCCAAAGCGCCTGTTTCTCGGGCGGCGCTATCGTAATCGGTTAACAAAGAATCGTATTGACTAATCACGGGCAATACAGAATTCATATATTCCATGTCATCGCCGTCACCCTCAATGTCGTTTTGAAAAGTTGCTAAAAGTTTTTTAGCGTTGTCTATCAATCCAGTGTAGGAGTTAGCTATGTTAAGGTACAAATTTTTGTTTGATCCCGCTCTGGTTAAAGCTAAAGAAAGATACTCTTTTTTCCATGTTGTAGGTGTGGTTTCTACCAATCCATCATTTTCTTCGCCTGGGGATCGTGTGAATAATAGTTGGTAGTATATATTTACTGTGTTTGTTACTTTAACAATCTTACCCTCTTTGTCGGTGAATGGCATATCTTCTTTTTTGGGATGTTCAAAGAATCTAACGTCGCTTATTTTTGAACTACAACTGTTGCGAAGTTGATCGCTTTCCGCCGAGTTAAAACTTTTTAGAGTTTGAATTATACTATCCCATTTGGAAGCGGTAACTTCGTTTAAAGCTTGATTAGCTAGGTAAGGGCCGGGGTTTTTAGATTCATCGTTAAGCTTTGCTCTTTCGTATTGAAGGTCAATGATATCATCTGCATCGTTTAGACCTCCGGTAGTTTTAAAATTGAAACCTTCTAATTTTTGTTTAAAAGTGCCTATGGTATTTTCGCCACGGGTTAATGAGCTTAATTGAGTGGATAATTTTTGGACGTTATTTTGAAAAGATAAAACTCGGTTAAGAAGATCGCTGGAAACCGGGCTTTCAGCGCCTATTACGGGCGGTAGTATCGCAGCTTGACCGTAGTAACCTGCGCCACCAGCTTTGGTAGCTTGGGTATAAGAGCCTGGCCCACTATTCATTTTAGACAGACCAGTTCTGGCTGCCCTGTTTACAGCTGCGTCTATTACTGCGTTGACTATCTCCCCAAGTTCTTTTGCGTTTATTAATGGGTCTAGCGATAATTTTTCTAAACCACCGCCAACCCAATCGCCCACAATACTGCCTGGGGTTATTGTTTCTTCTTCGGAACAGGTAGCTCCTATAGGTATGCCTACTTTGGGATCATAATCTTGTATTCTGGATTCTCCTGTGGGGGTAAGACGTACGGAAGGTATGTTTACGTCGGTTATCGGAACTCCATCTATGGACTCACCAAAAATTAATGGCCAATCATAATTACCATCAGCATCTATGGCTAATAATTTGTTACCAAGATCAACCTCGTGTACGCCACCATACGGAGTGTCTTCAGAAAAAAATATTTTATAAAATGGAATTTCTATTTTGGTGCATTTTTTTGAGTCCAAGAATCCTTTGCCCGCCGTTATTTTTGCTATGGCTGTGTTTCCAGCTAAAGCTGCTTCCGCGCCTATAAGTTGCGTAGAAGCTAAGTATGTTCCAGGTAGTGTGTTTCTTGTTTCGTGCAGTTTTAACCAAGCTGTCCAGCCACCATCTTCAAAGTTGTTGGCGAATGCTTCCATATTTTTTTTGACGTCCGTCCAATTGCAACGCAACTGTTCTTCTTGTAATAATTTGGTTCTGTTTACCAGAAATTGAACATTGGCTTTAAATGGGGAACAAATATCAGAGCCTTGTTCGAGAAAAAATTTATCTATGGTTGATATCGTTGCAAATTTAATTTCATTTTTAATAAACTTTTTAGGATTTGTTATAAATCTTGGCTTACCGTTGCCCTGTACCCAATTAACTAAATCGTTTTGAATTTGGATAAGGTATCTTTTTTTTAGAGTTTGAAAAGCGAGATCGCCCCACTTGCCGTATTTCTTTTTAAAGTCCTCGGCTTTTTTAGCGAGGTCTTTTAGCTTTATATTGAAAGTTACTCCGCCGAATTGAGCTTGAGTTTCTTTGGGTTGGACAGGGTAAACAAAAGCAAAAATAAAAGACAAAATTATTCCAGTAGAAACGATGGCTACTTTTATATTAGTTGGCTTGTTCATTTTTGCGTGGCCGAAGTTTTGGCATAATCATTTAAAGTTTGTTGCCAAAAATAAGTTACACTATCCATTTGATTCAAAGTCATAAGTGATTTTAGTGGATCTTCCAAATCACCCTTCATAACTTCTACTATTTTTTTTGCGCTAATAACGCTGATCATAAGATTTTTATGAAGATTTAAATATTTAGGTGGAATTTCTATTTCCGACAAGTTTCTAAAAGAATCCCCAAGGGTATTGGAATAAGAATTTAATTTATTTTGAACTCCCTCGTCGCTCAGTTTTTCCAAATCTATTTCTAAAATATTTGTCATAGCTGTTAATATTTTTTCTGTTTCTTTTTTTGTTGAGTCAAAATATTTTTTACGGTTAGCTGATGAATCATTGGAAGTTTTAAGAACAGATGTTGGTATTATAGGGAATAAGTTTATTTCGTTAGATTTAAAATATGGCATAACAGTTTCCACTAAAAAATCGGAGCTTTGAACTTTTTGAGCCGAAACACTTGTTAGCCCAGCCGTATCAATAACTGTACTTAGAAATTCATCTGTTAAATTTTTATCTTCTGGAGCAACGTAGGCGTTTTGATTTTCTTTTTCTTGCTCGTTAAGCTTTAAAAGCTCGCCTAAAAGTTCATCGCTGGTTTTGCCAGCCGATAATGGAGTAGAAGCTTCATCTACACCATAACTAACAGTTGTTTTTAAAACCAAGTAAGCGCCACCAAAAATACCTAGCAAGAAAACCAAAACCAAGCCAAACCAAAAGTATTTTCTGGGGTGATTAGTCATTAGGTAAATTTTAACACTATTGACGGGTTTTTACGTCGTCGAATATATCAATGTTTTCCACAGAAAAATGGCAAAAACATTACTAAACTATTATAAGAAATGTCTAATTTAAAATGATTAAAAATTCTTCAAGGCTAAACCTTGGGGATTCTTAAGGTTTAGCCTTAGGTTTAAGATTTTTATCATTAGACCTTGATTAGATATTTGAGCTTAGGCATTTGTCATTATTTTTTCATATAATGCCTTAAGTGTTTTGATATCTAGGTTCTGGGCTCTAATTTTTTTATCAAATTTAAGTTCGTTAAAGATGTTTTCTAGTTCATCGGGTTTAGCCGAATTTGTTTTTTTAAGGTTGTTAAAAAGTGTCTGCCGAGGCTGTTTAAATGCTTTTCTTAGAAATTCTATAAATTCGCTAAATTCATTGCCCTTAAATTCATTATCTTTAGTTCCAACTCTAAACGTGTCATGAGCATACGATCGTAAGCTCGGGACACATAAGTAAGGAGTCAGCCTGATTATCACAGAGTCTACTTTTGGTTGGGGCCAGAAGTTTTCTTTGCCTACTTTAAACAGAATTTCGGTTTCAGCCATAAATTGTATTAACGAAGAAAGATAGTTCGCCTTTGGTGGCTGGGCCGTAATCCGCTCGCCCACCTCTTTTTGAACCATAAGTATCAATTCCGAAGGCTTATTAGTGGAAAGCAGGAATTTTTGGATCAGTTTGCCCGTTAAATAGTAAGGAATATTGGCAATTATCCGATACGGAGATTTGAGAATTTTTTCGTCAAATTTTAAAATATCCCCCTCAATAATTTTTAATTTGCTTGCCCCGAGCTTGGTCGAGGGGTAATTTTGAGATTTTAATTTCAACAATTCGGTCAAATTATCATCTTTCTCTATCGCTATTATATTTGCTCCAGCTTCCAATAACGCCATAGTCAGATTTCCTGTGCCTGGTCCAACTTCTAAAATATTCTCACCACTTTTAATTTTAGCTTCTATAATTATGCGTTTTATTATTTCTTCGGAAACTAAAAAATTTTGACCAAAATGCTTTATTGGTTGTAAGTTTTTTTGTTTTAATTTGGATTTAGTTTCTTTAACTAGTTTCATATTTTAAATAGTCTGGATATAAAAAATCAAAGTGTAAAATGAAAAATGGCAGATCAAGATTTAAAAATTATTTTTCTATCTTTAATATGTCATTTTTATATTTAATTTTTAATGTTTTATATCTCCAATATTTCCTCTCCCATTTCGTATTCTTCAAACTCCACCAACCTTACTGGTATATCACCCAAAAAACGCGAAGGCAAGGCGGGTTCACTTTTACCATAAATAGTTCTGCGGCGAGTAAATACAAAATAAGTCTTTTCTTTGGCCCGGGTTATGCCAACATAGGCGAGTCGTCTTTCCTCTTCCATTTGGGCAGGTTCAAACATACTTCGGGAATGTGGCAGTAAGCCTTCTTCGGCGCCAATAATAAACACTATAGGAAATTCTAAGCCTTTGGCCGAATGAAGTGTCATTAAGTTTAATGTGCCGTTTTCTTCGGAGATATCGTCGGCCGAAGTGGTTAGAGTTATTTCTTCTAAAAAAGAATAAAGCCCTTCTTGTGGTTCTAACGAATCAAATTTAGTGGCTACTGTGGTAAGTTCTAAAATATTTTCCCAACGAGCCGCGCCTTCTTCGGTGCCATCTAAACAATAATTTTTATAATTTATTTTTTCTAGTAAAGATTTTATTAGTTCGGAAACCTTTTTATTCTCGGATTCTTTTTTAATTTCGTTAATTAAACTTAAAAAGTTTTCAAACTTAGTGTGTTTAAAATCAAAAATATTTTCGGTAAAAAGCACTTGGCTTAATGTGGTCTTACCAATACCGCGCGGTGGCACATTAACAATTCTTTTTAAACTAATAGAATCTTTTTGGTTTTGAATAAATCTTAAATAAGCAATAATATCTTTAACTTCACGGCGTTCGTAAAATTTTATGGCGCCTACCATTCGGTACGGCCAACCTGCCCTAATAATGGCCTCTTCTATGGCGCGCGATTGCGCATTGGTGCGGTAAAGAATAACAAAATCGTTAAGATCTCGGGCTATTTCTGGTTTGGCTCTTAATATTTTTTTAATTTCTTCGGTTACAAAAAAACCTTCCTCCATTTCGTTGGCGGTTTGAACTATCTTAATTTTTTCGCCTGCGCCACGCTCGGTCCATAATTTTTTTTCTGTTTTAAAAACATTTTTGGCAATAACCGCATGAGCCGCGTCTAAAACATTTTGGGAGCTTCTATAATTTTCTTCTAAAAATATTATTTTTGTGCCAGAGTAATCTTTTTCAAAGTTAAGCATGTTTCTAAAATCGGAACCGCGAAAAAGATAAATTGATTGCCAATCGTCGCCCACCACACAAATATTTTTATGTTTTTCGGCCAGCATTTTTAACAAGGTATATTGAACATGGTTGGTGTCTTGGTATTCGTCTACCAAAATATATTTAAATTTATTTTGATATTTGGCTAATACTTCTGGATTATTTTTAAAAACTTTAACCAAAAGAAAAAGTAAATCATCAAAATCTAAAGCATTAGCTTCTTTTAATTTACTTTCATATTTTTCGAAAACTTTAGCTATTATTTTTTCTCTAAAGCTACCAGCCCTTTCTGAATAAATCGTGGCATCAACCAACTCATTTTTTTGACGTGATATTGTTGAATATATTCCAGTGGCTTTAAATTGATCTGAATCTAGGCCAAGCTCGGCAATAATTTCTTTTAATAAAGAAATTACGTCGCTGACATCGTATATAACAAAATTTTTGCCGTAACCTATATTATGTATTTCGTGCCTCAAAAGCCTGGCGGCAAAAGAATGAAACGTGCCCAAAAAAACAGACATATTTTTGTCGGCGCCTAAAAGATTTTGAACACGATTTTTCATTTCGCCGGCAGCCTTATTGGTAAAAGTTAAAGCTAGAATATTTTCGGGAGCAATTCCTTGTTCTATTAAATAAGCAATTCTGTGTGTAAGAGCTTTTGTTTTTCCGCTTCCTGCACCAGCAATTATTAAAACTGGACCATTTATAGTGGTTACCGCTTCTTGTTGTTCTTTATTTAAATTTTTTAAGATGTCGGACATCACAAAATTATAGCAGATTATTAATTTTCAATTATCAATTCACAATTATCAATGAATTTTCAAGGTCTTAATTTTCAAACCCATTTGATAATTGAATCATTGTTTGACCCCCGTAGTCTTGCCGTGCCACTCCATAGCCTTTGGCGAAGGGCGGGCGAAGTGGGAGAGTTTGATTGAAAATTGAACATTGTAAATTGAAAATTTGAATCAACTGGATCTGTGGACTACCTGATTGACCCAATGTCTCAAAAAAGCTATCATTTACCTATAACCTTGCCTTGCAGGGTTTTGTGCTTAAATAAGCTTTCTAAGCCAATATTCAGCTATTTTGGGGCTAGAGTAATTATCTAGCCAGATTAGTTTAGTAGAGGTCAATATCCGATTAGTATTTGGTATAAAATTTTATCTTTTTACGAAAACATTCTCGCTTCTTTAAAGAGTAAGCGAGTTTTGTTCTTAAGCTTTTCATTATCTAGAAAACTGATATACACATCAGTTTTTTTGTTTGTCCTATCTTTTGGATCAATTTTATTTTTTTCTGGTAATAATTCTGCTAGTTTAGATTCGGATAATAAGAGTATAGTAGAAGAAATAGATACTGGGGATGAAAGTTTTTTAAAAAAGATAATACCTCAAGAATCTCCGGTAACCTCGGCTATTTTATTTGCTGGTAATTTAGAAAGTAGAATTAGCGGAGTATTTCGTGGAACAAATTCAAATGGGGTTTTGGGTGGTCCAGAGGATAGTGCGAGTAATTTAGAAACAGCCGGCAATGCTTTAGTAGCACAGGGTTCGATATTGGCTATAATTCCAGCAAACACAGATAGTTTTGTATCAGACGGAAACATATTTACCTACGAAATTGAAACTGGAGACAGTTTGGAATCAATCGCTAACGATTTTGGTGTTTCAGTTGATACATTACTTAGCGCTAATAACTTACCCAAAGGAACTAAACTAAAAGTTGGCGATAAACTTTCAGTTTTACCGGTTGATGGTGTTAGACACACTATAAAATCTGGAGACACTATTAAATCTATCGCTATTAAATATAATGCCGATGAAGTTAGAATAATTGCTTTTAATGATTTACCCGACGATGGCAAAATTGTTACAGGACAAATTTTAACAATTCCTGGTGGCGAATACCACGTACCAATAAGTATAAGGTATGCGCCGTCTCAAAATCCATCTGCCGAAAGTTTGCCGATTATTACAGGTTACTATGGTCGTCCATCTAATGGGCGAATAACATTTGGTTTACACAGGTTCAACGCTGTAGATATTGGTGGACACGAATGGTGCAATACCCCTCTCTACGCTTCAGCCGCAGGCATTATTATTACTGCCGATGCTCAAGGTTGGAATGGTGGTTATGGTAAATATATAAAAATTTCGCACGATAATGGCACTATTACTTTGTATGCCCACGCTTCGCAACTTTTAGTAAGCGAGGGCCAGAGTGTTAAAAAAAGCCAAACCATAGCTTTGATGGGTTCTACCGGCAATACTACCGGTTGCCATGTTCACTTTGAAGTCCGTGGCGCTAAAAACCCTTTCGCGAACTAGTTTGTAAAATATATTTATTGAACAAACATAAATGGAGGTTAAAATTTTTGACGATAATTTAGAAAAGTTCATAAAATCGCTGGAAAAACCAACTATAGCCAAAGTGCTGCGCATAATTGATCTCTTGGAACTTTTTGGAAATAAATTGAATATGCCCCACAGCAAAAAAGTAGCTGTTCATCTTTTTGAATTAAGGGTAAGAGGCATTCAAGATGTGAGAATTTTATATGCTTTTAATAAAGGAGAAGTAGTATTACTCCACGGCTTTATAAAAAAGAGCAGTCGTATTCCTAAAAAAGAAATAGATATTGCCTTGAGTAAGTTGAATCGCTTGACTCGTGTATAACGTATAAGTTATAGTGGAATTATGAAAAAATACTCTGTATTAAAAAAACAACTTCTTAAAGATAAAATTGTAAAAAAGGTCTACGATGATTTAGGGTCGGAATTTAAGGTTATAGCTCTGTTCATTAAAAAGCGGTTAGAAAAAGGTTTAACTCAACAGGAACTAGCCCGTCGGATTGGCACTAAACAATCGGCTATTGCCCGCTTTGAATCTGGCACTTATAATCCCACTATAGATTTTTTAAATAAAGTTGCCTTAGGCTTAAACACTCGCATTAAGATTTCAATAGATTTTAAATAAATATCTTTGTAATCCGTGGCGCTAAAAACCCTTTCGCGAACTAAATAAATTTAATTAAAAAAACCGCCCCGATCCTATATCGGGGCGGTTTTTTGTTTACCGATACAAATGGCTGTGACTATTAACAGCTACAAAAATAGCCACGTCTTTTGTATCTTGTTTATATATAGCTCTTAAATCGCCGCTTATGTTTATGCTTCTATAGCTAGCATATTTACCCTCAAGAGGGTGATTATTTAGAATGGGGTTAAATATGTCTAAAAGAAAAATCGTCAATCTTTCTTTTAGCTTAGATTGCTCGTTCGCTTTTAGTTTCTGAAATTGCTTTTCAAAGTTTCTATGAAAACGAATAATCATAAAGTATTAAGATACTTTATGGCTTTGTCGGCCGAATCAAAAGATGGCGACAAATTCTTTTTTGTTTGAATGTCTTTTTCTATGCCACCTAAAAGACGCTCAAATTCAGGCGTCATTTGAGGAATACTAGAGAAATAAACTTCACGACTGCGAATGAAGTTTCTTAAAGCCGCGTTTATTACATCGCTTAAAGATAAGCCTAAATCCTTAGCTAGTTTCTGAACCGTATTTTTTATTTCTTTTTCGGTTTTAATGTTTATTATAGTTTTTGACATATAACTAAAGTATATACAACAGTTAGGTATGAGTCAATCTTTAATTTTGCGGTCTATATTGCAACGCTTCGTTAATATGATCGGGCGCAATATTTTCCGATGCTGAAAGATCAGCAATAGTGCGGGCGAGTTTTAAAACTCGGTGGTAACCGCGGGCCGAAAGATTATATTTATAAACCGCGGTTTTAATAAGTTCTTGGCATTTTTCGTCTAGCCGGCAAAATAGTTTTATATCTTTTAACCGCATTTCGCTATTAGTAGCAAAGCCAAAATTTTTAAATCTTTCACGTTGGATTTTTCTGGCACTTTCCACCCGTTCTCTAATCTTATTTGATGCTTCGGCTACACTTTCCGAGGCTAATTTTTCGTATTGTACTCTGGGCACCTCCACGTGAAGGTCTATCCTGTCTAAAAGAGGTCCAGAGATTTTTCTTTTATATTTTTGAACTTGAAAAGGTGTGCAAACACATTCTTTTTGTGGGTCGTTTAAAAAACCACAAGGGCAGGGGTTCATAGTGGCGGTTAAAATAAATTTAGCGGGGAAAGTTAAACTACCTTTTACACGCGAAACTGTAACAGTGCCGTCTTCTAAGGGTTGGCGCAAACTTTCTAAAACATCGCGGTTAAATTCGGGAAATTCGTCTAAAAATAAAACACCTCGGTGCGATAAAGTTATTTCACCTGGTTTAGGCACACTGCCCCCGCCAACTAAGGCCGCGGCCGAAGACGTATGATGTGGCGATCTAAATGGCCGTGTTCTTATTAACGGTTCTTTGTGGCTGATTAAACCAGCTACCGAAAAAATTCTAGTGCTCTCTAAAATTTCTTCTTTTTCCATAGCAGGTAATATAGAAATTAAAGCTCGAGCTAGCAATGTTTTGCCGGATCCCGGGGGCCCGCTCATTAGTATGTTGTGATTTCCTGCCGCAGTAACTTCTAGGGCGCGCTTGGCAAAATCTTGGTCTTTAATATAGGCAAAATCGTGTTCGTATTCTTGCTTAATTGGCGCGAGAATAACTGGTTCTATGGGTTTTATTATTTTTCTTTTAGAAAAATGTTCGCAGGCTTCGGCTAGGTTTTTTAGTGGAAAAATATCTATACCATCAACTAGTCCAGCTTCCTTAGCGTTTTCTTCGGGTACATAAAGTTCTTTTGTGCCAAATGTTCTTGCCATAATAGCAATTGGCATAACACCAAAAACAGGTCTAATAGAACCGTCTAATGCGAGTTCGCCTATGAATATTTTACCTTCGGGGTCAAAATTAATCTGCCTAGAAACTAAAAGATAAGCCAAGGCTATCGGGAGGTCATATTTTGGGCCTTCTTTTTTTAGATCAGCTGGAGCCAAATTAACAATTACTCGCTTATTAGATTGATTTGGTGGAATTAAACCCGTATTTTTTATAGCAGCCGAAACCCTATCTTTAGCTTCTTCTATGGCTTTATCTGGTAAGCCTACAATATTAAAAACATGTAGACCTCGGGCAAGGTCTACCTCAACTTCTACAGGTTGAGCATCTAAGCCAACCAAAGCCGCAGAATATATTTTACTAGGCACACATATATATCAAATATCAAAGATTAAAAATCAAAGTTATAATTCAAATTTTAAATTTTTATTTTTGATATGTAATTTTGATATTTTGTTTTTAATTTTTGATTTTAATTAGTATGTTGGGTGCAGTTTCTGGCCGAAGGATTTGCACGTAAGCGTTCTATATCTATTGCTGTTCCGCATTTTTCACATATACCAAAAGTATTATTTTTAATTTTATCTAAAGAATCGTTAATATCTCGCAACCTTGTTTCTAGGCTGTGTTCCATTGGTAAACGAGTGATATATTCTGTTACCTCTTGAGAATTTTCATCCCAACCATCGCCTAAGTTTTCATAGGTGGTATCCCAATCGCCTTTTATATTTTTGTCGGGGTGAGCAAAAGAAGTTAGCTCCTCGGTTAAGGCTTTTCTCTCTTTTTCTAAAAGTAATCCCAGTTCTTTTATTAATTCTTGATTCATTTACTCATTATATTTTATTAGTTTGAATAAGAAAAGCCTAGTAACGTACATTCGTATGCGTTACTAGGCAAAGCTCCGTAAGTTCAACTAGCTTGAGTTACTGGGGGCTGATTTGCCATGTTTTATATATTGTGCTTATATATACAAACATCAGACACGGATTGAACCTTACAAAATAACCCCCTATAACAAGGAGTTTGTAGCATGAAACGAGCTGCTTTGATCGCCTTTTTGGCGATTTTCACAGTTTTACCTAGGTTGTCTTTTGCCTTTGTAACTAGAGGAGATACCGTCTATTTTGATGGTTACAGTAGTTGGGCTTATACATACAAAGACAATGCTGGGAGTGATAATCATTTGACTCTCAATAGGCTTTGGCTGAATAGCTATAAAGATATCAATCTTCCTTATGAAGTTGGTCGTTCTTATATTTTAATGGCCGCATCTTTGGAAGATAAGGTTGTAAAGATTCAAGAGTCCAGCTTAAATTGGGCTGTAGCCTTTGGTCCAGTTAACAAAGTAACTATTGGCCGATTTGCTCCACCATTTGCGGAAGAGTGGCTGAAAGATCCTGACCAACTGAACTTGGTTAGGTATTCGTCAATTTTTGATCAGTTAGTCTATCGAGATGATGGCGCGCAAATTGATTTATCAAAAAAAAGATTGCGTGTATCGTTCGCATCTTTTTTAGGTGAACGTAGTGGTGGAGTTGTGCGTGAACAGAAAGACGGCAAAGCCCACTTGTATTCAAAGGCAGTTTTTATTCTGCCCGGGAGCATTGAGTTTTCTGGTAGTTACAGATGGAGCCGTACTCGGAATAATCTTTGGGCGGCTTCTGGGAAATGGCAGAAAAGTAATTTCAGAAGCGTCTCCTTTGAGGTAGTTGGTTTTGGAAAAGATATTCAGTGGTTTGCTAATTACGGCCAAAAAATCGCAACTCACTTTTTAGTTACCGCGAGATACGAAGATTTAAAGTATCAGTCGAACAGAACTATTCTTGGGGTTAGGTTTTATACGAGGCATATTGATATAAAAACTTCTACAGTATTTTCTGATCCACCTGTTTGGATTTCATCAGAAGTGTTGTTTCGATTCTAGATTTTGTTCCAAAAATAAGTCCGTGTTCCATAGCGAACGCGGATTTTTTATTGTTTATTTATGAGCGTAGCGAATAACTATAAACAATAACCCCGCCCCAAACCAAGCATTAAAAAGTTTAGTGCAAGTTGAGAGCCGAAGGCGTATCGCTAATAAACAAATTAAGTGAGCATAGTCGATTGGGTTTGATGCGGGGTATGATAAACAATAAAAAAACCTGCTCTGGATCGAGCAGGTTGTGCATCGCAACTTTTTTGTTGCAGTGCTAGAAAATAAGCACCCTGTGTTTCCCAATTTATTTTTTTATAAAGAACTAACAATAACTGAAAAATTATACTAACAGAAACATTTGCATGTTCCGTTTTCTAGGCTCGGAACAACGTTGTTCTCCGATTGTTATCGGAGAGGATATGTTGGAGTCGGTTCAATCAACCAACTATTTATATTTGGGTCGGAACCGACCCAACAAGCTCCCGCAATTTTTTTGTTGCGAGAAAAAATTTCTAAGGTATCCCAATTTAAATACGGAAGCCTTAGAGTTCTAGCCAACTCATCCCATGTAGGGAATTAAAAGAACAATGTAGCACCAACATTAACCAGTTGGCACCGATAAATAAAAACAATTGAACCAGTTAGAACTAACTTAATCTTCGCACCACACTGCATAAAAGTAAATACAACAGAATCCCAAAATGATGTCTAGGAGTGTCAACAAGTTAATCGTGCGATGGTTGCTCGGATTTTTGAAGGTATTTTTTTAAAAAGCTTGCAAAGAACAGTCAATTTTCCACAGAGTCATTTTCATCATTTTTAAATTGTGATCTTTGCGTGGCTTTAAAATAGTTAGATATTGGAAAGTGGTAGGCTATTAAATTTGGAGTAATTTCAAAATCAAATGTTAAAGAATTTTTGTTTAAAACTTTTTTTTCAAATTTGTTTTTTAAATAATGAGTTTGAATTTTATAAGAAATTTTTTCTAAAAAATTTGCGAGATTTATTTTTTCTAAAACTTTTTCCAAAAAAGTTTTAAGCCAAATTTTTTTATTATCATATTTAACTAAAAAACTTTTTTCGTTTTCAAAATCAGTTTCATAAAAGTTTTTTAGCCAATAATTTTCACTCCAGAAATTTTTTATTTCACTTTCGTTGCCCCAAACAGGTTTTAAGTTTTTATAAAAACTTGCGCCAATTAAATCTTGGTGTGGTAGTAATGGCGAAGAGTTAGATAAAAAAATATTAAAACAAAATCTATTTTTTATTTTTTTCTTTGATCTTCTTTTGCCAAAAATAAAAGTTGCAAGTTCTAAAAAGAGTCTGTTTAACCAGACTCTTTTTTCCTCCGAAATTATTATTAAATCAATGTCGCTTTCAGGTTTAGGATTACCTACGGCGGTGGAGCCTGCTAAAAAAATTGCGCGAGTGTAAGGGCAGTTTATTAGTATTGGCAAAAATTTTTTTAGCAGAGATATTTTATAATCAATTTCTTTTTTAAAGCTAAGAAACATTTTATGGATTTGTAATTATGACCGAATCAATTGCTTTTAATATAGCACTCTTAGAAGTGGTTATTATTAGAACATCGTCTATTAAAGTATATTCCACTGTAATTGTATTTATGGGTAAGTTTTTATAATGAATAGTTTGGTTTTGGTAAGTTCCTGTTTGGAAAGTCGGGCTAGCTGCTACACCTACTTTAGATAGCACTAAAGGTTTAAGATCGGTAACCATTGTTTTTTCCCAAGCCTTAAGTGGTGCAGAAATTTTTGTGGAATCTAAAACTTTTATAGCCATACCTAATCTTGGTCCGTAACAAGAAGTAGGAGAATTTTTTATTTTGGCACATTCGGTTTTATCGAAAGCTTTATTGCCACCGAAGGCGAATACATCAAATTCACTTGAAAGTTCTTTTTTAACTGAAATAGGAATTTTTATCTTTAATACCTTCATTATTTCATCTAAAGTGGTTATTTCGGTGACTGAAGATTCATTTGTGGTAGTGTCGGTTACACTTTTTTGGACAATTAATTTTGCAAGTATATTGTCTCCAACTAGTTCATTATTTATTTTTATTATGTTGGCAACATCTACGATTTGTGTATTTGGGTCATAAGAAAGCAAGCCAGTAGCAATAGGCTCTGTTGGAATTTGAACTTCTGGAGTTGCAGGTGCTTGTTCTATAGGTAACAATGGTTGCAATTCTTGAGGTGGAGGTAAAATATCTTGCGTGGTTGCTTGTTCTGAAGCTGGTGTTTGACGCAAAAAGAACCACCATATTTCTCCGGCCACAAAAGATAAAATTAAAACCGATATAACTCCAATCAAAACCAATTTACCCCTGCCACCTTTTCTGGAAGGAAAAGAAGATACACCACCTTGTTTCGATGGTATTGGTGGTAAAGGCGGAAGATTTGGTCTAAATGTTGGCAGTGGAGGTAATGGTGGTAGTTTTGGTGGTTGCTGTTGTTGCTGCTGTATGGGTGGTTGAGTTAAAGGCCTTGGAGGAGGCATGGGAGTAGGAGATGGTCGAGATGGCATTGTAGTAGGCTCCATTGGTAATCCCAGAGGAGGAGCTTGGCGTTGTTGTTGATAATTTTCTGGTGGCATTATAGGTTTTTTAATTGGAGTTTCAAATGGTTGAGGTTTACTAGGAGAAAGTGGTGGGGGTGAAACTAGTGGTTTTGAATATTGGTGATTTATATTTTCTTCTCTGCTTACTTCTAGTTTTTTGCTTTCTGGTATCGGAAGGCCTCGTTTTATTGTGCCTATGTCTGGAAAAGAAGGTTTAATTTGGGGTTGGCTAATATTTGAAGGGGCTAGGGTTATTTCTGAATGCAAAGACCCCGAACCCTTTTTAAGGGCTTCAATATCGCCAGCCATAGTTCTTATTTTATAGGCCAGAGAGTTTTTTGGTTCTTGGGTTGTAGAAGAAGGAGGCACGGATAAAATTAAAAAATCAAAAATCAAATCTTAAAAGTTTGGTATCCGCCCAAGACGGTTTTTCTATAACTTTTTAATTTTGACTTGTAATTTTTCCTTTTAAATTTTAATTTTTAACTTGTTTTTGTGCGTCTTTAAGTGAAAGATTTATTCTGCCTTCGGTGTCTATATTTTTTACTACAACAGGGACTACGTCTCCTACATTTACAATATCCTCTACTCTATTTACGCGAAATGGTGCTAGTTCAGAAATATGGATCAAGCCCTGTTGACCAGGCAGTATTTCGGCAAATGCGCCAAAATCTAATATTTTTACTATTTTACCTTGGAACATTTCTCCTTGAACAATTTCGCGTGTAAGACTGTCTATCCATTCTTTGGCCTTTTGGACCGATTCTTCATTGTTAGAAGTTATAAAGATAGTGCCATCATCGTCTATATCTATTGTAACACCAGTTTCATCTGTTATCTGGTGAATAGTTTTCCCGCCCACGCCAATAACATCTCTAATTTTAGCAGGATTTATTTTTAAAGTTAATATTTTTGGTGCATAAGGCGACATTTTCTTTCTTGGTTCGGGAATAATTTTTAGCATGGCTTCAAGAATTTCTAATCTAGCTTTTTTAGCTTGAACCAAGGCTTGTGAAAGTATTTTAGAGGTTAAACCCGATATTTTTACATCCAGCTGCAAAACATTAACACCTTCTTTTGTACCAGCTATTTTAAAATCCATATCGCCATAATGATCTTCTGCTCCTTGTAAATCTGTAACAACGACAAACTTTTTTTCTGGATTGGTTTCGTCTTCAATAAATAAACCCATAGCTATGCCAGCTACTGGTTTTTTAATTTTTACACCTGCGTCCATTAAAGCCAGAGTCGAACCGCAAGTAGCCGCCATAGAAGTGGAGCCATTAGAAGAAAGAATTTCTGTTACAACCCTAATTGTATAGGGGAAATCTCCTTTGGTAGGAAGTACAGGTTCTAGCGCGCTTTCAGCTAGCGCACCGTGACCTATTTCTCTTCGGCCTGGGTTGCCAGTTTTACCGGTTTCTCCCGAAGAAAATGGAGGAAAGTTATAATGGTGGATATAACGTTTATTACCCTCAAATTCCATTGTTTCAATAGATTGTTCCATGCCCGGAGCGCCTAGTGTGGCAACGCACAAGGCTTGGGTTTGGCCTCTTTGGAAAATAGCCGAACCATGGGTGCGTGGCAGCACGCCAACTTCAATACTAAGTTCGCGGATTTCTTCTATTTTTCTGCCATCTACGCGTTTGTTTTTTTCTAAAATATTTTTATGAATTATTTCATTCATTTCTTCTTCAAAAAGAATGTTGGCTTCGGCTATATTTTTAGGAGTTTTTTTATCTTCGGCCATACTTAGAAAAAACTCTTTTTTAATTTCTTCGGTAGCTTCCATATCGCCCTTAGAGATAACTTCTTCTAAGCGTTTACCAACAAAACTTTTTATTTCTTTTCTTAAGGCTTCATCTGCAGAAGGCACAGAGACCAATAATGGCTTATGACCAAGAGTTTCAACTATACTTTTTTGGAAGCTTATTAATTTTTGTGTTTCTTTTTGGGCGATTTCAAAAGCCGAAATTAAATCTTCCTCGGTTACTTCGTTGGAACGGCACTCTATCATATTTACTAACTTTTCTGGGCCGGAAATAACTAAATCCAAATCACTTTTAGCACGCTGGGCATAATTTGGGTTTACTATTATTTTTTTATTTTCATCTCGCCCTACCCTTACGGTCCCTACTGGGCCATTCCAAGGAATACCAGAAATTAATATGGCAGTGGATCCTGCAATTATGGCAGGTATATCTGCATCATTTTCTCCATCAAAAGATAAAACAGTTACAATAAGCTGAACCTCGTTTCTTAATCTGTGGTTAAACAGAGGGCGTAAGGTTCTATCTATTAAACGAGCGGTTAGAACAGCTTCATCTGTGGCTTTGCCTTCTCTTTTTACCCAACGAGAAGCTTTAATTTTACCTGCAGCATAATATCTTTCTTCAAAATCTACGCTAAGTGGAAAGTAATCTATGCCGGTTCGTTCGTTTTTAGACATAACTACTGTGGCTAATACCACGGTTTCACCATAAGTTACTGTTACAGCGCCGTTGGCTTGCATGGCCAAATGACCTGTTTCCACCACCAATTTTTTTGAACCTATTTCAGTTTCAAATATTTTTTTATTATTCACTTATATTGTCGGCCGACAATACAACCAAGGCTCGAATGTATCCTTATACTTCCCCTGCAAAGAAACATAAGGATAAACTCGCTTTCCGATTGTTCGTCGGCTTTATTGTTTATTATTTTTTCCTAGTAAGTACTGTTCATTAACTCCTAAATTAACAAAAATATCGGCTGATTCTATAAGTTTAGCCGAAGCCGTTCTTTCAAAAGCCATAACCTCAACTTGAAGTCCACGGTTAAATTTTAAATATTCAACCAATGGAACAAAGTCGCCATCTCCTGTTACCAAAACAACAGCATCTAACTGGGCCGATAATCTTACAGCATCAATAGCCATACCCACATCCCAGTCGCCTTTTTTCATGCCACCAGGAAAAATCTGAAGGTCTTTAACCCTCATTTCTATGCCTAATTTATTTAGAGCTTCAAAAAAAGACTTTTCTTCTCCAGATTCTGTCTTTATAACATAGGCCATAACTCTAACAAGCTTCCTTCCAGACATAGCCATTCTAAGGACTTCTTTAAAGTTAACTCTACTATTATGTATATGCTTTGCAGAGTGATACAAATTTTGGACGTCTATAAAGACACCTACTCTTTGTTCTTTATGTTTTATAGCAGACATTTAGTTTATAGTTTATGGTTATTGGTTTTAGTTGATTAGTCTCAGGTTTTTAGTTTTACCGTATAACTACAAACTAAAAACCAGAACTTAAAACCAAGAACTAAAAACAGTCTTATTTCTTTAACCCTAGTTTCTTTATTAAGGAGTTATATTTTTTCTCGTCGTTTTTGGATAAGTAATTCAAAAGAGACTTTCTGTGAGAAACCATCTTAAGAAGACCTCTGCGGGAGTGATTATCCTTAGGATTTTTCTTGAGATGCAAAGCCAGTCGTTCTATTTCTTCTGTAATAACGGCAACCTGAACACTGGCTGAGCCAGTATCCTTTTCGTGGTCTTGATAAGACTTGATTATTTTGTCTTTTTGTTTTGTTGTAAGCATAAAAACATTAGTCGGAACAGTATTAATTGTTCCAATTAGGTGCTTAATTTATTTCCCTAATATTAACAGCCATTATTCTTTTTGGCAAATGCCCAGCATTCTATCGCTAAAACACATATTATTTAAGCTATTCTTTACAAATATACGATATTTAATTGTTACAGCATTAACGTCTTTTTTGTACTCGTTTAAGGGTTACCATAACGCAGATATTAAGAATTATGGTTAATATAAAAAATAAAAAAACTAATCATAAACCATCCATCCTCATAATCACGCTCGAGCGTGATTATGAGGATAGTACAGTACAGATGATAATCAGGAATATATTTTAAATATTAGTATATGGCTGACTCAATATGTTTTATTTTTGCCTTTTTTGAAACTGAATCTATTTCAATTAAAACCGCGTCTATTTGCCAATCAGTATCTTGATCTATATTTTTTTCCGAAATATACAACTGGCATGTTCTAATAAGCTTTTTTTGTTTAAAATAGGTTAGATTATCTTCTGGTTTTAACCCAAATACATTTTTTAACGTTTTTACTTCAACAAATATTAATTTTTTATTGTTTGTTCCGTATGGATTATTTAAATTTTTGTCGTGTAAGTTTTTTTTATGCAGAGTATTTAAAACTTTGTTAGTTAATTTGTTCCATATAGAACCATTGTTATATTTTTTAAAACAAATTATATCTATTTCACCCCATTTTCTTCTAAAATTTCTTTCTATTATTTTATAACCTTTATCTTTTAGATATCTACACGCAATATCTTCGCCAATTTTACCTACCTTAAGATGCTGTGGAGAATTAGGTTCTATGTGGAACATAAAATAGAGTGTAGAATTAGATATATAGTTAAATGATTACTTTTGATTGTTTCAAACTTTTCTCATTTTGTCGCTCGAGCGAAAAGATGAGATTGATGTGAAAAAAGAGAAAAGGAGAAGAGACGAGACAAAATATAAAAAATTAGAGAAATTAGAGATGGATAAGTTTATATAATTTACAAGTTTGAATAAATGGATAAAAATAGTTTTAATAAATTAGGTCCAACTAAAAAGAAAATAATATTATTGCTTGCTGGGGGAGTAGGGCTTTCTTTGGCAGGCACGCCCAAGAAATATTTTGGTGTTATTAAAAGTGTAGCAGATGAATGGAATAAAATTAATGAGACGTCTCTTAAGCGGGCTATAAAGTCGCTTTATGAATCAAAATTGATAGAGGCTAGGGAACATGAAAATGGTTCTATGACTGTAGTTCTTTCGGAAAACGGCCGTAAAAAGGCCTTAACTTATAATATGGATACTATGGCCATTAAAAAACCCGCCATTTGGGATGGTAAATGGCGAATGGTTATGTTTGATATTCCTAATAAAAGAAAAAAGGAAAGAGATGTATTGAGAAATATGCTAAAACAACTTGGGTTTATAAAATATCAAGAAAGCGCCTTTATTTTGCCTTACGAATGCAAAAACGAGGTAGATTATGTGGTTGAATTCTTTAACCTCCGCCCGCACGTTAGGTTTTTAGAAATAAGTAAATTTGATGATGACTTAGCTTTAAAAAACAGATTTGGGTTGGTTTAGTGGTCTAGGTTTTAACTAATCTCATTTACTCGCTCGAGCGAGAAGATGAGAAGGGTATTAAAAATTATTTAAAACCTCCGAAGGGTTACCCTTCGGAGGTTGATGAGATTAATGGTTGAAATGAATATTTTTTACCAATCAGTATTCTCTAGAACTGTTTTAGCCAATGAAACAACTCTGCTGTCTTTATAATTTGGTTCAACTTTTTTTAGTAGTTTCTCTATAAGTTCTCTCCAATTACGCCTTCTTTGTGGGTCAGGACGCATATTTTCATCGTACATTGTAGCTGTTTTATCAACTAATTTTAGTAATTGAACCAAAGAAGATTTTTTATCTATATCTATTTCTTCTTCCCATGTTTCGTGAGTCATTTCTTGAACTATCTTGGCGACTTCTGGCTCCACCCACTCTGGAAGTTTTAGGCTCGTATCCTCAAGGACGTCGTGTAGCAAAAGAGCTTGGTAACCAATGCGACGCTCTTCGTACGGTATACGAGTATCGTTTAATAAAACCATTGCGCACCAAATTGGATGAACAACAAAAGGAACTTTACCGTCCTGTCTAAAATCTTTTTTTATACAATGTTCTTGGTGTGCACTGTAAACAAAGTCTAAAAGCTTTTTAAATTCTTTTGGTTGTATCATGTAAAATATTTTAAAGAATGACTTCTTTGAAACGTTCTAGTATTTTTTGAGGGTCAGAAACCTTTATTAACTCCAAAGCACCTTGCAAATCCCATAACCTTTTTTGGCCTCTTTCTGGGTGACGAAAAGTCGCACTGAGTTTTCTTAGTAACATGTCCTCAGCGGTCATAACATTAATAGTTTTATCACCTACTTCTTTTTCTGTTGAGTTATACTTTTTTAGAGTTGTGGGATCAAGAATAAGATCTAAAATTGTTTCTTCTTTTTTTAGTGTAACAATTAGTACAGTTTTCTTCAATTGATTTCTATTTATCTCCACCCAGCCATTATTGATAAAGTGTTTTAACCACGAATTTAGCTGTATTTCGTTGTCTAAGGTAACATCAAAGTCGTCTGAATAGGGAAAATTAGGAACGTGTAAGCTCAAGCCATAACTTCCTATAACAACGTAGTCTTTTTGGGTGGAAATAAAATCTATTATTTCTAAAAAGGTTATTTTCATATATTTGTGGGCGTGCTAGGACTCGAACCTAGAACCGCAGAGGTATAAGCTCTGTGCTCTAACCAATTGAGCTACACGCCCTACTTCGCTCCTTCGGAGCTATGTAGGGCAAGCCCCTACATATGAATTCACTTTAACTAAAAATCCCTCCTTATTCAAGGAGGGATTTTTTACTGTTCTTTTATGCTACTGATCCCGATATCCGCATACTTTTCATCAACTCTTCAAATTCGGTTTGTTCAATAGTTTCTTTTTCTATAAGCACAGAGGCGATTTTGTTTAAGGCGTTTCTTTTTTCTTTAACAATTTTCATAGCAGTCTTATAGGCTCTATCTATAAAGCTGGAAACTTCTTCGTCTATTCTTGTGGCCACACTTTCGGAATAATTTCTATTTTCGCCCATTTCTTTGCCCAAAAACACTAATTTTTCTCTTTCACCAAAAGTTACCGGACCCATTTTTTCCGACATACCATATTCGGTTACAATTCTTCGAGCTAAATCGGAAGCAGTTTTTAAGTCGGAATGTGGGCCAGTGGTAACATCGCCAAAGACTGTTTTTTCGGCAGCGTAGCCACCAAGTAACGTAGCCAGCTCGTCTATAAACTTGTTTTTAGAATAAAAATTTATTTCTTCTGTCGGCAATTTTAGTGTATAGCCTCCAGCTCGTCCGCGTGAAATTATAGAAATTTTATGAACGGCATCCGCATTAGAAAGGGAAGCGGCTACTAAGGCGTGGCCGGCTTCGTGGAAGGCTACAATTTCTTTTTCTTTGGCAGAATAAACCTTACTGCGTCTTTCGGGGCCCATCATAACTTTTTCTATGGATTCGGTAAGTTCGGTTTGGGTAATTTCTTTTTGATTTTTACGAGCTGCCGAAATAGCGCCTTCATTCATCAAGTTAGCCAAATCGGCACCACTAAAACCTGGGGTTCGTTCCGCAATCTTTCGTAAAACAACATTAGCAGACAAAGGTTTACCTTCGGAATGTATCTTTAAAATTTCCTCACGATTTTTAATATCTGGCTCGTCTATAATTACGCGCCTGTCAAACCTGCCTGGGCGCAATAAAGCTGGGTCTAAAATATCTGGCCTATTAGTGGCGGCTATAACAATAACGTTGGTGTCTCTATCAAAACCATCCATTTCTACCAGTATTTGGTTTAAGGTTTGTTCGCGTTCGTCGTGGCCTCCACCCATACCCGAACCGCGGTGTCGGCCTACAGCGTCAATTTCGTCTATAAAAACAATGGCAGGTGCCTGTTTTTTGGCATTGCTAAATAAATCTCTAACCCTAGAAGCGCCAACACCCACAAACATTTCCACAAATTCTGAACCAGAAATATGAAAAAAAGGCACGTTAGCTTCGCCAGCCACCGCACGGGCGAGCAAGGTTTTGCCTGTGCCAGGCGAGCCTATTAAAATTACACCCCTAGGAATTTTGGCGCCCATACCCAAAAACTTGGCTGGGCTTTTTAAAAATTCCACAACTTCTTTTAATTCTTCTTTAGCTTCATCGGCGCCGGCCACATTTTTAAAAGTTATTTTTTCTTTATTGGCATCAAATAACTTGGCTTTAGAAGCGCCAAAATTAAAGGCCTGCATTTGGCCGCCTTTGGCTTGGCGAAACATAAAGTAAAAGAAAAGTAAGATTAAAATAAACGGCAGTATTGTGGGTAAAATATTTATTAAAAAGTAACTTAAACCGCTCTCGGTTTTAACCTGAATATTTATTTTCTTTATATTATCGTCACTTATGCCTAAGTTTTTTAAACTTTCTAAAAATGAACCAGAGGCTTCTTTATAGGTAACTGCTTTAGACTCATCGGTTAGGGTAAGCTCAACTTTGTCTCCAGAGATTAGAGCGGTTTTAATCTCGCCCGATTTAGCTTTTAGGGCTAGATCGGAAAGGGAAATAACATTTTCTTTAGCAAAAAAACCACTGGCTCCTGAAAATAGGGATACCAAAACCATAAAAATTACCAAAGCAAAAAGTATATTTTTTAACACATCTTTCATAGAAATATAAAAAATCAAATATCAAACATAAAAAATCTTGAATTAGTTTTTTATATTTTATTTTTGATACTTAATTTAAAACTTGTTAAGTCTAACACATTGAATATAAGATGTCAACTCTGGATAGAGTTTTCAGTGTTTTCGCTGGTTTTAAACTCAAAAGCTGGTTGTAAGGCTAGTTTGTATTCTTTTGGTTCCAAGGTGGAAACCTTAAAAGGATAGGTTTTTCCTATCTCCATAGCAGCCGCCATATCTTTGTAGGTTTTAAATTCTGAAATATGAGCTAAGCCTTGAATTTCTGAATCTAGCTTAACGAAAGCACCAAAAGGGTTAAATTTAACAACTGTACCCTCAACCACATCCCCCTTTTTATATTTGTTTTCAACTTCATTCCAAGGATTTGGCTTTAAAGCTTTTAAGGAGAGGGATATTTTGTCGCCTTCAACAGAAATAACCTTGGCTTCCATTTTATCGCCTATTTTTAAAACGTCGCTAGGTTTTTCTACCAATTGCCAGCCTATTTCCGAAATATGTATTAAGCCCTCAATACCATTAAATGTAACAAAAGCTCCAAAATCAACTAAACCAGATATTTCTCCTTCCACAACATCACCTAGGTTATAGCCAGAAAGTTTAGCCTCCATTTCTTTAGATATTTTAGCTTTTTCTGAAAGTATGATCTTTTGGTTTCTTTGATCAAAGTCTATAACTTTAACTAAAATTGTTTGGCCAACAAATTTCTTAAGTATTTTTAATATTTCTTCTTTGTCTCCGCCTTCAACGTGGGGATAATTTTGGCTGGAAAGCTGAGAAACTGGCAAAAAAGCAGCGAGTCCTTCTACTTGGGCGGTTAAGCCTCCACGGTTAGCTCCGGTTATTTTAGCTTCTATAACTTCGCCACTATTTTTAAGATTCCTTATAACATCCCAAGATTGGTCCATGGTAGCTTGTATCAAAGACACTTCTACTAACCCATCTTTATTTTCTATTTCGGTTATTTTAACGTTTAAAACATCATCTTTTTTAAGATCTTGGAAACTAGTGTTAAAAGATTCCATATCACTTTTATAGAGAACACCAGTTCTAAAGCCGGTTAAATCTAAATATATTCTATTTCGGCCTTTGTCTATGACTAGGCCTTGTAAGGTATCGCCCACCTTAGGTACTACAATATTTATGTTTTTTTCCAGAAGTAAGTCCTTCATGGATTGAACCTCTTTTGGAGAGGCTGTGGAGACGGAGGTGTTTGTTTCGTTAGTATTCATATTTTGTGTAGAAACTATAACAGAATAGGCTAACTACATCAACCCCGTTAGAGACAGAGGGTCGCTACGAGTCCTCGCGGTCTCTAACGGGGTCAAGTTTTGAGAAGAAAGATAGATATGGTAATATATTTTTTATGAATGGGACTATAATCAAAAATAAAGAAGTAACGCCTTTGGGTATTAGTAAAATTCGCCGATTGTTTAGTGTTGGGTCAGAAATCACCGAACTAGCAGAGGAGGTTTTAGAAGAATTAGGGGAATATAAACAAGAGTTTATGTTAGGATTGGAGAAGTCTGTTAAAGAGTTCAAAAGCGGAAAGCTTAAAAAGATTAAGTCGTTAAAGGACCTTAGATAGGTTCTTTTTTGATTATATGAGGAATATTTTTATAACCCCACAATTTAAAAAAGATTTATCTGAAGTTTATAAAAATATTTTTGTTAAGGCTGATACAGTTTTATTTATATTAAAGTTAAATCCAATAGATTTTTCGCTTAAACCTAAAAAATTAAAAATTGGTAAAAATTTATGGCGGGTCAGGGTCGGCACTCATCGTTTAGTTTATTCATTCAATAAGGATTCTTTAATACTTTTGAGAATTCGCCACCGCAAAGATGTTTACAGAGGTCTAAAATAAAAATTCCCCCGACGCTTAGCGTCGGGGGATAGTGTGAATACGGCTTGGATTTAATGACCTTCTAAAAATTTTAGAATATAATCAATGTATTTATGATAATCCCTTAAGCAATCATTAATAGAAGCATATACTTTTTCGTAATCTATTTTATCGTATTCATGCACTAAAAGATTTCTAGTGCCGATGCTTTTGGCGATTTCTTGGGCAAACTCTTTAGGGTAGATGTCTAAATCCGAAAGCCTTAAAAATGTTTCTCGGTAATCTTTAGGAGGCATGGTGTTTGCGGTGGCAAGTTCGGCAATAAGGTGTTCGTTGATGTCTATAGCCCGCGAGATTGTTCGTTCCAAGAGCCGTTCTACCGTAGCTTGTTTTAAAAAATCTCCCACAATTTCTTCAATGGAAAAATTAGATAATTGAGCGAGTTTGCTCAAATCATCCTGAATAAGAGATATTTTTCTCTGAATTAAATCTTTTTTAAACATCAAATTATATAGCTAGAGCCTCTTGCCTCTTTTTTATAATTAACGATTCCAAATCACGTAATGACTGGCTGTCTATATAGTCTTTGAAAGCGAAGATACGATAGTCTTGGTAAGAAGTTTCATCACCGTAAAGCAAGATTCCGTTTTGGGTGGCTTCATAACGTAAAAGTATATTAGCTGGCGACAAATCTACCAGATCTATTTTTCTAAAGCCCGATGACAAAGCGTCCGGTAGTTCGCTACTGATGTTTAAGAAGGATTTATAATCAAGTAAACTATGGTTTTTCCGCAAAACCGCTATGTCTATGTCGCTGGAATCCTTCATTAAACCAGAAGCCGCACTACCAAAAACCACCACAAACTTCAGGTTGTAGTTTTGGGCGATTTTTTCCACTTGCAGTTTGCTATCCTTTATATTCAACATCATGGCATTATCTTAACTAAATTTACAGAATAAAAAAAGCCCCGACGCAATGCGTCGGGGGTAAGATAAAATTCTATTTTTGCAATCTTAGGCTACTCGGTAGCTCTATTAGTCCCTGCCCTTTTCTTTCTGGCCATTTTGGACCAGCCTCTCTTTCCTTCTTGGCATTTTTACGGTCGCGGAATTTTTGGGCGAGCCAGAAAAATGGCCAGCTGACCACTTTAATTCCCGCGCTGTCTCCGCCGTCTACCACAATCGGTTTGCCGAACCAGAGGCCGACGAGGGTTGTGAGAAATCCGACAATGGCATAGGAAGTAAAACATGCCCTATTAAGGTAGGATGTTAAATCTAAGAGGTCTTGATACATACTTTCCTTGATGACCAACAAAGTAGATGTCGCATCTGCTACAAATAACAGCATTATGCCTATGATTGTGCCAAATAAGACAGCAGGTACATTCGATCTCTCGGATTTTTCATAGCGTATCTTAGCAGTCAAAATCGCTGACAGTGTTAAAGTGGCGGAGCAGACTAGCCAAATGAACACGTTGCTTGGTATGGCGGGATGGTAATAGGACAAAGTCCATCTGTCATTGGCTAACGACGACCACAAAGTCTGGCCGAGATCGACAAGGATGAACGAGAAGCCAAGCTAACTTTTTCATAGGATTCTCCTACGTTTAGAGTTTTAGAAAGTGCTAATATTAATTCTAGCCATTTAGATAATATATTGTCAATAGTGAGAAAAAAGGATGGGTGTGGTAAAGTTTTACCAATATGGAAACTTACACTTATCGTATTATTATAGAGTCCGATGAAAATGGCACTTTTCACGGCTATGTGCCAGCTTTGCGGGGTTGTCATACTTGGGGCAAGACCCTGGCAGCTACTAGGGAAAATATCAAGGACGCTATAGATGTTTATTTGCGTAGCTTGAGGGCTGACGGCGAGATTATACCGCAAGACAACGGCATTGAAATTTTAGAGACTGTTAAAATTTCTCCAATAAAAAAATCTCCAATCTATGCCTAAGTTGCCGGTTATCAGACATCAGCAACTCATCCGAGTTTTAAAGAAACTTGGTTTTTTTGAACACCCCGAGCGTGGCAGTTCTCATTTAGTTTTTAAAAATTCCGATGGAAGAGTAACTACTGTAGCGCGTCATTCTGGCGATTTTCCGCGAGGTACTCTGCGGAGTATTCTCCACGATATTAGAATTTCTCCAGAAGAATTTATAAAATTGCTCAAAAAATAAAATCCCCGACGCGTGGCGTCTGGGGGTGTTTATTTTTATCAGGGTTTAGCCTTGTAAATTTGGTGTCAAGATAGCAGTTTGGGCATTGAATCAACAAAAAATGTGTGTTAAATTTATACGGTATTTAATTCCCAATGAACATTTTTTGGTACGGAAAAAACTCTGTGGGTATTGATAGCGGCGAAAATTCGCTTGTGGCGAGTCCTTTGGATTTGGAAAAAGAATTAAAACCTGCCTCGTCGGCAGGCAAGTCGGCTAGGGGTGCTGATGTGGTTTTGGCATCTAAAGAAGGCGAGGCAGATAGAAATATAAAAACTAATTCTTTTTTAATAAATAACCCGGGCGAATACGATGTTAAAGGGTTTTTTGTTATGGGCTTTGGAGGTTTTGGCGAAAATATGGCTTATACAATAGAAACAGAGGGAGCAAGAGTTTGTCATTTATCTGGGTTAGATAAAGAATTAACAGATGGGCAAATAGAAAGCCTTTCCGATATAGATATTTTGTTAATAGATATAGGTATCACTGAAGATTCTAATGAAATTGCTAGCAAAATAGTTAATCAGATAGAACCAAGAATAGTTATTCCGATAGGTTATAATCCAGAAAAGAAAGCCTCGGTATTTTTTAAAGAAATGGGCGCTTCCGAAGTTGAACCGCAGAACAAATTGAATATAAAGAAGAAAGATTTACCACAGGAAGAAACGAAGATGGTAGTGTTGAATGTGTCGTAGCTTATGCCAATATACGAATTTATGCGAATGATACGAATGGAACAACGAATTTTATGATATTTGGTTAGTTATTAGTATAATTCGTATTCATTTGTAGATTTGCATATATGAGTTTATATAATTTCGTTTACAATCTTCAAAGAAAAAATAATAAAACCAAAAAAAGGATTTTGATAGGGCTTTTGGTTGCCTCCTTTATAGTGTTGATGTTTTTTTGGGTCTTGATGTTTAAAAATCAATTACAAAAAATAGATTTATCACAAAAATCTGGGGCGACTAAATTATTGGGTGATGAAGAAAAAATTGTAAGCCCCTTAGCCGCATTGATCCAAGGTTTTAAAAGTTTAAAAGGTAGTGCGAGTAAAAAAATTAATGAATACGGAAATACGGTTTCAAATAACAAAGATATAGAATCGCAAAAAGTAAGAACAGTATACGAATTACCAGTAGAATAGAAAAAATGGAATCAAAAAAAGAAGCCTCCTCGCAAAATGCGGGCGAGCCTCGCCAAGGGCGGGGAACAAACGTAGAACAAAATATTCAAGCACGTGAAATAACTCACGAAATGCAAGACGCTTATTTGGATTACGCTATGAGCGTTATAGTTTCGCGTGCTTTGCCAGATGTTCGAGATGGCTTAAAACCGGTGCATCGCAGAATTCTTTATTCAATGCACGAAAATGGTTTGCGTCACAGCGCTAAGTATAGAAAATGCGCTACGGTGGTTGGAGACGTTATTGGTAAATATCACCCGCATGGGGATGCGGCCATTTACGATGCCTTGGCACGTATGGCGCAAGATTTTTCTTTGCGTTACCCACTAGTAGATGGGCAGGGAAATTTTGGTTCTATAGATGGTGATGCGCCTGCGGCTTATCGTTACACGGAATGTCGTATGGAGACTGTAGCCGAAGAAATGCTTACAGATATAGACAAAGAAACTGTAGATTGGAGGGAAACTTATGATGGTAGTAGGGAAGAACCTTCTGTTTTACCAGCTAGGGTTCCAAATATTTTACTTAACGGTTCTGTTGGTATTGCTGTTGGTATGGCTACCAATATTCCACCACATAATTTGGTGGAAGTTGTAGACGCTTTATTACATTTAACCGATAATCCAAAATCCACCAGCGAGGATTTAATGCAATTTGTAAAAGGCCCCGATTTTCCTACCGGCGGCGCAATTTATGGCAAGAAAGATATTATTCAGGCTTATGCTACGGGTCGCGGGCCTATGGTTGTTCGCGGTATTGCCGATGTTATAGAAGGCAAAGGTTCAAAAGGTTTTCAAATAATCATTAGAGAAATACCATACCAAGTTAACAAAGCCACAATGTTGGAACATTTGGCCGATTTGGTAAAAGAAAAGAAAATTGAAGGTATAAAAGATATTCGCGATGAATCCGACAAAGATGGCATTAGAATAATGATAGAATTGCGAGGCGATGCTTACCCTCAAAAAGTTTTAAATAAACTTTATAAATTAACTGATCTTCAAAAAACTTTTCACTTAAATATGCTGGCTTTGGTTGATGGAATTCAGCCACAAGTTTTGTCTTTAAAATCGGTTTTAGAACATTATTTGGCGCATAGAAAAGTTATTGTTGAACGCCGAACCAGATACGATCTTAAAAAAGCCGAGGAAAGAAAGCATATTTTAGAAGGCTTATCCAAAGCACTCGACCATATTGATGAAGTTATAAATACCATTAGAAAATCGGAAACCCGCGAAGATGCTCACGCTAATTTAATTAAAAAGTTTAAGCTTTCCGAAGTTCAATCAACGGCCATTTTAGAAATGCGTTTGCAAACTTTGGCAGGGCTTGAAAGAAAGAAAATAGAAGATGAGCTCGCCGAGAAAATAAAATTGATTACGTATTTAAATAGTATTTTGGATGACGCCAAAAAACTATTGGGAGTTATTAAGGCAGAATTTAAAGAAGTTAGAGAAAAATATCCAAGCGAACGCCGCACTAAAATTTTTGTAAACCCAATTGGCGAATTTAGCGAGGAAGATTTAATTCCCGACGAAGAAGTTATTATAACTATAAGTCGTGATGGTTTTATTAAGCGTTTGCCACCTGGCACTTATCGCACGCAAAAGCGTGGTGGTTCGGGTAAAATTGGAGCGGCTGTGGCCGAAGAAGACTTTATTCAACATTTGGTTGTGGCCAATACCCACAATAGTGTTTTGTTATTTACCTCTACGGGAAAGGTTTTTCTTTCTAAAGTTCACGAAATTCCGGTAGCCACCAGAACTTCTAAGGGTAGGGCCTTGGTTAATTTCTTGGAAATAAATCAAGAAGAATTAATTACCGCAATTGTTCCTGTTAAATTTGATATTAAAAAATCTAAAACACAAGAAAATATTGGTAAGTTTTTAGTAATGATAACTCGTAGTGGTATAATTAAGAAAACAGAAGTTTCCGATTTTGCCAATGTAAGACGTTCTGGTTTAATCGCCATTAAACTTCATAAAGGTGACGAGCTTAATTGGGTTAAACTAACTTCGGGTAAGGATGAAATAATTTTGGTAACGCAAAAAGGTCAAGCTATAAGATTTTCCGAAAATGATGTTCGTGATATGGGCCGAAATGCCAGTGGAGTTAACGCTATGAGGTTAAAAAGTGGAGATTTAATAGCTGGAGCCGATATAATAAGTTCGCTTAAAAAAGATGGAGAAATGCTAGTAGTGCTTTCCAAGGGTTATGCCAAAAGAACACCAATTAAATTCTATAAGAGACAAAAACGAGCGGGTTCAGGCATAAAAACTGCTAAAGTTACCGCAAAAACGGGCGAAATAGTTTCTGCTAAAATACTTGATCCAGAAGAAGAAGATTTAATAGTTATTTCTAAAAAAGGGCAGTTAATCCGAACCCCTATAAAGCATATTTCTGTATTAGGACGCGCCACGCAAGGCGTAAGGGTGATGAAGTTAAAAGATGGCGATCAGATAGGCTCTACAACAACGTTATAATAGCTTTTAGGTGGATTAGCTTCATTAGCTTTCAGCAAAACTAATTAAGCTAAAAGCTAAAAGCTAATGAAGCTAAAAATGATTCCCCAAGGAGGATTTTTAAATCCAGACTCTATAATTTCTAGTTTAAATATTAAATCAGGCTATAAAGTTGCCGATTTTGGTTCTGGTTCTGGTTTTTTTGCTTTGCTTATTGCGGCGATTGTTGGTTCGGACGGTTCGGTTACGGCTATAGATGTTTTGCAAGGTAAACTGGATACTTTAAAGTCTGCGGCGCAAGCTCGGGGGCTTTTTAACATAAGCTATGTCAGAGGCGATTTAGAAGTTTTTGGTAGTTCTAAACTTAACGATTTAAGCCAAGATATGGCTCTTTTAACAAATATTTTGTTCCAATCACAAAAAAAGTTGGATATTCTTAAAGAAGCACACAGAGTTTTAAAAGTAGGCGGAGAGTTAGTTATAGTAGATTGGGATCCAACCTCTATGTTTGGTTCTAAAGAAACTGGTTGGAAGTTTTCTAAAGAGGAGTGCCAGCAGATAGCTTCTGGAATTGGTTTTAATTTTGATAGAGAAATTACTGCAACTAATGATCATTGGGGATTAGTGTTTAAGAAAACATAATTATCAATTCTCAATTTTGCAATTATCAATGAATTTTCAATGATTCAATTATAAAATCCGTTTGAAAATTGAACATTGTAAATTGAAAATTTTAAAGTGCGTTACAAACTAATCATTTTCATAACTGTAGGGGTTCTGGTGCTTTTAGCGGTTTCGGCTTTTTTGTTTGGTAAAAAACCAGGTTCTGGCGATAAAGTTGCTTTGGAATTTTGGGGTACGGATCCGGCTAGTTACTGGACAGGCATAATTTCTGCTTATCAAACCGCTAATCCAAACGTTACAATTAAATATGTTCAAAAAAATGTTTCTTCTTATGAAAAAGATTTTGTAAATTCTTTAGCTTCAGCTTCTGGTCCAGACATTATCACTATAAATAATACTTGGTTAAATAAACACATAAATAAATTATCGCCAATGCCGGGTTCGTTAATGACTCCGCAGATGTTCCGTGATGCTTTTGCCGATGTTGCTATAAATGATTTGGTTGTAGCTAATAAAATTTATGCCATACCTTTTTATATAGATACTATCGGTCTTTACTATAATAAAGCGCTTTTTAATAATGCCGGCATAGTTAATCCACCAAAAACTTGGGACGAATTTAATAGTGATGTAAAACAGTTAACTCAAAAAGATAGTTCAGGCGATTTTGTAAGATCTGGCGTAGCCTTAGGCACAGTTTCTAATGTTAATTATGCGAGCGATATACTTACGCTTTTAATGCTTCAAACAGGCGCGCCAATGTTAAGTAGCGATGGTAAAAAAGCCACTTTTGACGCCACTATTAAATCTTTTAACCCAGGTGAATCCGCTTTAAACTTTTACACCAGTTTTGCTATAAGTTCCAAACCAGTTTACACGTGGAATGCTAGAATGCCCCAAGCTTTAGAGGCTTTTAAAACAGGAAAGACTGCTATGTATTTGGGTTATGCTCAAGATTTAAAAGAAATAGCCACAACTGTTAACAATCTTGGTGTGGCGCCTGCGCCTCAAATTAAAGATTCACAAAAAGATGCTTCATATTTAGATATTAATTTTGCTTCTTACCAAGCTGGTGCGGTAACTGGAGCCAGTACCAAGAAAGATGCAGCTTGGAACTTTTTGTTTTTTGTTTCAACCAAAAACGCAGAGGGTAGTTATATTAATGTTTCGCATTTACCGCCAGCGAGGAAAGATCTGATTTCGTATACTGCTTCGGATCCAGCCTTAAATATTTTTGCTAAACAAATTTTAACCGCTTCCAGTTGGGCTCAACCGGACGATGTGGAAGTTAGTATAATTTTTAATAGGATGATAAATTCTGTGGCGTTAAGCCAAACACCTGCCAAAGAAGCTTTGAAAGAAGCAGTTGCCGAGGTAAATAACCTGCTAAGATAATTTTCAATGGCCGATTTACTAAAATAAAAAATTAAAATGTAAAGTGCAAAATGACAAATCAAAATTTAAAGTTGAATTCAAGAGACAAAAAGTTATTTTTATTTTTTATATGTCATTTTAATATTTGATTTTTAATGTTTAATATTACTTAGATGAAAATTGTAAATTGTAAATTGAAAATTATTAAAGCAATTGGATTATTAGCAATTGTTTTGTTGTTGGTCACTGTAATTTCTCCTCCTGCTTATGCCGCCAATTGCGGTGCTTCAGTTGACAACCCAGCGACCCCAGAAAATGATACACAACCATGCGTAGGAGGTTTGGTTCCCTGCACGGGTATAAACTGTTCTCTGTGTGATCTTTTTGCTTTAGCCCAAAATATTTTTAACTTTGTGGTATGGACGCTGGTGCCTATAATTGGCACGGGTATGATTTTATGGAGCGGTTTTACCATTTTAACCGCAGGCGAAAAGCCAGATCAAGTTAAAAAAGGTAGGAAAATGATAACCGCTACACTAATTGGCATAGCCATAGTTTATTCTTCTTACATCATGGCTTCGTTTGTGGTTAAGTTTTTGGCTGGTAATGGCACAGCCAGTTCTAGCTTTAAAAATGGCCAATTTGATATTCAATGTACTAGCGAAGCAATCCGTGATGTTACAGGTAAATATCTTAAAAACGGTAGTTATACATTTGATATAAAAGATGAAATTTTATTAGCCGAAGAAGAACCAGCTCCAGAAGTTGTATCTGGACAAGAGGAAGCTTTTGATTTGGGCAAAACAGAAGGTGTTATTTTGAATATTAAAACAAAACCAGGCGTGAATTTAGACGGTGTGGATTCACAGGTTATTAATCAATTATCAGCAGCAGTGATAGATGTTAGAACAAACGCAGCAGGCAATCCAAACTTTATCTTACAAGATTTAAAGGTTGCATCCGGTTTTAGAGATTTAGGAGAACAATTGGATCTTGTTGCTCAAAATTGTAAAGATCCAGATGCGGTTAAATGTGATCCAAAGTCTTCAAAGTATCCTATTACGTGTATTCCTAAAGATACGGATCAAAATGGAAGCGTGGATGGCAAAAATTGCCGCCATACCACCGGTAAGGCTTTAGATGTTTGGGGTTATAATAAAAGCGGTGCTAAGTGTTGCCAAAATGAAGTTATACAAGTTATGAAAAGAAATGGTTTTTGTGTTTACAAAGAAATTTGGCATTTTGAACTTAAATCAAATTTAGAAAAAGATAAAAACAGGTTAAATGTTTTTACTTGTAACTAATTATAAAAAAATGAAAAAAATTGTTTATTTTCTATCTTTATTAATTTTACCCTTAATAACATTAGCTCAAACTCCACCGTCCTGTGATGGTGTTATATGTAATCCCCTAGGAGATGATGCCACTATAACGGTTTTGATTGATAGAATTATAAACTTTCTTCTCTACTTAGCCGCGCCTATAGCTGTTTTAATGACGGTTTATGCTGGGTTTTTGTTTATTACTAGAGGTGATAAGCCAGAAGAGATTAAAAAAGCGAGCAAAATGCTTCTTTATATTGTTATTGGTGTTATTGTGCTTATACTTTCAAAATCTGTTGTAGGTTTTGTAAATAGTTTTTTGACTCCTTAAATATATCCACAGCTTGTTTGTTTTGTATTATTACTATGTGATAGAATGATGTTATAAAGTCGTTTTTGTTTTAATTTAAAAACTCTCTAAAATTTAAAAAATGTTTAAAAGTATAAATTTGAATAAGTTGATCTCGGTAGGTTTGCTCTCGTTTTTTTTATTCGCTCTTAGTTTTATGGCTGTTAATGCTGCTGAAGTAACAGGAGATCTACAACCGGAAATAGTAGGTGTAGAAAGCTTTACTAAAGAACGCCTAACAAGTACGGTGACGATTGTAGTTAACTACATTATTGGCATAGTTGCTATAGTAGCCGTGGTTATGATTGTCTGGGCAGGTTATTTGTACATTACGGCTGGTATGGACGAAAAGAACGTTGAAAAAGCCAAAAAGATGCTTTTATACGGTATTATCGGTATTGTCGTAGTTATACTTTCTTACTCAATAGTTAGTTTTGCAACAAGTTTCTTAGGATAATGTTATTAGGTATTATTTTTTTCTAAATAAGATATTTAAAAAACACTCCGATTTTTGTCGGAGTGTTTTAGTTTATCCCGTTAGAAGCTCTGTTGCCTTCTTTAAAGGTGTGGATTTGAGTTTTTAAAAATGTTACAATTTAGATATGGAAGAGACAACCCTGTCGTCAAAAACTGAGCGATTGCCAGAGTTTTTTAGGCCACTTTTTTGGTCGTATAATTTTGATTATATTGATCCCGATAAAGACATAAAAACAATAGTTTTGAATGTGATAAATTATGGGTATTGGAAACACTGGCATTGGTTGGTTTATCATTACGGCATAGATGTCATTAGAAATATTTTGACCCATTTTTTGTCAACGGAACTTAGGCCGCCAGCGGAAAAACTAGCGAGGGTTGTATTCAATTTAAAATCTCTTAACAATGCATCTCGAAGCACTAACCAAGACAGGTAGGGAAATTTTTCCAATTCTCAAGAATTTTTCGGAATTCTATTTAGCTGGCGGCACGGCTTTGGCTTTGCAATTAGGTCATCGCGTTTCGGCTGATTTTGATTTATTTAGCGGGATTGATATTCCGGCAGAATTACTGCCACTGGTTCAAAAGACTTTTGATAAAAAGACTTTTCAAATCAGCGTCAATAACAGAGAGGAACTGACAGTATTTATAAATGGCGTTAAGATTACTTTTTTGAATTATCCATTTCCAGTTTTAGAAGATACAACTGAATATGAAGGTTTAAAAATGTTAGGCGTTTCCGAAATAGCCACAACCAAAGCTTATACTATCGGGCGCCGAGGCTCGTTTAAAGATTATGTTGATTTATATTTTGCAGTTAAGGAAAAAATTATTGGTTTGGACGGAATTATTAAACAGGCTGATAAAAAATATGGGGGATATTTTAACGGTCGTCTGTTTTTAGAACAGTTGGTTTATTTAAATGATATTGAGGATACAGAGATTATTTTTCTAAAAGAAACAGTGGATAAAAATAATCTAGAGGAGTTTTTTGTGGCAGAAATTAAAAAGATCAAATTTGATTGAGTTTCTGAAAAAATAATATCCTCCCATTTCGGGAGGATATTTTGTTTCTTGTTCTGCTAGAAGTAAGTTGTTCCTAGATGGCTAAAGTGTGTTTTCGGCAGGACGGACTTCTAACGGGATACAGGAGGCATAAATTTATCTCATTCGTTGTTTACAGGAGTAAATACTACCAAGCCGAGTTGGCTACGAACACGGAATTTTTTTAAAGATGGGTAGTTAAAATCTTGACTCGAATATGCCGTTATATATTCATTTGAACCTTCTCGCTTAAAATGCGCCCAACCTTTAAAAACTACATTATAATTCCCATATAAAGTAATTAATTCGGAAAAATCTTTATCATTACCGTAAACAAATATTGTTTCTTCTCTGCTATATTTTTTATCTTGGTAAGTGGAATATGTGTGATTGAAGCTGTTTAAGACAAAACCAACAGGGTTAGGATCAAAAAGAGAAAGAGAAGTGTAAGTCATTGTCCCCATAACTATCAGAGTATAAAGCTTCGGCGGAATCCAACTGCCCCATAAAAATATACCTATAACTAGAGCCATACCGCATATTAACAATTTAGGCACAGCTCCTGGGTTATTTTCTATGGGCATTTCTATTGTGTAGAGAAAAACCAGTATAGATACAAATAAAGCTGTTAGCATTCCTCTTACATAGCTACTGCCGGCAATGGCGGGATTGATGGTTTCGCCTTTTAGCATACCAATTACTATGCCAAGTGGTGAGCCTAAAAATGCTAAAGCTACACCTAAAATAAAGCATAAACCTACGCCAATGTAGGCAAACCACGGCCAGCCGGTTAGGGCTTTGAGTATAATTGAAGCGAATATAATCAAGAACCAAATAGCTACACCTTTGGCCAGTGCCTTAAGATATGCCGGCGCCGAAGATTTTACTTTTTGATAAGTTTTTTCGGCGCCGTATATGGCGATATCAAACATCAGTTCAACTGTTTTGCCTAAAGATTCACCAGTTGTGGCCATATTAAGCCTCCTTTATGGTGAGCTTGTTGAACCAGCAGGTTTTAGTTTGTCTCGGATTTCTTGCAGTTTCTTATTAAAACTTTCCAGCACAGGAGATGCTGATTCTACTTTAGGATAAGCCAATTCCATAATTTGGTTAAACAGAGTTATTTCTCCTTTTATTTTCTCAAATTCTTTTTGCGGGTCTTCGGCGCTTCTTAGACGTTCTAGTATTTGGGCTAAAAAATTCTGAAGCAGATCTTGTTTAGTAGTGTTACTTTTTGTTTGTGCTAAAACCGTAGAAAGAAAACCCGAAAAATCGCCTAGTTTTTTTACAACCACCGAAGATGTGTTAGAAAATTTTTCGGCGTGGGTTTCTACTATTCCTCGTAACACGCCCGAAATATATTCGGCTAAGTTGGAACGTAATAAACTTCCTTCGGGAATTTTTTCTGCTAATTCTTGTATCCGCTTTATTGAAGCAGGATCAAACAGCCCAGCCATTCCAGCTATCCACCTTTTGTCCATTTATAATGCCTCCTAATTTTTAAGGAACATAAAGAACTATTTGATTAGATTATAGAATGATTTTACTTTAGAAGCGAGAAGGTAATATTTCCAGAAGGACATTCCTTCTGGAAAGAAGCCAAAAAAACTCCCCCGACGCAAGGTCGGGGGAGGGTTAGGGTACAAATTAAAGAGCTTCATTGTTCGGAGATTGTTATGGTTCCAGTGCCGGCTACACCGCGCACTATGAACCACCTTACTTCGCCAGCTCGGCGAAATTCCATAGAATGTGGGTAGCTCACTTGAGCTCCCCACGATTCTATGTAGGTGATCAAGCCAGAACTGGTAGTGCCGTCGTTACGGTTAATGATTCTATCGCCCGTAGAAAGCATAACTTCATACTTTCCTGGCATATCCCATTTAACGTTGTAATCTGGACTCCATGGGATTTTTTTGGACCAGTGAACTGGGTCCAAATTTACCGTGATTTTTTGAGCGAGGCCTTCCACCTTAGGCTCCGGCTTGTTGTAGTGTCCACGTCGTTCCGGCGAAGGATTTAAACTCTCCTTTCTTTTTTGGACTTCGTGAACACTAGCCACCAATTGTTGATGGGCATCTACATCGGCTTGGAACCCGCCGTGATAGTAGTAGCTTGCAAACTGGTTTAGCGCTAGAAGCAAGCCGATCACGATAATAAGCACGATCGCGATCACTCTTAATTTTTTTACCGCGGCGGCAATAATTATCAGGATGATAACCGCAATAGCTATCGTCCAAAATAATTTTTCACCGCTAAGGCCGCTAAGGTTGTTCATATCGGGCACGTTTGGCAGTTTATCACCAATCACACCGGCCAAACTAAAACCGCCGGTATCGGAGATAAACTCTTTGTTCTTCTCGCGCCAAGATATGTTTTTTTGAATCTTATTTCTGATAACATCTTGGCGTTTTTGATATGCCGAGAAATCGCCTGTCCGAATGTATTCGGATTCAGAGTTTTTAAGCTCTTGGCTGACTTCTTCACCAAGTTTATCTTCTATACGATCGGAGCTTTCTTTCAGGGCGGCTATTTGGGCCAGTCCAGAAGGATGTAGATATTCTCCGAGGCGCATATCTTCGCGTAAACTTCTTTTTCCAAGTTCTGGACGAACGTAAGGGCTTCCGCTTAAAAAACTATCAAGCGCTGTCGGCCCAAAACGTATGGCTAGCCAAACGATAAAAAAGAAACTCACCCATTTGTTTACTGGCGCGGGAATCTTCTGGATAAGAACAAAGAGAAAAATTATTCCCGCGATCGCAAGACACATCCAGAAAGTCATAAGCCCCACTTGCCAAAAGACAAATGAGATCGCTATAACTATCCAGAAGATTGTCCAGTTCCATGTAATGTTCATAGCCACCTCCGGAAGAATTTAGCAATGGTTATTTCCTCAAGGAAAAACTTAAACGCTTTTCCTATGGAACTCATAACGCTGTGTTTACCTCCGCCTCCACTTGTTGGATTTGGACTCGCGCTGGAAGCAGTATGTCCTTTAAAAGCTTTACTGATAGCTGATCCAGCTTCTTCTTTAAACGAGATGATGGTATAGATTAAAAGGATTGGTATTGCCACTATGGACAATAGCCACAACCACCAAGACAAAGTGCTTGCTGTTTTTTTAAACCAGCTAGATTTTGTTTTGGCGATTTCTTTTTTTCCTGCCAGCTCTTGATCTGTTTTGAACTGACCACGCTCGGCAAGGTTTTTTCTTTTCTCTGCCGTATCGGCTTTTCTTGTTTCTGCCGATGCAGAGATGCTGGTAGGAAATAGTGGTTTGTTTGGGCCGATACCGATCGCAAAAATGTTGAATATCATCCAAAAAATCCAGACCACCCAAAACGTTTTTGCGCGGAAATTATTTTGGTTATCGTTTTTTGTGGTGAATCTCACCCAAAACCAGTGAACTGGTTTGAGAAAGGGATTCATATCGCTCGGTGCCGCAGGATAACTTATTGGCGGTTTCTTGGGCGGAGGTAATGGCTCCAGATTAAATTCTTCTTGCTTTTCTGGAGTGTGAATCTCCAACTTTCCTGGCACAGCATTAAAGGTGCAAACACCTTTGGAATCAGTCTGCTCTGTTTTCTGGCTACCGTTCTGTATAAAGATGAAGGAGACTCCCGCTTCCGGCTTACCGGCTTTGTGAGCCGATGCCACAATCACCCAATTGCCATCTGTTTTTTGGGAACGAGATAGAAATATTTTTATGGGTGGTTGCGGTGGCGGTTGTGGTACAGGTCTTGGTCCTGTGGGTCTTGGGCTTCCAGATCCTCCGTGCGTTGGTCCTCTTTTAGCCATTAAGGTGTCTCCTTTTAGTGTTTTTACTGCGTAAGTTTTTAAGTTACTAACCGTTTTCTGTGTGTTTATATACTATACTAAAGTAACTCAAAAGTCAAGTTTAAAACTAGGCTCATAAGATGCTTAAGATAAGAGGTGATTTTTTACTGTTTTTACTGTAATATTTCTTTTATGCCCTAGTGGTGAAATTGTCCCGAAAAATACAGGGTGCAGCGTGACAATATTTTTCGAGGATCCCGTTTTCCTGCGAGTGGTGTGTTTAAGGGCGAGTGGATTAAAAGCAAATGTTTTTGCTTTTAATGGCCAACTACATTAATTAATATGATTTATAGGTTGGCCTTGGAGAAATTGGCAGAATTATTCTACACAAAGTGCTGGGGTGGCGAAATTGGTAGACGCACTAGCCTTAGGAGTTAGCGGGGCAACCCATGGGAGTTCGAGTCTCCCCCCCAGCACTTTGTGTAGAATACCGCAAGGATTAATCGTGACAACGTCACGATTAATGGTTCAAATCCCACCTCGCCCACATTCAGCTTGTGTTATTTGGAAATAGTGTTAATATGTTTAAGCAACGTCGAATGTTACAAGTAAAAATAGTTTAAAATAGTCATATGACAGGACCAAAAACAGGAACAATCAAAACCCTTAGAGAAGGATTTGGATTCATATCTCGCGAAGGCGTAGATAAGGATCTTTTCTTTCATGCTAAAGATCTTGATGGACTTACGTTTGATGAACTTAAAGTTGGAGACAATCTTTCTTTTGATGTTGAAGAAACTGAAAAAGGAACAGCCGCCAAAAAAGTATCTCGTTCGTAATCTTTTAAGAAATACTTTTAAAAAGTATTTCTATATAGATAATAAAATTCCCCCGACACTAGGTCGGGGGAATTTTATTCAGAGTGAATAGTCTTCTATAACTTCAATTTGCAGTTTTTTTCGGCCGAAAGTTTTGGCTTCTTGTTTGGTAGGAAACCAAATGTCTACTTTCTCGGTGTGGCGTCTGGCCATACGGTCTTCTACTACGAATATTTTATTTCCAAACATTTCTGGTATTCTAATTTTGGTGCCCATCGGCAAAAAGTTAGCAGCAACTATACCGTCGCGTACTTTTTTACCAGAAGCAGTTATAAAAGGAGTGCTGTCTGTTTCATCTATACTAGACGAGTAAGCGGTTACAAAAGTTTCGTATACCTTAATCACACCTATTAAAGGTTGGCCAGAAGTTATTAGAGCTATACCGTTTATAGTAGCAAGGTCGTTATTTTCTTTTTCGTAGTCGGCTAAGACTATGGGAGAAATTTTATTCTTAAGCCAAGAACTTATACTGTCTGTGTTTATATCAATTAAGCCTGCGTGTGCATAAGCAGGCACAGAAGACATTAAGATTATGGCTATAATTAGCCTTAAAATAAACGCTTTTTTTATAATGTTTTTCATAGTTTGGGGATTAACCCTGCGCTGTGTTTAGTGTAATCCCTCGCTTAAAAGCTCGGGATTATTGCTTATAGCTACTCGCCAAAGGCTCGCAGATAAGCAATAAAAAACCGCGTCGAGACGCGATATGTTGCAATATTAGCATATTATTATTAACTTGTCAATAGCTACTATAATATGCTATATTTACGCTAGGAAGGTAGCAGTAAATAGATAGTTAGTAAATAGCCACTAGAAGTTAGGGTAAAAGAATGCCTCTGTAGTGAAATGGATATCACGCGACGCTTCGGACGTCGTATTCCGGGTTCAAGTCCTGGCGGAGGCACATATGAGATAAAAATTTAAATATCAAATATCAAAAATATTATGAAACGTATACTTACAGGCGATCGGCCTACAGGCAAGCTCCATTTGGGGCATTATGTAGGCACACTAAAAAATCGTATAGCGTTACAAAACGAATACGAGACTTTTATTATTCTTGCCGATTTACATACGCTTACTACAAAACCGGAAAAAGAAAATATCCAAAAATTAAACGAAAACATTCGCCAGTTGATGTTAGATTACTTAGCTTGCGGATTAGATCCCAAAAAAGTTATTTTTTATAGGCAATCGCAAGTTCCAGAAGTCGCCTATCTTTCTTTGCTATTTTCAATGCTAGTTACAACTTCTCGCTTAGAAAGATTACCAACCTTAAAAGACGTAATGCGAGATTTAAAAATAGATAATGCTTCTTTGGGTTTATTATCTTACCCTGTTTTACAATCAGCCGATATTTTAATGGTGCGTGCAAATCTTGTACCTGTTGGAAAGGATCAAGAATCGCATATAGAACTTACGCGCGAAATTGCAAATAAATTTAATAAAATGTATCCCTCGACTGCACTCGGGACAGGCGGGGAAGTTTTTCCAGAGCCCGAAGCTTTAATTGGCAATGAAGCTATAACTTTAATTGGAACAGATGGCAAAGCCAAAATGTCTAAGTCGCTTGGCAATTGCATTTATCTTTCCGATAGCGCCGAAGAAGTTAAAAAGAAAGTTATGGGTATGTATACCGACCCTAATCGCGTACATGGTAATGAACCCGGCCAAGTGGAAGGTAATCCAGTTTTTATTTACCACGATCTTTTTAATACCAATAAAGATGAAGTTGCCGATCTTAAAGAACGCTATCAAAAAGGCACGGTTAAAGATGTAGAAGTTAAAGAAAAATTAGCTATAGCGATAAACAACTTTTTAGAACCTATTAGAACCAAGCGAACCGAGTTTGAAAATAAGCCAGAACTTATAGATCAAATACTTTTAGATGGCACCGCTCGCGCCCGTGCCGAAGCCCAAGAAACTTTGAAGTTGGTTAAAGAGGCCATGGGGTTTTAATAAACAAAAATTTAAAAATAAAATATCAAAAATATAAAACGTGTCCCGAGCTTACGATCGTAGATTCGGGACACGTTTTAATTAGATAAACATTTAATCTCGATAATAATAGAATAACAGAGTTTTAGACATTTTTTTAATTTAAATGTTTTTTGATGTGGATTAAAATATAAGTATCTTTTTGGATAATAAAGTAAAAGCATATATGCCTATCCATGCGAGCTTGCCAGATGCCTGTAGTCTTGCTGTATTTTTTAGCGCGCAAAGATGGTTAATTTATATTTCTTAACAAAAAACAGGCTTGTTTATAAAACTTTCGCCGGATTTATTTTGGGAAATTTCTAAGTTCCTTTTTAAACTTGGGCGGATAAAACAGTTTCATTTTTCCAAAGATTTTTTTAATTCTTTGATTGAACTAAACGGTCCAATTATTTTTCCTTGTTTTATTTCTTTGAGCGCCACCAGTAGTTTTTTGTCTAAATCATTTTTTTTATTTTTAGCAAACACAAACTCCTCGTATTCTTTACGAGGTATTATCACTAATTCTTCTCCCTTAGTTACCGATTTATTAATAATTACTACTGTCATGGTATTAAATTATCATCATTGTAGTCAAAGTTTGGATTATTCTTTTCTTCTGCGTGCGTGGAAGGCTTTGTGAATTTCTTTTAAGCCTGTGTCTGTAACGTGGGTGTATATTTGAGTTGTGGTTATATTGGCATGTCCCAGCATGGCTTGAACCGAACGTATATCGGCACCATTGCGTAATAAATCAGTTGCGAAAGAATGGCGCAATGTATGCGGGTGAATATCTTTTACAATTCCGGCTTTGGTTGCATAGTGTTTAACAATTCTTTGAACGGTTCTAGGTGTAATTCTTAAATCTTTATTCGCTTTTTGTTTTTTATCACTTATTCTTCTAGCGAATAGTGCTTCACTCATATCTTCTCTTTTAGCAATATAGTTTTCTAAAGAACGCCTGGCGGGTTCAGAAAGAAAAACCACGCGAATTTTATCGCCTTTACCGCGTACTGCAAACTCGCCACGTTTTAAATTAACTGATTCTTTATTTAACGAACAAAGTTCGGAAACACGTAATCCCGTAGAAAACAAAAGTTCTAATAAGGCTTTGTCGCGTAAGTTTTTAACAGAATTACCATTAGCAGAATCCAACAAGCGCTCTATTTCTTCGTTTTCTAAAAAGTCTATGTGCCTATCGCCAATTTTTCCCAATTCTATTTTGTCGGCGGTTAAAGTTTTTACATCGCGTTTGGCTAAGTATTTTAAAAAATTACGTAAAGCAATTAAATGGTAGGCTTGTGTAATTTTTTTTAATGGGGGAGTTATTCGGTTTAGATGTAATCTATAGTTTCTAACTACATCGTTGGAAATACTAGAAGGTGAATTAATTTTGGCGTAATCAAAAAAGCGTCTTAGATAACGATCGTAATTTTCTATCGTTTTTATTGAACGGTTTTTTTCTATTTCTAAATAATTTAAATAATCGGTGAATAAAGATTTTATAGTCATGTTTAATTTATTATATCAGATATTATGCGACCCTCGGCTGTGTTTGACACGACCTTTTACCCGTGTATAATATAGGTATTACTGTGAAGTTTGATTAAGGACCGTTACGAAGCGGGCCTTATTTTTTTAAGGGCTTTACCCAATAAACAGAGCGAAGTGAATGTTTATTGGCTGTAAAACCTTACCCCGCCATGGCGGGGTGCTCAATTTAATAGCTATTCGCTTCACTCATAGTTCGATTAACTCACTATAAATAAATAAAACTTGCATGATTGATTTAAAACAATTTATTTCGGCTATAGACCAAATTGCCGAGGAAAAGGGTATTCCTAGGGAAAAAGTCATGGAAACCATAGAAATGGCCATGGCTGCCGCCTATAAAAAGGATTATGGCGAAAAAGGTCAAAATATAAGGGTAGTGTTAGATCCTAAAACTGGAACTGCTAAGTTTTTTCAGGTTCTTTTGGCTGTGGATGAAAGTATGATTTTTTCGGAAGAAGAAATTGCTAAAATGGAAGCTGATCGAGCCGAAAGGGAGGCTAAATTGAAAGGAGAAACAGTTGAAAAATCAGAACAAACTTCAACGGGTGAATCCTCCTTCGCTAAAGCTATGGAGGACGAGGATGATGAGATAGTATCAGGCGTGACGCAGGATAAAAAATTCCGTTTTAATCCAAAACGCCATGTTTTAATTGATGAAGCTAAAAAAACCAAGTCTGACATTGAACTTGGTGGAGAGCTTCTGATTCCATTAGATACTAAAGAAGACTACGGTCGTATTGCTGCTCAAACAGCTAAGCAGGTTATTATTCAGCGTATTCGTGAAGCCGAAAGGGAGGTCGTTTACGCAACCTTTAAAGAAAAAGAAGGCGATATTCTTTCGGCTACTGTTCAAAGGGTTGAACGTGGCACGGTTTACTTAGATATTGGAAAAACAACAGGGTCTTTGTTTCCAGAAGAACAAATTCCACAAGAAAGGTATCGTATTGGCCAGCGTTTAAGAGTTTATGTGGTTAGAGTAGAAAAGGATCATCGTGGTCCGGCTATTATACTTTCACGTAAGCATCCTAAGATTATTGCCAAACTTTTCGAACTAGAAGTTCCAGAAATCGCCACAGGTGTAGTAGAAATTAAAGCTATTGCTCGTGAAGCTGGTTCTAGAAGCAAAGTCGCGGTTTATTCTAGTGATCCCGGAATTGATCCGGTAGGATCTTGTGTTGGACAAAGAGGTATTAGGGTCAGCGCTGTTATTAGTGAGCTTGGTGGAGAAAATATAGATATTGTAGCTTGGTCCAACGATGAATCTAAACTAATAGCGAGCGCACTTTCTCCTGCTAAAGTTTTAAATGTTGATTTAAATGAGGTTCATCATATAGCCACTGTAGATGTAAGCGAGGATCAACTTTCTTTGGCTATTGGTAAGAGGGGGCAAAATGTTAGATTAGCTGCCGAACTTACGGGTTGGAAAATAGATGTTAAGGGAACTGCGCCTATTATTAAAGAGGAAGCAAAAACAGAATCGGAAAATGAAGAAACGGTAGTAACTGAATTAAGTGAAGTGATTAGTGAAGAAAAATTAAAAGAAAATATCTAATACCCAATTACTAATATCTAATCAATTTCTAATGTTTAAATGCCCAATTTTAGAACTTAGTCATTAGACATTTGCGTTTGATTAGAAATTAGATATTAGAAATTAAAATTTTTTAAAAAAATGTCCATATCACAAATATTTATTGTAGTATCGGGTTTGGTAGGAATTATTTATGGAACGCTTCTTATTGTTTCGGTTTTAAAAAAACCAGAAGGTCCAGAGGAACAAAAAAGTATTTCTCAAGCTATACGCGAAGGTGCTAATGCTTACTTAAAACGTCAGTATAAAACAATATCTATAATCGCAATTTTGTTGGCAGTTGGAATTTATTTTGCTTTAGATCTAACTACGGCAATTGGGTTTTTGATTGGCGGATTTTTTTCTGCCTTAGCAGGATACATTGGTATGAGCGTAGCTGTTAGATCAAATGTTCGTGTGGCTGAAGCTGCCAAAACCGGTTTAAGACAGGCTTTTTCTTTAGCTTTTAATGGCGGAGCTGTTACGGGATTTTTTGTTTGCGCTTTAGCTTTACTTTCGGTATCGGGATTTTATTTTATTACAGGTAATTTAAACGCTCTTATCGGATTAGGTTTTGGTGGTAGTTTAATTTCTATTTTTGCTCGTTTGGGTGGAGGCATATTTACCAAGGGCGCTGATGTTGGTGCAGATTTAGTTGGAAAAATTGAAGCTGGAATTCCGGAAGACGATCCTAGAAACCCAGCAGTTATTGCCGATAACGTTGGTGATAATGTGGGGGACTGTGCTGGTATGGCGGCTGATCTTTTCGAAACCTATGTAGTTACAATGGTAGGCACAATGTTGCTCGGTGCTTTCGTGGCTCCATCATTTATAATTTTACCTTTAGTAATTGGAGCTATGGCTATTTTGGGAAGCATTGTTGGTTCTTGGTTTGTGAGATTGTCTGGCGAAGCAATTATGGCTGCCCTTTATAAAGGCTTACTAGCTTCGGCTGTTATAACTTTGGCTGCACTTTGGTTTATTATTCCAAAAGTTATAAATACAGAAAACAATATTAATTTGTTTTGGTCGGCGCTTGTTGGTGTAGTTGTTACTTTCTTGATGGTTTTAGTTACCGATTATTATACTTCTAAAAATTATAGGCCGGTAAAATCTATTGCCCACTCTTCTCAGTCTGGACATGGTACAAATATAATTACAGGGCTTGCTGTTTCTTTGGAAAGCACGGCGTTGCCAGTTATTATTATTTCCGCTGGAGTTTTATTTTCTTTTCAACTTTTTGGAATTTATGGCGTAGCAATTGCGGCTTCAAGCATGCTTTCAATGGCCGCAATAATTGTAGCTATAGATTCTTTTGGACCTATTACAGATAATGCTGGTGGTATTGCTGAAATGGCGGGGTTAGATGAATCTGTGCGTAAACACACTGATGCTTTAGATGCTGTTGGTAATACTACAAAAGCCATAACCAAAGGCTATGCTATTGCTTCGGCCGGCCTCGCCGCCTTAACTTTATTTGTGGTTTATGTGGCTGAAATAGAAAAATTTGGTTTAAGATTTGGTTTTCAATTGGTAAATCCAATTGTTCTCATCGGTTTATTTTTGGGCGCAATGTTGCCTTACATATTTGCTTCTTTTTCTATTAGGGCTGTAGGTGAAGCTGCTTCCAAGGTTGTTATGGAGGTTCGCCGTCAGTTTAAGGAAATGCCAGGTATTATGGAACGAACTGTAAAACCAGATTATGCCAAAGCGGTAGATATTGTTACTATTGCGGCTCAAAAGGGAATGATAATTCCAGCTTTGATTCCAATATTTGTACCAATTTTGGTAGGTTGGTTTTTAGGTTTAGAAGCCTTAGGGGGTGTTATTGTTGGTTCGTTAATTTCTGGTTTATTTATGGCTATTTCTATGACCTCAGGCGGTGCCGCTTGGGATAATGCAAAAAAATATATTGAAGACGGGCATTATGGCGGTAAAAAATCGTTTGCGCATCAAGCTGCAGTTACAGGCGACACTGTAGGTGATCCTTACAAAGATACGGCTGGTCCTGCCATTAACCCAATGATTAAAATTGTTAACATTGTGGCGTTGTTGATAGTGGGTTTGTTAGTGAAGTAGTTTTTTACACATCACTCCTCACAGACGATATGGAGCCTCTTTATTTATATAAATTGTCTTCTCCATAATGCTGTTCGGAGTGATGTGTATGTAAATAAATAATGAAATTAGAATCAAAAGATTTACCAAAGTCTCAATTAGAGTTAGCTATAACTTTATCATCTGACGAGTTGGAAAAATATTTAGACGCAAGTGTGCGTGAACTTTCTCGTCATAATCCCATAAAGGGTTTTAGACCTGGTTTTGCTTCACGTGATGTTGTGGTTCGCGAATTAGGCAAAGAAAAAGTGGAACATGTTGCCTTTGACATTGCTGTTCGTGAAAAACTAACAGAAGTTATTAACGAAAAAAAGATAAGTTTTGTGGGCGAACCTAAAGTTTCCAAAGTTTTACCTAAAGATGGCGGTATTGAATTTAGCGCTGTGCTTTCGGTTGTGCCACAAATTGATCCAGGTGAATATAAAAAAATAAAAATATCTTTAGATGAAGTTAAAGTTGAAGAAAAAGAAATTGCAGAAGTTTTGGAAGATATAAGAAAATCTCGAACCCAAAATTTTAATGTTGATCGTGCTGCCGATAAAGGCGATAGAGTGGAAATTGATTTCTTGGTTAAAAAAGAAGGGGTGCTTGTTGATGGCGGAGAATCTAAACAGCATCCTTTAGTTTTAGGTGAAGGACATTTTATAGAAGGTTTTGAAGACAATATTGTTGGTTTAAAAGAAGGCGAAACTAAGAATTTTTCTTTAACTGCTCCAGTAAATTATCACAATAAAGATATGGCGGGTAAAAAGATAGATTTTGAGGTTAAAATGAATTTGGTTCAGGCAAGAAAATTACCAGAGCTTACCGATGAGTTTGTAAAGTCTTTAGGTAAGTTTGCTTCGTTAGAAGATTTGAAATCTAATATTATTGAAGGTATTAAAATTGAAAAGAAAGCTAAAGCAGAAGAAAAACGCAGAGCTAAAATTGTAGAAGAATTAGTTAAAAATATTAAAGTAGAATTACCTCAAGAGCTTATAGAAATGGAATTTGAAAAAATGACGGCGGAACTAGCCGATTCATTAAGGCAGATGAATTTAACGCTAGAAAATTATTTAAATCATATTAGTAAAACTCCAGAAGAATTAAAAAAGGATTGGGAACCTCAAGCTGAAAAAAGAGTTAAAGCAGCGCTAGTATTAAAAGAAATTTCTAAAAGAGAAAATGTGGAGGTTGCAGAAGCTGAAATAGAAGAAAAGTTAACAGCTATGATGCGCCAAGCTCCGCCGCTCGCGCCTAATCAAAATCTTGATTTGACAGCATTAAGAGGGTATGTTAAAAACATAATACGAAACGAGAAAGTATTTAAGGTTTTAGAAAACCAGTAAATCAAGTGGTTTATAAGCAGAACATTCCTCGCAGACGATATATGAATCTTGCCTAAGCAAGATTCATCGTCAACTGATTTAGGTTTTCTCCATAATGCTACTCGGAGTGTTTTGATTACAATACATAAAACCATGAATTTAATTCCAACAGTTATAGAAAAAACTTCGTATGGCGAAAGGGCTTACGATATATACTCGCGATTACTTAAAGAAAGAATCGTGTTTTTGGGTGGTTCCATAAACGATGCAGTTGCCAACACTGTAATTGCTCAACTTTTGTTTTTAGAAAGCCAAGATCCTAAAAAAGAGATCAAACTTTATATAAATAGCCCAGGTGGTTCTGTTACCGCAGGACTGGCTGTTTACGATACAATACAGTTAATTAAAAGCGATGTTTCTACTATTTGTGTGGGTATAGCGGCTTCAATGGGCGCAGTTTTGCTGGCTGGTGGTAAAAAGGGTAGAAGATTTTCTTTGCCAAATAGCGAAGTTATGATTCACCAAGTTATGGGCGGGGTAGAAGGCCAAGCTGTAGAAATAGAAATTTCTGCTCGGCATATAATTAAAGTTAAGGACAGGTTAAATAAAATTTTGGCTAAGCATAGTGGCAAGAGCCTAAAAGATATAGAAAAAGATACAGATAGAGACCATTTTATGTCTGCAGAAGAAGCCAAGGCTTATGGAATTGTGGATGAAATAATTTCGGCTAAAAAATAAAAGAAGCAGGCAAAACTGCAAAAAAGAACGGTTGATAGCCGTTCTTTTTCATTATTTATATAATATTGGGAGTAGGCTTTTGCCATCCATATCGCTAGGCGCATTGATTTGCATTAGGTCTAGAACAGTAGCCGCCACATCTTGCAGTATACCTTTTACACCAGTTTTTTCTTCTCGTAATTCTTTTATTTTCTCTGATGTTTTTTCTTTTTTTAATTGATTCGTCACTAAATACAGTGGCACGGGGTTTATGGTGTGTTCGGTATTTATTTCTCCGCTAAGAGTATTTATTTTGAGTTCAGCGTTGCCATGATCGGCAGTTATTATTAAAGTTCCGTTAACTTCTAAAACAGCGTCCATTATTTTTTTTACAGCCAAATCAATTGATTCAACTGATTTTATTGTTGCGGATAAATCGCCAGTGTGCCCAACCATATCAGCATTGGCTAAATTAGCTAAAAGAAAATCGTATTTTGCAGATTTTATAGCGCTAGTCAAACCCTCGGCTATTTCAAAAGCTTTCATCTTCGGAACATCGCTAAAATGTGTGGCGGTTGCAGATTTTATAAGCTGTCTTTCTTCACCTTCGAACGCGCTTTCTTGCCCGCCGTTAAAAAAATAAGTTACATGCGCATATTTTTCTGTTTCGGCAATTTTAAATTGTTTTTTGCCGTTTTCTGAAAGTATTTGAGAAAGTGTATACTTTAGTTCGAGGGGGGGGAATATAACCTCTGCAGGTAAACCTTTTTCGTAGGGGGTTAACATTGCATAGAAATTATTTTTTGTTTCTTTGTGCGAAAATTCTTTAAATTTTGGCTCAGCTATAGCTTTTACAAGTTCGCGGGCTCTGTCTTCTCTAAAATTAAAAAATATAACAACATCACCGTCTTTTACTGTACCTAGTGGTTCATTTTTTTCATCTACTAAGACAATAGGTTCTAAATAATTATCGTTTATATTTTTGGCATATTGGTTTTTTATTGATTGAATAAAATCTTGGGTTTTTTCGCCTTGGCCTTCTATTACTAGACGATAAGCTTTTTCTATTCTATCCCAGTGGGCATCTCTATCCATACTGTAAAATCTGCCAATACAACTTGCGATTTTACCTTTACCGAGCCAGTTTAATCTTTCAATTAAATTTTGTATAAGTGTCGCCGCCTCTTTAGGTGGGCTGTCTTGGCCATCGGTTGAAAGATGCAACCAGATTTCTTTTACATTTTCGTTTTTAGCCATTTCAACAAGTGCATATAAGTGGTCTATATAAGAATGCACCGAACCCGAACCAACCAAACCAACTAAGTGCCAAGCGGAATTATTTTCTTTGGCATGTGCGATCGCTTTTTTTAAAACTGGATTTTGAAAAAAACTTCCATTTTGAATAGCAAAAGTTATGCGGGTTAAGGGTTGTTGCCAGATTTGGCCTGTACCCATAGCAGTGTGACCCACTTCGGAATTTCCAGCTTCACCCCACGGCAAACCCACTGGTACACCCGAAGCCTGCAACAAAACAAAAGGATAGTTTTTTTCTATAAAATCTAAGTTTGGTTTATTGGCTTGAGTTATGGCGTTACCCTTACTTTCTTCGCCTACACCATAGCCATCTAAAATTAGTAGAACAACAGGTCTCATTACCATATTATACTTGAGACTAGATTTTACTGCTCTATTGACACTTTCTTAAAAATTATTGTATCTTAGAGTTAAATGGTTCTTTAACAAAAAAGGAGAATGGTAATGTTAGCAAAGGAACTTTTAGTTCGAGAAGAAGAGCCTCTAATTACTACTGAAGAGCAAATTTCTTTCAGTCAGGAGAAAGAAGAGGTTGAAATAGATTTAGCTAAAAAAGCCAAGGAAATTTTAGGTTATACACCTCTTATTTTGGAGCAAGAAAGAAAAATACGAAAGAATAAAGAAGCCAAAGATCGTTTTCTTTTCAGGACAGCTATATTTATGGCTGGTATACAACCTTTCAAGTTGAAATCAGTAGTGGATTATAAGGAAGCTGCAGTTAGGGAGAAACTTGATTTTCGTGGCCAGATGGTAGAAAAGGTTTACAAAGGATCTATATATTTGTGGGGAGCATTAGTAGTTGTCGGAGTGGTTTTATTTTTAGCCTATGCGACTGCAGATAAAATTGCCGAAGATACCTCGTCTTATTCGGTATTTCAAGATACAGAAACAGGGCGTGGTTTAGGATTTAGAATTGCGTGGGAGATGATAGGAATATTTCCAAGATCAACGGAAATTATCATCACTCCAACCGAACAAGAAATAGAGAGTTGGATCCGACGACAGATTCTGGATGAAAATCTGCGTGGTAGTCAAGTTCAAAAAAGATTGAGAGAAATGGCTGAACAGCATTTTCTAAAATCCAGCTTGAGCATAGGTGATCCTCGAGTGATTCGTAACTTTGTATTACGTTTTGCTTTACCTATTTTTCTGGTGGTTGTGCTGGTCAAATTATTTTTTGACAGGCGTTTACGAGAGCATCTTCCCACTAGAAGAGTTTTTTGGAAGTTGATACCAATTAAGGACTATGATCAGCCAGTTCCAGAATCTGTTTTACAAACAGCGGTCAAAATTGGGGAACGTAATCCAGAACTAGAATTCTTTGTTGATAATCTGATGGAAAAGAAATTGCCCCAACGTTTCTGGGTGCACACTTTAGTTTTAGTTCCAGTGTTGACGTTGGTTATGTATTACGCTGGTACTAGGTTGTCAGAAATGCTTTGGATGTATCTTGCTTCGATAGCTATGTCTGGAACTGCTATAGCCATTGCCAATGCAGCAACTATGGTTGCACCGATTGTAGTGGACCCGTTCTTGGTTGTGAGGCATAAGGATTATCCTAATGTGCCAGAAGAATACTATGTTTATGTTTGGGATGAACCAAAGTTTGAAAGGCAAACCAACACAAGAGGGAGCGCGCATCTTAACTAGAAGGTAATGTTCAAAAAGTTATTTTATTCTACTAAACCCCACTAAACAGTGGGGTTTTTGTTACTTAAACACACAGTTATTGACAAACTACGGGGTGATATGCTATGATGTAAACATCAGAAAAAAGGGTAGTTCCTTCTTAATGTCCTATATGGACGATAGGGTCGTTATGAAATATCTAGTTGGATTCTGGATGTTCGTGGTCGGCTATTATGGTTTTTTGAACATTCTACTTCAGGAGACCTACAAGTCGCCTGTCGGGTCAGCCTCTCCGTATTACACTGTACCTGGCGTACACACAGATACGTCGGATATGACCTTGATAGTGGGGGGAACACTCTTTATTCTGTTCATGATGTGGTTGAACAGAAAGAGGGAGACCCGCTATCCGTTCCAAAACTGAAGATTGAGTCTGGAAGACTTGAATCTTCTTGACCCCTTGAATATTGAAATTTGTTCAGGGGGTCTTTTTTATCTGTAAATATCTTTACGATGATCTATGTCAAAAAAGATGGCGGTATCGGTTGTGTGGAAATAAAAAAGCACCCGATAATTTCGGGTGATGCGAAAAGAGAAAACATGCTTTAAGGTTTTATTCTTTTTTATATGAAGACGAGGACTTCGCCAGTCGGTTAAAAAGAAATCCTCTTGAATCTGATAAAGCCGTTGAATTGCTTGGGGTAATTTCTTGAAAGCGCGTTTAAAATCGTCAGTTTGAATTATTCTCATGCCGATAATGGCGGGTACAGCTTTGAGGCTTTTTTATAAGAATTTTTGATTCTAGTAGGATGAGCATAATCTTTTAAATCTTCTTGTGGAAAATCAGAAGTCATTTTTTGAATAACATCAAAACGCTCGGCCTTTTCCACGAGCTCTTGGTATCTTTCTTTGGTTAAGGTTATCTTACCATTCATAGTATACACTTTAGCTAAAATGTCTGTATTTGTAAAATAATTTGCCAGTAGGTAGTAAAATTGATATCATTTCGGTATGAGAAAAAGGACTAAAATACAATCACAATATTATGTAACTTATGAACGCGATGGCAAAAAAGGTTATGTGGCTTCGGCGCCAGCCATCACTGGTTGCGTTGTTTATGGAAAAACGCTTGAGGAAGCTCACCAGAACATAAGTTCGGCCATTAAAGAATGTTTGGAAGTGATTCATCAGTTTAACAAAGATACTCCTAAAGAAACTATGGAGCCAAAAGAAGTACGCAAATTTTCCTTCGTTAAAGTTAGACAGCGTGAATATGCTAAAACTTAAACCAATCGGTTATGGTGAGTTTGCAAGAAAACTGATTCGCGCTGGCTATATGCCTATTAGAAAATCTAAACACACTATCTATTTTCATTCCGTAAAAAATATAACTATACCTTTTCCTCATAAACATGCTCACGACATACCTACTGGCCTGTTAAATAAACTTATCAAAGAAATGGGTTTATCGCGCGAGGATTTTGGGCGACTTTAGAAATTTTATTTTACTCTCGTTGATGTTTAGTATCAACTCACCCCGATTTTAAATCTGGGCTTTACACAGTAGCAACTGTTTTGGGCACACACATATGGCGGATTGATTAATTTGTCAGTTTTATAATGCTGGGTTATACTACTTTCAATGATAAGGATAAGCTATAGCAAGCATTCTTTAGATAGATTAAGAAAAAGAGGTATATCTAAAAATCTTGTTCACGAGGCTATAGAGAAAGGACAAGAAAGGAAGTTGCAATTAAATCTGGGAACTGTTAAATGTGTTTATGCTAAGAGTGGCAAAAAGTTAGTGGTTATTTATCTTCAGAACAAAGAGAATTTTAAAATTGTAACTGCTTACTACCAAGATTAAAAGTAATATATAAATATGAAAATAAAATACGACAAAGAAGTGGATGTTTTATATATAGAACTTAAGAAAAGCCGGGTATATAAAACCGTGGAAACTCGGGACAGTTTTTTAATTGATTTTGATAAAGAAGGTCAAGTTATAGGTTTTGAAATATTGGGTTATTCTAAAACGGTGCCTAAAGTGGACGAAAGATTTTCAGTGTATGCTGGGCAAAGCAGGATCAAAATTCCTGTATAGAATTATTTTTGTCGGGCATTGGGTTGTTGAGTATATACATATCATTTTAACCTTGGGGTGTGAACCACAACAAGGTATTTACTTTTTTGCCTTATAAGTGTTAAGTTTAATTTGGTATTAATTTAAGATTTAGAGTTTGTTGGAGGTATACTTTGGGCCAAAAGGTACGAAAAGGTGGCACAAAGCATTAATATTTTACGTTTTTAAAATGTTTTTACAGGTTTTAAACCATCCGATAACTTACACACAAAATGTTTTCATTGGGAATATTACCCCAACTAGTTTTGGTTGCGGCCATTGGCTTGGGGATAGGTTACTTTATACGCCAACAGATAGCTCAAAGAAGGGCTGGTAGTTTGGAGGCGCGCCTCGCTAAAATGGTTGAAAAAGCCAAAGCCGAGGTAAAGGAAAAAGAAGATGAGGCCAAAGGAAAAGCGAGAGAAATTATAAACGAAGCCAAAGAAGAAACAGCTCGTAGGCAATCTCAACTTACCAAAATAGAAGATCTCTTACTTAAAAGAGAAGAGGGTTTAGAAAAAAAAATACAGGAAACAGAACGAAAAATAGAAGTTCTGGAGGGAGAGCGTGTTCAGGTTTCAAAAACCAAAGAAGTAGTAGAAGAAATAAGAAAAAAGGAAATATTAGAATTAGAAAGAATTTCTAATCTAAATCAAGAAAAAGCTAAGGCAGAACTTTTTAATCAACTAGAAAAAACTTACAGCGAAGATCTTTTAAGGCAAATTCATCGTTTACAAAACGAAAACAGAACTGAACTTGATAAAAAAACTCAAGATATTTTGGTTTCTTCGTTACAACGATATGCAGGTTCGGTGGTTTCCGAAGTAACAACTACTTATGTTAAGTTGCCCTCGGAAGAACTTAAGGGAAAAATAATTGGCAAAGAAGGTAGAAATATTAAGGCTTTAGAAAGATTAACTGGTGTAGAAATTGTGGTAGATGAAACTCCGGATTCTGTTATGATTTCTGGTTTTGACCCGGTACGCAGGCAAATTGCTAAAACTGCTCTGGAAGATTTAATAAAAGATGGACGCATTCAACCAGCAAAAATAGAAGAAGCTGTAGCTACTGCCCGTGAAAAGGTTAACGAAAAAGCTAAAGAAGCGGGAGAAGCCGCAGTTTTTGATCTAGGTTTAACGGGAATAGATCCAAGATTAATACAGCTTTTGGGTAGATTAAAGTTTAGAACTTCTTTTGGGCAAAATGTTTTAGATCACTCGGTAGAGGCGTCTCATATAGCCGGGATGTTAGCAGTAGAACTTGGTGTTAATGTGCGTGTGGCTAAAATGGGAACGCTTTTTCATGATGTTGGAAAAGCTATAGACCACGAGGTTCAGGGTTCGCATGTAGATATTGGCCGAAGAATTTTACAAAAGTTTGGTGTAGATGAAAATGTTGTAAAAGCTATGCAGGCTCATCATGGTGAATATCCTTATGAAACTCCGGAAAGTATTATTGTTCAGGTAGCGGAATCAATTTCTGCAGCTCGCCCTGGCGCTCGCAAAGATTCTGTAGAAATTTATCTTAAACGTTTAGAAGATATTGAAAGAATCACCAACAGTTTTGAAGGTATTGAAAAGTCTTACGCCATACAATCAGGCCGAGAGGTTAGGGTGTTTGTAATGCCAGATAAAATTGATGATTTTGGTATGCATAAACTAGCCAAAGATATGGCGGCTAAGATTCAGGAGGAGCTTAGGTATCCTGGAGAAATTAAAATAACCGTTATTAGAGAAAATAGGGCGGTGGAATATGCAAAATAGATTATGTTACAAAAAATCACCCCTCGCAGACGATATGGAGCCTCTTTATTATATTCTGGTCTTCTCCATAATGCTGCTTGGGGTGATTTTTTTATTTTTATTTTTCCACAACGAAAGATGAGGTTTATTGCGGAAAAATTGAAGGTCGGGTATTATGGAGATAGTAAAGATGCGACTTTTTGGAAAGGTCGAATAAAAAGCGTAGTAATTGCTTAAAAAATAATGACAAAAAATCAATTCGTGGCAGCAGTAGCCACCAAGACAGGCAAGGCCAAGTCAGAAACAGCAGAAATGGTAGATGCTATTTTTGATACTATTACACAGACTATGATTAAGGGGGACAATGCAAACATTTCTGGTTTTGGAGTTTTTAGAGTTTCCGATAGAAAAGCTCGTGAAGGCATTAATCCAAGAACTGGTGAAAAAATTCAAATTGCAGCTAAAAAGGCTCCTAAATTTAGAGCCGGTAAGACCTTGAAAGAAGCTGTAAAATAGTATTTCTTATAACTTAAAAAATCACTCCGATCTATTCGGGGTGGTTTTAGTTTGGAGTGGGTAAGGGGAATCGGTCACAGATAATGCCTCACTGTCGCTCGGTATTTCTGCGACCCCAGCTCATCGCAATTTTTTTATAAAAATTGACGATTCCGCTTTTCGATTCCCCACGTGGGCAAATAAATTTGCCCACTTTACCCGATAACAAAAACAGAACCTAAAGAGTAGGTTCTGTTTTTGTTATTGAGCGGGTAAGGGGAATCGAACCCCTAGCAACAGCTTGGAAAGCTGTGGTATTACCACTATACGATACCCGCCTACGCTCGCTGCGAGCTATGGCGGGCAAGCCCGCCAATGGTTAGCGAAGTTTCTTTTAAATTTATTCCTTCGTTTGACTTGGTCGGGGCCGCCGAGAATCGGTCACAACTCTCGCCTCGTCGTCACTCGGCTCGGTCGCGACCCCAGCTCATCACAATTTTCTGCTGAAAATTGATGATTCCGCTTTTTTCTTCTCGACACACGACAATAAATCGTCGTGCTGCTCCCTCCTTCACTTCGTTCAGTCGGGGCGCCGAGAATCGAACTCGGCCTACCTGTTCCCAAAACAGGCGTACTACCAATATACGACGCCCCGCCTTCGCCCACCCTTCGCCAAAGGCTACGGAGTGGCAAGTAATGCTACGGCGGGCAAGCCCGCTTAAGCACTCAAGCTACTAACATCTACTCTATCAAATAGCCCAAATTTAAGAAAGGTGTTGTATAATTAAAAGATAATGACCCTCGATTTAGAAAAATTTAAAAAATTCTTAATAGATTCAAATTTAGTTTCGGCCAAGAACTTAGAATTAGCCGAAGCCGAAGAAAAAGAAACTGGTCGCAGGCTGGACGATGTTTTGCTAAGGCGAAATTTTGTTTCCGAAGAAATGATGGTTAAAGCTAAGGCCTATGTTTTAGGAATTCCCTTTGTGGATTTAACAAATCAAAAAGTTGAACCAGAAATTTTAAAAATAATTCCCGAACCAATTGCTCGTAACAGTAACATTGTGGCTTTTCGCAAAACAGGAGCTGATCTTGAAGTGGCCATGCTTGATCCTAACGATTTACAAACCATAGATTTTATAAAGAAAAAAGCCAGTCTTAATATTTTACCTAGATTAACTTCGCGCCAATCTTTAGAAGCTGTTTTAAGGCAGTATCAACGTAGTTTAGAGGATGAATTTAGCAATATTATAAAAGCTGAATCTTCAGCTGTGCTTAAAGTTGTAGAGTTAGCTTCAAAAGATGGCAAAATAAAATCTGATGCCGAATTACAACGTGTGGCCGAAGAATTACCTGTTGTAAAAATTGTGGATACGCTAATACGTCATGCTATTTTAGAAAATGCTTCCGATATCCACATAGAGCCCGAAGAAAAAGATATAGTGGTACGTTATCGCATTGATGGTGTATTAAAAGATGTAATGACTCTGCCTCAAGCTGTGCACGATGGCATTGTGGCTCGTATTAAAGTTTTATCTAATTTAAAATTAGATGAACATAGACTGCCTCAAGATGGTCGTTTTAAAATAGAAGGAGATGGTTTTAAGGTTTCTTTTCGTGTTTCTATTTTGCCAGTTTACGATGGCGAAAAAATTGTGATGCGTCTTTTGCAGGAAGACGCACAAGGTTTTACGTTAGAAAGTTTGGGTTATAGGGGTAAGGCTTTAGAAATTTTACACCGCGCCATTAAACGTCCAACTGGTTTAATTTTATCTACCGGTCCCACCGGTTCAGGAAAAACCACTTCGCTTTATACAATTTTGGATATTTTAAATACTCCAGAAGTTAATATTTCAACCATAGAAGACCCAATAGAATATAGAATACCGCGTGTTAATCAAACGCAAGTTAAACCCGAAATTGGTTTTACTTTTGCTCAAGGTTTACGCACGTTGGTTCGCCAAGATCCCGACATTGTTATGGTAGGAGAAATACGTGATAGTGAAACAGCTGCTTTGGCTATTAATGCTTCGCTCACGGGGCATTTGGTTGTTTCTACTTTACATACCAATTCTGCGGCTGGTGCTGTACCTAGATTAATTGATATGAAAGTAGAACCGTTTTTAATTTCATCTACGATGACGGCTATTATAGCTCAAAGATTAGTAAGATGCCTTTCACCAGACAGCCGAACTAAATATAGTCTTACAAAAACAGAGATAGAGTCGCTAGGTAAGGAAATAGATTCAGAAAAAGTTTTAAAAACACTTAAAGCCGAAAAAGCTATTGGGCCAAAAGATACATGGGAATCAATAAGTTTTTATAGACCTAAAGAAACCGAGACCGCTCCAACGGGCTATAAAGGTAGAATTGGAATTTTTGAAGTTTTGGATATTACACCAAAAATTAAAGAACTTATTGTGGCTTCGGCAACTTCGGACGATATTCAAAAAGTGGCCGAAGAAGAGGGCATGATAACTATGTTGGAAGACGGTTTTATAAAAGCAGTTCAAGGTATAACCAGTATAGAAGAAATTTTAAGAGCTTCAAGGGAATAAGGGCTTTGTTCGCGAGCGGAGCGAGCGATAACAAAACCTTATGGTGAGTGTAGCGAATCCATTACATTAAAGTAATTCTTCGATTATACTCAGGATGCTCAAATTTAATAATTAATCGCTTCGCTCTTAAATAAATTTGGCATGGAATACGAATATAAAGCTGTTTCTAAAGACGGCAAAAAAACTGAAGGTGTAAAAATGGCCGATAGCCAAATATCTTTGGCGCGCAGTTTAAGGGAAGACGGAATGTTTTTAATTTCTGCTAGGGAAAAAGGGGTTAATGGTCCTTTGCCTGAAAGCGTATCAATTTTAAAGAAAGATGTTTTTAATTCTTTAGAGTTTTTATTTAAGTATGTTAGTTTGCAAGAAAAAGTTATTTTTGCCCGCCATTTAGGCTTGATGATACGAGCTGGTTTTTCTTTAAATAAAGCGCTAGATACTTTATCTCGGCAAACAAAAAATAAATATTTTTCACAAGCGCTCAAGAATATAAGTGGCAGAGTAGCTTCGGGCGAAACTTTTAGCCAAGCGATTTCTTATTATCCTAATATTTTTCCAGATCTTTTTGTGAGTATGGCTAAAGTGGGTGAGGCTTCGGGTAAATTAGAAAGCACTTTAAAGTTGGTTATGATGCATTTGCGTCGTGAGTATATGCTTAAGCGAAAAATACACGGAGCTTTGGTTTACCCAAGTATAATAGTGGTAGCCATGTTGGGCGTGGGTGCTGTTATGATGACATTTGTTTTGCCGCAATTGGCCAGCACATTTGCAGAACTTAATGTACCTTTACCTATAAGTACGCAGATAATTTTTGGCATTTCTAACTTTATGAGCCAGTATTGGTATTTTTTAATTTTAATTCTGGTTGTAGTTAGTTATTCTCTTTATTTCTTTTTTCGAAAAACAAAGTTAGGCAAGAAAGCGATAAATCTATTTTTATTAAAAACACCAATTTTTTCCGATATTACTAAAAAAATAAATTCAGCTAGATTTGCTAGAACTCTCAGTTCTTTGCTTTTAGGCGGAATACCATTAGTAGAGGCTATACGTATTACTAGTGATTCACTGACAAATTATTTTTATAAAAAAATTATTGCTGAAACTATGGTTGAAATTGAAAAAGGAAAAAACTTATCTTCTTTGTTAATAAAATATCCTAATATGTTTCCACCCGTAGTTACCGAGATGATAGCTGTAGGCGAGGAAACAGGCTCGCTCGCTGATATTTTAAAAGAATTAGCGCATTTTTTTGAATCGGAAGTATCTATAGCTACTAAAAGTATGTCTTCTGTAATTGAGCCGGTGATAATGATTTTAATGGGTATAGCTGTGGGAATTTTTGCCTTGTCTGTAATACAACCTATTTATTCGATAGGAGCAGGTCTGTAAGTTAGATATTAGCTTTCTAGCTCCTTAGCTCCTTAGCTTTTTAGGTAAGATTTCCTAGGAAGTTAATATACTAGAAAGCTAAAAGATATTTATGAAAGGATTTACCTCGACACAAGAAAATGGCGTTGTCTCTACAGCATTTTTAGTAAAATAAAGTTAGTTAATATGAAAAAGAAATGGCTAAAGTTCTCTAATATCTTAAGGAGACAAAATGAAAATTCTTCGCCATTTTTCTGTGCGGGGTTTACATTAGTTGAACTTCTTGTGGTCATAGCTATCACCTCTATTTTACTGGCTGGTGGCGTAGTATCGTTAAGTAGTATAAGAACTTCAAGTAGTTTATCGGCTGGAGCCGATACCATCAGACTAACTTTAGAAAAATCTCGTCTCTCAGCCTTAGTTAAAGAAAATGAAACCGGCTATAGCGTGAAATTAAATGAAAATAATATTGTTTTATTTAAAGGTATGTCTTACGACCTGAACAATTCTAGCAATAAAATTATTAACTTGCCTTCAAGCACAAAGATTACCAGTGTTAACTTGGGTAATGGTAACAGCATAGTCTCGTTTAGTAGTCTTACTGGTACAACTAGTCCAGGCACAATAGTATTATCGTCCACTATTGATCCTTCACATATTAGAACGATTTATTTAGATGGTTCTGGGCGTATTTATCATGCTTATACATCTGCTGGTGGAGGAGGAGGTGGCGGTTCTGGTGGTGATGGTCAGGTTACTGATAGTGGGCATCAAGAATTTAATTTGGGTTGGAGCATTCAAGACACATCAGAAATTAAATTTAAATTTCTAGATCCGCCAACGACCAAAATTTTTCTTATGCAGCCGCACTTAAATGGCAGTAAAACAGTTTTTAATTATGTTGGTTATTTTAATGAGGGCGGTGTAAATCAGAAGATAACAATGTATTCTAATCAATTAGATCCCAATAACACTATTCTTTCTATAACTAGGGAACCCAAGGGTTCTGGGCCGACGTTAGAAATTTCCATAGACAATAATGTTATTGTGACTTATTTTGCTGATGGTACAGTTTCGGTGGGTTCCAGTGGCGGAACAATGATAGCGCAGTAGTTTTTCGATATAATGATAGTTGTTAGTTATAAGTTTCTGTTTTTAGTTTAAGTTTTAAGTTAAACTGGCAACTATAACTATTAACTATAACTAGAAATTAAGAACTATAAACTGATTATGAATAATAAAGGTGTAAGTTTAATTGAAGCTGTGGTGGTGTTGGGTCTTCTTGCTACAGTTGTTTCGGGATTGGTTCAACTTAATTTATCTTTTTCTCGTAATATTTCTTCGGAGGGTTTAAGTGTCCGCGCCAATGCAATTGCTGTTGAAACAATGGAAGTGGTCAGGGTTTTAAGAGATCAGAATTGGAATAATTTAGGAAATTTAACACCAGAAATGCCATATTATTTATCTTTTTCTGAATCGGCGAAAGATTGGACAATTGAAAGTTCGGATACAGGTAAAATTCAAGGAATATTTTCTAGAAGTTTTTATGTTTATCCCGTTTTGCGTGATGCAATTACAGGAAAAATATCTGCTTCGGATGGAAATAGTGATAGCAATACTTTAAAAGTTGAAGTTATGGTCGGTTGGAATGATAGAGGTCGCGATAAAGATATAAAATTGACTACATATTTATCGAATTTTTAATTTCCAAATCCTAATTTCTAAACAAATGCCAAAACCCAAATTACAAATAAATTCTAAAGAGGCTAAAAGCTGTATAGGGTTCACACTTATTGAAACTTTATTATATGTAGCAGTACTCGGTGTTTTGCTTGTAGTAATTTCCAATTTGATTTTAGGCACGATAGGTAATTATAAAACTTCTAGTATTAGAGATGGATTAGCTTCTTCTGGGTATCAAGTTTTTGGATTTTTTTTTAGAGAAGTAAAAAATGCTAATAGTGTTTACTTCTCAACCTCAAGTTTAGATAATGATTTTGGCACTTTGAGTTTAACAACTCCGTTTCAGCTGGGTAGTGGTTTGGTCGGTCAGACCACCTTTTATCTTTCAGGTGGCAGAATTATGCTTAGTCGTGAAGGTGAAACTCCGCTGGTTTTGACCCCAGATGATATTGAAATAATTAAATTTAAATTTATTAGAATAACTCCCAAAGCTGGTTTAGAAGGTATACGTTTTTATTTGGATCTTAAAAGCAAAATTAAACCAGAAGAAACTTTTTCTTTAACCACTTTTACTATGCTCCGTGGCGGCTATATTCAATGATCTTTCTTTATGGCAAATAAACTAAAAACTAAAAACTTAAAACTAAAAACTGAAGGTGGCTACGCCGCAATGTTTTCTTTTTTGATTATGATAATTGTTTTAGGGTCTTTGGTGTCGGTTTTTACAATTTTGGTTTTGAAAGGTATTTTTTTGGCTAGAACCAGTGTGGCAGAATTTAAAAATATTTACGCTATTGAGGGTTTTATTGAGGACACATTAAAACGTACCCGTGATACAAGTTTAGCTGACACAGATGATGGAGAGGTTCTGGAAATCGGGGATTCTATTGTAGCTATTTCTGTAACAAGTGAAAATGCGGTTAAAACTTATGTTTTTTCGGCACAAATTGGTAATAAGTATTTTGGTAATGAAACTTTGGCTGTGGATGGCGCTGGTGCATCGGCCAAAATAAAAAAATGGCAGGATTCGCAGTAATGGAATCATCATTATTTTTTTTATGATATAACCCCGTTAGAAGCATAGTTTATAATAATTTCCGATATATATTCTATTATTTATCTTGCTTATCCCGTTTGGAACAGTTTTCAAATAAGCTTCTAACGGGGTATAATTTACTTATAACTCGGCAGACAAATATGCAGTTTTTTCCAAACTCTATTGGTTTAGATATTTCCGAAAGTTCTATAAAAGCCGTTAGCTTAAAAAAAGCCGACAATGGTCTTTTTGATTTGGTTGCTTTTGGTAAAGGTTATTTAGCAGAGGGCACTGTTAATGAAGGTGAAATAAAAAATGAAGTCGCTTTTTTAGAGGTTTTAAATACTCTTATAGCCAGCGAAAAAAGTAATTTTCCTAAAACAAAATATTTAGTTGTTTCCTTGCCAGAAGAAAAAGCTTTCTTAAGGGTTATAGAACTTCCTTTAAGTTTAAAAGATAAAGAACTGGAAAATGCTTTAAAATTTGAAGTTGAATCTAATTTGCCGATGGCGCTGGAAGAAATTTATTATGGTTACGAAATTTTAAATGTTAATACAGAAGCTGGTCATTACGATATAATGGTGCAAGCTATTCCTAAAAAAATTGCTGATTCATACACCGAATTTTTTAAAAAAAATGGCTATATTGCTTTAGCTCTAGAGCTTGAATCTGCGGCCGCAGGGCGAGCACTTTTTACCGAAAAAGAAAATAAAGAATCGGTTTTGGTTTTAGATATAGGCTCAACTCAAACTAGGTTTATGATAGTTTCGGAAGGTGTTCTAAAGTTTACATCTTCAAACACAGTAGCGGGTAATCAGTTTAGTAAAACGTTAACGGAGCATTTCCCTGTAAACTTAAAAGAAGCTGAATTTATGAAAAGAATGGTGGGTTTAGACAAAAATCAAGAAAAAGGCCGGGAGCTTTTAGAAGCCTTAAAGCCTGGTTTGGAATCTTTAAAAGATCAAATACAGAATTATCTTGGTTTTTTTGAAACACATCCTTCTAGCCATTTTATTTCTGAAGGTGCTAAAAAAATTTCCAAAATAGTTTTAACCGGTGGTGGTGCCTGTTTATGGGGGGTCACAGATTGGTTAAGCCAAGAAGTAGGTTTAAATGTGGTTTTAGCTAATCCTATGTCTAGAATTAAAATTAACGCTCATTCAAAAACTAAGTTATCTTTAGAGGAATCTTTAGCTTATACTTCGGCCATTGGACTTGCTTTAAGAAACTTCGAAGAGGTAGGAAGTTAACTTCTTAGCTTCTTAGCTTGCTAGGGGAAATTCTAGAAAGCTAAAAAGCTAGAAAGCTAAAAAGCTATTTTGATAAATTTATTACCGCCAATAGAAAAAGACAGAATATATAGTTTGCTTTTAAAAAAACAATTACATCTTTTTGTTTTTATAATCGGTATTATTTTTTTGGGTGGAGCGATTTTTGCTTTAAATACTTTGGTTTTTCTTAAAATTAAAGCGCGAGAATTAAGCCAGAGTATAAACTTAGAAGCTACAACAGAAGAGGTTGAACAGGCTAGAAATTTGGAAGGTGAGGTTAAAAAATTAAACCTAGGTTTATCAAAATATCAATCCTTTAGAGATGAAAGTTATAATATAAGCATGGTTTTATCAAGAGTTTCTAATATTACTCCAGCATCGATTTCTTTGTCTGCTTTAAATGTTGATGCTGGTTCCAAAAAAATAACTTTATCGGGCCAAGCCCAAACCAGAGAAGATATTGTGGTTATGGAAAATAAGATAAAAAAATCGGAATATTTTGAAAATCTTGATTCACCTTTAACTAATTATTTGCAAAAAAATAATCCGTCTTTTAATTTTTCTTTCTACTTTAAATAATGGATAAGAACACTTTTTTAGATTTTGCTAAATCTTTCTGGTTGGTTATCAGCACTATTTTTGTTGCATTTGTTTTAATATTTATTTTTTGGTTTCTGATTGTTAAAGCCCAGACGGATTATTTACAAAAAAATGAAGAATATAATGTTTTAGCTTCCAAAAGAGTGGGTACTATTCAGATAAATAGAGATCGTGGAGATTTGGAGGCTTTAAGCCAAAAACTAAACGATTCTTTTATAGACAAAGATAAATTTGTTAAGTTTATTGAGTTTATTGAGGCTACAGCAAAAGATACTGGAAATTCCATAGATCTATCTAATATTTCCGAGAAAAATAATATACAGAATTTTAAAATAATTCTAGGAGGTTCCTATCCTGCCGAGGCTAATTTTATAGCCCAGCTGGAAAATTCACCTTACTTGGTACGCTTAACTAATATTAATATGAATAAAACTTTTGATTCCGTATCTAAAACAGGATATTTAAAAACGACCCTAGATATTCAAGTTCAATTACCATGAATAAAGATTTAATTATTGCAAAGTTTATAGAAAAAGAAGGATTAAAAATAGTTCTTGTTTTGTCTGTTGTGATGTCTTTTATTGTAGGTTTAATTTTTTATTTTTATGCCTGGCAAACAATAACCGAAGCCTCGGATTCTACTTCGACGCTAACAAGTATTAAACAAACTCTTTTAGAAACAGTTGTAAAAGATATGGATACTCGTTCGGAAAAACTGGGTGAATTAAAAAGAGGCCAGTTAAATATAAAGGATATTTTTTAAAACGTTCTTGTATTTCAAAATGAAGAAAATCCTAGTAGCTATTTTCCTCATAGCGTCTGTTTTTATTTTACCGACCAGTGTTAAGGCGGTTGGCAGTGATTTTGTTTTTAGTGAGATTATGTATGACCTAGCTAGTAGTGATACCGATCACGAATGGGTAGAGGTTTATAATTCTGGCACTGATCCCGTTACTATTGTTGAAGGTTCTAGTGATAGCGGAAGTTGGAGATTTAATGAAGGGTCAACAAATCATATCTTTACATTAGTACAGGGTAGCCTAACGGTTCCTGTTGGCGGAACCGTGATTTTAGCAGGTAATGGAGCTGTATTTTTAACGGATCATTCGGGTTTTTCTGGCACAGTTATTGATACGGTTATGTCGCTTAATAATACTTCCGAAATTCTCAAATTGTCGGCCGATAAAGGCGCGACTTTTTTTAGCGAAGTTACTTATCAAAATACTTGGGGTGGCAATGGCGATGGTAAAAGTTTAGAAAAAATAAATTTAAGCGGTAGTAATGAACAAAGTAATTGGCGAGCTTCGGTCGCTGACGGTGGCACACCGGGGTTAGTAGAAACAAGTTCTTCTGGTAATACTTCTACTTCAACTCCGACATCAACAACAGACAGTGGAAACTCGGCGCCTCCTGCTCCCAATGGTAGTGGTTCGGGTGTGTCAGTTGGAACATCAACTCCTGCTATTTCACTTAAAGCTGTGGCTGGTGGAGATATAATAGCCGAAGTTGGTCAGACAATAAAATTAGACGCTTCAAAATCCGAAGGCGCTAACTCTTATAAATGGTACTTGGGTGATGGTTCTGTTAAAGAAGGTGTGATGGTGGATCAAATTTATCAATTTCCCGGAACTTACTTAATAACTTTAGAAGTCGGCAATGGCAATGAAATAGCTCTAGATCAAATAAAGGTTTATATTTTTGGTGGTAAGGCCATTATTAACGAAGTTTTTGCTGGATTAGCTTCAACCAGTCCGGCGTGGGTAGAAATATTTAATCCAACAAGCGTAACGTTAGATTTGTCTGGTTGGGTTTTGGAAAGCGGAAACAAAACATTTATTTTCCCGCCATTTTCTGTAATTACTTCTGGTGGATATTTTATTATTTCGCAAACAATATCTGGTTTAGAAACATTGATTGGGTCAATTAAACTTAAATATCCTAACGGTTTAACTATGGATGAGGTTATATTTGATAAAATCCAAAATGGTTTTTCGGCTAGTCGTACGTTTAATGGATTTTTTTGGACAAAAGAAATAACTCCAGGAAAAACAAATATTGTTACTTCTTCGGGCGCGGCGTTGTTAGAAAATATAAAGGCAGTTCCAAATTTAGTGGCAACCAAACCAGAAAGTTTGCCCGCAAAAAATTATTTAGCCAGTTTTTATAGCCAAGTTGAAGCATTAAACCAAAATAATGGCGAATTAGTCAAAAAACAAGAAGAGGAAAACTCCTTTTGGAATAAATTATCTGGCGGGTTACTATTTTGGGTAGTAGCAGTTACAGTGTTAGGTTTTGGATTCGGCATATTTTATATAGGATTAATTAAGAAAAAACAATGAAAATAATATTAAAATCTACAAATTTTTCTTTAACGTCATCTGTAAGTGAATACGTTGATTCCACTTTAATGCCTTTAGAGAAGTTGGTACAAGGCTTTGGCGAAACTGAAATGAGAGTTGAGGTTGGGCGAAGCACCTTTCATCATAATAAGGGCGAGGTATTTTTTGCTGAAGCTAATATAAGTATTGGTAAAAATTTATTACGTTCGCGCACCGAAGCTCTTAGTGTGCAAGCGGCGATAGATGAAGTCAAAGATGAATTAAAAAATGAAATATTAAAATTTAAAGGAAAAAAAGAAACTATTTTTCGCAGAGGCGCAAGATCATTCGCTAAGCTTTTAAGAATTTCTCCGCTAGCTAGATTTAGAAAAAAGTAAACAAAACATCATTCCTCGCAGACGACATGGTATAAACCATGCTTAAGCAAGGTTTATCGTCAACTGATTTAGGTCATCTCCGTGATGCTGTTCGGAATGATGTTTTGTTTTTTATAAATTCCCAAATTTTTTTGGGAATTTTTTATTTTTCTATTGTATCCCGTTAGAAGTTTACTGTTTATTTATTAAGATGTTTGTTTTAATAATAAAAATAAATAATGTTTTGTGATTAATTTTGTCCCAAAACTTCTAACGGGATTGTAATTATAATTTTATTTATATATTATTAAAGCAATTAAATTTTTGTAATATCAAAATAAAAAAATGAAATATGATTTTGTAGTTATTGGTGCCAACGGCATGCAGGGGAGAATTGTTTCTAAATTTTTATTAGAAAATGATCACAGTGTTTTGTTGTGCGCTAACGATGATTATGGCATAGAAGAATTAATTGAACATTCTAAAGCCGATTTTGCGCTAGTTGATTTGCGCAAGATGGATCGTGTTAAAAGAGTTGTTAAAAAAAGCGGTTCCACAGTTTTGGTTAATTGCGCGGTAGACGATTTTAATTTAGCAGTTACAAAAATGGCTTTGGATTTGGGTATGAACTATTTAGACTTAGGTTCCGAAGAACCTATGTTTTACGAACAATTAAAACTGGATAATGATTTTAAAGAAAAGAATGCCATAGCTGTAACTGGTATAGGTTCTACACCTGGCATTACCAATATAATGCTTCGCTATTTAAAACCCCAGTTTGATACTATAGAAACTGTTCACGTGGGTTTTGCGTGGGATTCCAACCAACCCGTCTTTGTTACACCTTTTTCTATAGATGCCATTGCTTATGAATTTAGCGAGCAGGCTAAAATTTTTGAAAATGGCGAATATGTTTTAAAGCAACCCAACGAATGCGATATCAGCTATTACTACAAAACCATCGGTAAACAAAAAACTCAATATACCAAACATATAGAGCATCATAGTTTTTATGAATATTTAAAAGATGTTGGCATAAAAAATATTATTGTGCTTTCTAGTTTTCCTACACACTCTTATGTAGCTTTAAAAGCTTTAATTGGTTTGGGCTTTATGAGCAAAGAGGCGATAGCTTTAGATGGTGTAAATATTAGGCCGTTAGATTTTACAATAGAAGTGTTACGAAGAATTCCTGTGCCGGAAGGTTACACCGAAAAAGAAAATTTGTTTCTTAAAGTTTTTGGCACCAAAGATGGCAAACCAAAAACAGTGGAAATGGATGCGACTGCTGGTACGTTGCCGGGTTGGGAAAAGGCCACTTGCAACATAGATACAGGTTTCCCCGCCGCAATTTTAGCTAGGATGATTTTTAACAATGAAATAGCGGAAAAAGGAGTTTATTCGCCAGAATTTGTGGTGCCACCAGAACCATTTTTTGCCGAACTCGGTAAAAACAAAATTTGGGTTTACGAAGACGGCAAAAAAATAAATGGTCCAAATAGTGAAGTCGTTGGTAATGGAAATGGTAATGGAAATGGTAAAGAGAAAGAAGAGGGGGTAGAAAGCGAATAAGTTGGCTCAACACTGGACTAGACGGCTGGATTGACATAATCAATATTTCTTGATATATTAAGAACACTAATTTTAGTGTTCTTTTTCTTTAAAATAATACTTTGGAGGTGCGGTTATGATTAAGGTTTTAGGTATTAGCAGTAGCCCAAGAGGATCGGGCAGTCGTAGTGAACAGCTTCTTGTTAAGCTGTTGGACCACGCCAAAACCTTCGGCGGGGAAGTAGAGCTTATAAGGCTTAAGGAGAAAAGAATCCTTCCTTGTGAAGGATGCTACTCCACAAAACCAGATCTTTGTACTTTCCCGTGTATTCATCAACATATAGATGCTACGCAGGAGGTTCTGGAGAAGATCATTCAGGCTGATGCTTTGGCTATTGCTACACCAGTACATTGGGGTGGGCCGTCGACCTTACTTTCTACACTGATTGGAAAAATGACTGCGATCGAAAACAATCAGTATGCTATTTGGCAGAAGTACGGTAAGGAGCCGTTGGCAGGTAAGCCATTTGCTCTCATTGCTTCGCAAGATGGCGATGGTGCGGCCATGGCGTTGTCGCAGATCAATTGGGCGTTGAACCATATGGGAATGTTCCCTGTGCCATGGGGAATGATATTCAAACATTCCATAATGGAGCGCCCTGTGGTTCGTATGGGTATGAAGTTGATCGGCGAGCATAAATTCGAATGGGTAGAAAATACCATTCGCTTGGCCGCGCGTAACCTAGTAATATTGCCCCAGTTGCTGGCGAGCCATGAATTCGATGATGGCGAAGTAAAAGAACCTAGGTGTTAACTGCAAGAGTGTTCCCAAAAATGGGAACGCTCTTTTTATTTTGCCTAAAATCCGCTATCTTAATAGGGCGATGTTTTTGTATGAAAAACAAAGAGAATAACTATGCGTTTATAGATAGCCAGAATTTGAATCTGAATATTCGCAATCAGGGATGGATTTTGGATTTCGCACGTTTCCGTGTGTATCTTAAAGAGAAATATGCGGTAACAAAGGCGTTTCTATTTGTTGGTTATATCGAGGAGAATAAAAAATTGTATGATTTTCTAACACGTGTGGGTTATGTATGTATTTTCAAACCGACGTTGGAATATAAGGATGGTTCTACAAAAGGCAATTGTGATGCGGAGTTGGTTTTACAAGCTATGATTGAATTTCCAAATTATGGTAGAGCGGTAATTGTATCTGGGGATGGTGATTTCCATTGCTTAGCAAAATATCTTCTCGAGAAAAATAAGTTGAAAATACTTCTTATCCCAAACCGTTATAAGTTTTCCGCCTTGCTCAAATTTCGTATGTTCCGTCCGTACTTGCGATTCATGAATGATTTAAGGGGTAGATTGTCGTATAAAAAAGAAAAGGCCCCATAAGGACGAAACCTTAAGGGGTGATCTTTTCCGTTCGAAATACTCTAGCAGTATATATCAAGTGTTCGTTATAAGTCAAACAAAATGAAAAAGGCTCTCGTCGGGATGGAACCCTTAGAGAACCCTCTTCGTCGTGATGAGTACAGGATAACAGGTCTCCTGTTTTAGGTCAATATTAGCCATTTTATGGGTTTTTTATCTAATATATTAGGAAGTGAAAATGACCACGTCAAACGTGGGCTTAAAAGATAGCTTATGGCAATATTTAGTAAAATTTTTGGCGATGAAAACTCTCGTTTTTTAAAACGAGCTTTTAAGGTTGTGGGCGAGATAAATAAACTAGAGCCAGAATATAAAAAATTATCTAACGAAGAGTTAAAAAATAAAACTCAAGAATTTAAACAGCGTTTAGCCAAAGGTGAAACTTTAAATCAAATTTTACCGGAAGCTTTTGCGGCTTGTAGGGAAGCTTCGGTGCGCACGCTGGGTCAACGTCATTTTGATGTTCAGTTGATTGGTAGTATGGCTTTGCACGAAGGCAAAATTGCCGAAATGCGAACAGGTGAAGGTAAAACTTTAATGGCTACATTAGCCATGTACCTTAATGCTTTAGAAGGCAAAGGTGTTCATTTGGTTACTGTTAACGATTATTTGGCACGGCGCGATGCTGTTTGGATGGGGCAGATATATAATGCCTTAGGTTTATCTGTTGGTTGTGTGAACCACGACAATAGTTATTTATATGATTCATTAGTGACAAGTGACAAGAGACAAGAGACAGAGGATGAAATTCGAGATATTCAAGGGGGATTCAAAGTTGTGTACGAATTTTTGCGACCATGCAAAAAAAATGAAGCGTATGGTGCCGATATTACTTATGGCACAAACAATGAATATGGTTTTGATTATTTGCGCGATAATTTGGTTCACGAAGTTAAAGATTTATCTCAAAGAGGTCAAAGTGAGGTCGGTCCCTCCGTCGCTAAAGCTATGGAGGGCGCGTGGAATTTCGCCATAGTAGACGAAGTGGACAGCATCTTAATAGATGAAGCTAGAACGCCATTAATTATTTCTCAACCCGATGAAGAATCTGGCGCGCTATACCAACAATTTGCGCGCATTGTGCCAAAGTTAAACGCCGAACAAGATTACACTTTAGATGAAAAACATAGATCGGCAGTTTTAACTCAAGACGGAATTACCAAAGTAGAAGAACTTTTGGGTGTTAAAAATTTATACGAAGAAGGAACGTCAAACGTCCCTGGGGGTGGTATTCGTTTGGTGCATCATTTAGAACAAGCTTTGCGTGCCCAAGTTCTTTTTAAGCGCGACAAAGATTATATAGTAAAAGAAGGCGAAGTAATTATCGTAGATGAATTTACTGGTCGCTTAATGCCGGGGCGCAGGTATTCGGAAGGTTTACACCAAGCCATAGAAGCCAAAGAAGGCGTGGCTGTAAAAAGAGAATCGCGCACAGTAGCTACTATTACTTTTCAAAACTATTTTAGGCTTTATAAAAAATTAGCTGGTATGTCGGGCACAGCAGCAACTTCGCAAGAAGAATTTCATAAAGTTTATAATTTAGATGTGGCTGTAATTCCAACCCATCGGCCAATGGTGCGTAAAGACGAAGCCGATTTAATTTATCGTTCTGAAAAAGGAAAGTTTCAAGCAGTGTTGCGTAAGGTAAAGGAACTACACGAAAAAGGCCAGCCGGTGCTTTTGGGTACGGGTTCTATAGAAAAAAATGAACACTTAAGTGTACTACTCAACCAAATTGGTGTACCGCATAAAGTTTTGAATGCAAAAAACCACGAAGCTGAAGCGCAAATAATTGCTCAAGCTGGAAAAACAGGTGCGGTAACTTTGGCTACAAATATTGCGGGTCGCGGTGTAGATATTATTCTTGGTGGTAATCCGTCTAGTGCCGAAGAGGCCGAAAAAGTTCGTAATGTTGGAGGTTTGTTTGTATTGGGCACCGAAAGGCACGAGGCTAGAAGAATAGATAATCAGTTACGTGGTCGCGCAGGTAGGCAGGGTGACCCTGGTGAATCACAGTTTTTTGTTTCTTTGGAAGACGATTTGATGCGTGTTTTTGGTGGTGAAAGAATTAAAAACATGATGACACGCTTTAACATTCCCGAAGATGAAGCTATAAAAAGTTCTTTGGTTTCTCGCGCCATAGAATCGGCTCAAACAAAAATAGAAGGCTATCATTTTGACGCCCGCCAACACGTTTTGGAATATGACGAAGTAATGAACAAACACCGCGATGTGGTTTATAAAACCAGACGGGAATTTGTGGAACCAGAATTTAAAAATAGAAGCAAAGATAAGGTTTTAGAAATTTTAGATGCCGAAATAGAATTAGCGATTTCTTCGAGTATATCAGTTGAGTCGGGTCAAGTAGATGTTTCTGGTATTTTGGAAAACTTGGCTAGAATTATACCAGTTGATTCCGTTAAGCCAGAGATCGAAAAAGTAGAAGGTGATACTATAAAAATAACAGAAGCCCTAAAAGATTTTGTGCGAAAGTTTTATACTGAAAGAGAAAAAGAAATTGGCGAAGACCAAATGCACGCCATAGAAAAATTGGTTTTTTTGCGAACTTTAGACGAGCTTTGGATGGATCACTTAGACGAAATGGAACACTTGCGTGATTCGGTTGGTTTGCGTGCTTATGGGCAACGTGACCCATTGGTGGAATACAAAACCGAAGGACATAGAATGTTTAAAGATTTTGTTTCCAATATGGAAAACCAAGTAGCAGGGCTTATATTTAAAGTTGGAACGCTTCAACAACAAACACAAAACGTTATTAAGAATATTCAGTATAATAAATCAGAAAATATTTCGAGCACTTCTAAGCAAAGTATTTCTGGAGAAAAAATAGGCAGAAATGATTTGTGTCCTTGCGGTTCAGGTAAAAAATACAAGAAGTGTCATGGACAATAATCACGATAACCCAAATCCGCCAGAGCGGTCTAAAATAAAACAAGGCACGGCGGTTTGGATTATAGAAAAAGAAAACTACGGCACCAACAAATTTAAACAGGGAATAGTTAAGGATATTTTAAGTCCACGCGAAAACCACCCACGCGGTATAAAGGTTCGTTTAATGGATGGTTCTGTTGGGCGCGTTCAGTGGGTAATGGAATAATAATTTTAAAAAACAATGAAAAAAGAAAAAGGTATTTATCAGGTATCGTTAAAGCTTTTATTAAAAAATGATAAGAATGAGGTGCTTATTTTGAAGGCTGCAGATAATGGAAGTTATGCTGGTTATTACGATTTACCGGGAGGACGTATCGATGCCAATGAATTTGAGGTTGATTTTCTGGAGATTATAAAGAGAGAGATAAAAGAAGAAATTGGTGAAATAGAATTTAATATTCATTCGAAACCTGTGGCGGTAGGTAGGCATTTAATTCCAGCTTCTATGACAATTTCAGGTAAAGATATTCAAGTGCTATATTTATTTTTTGAAGCTGAATATTTAGGTGGAAATATAAAAATCAGTAACGAACACACAGATTCTAAATGGCTTAATTTAAAAGATGTTGAATTAGATAAATATTTCACATCGGGAATTTTAGAAGGCATTAAGATGTATTGTAAATAAAATAACTTTATGAGTATTTTTTCTGAGATAGAGAAAATTACAAAAGAAACATTTCTACTTATTTTTTTAGATATACTTTTTTTAATAAGTCCCGGAGCAATAGTTATTTTTTATTTTTATAGAGATATTTTTATTTCTTTAGATACTCTTAAATTAGTATTTTTAGATATAGCGATCATTTCTCCGATTGTTTCGATCAATACTTTTTTATCTTATGGTTTATTTTATAAAGTCGATGAAGATAAAAAGACAGGAGATGAGTTATTGTTTATTGCAGTTACAAACTCTCTTCTAATAACAAGTGTAGTATCTTATACTTCTTTAGCAATTACCCATGTTTTTAAAAGTTCTTTAAATGATTTTTTATTGTATTTTGCTATTTTTGAAATGGTGTTTTTTTTAATTTTTTTATTAATAAACTTAAAAGTCAATAAAGTTAAAAAGATAAAAAACACGATTAAATAGTATGAATAAACTGAGGTTATTTTCTAAAAAAGCTACGGCCTTAAAGATAGGAGAATACGAACATTACAAAGGCAATAAATATAAAGTGCTAAGTGTGGCTAGGCATAGCGAAACCTTGGAAGAGCTGGTAGTATACCAAGCTCTATACGGTGAGCGTGGAATTTGGGTTAGGCCACTTAGTATGTTTGTAGAAAAAGTTAAAGTAAATAATAAAAAAGTCTCAAGATTTAGGTATATTGATTAGCAAATCTTTTTATGTTAATTTTTCAACATGAATAGTGTAACTACTTCTAAAAAAACAATTTCTAATGATTTAGTGACGATTTCTCGCAAAGAATACGAGGCCTGGCTTGAATTTAAAAAAATAAAAGATTTTAAGCCTATTTCAGCTCAAAAAAGAGCTCTGCGGGCGGCGGAAAATAATCTCAAGGATCCTGATGCGGGTTTAAAATTGACTAAAAAAGCACAAGAGAGATTACGATTAGCTCGGCGAGTGAAAAAAGGCAAACCTCTTTCTGATATTATTAAAAAATATTACTAATCTGTGGCTAAATGGGCTATAGAATTTGGAAGTGGGGCGGAAAAAGATCTGGTTAAACTTGATCGTTCTATACGGCGGCGAGTTCTAGATAAATTAGAATGGTTTTCGGATAATTTTGATTATACAAATCCTCTCCCTTTAGGTAATGAGTGGAGAGGATTTTTTAAGTTGAGAATCGGTGACCGGAGAATTATATATACTATAGATTACAAAAGGAAAGTGATTCTGATTCAATATCTTAACCTTAGAGATAAGGTTTATAAAGTTTCTGGGAATAAATCTAAATAAATTGATGAGTAAAAACTGGAAAAAGTATTGGAAGTTAGGTGTGGAGGAATTTAATACCGAATATTTTGATGTCACCAAAAAAGGGGAGCTTTTGGTTAACGAGGGTAACTATGTTTTTAATTTACATTCTTTGGTAAAAAAATATGGCTCGCCATTGGAGGTGGTGTTCCCGTTTATTTTAGAAAAACGTCTGTCCGATTTGCGCGATTACTTTAATGCTTTTATAAAAATACAAAATTATAAAGGTAAGTTTTTTTATCATTACCCGATGAAGGTAAATCAGAATAAGGAATTTGTGATGCCTTTAATTTCGGAAGGCGCGCATATGGAAGTGGGTTCGTTCAACGAATTGTGGCTGGTTAAAAGTTTGTGGGAAAAGGAAAGGTTTAATTTAAAATTGAGAGTGCTGTGTAATGGCCCGAAATCGGATAGTTATTTAAAACTTATTACCGAACTTAAAGCCAAAGGTATGGCGATTTTTCCAATAGTAGAAGACGAGGCTGAGTTTAAAAAGTTGCATAAGTATAAAGGGGATATTGGTTTACGCGTAGATTTAAATGTTAAAGCCGATACCCATTGGGATAAAAAAATAGACAGGTTTGGTTTAAGTGAAGAACAAATTTTAAATTTGCCGGTGGTAAAGAATTTTAAAATTTTGCACTATCATATTGGTTCGCAAATGAATTCGCAAAAAAGTATTTTGCTTACGCTTAAACGGGCGATGGAGATTTATATTGAACTGGCTAAAAAAAACCCATCGCTTGATACTATAGATATGGGTGGAGGTTTTGGCATAAATTACGAAAAGAAGAAATTTTATACGGCCAAGACTGTTACTAAAAATATTATAAATTTAATAAAAAAAATGGCCGATAAAGCCGGCACAAAACACCCGAATATAATTGTGGAATGGGGCCGATATATTGTAGCTCCAGCTCAAATTACTATTTATAAAATTATTGCGGAAAAACCAATTCCAAAGGGCAATGCTAACGCTTGGTATATAGTAGATGGCAGTTTTATGAACGATCTTTTAGACACTTGGGCTATAAAACAAAAGTGGCACGTAGCACCGGTTAATAATGCTAATAGGGGAGATTTTAAAAGAGTTTGGTTGGCCGGGAGTTCGTGTGATTCAGACGATAAATACACCGAAGGCGGAGCTTATCTTCTTTTACCTAAATTAAAAGAAGATGAAGACCAATATGTAGCATTTTTTGATTCGGGCGCTTACCAAGATGCTTTGGCTTCGCATCATTGTTTATTATCTTCGCCAGCCAAGCTTATTGCTCAAGACGGTATAATAAAAATCGCACGTAAACGCGAGACCCCGGAAATGGTTGGCAGGTTGTTTGGTTGGGGCAATGGACATTAAGAAATAAAAAAGCCCCTACCTTAGGTAGGGGCTTTTGCAAGGAGACTATGCTCTGCTATTTCAGCAGGAGCATCTTGCGGATCAGATCGCCGTTTGGCGTAGTGATCCTGTAGAAGTAGAGGCCGTCGGCCATGGGTTGGCCGGTATCGTTGGTGGCATTCCATATGATGGCATATTCGCCAGCACGTTGGTGACCGTCCACCAGCGTCCGCACGGATTGGCCGAGAGCGTTGTAGATGGTCAACTTAACCACTCCGTCGCTCGGGACCGAATATTTGATAGTGGTCTCGGGGTTGAACGGGTTGGGGTAGTTGTCGAGCGACATTGCTCTCGGGACCGCCTTCGGCGTAAATGCTGGCGCTGGTTCAAAGGCGATCATATGCCTGCTGCCCGTGAACACATTGAGTTCTTGGGGAGAGATGGTACCCCACTCTGCCCCCTTTTTTCTCAAAGTAATCACGATGGTTGTCGGCACATCATTCAAAGTGAACAGGCTAAAGACGTTCACTTCGCTCGGGTCGTCTGAACTGATGACAAAACCCGATTCCACTTGCTCCAGCTTGTATTCGCTGGGATCGAACTTCAGGCCGAAGCCGAAGTTGCTGATATCGGCTTTGTCCGCGATGTCGAAGGTCAGCGTGAGGACGTCGCCTTCGATTTTTTGATCGATGGCGAATCCAGTGCCCGACATTTCGGTGACGACGGGCAGCGATTGCTCGATGCGAATCTCTGCCTGCACTGGCGAGCTGACGAGAGTCGTCAGTAGGGCGATGAGGATGGGAATGAGCCACAACTTTTTCATAAAAACCTCCTTGGTTAACCAAGCTTAGCTTGGTTTTTAGAAAGTACTGCCTGTTACTGTGTAGGTATATACTACACTTTTTATAGGAGCTTGTCAAATTGGCGCATAGGTGGAATACCGACTGTTGCTTTTAAACTTGGATTAGTTTATAAATAAGGTGTTGTAAGATATCTCGTAGTTTCGGAGTCTTATGCCAAAAGCATAGATGGTAAGGCGAAAAGCCCGAATAGAAACAAAGAGAGGTCGCCTTACATTTAAAAAATAGCATTATAGAATGTCAAAAAAACTTTACATTGGTGGTTTGCCTTACAGCACCACTCAAGACGGTTTGAAAGATGCTTTTTCACAGGCTGGAGAAGTTGAGTCGGCTACAATAATAACCGACAAGATGACTGGCCGATCACGAGGCTTTGGTTTCGTGGAAATGGTTAACGATGAAGACGCAGAGAAAGCCATTGAAATGTGGAACGGTAAAGATTTCGAAGGCCGTAAATTGACTGTAAACGAAGCCCGCCCTATGGGTGATAGGCCTCCTCGCAGAACCGGTGGCGGATTTAGCCGCGGCGGTAATAGCGGTGGTGGCGGCGGAAGAGGTGGTTTCGGTGGTGGTCGCAGAGACGAATACTAATTCGTTTTAGCAAAAAAACAGCCCTAGCATAACGCTGGGGTTGTTTTTTTTTGTACATTTTTGTATAATGCTAAATAGTTATTTAATTATTAACCTATAAAAAAGGATTAAAAAATATGCTAGAACAAGAATCAAGTATTCCTCAAAGTGATAGAGACTTTAAAGCTAAAGAAAGTCCAGAACAAGTAAGGGAGAAAACTCCAGAAGGTGTTTTGGATAGGGCGAAAAACTGGTTGGAAAAGCGTAGGCAAATCAGAGAAGCTTATGAAGCAAATAAAGACTACGATGTTTTGTCTAAAAAGTTTTTTGATAAAGAGGATAAAGTTTTTTCAGATACTATTAATGCTGACGGTGGAGGAGTGTGGTTAAGTGAGGGTGTAGATAAAGAGAAAATAGATTCTTCGGTGGCAGAACTAAGGTCTTTGATTGAAGAAACAAGGCAATTTGAAAGAGATAAACTTGGAATGAATGAAGACTCGTCAAGGGTAAGAGATATGGTTGGGTTAGCTGACGATATGGAAGAAGATCTTATCTCTCTTCTCAATAAGGAATAGATATACTGTAATCCTTTTTTAATTTTAAAAAAATACCGATGTCGTAAGGCGTCGGTATTTTTCTTTCTAATTTTTAGAATTTTTATCTCTTGCGTTTTTTGTTAAATGCTTTTTGCGTAAGCGTAAGTTTTTTGGTGTAATTTCTAAAAGTTCGTCATCTTCTAAAAAATCTAAAGATTGTTCCAAGGTTAAAGAAGTGGCAGGGGCTAGTTGAATCATACCGTCGCTACCTTTAGAACGCATATTGGTTAATTGTTTACCTTTGCAAACATTAATATCTATATCGTGTTCTTTGCTATTTTCGCCAACAATCATACCTTCGTAAACTGCGGTTCCTGGTTCAACAAATGTTGCGCCTCGTCCTTGGGCGACTTCCAAACCAAAAGCCACAGCTTTGCCAGTTTCGTGCACAATCAAAACTCCTTTTCTTGTTTTAGCTGGCGCTTCGCCCTGCTTTTTAAAATCTATAAAACGAGAATTTAAAACAAAAAGTCCGCGGGTTAAAGTTATAAGTGCGCTACGTAATCCCAACAAAGCTCGTGTCGGCATATTGTAAACAAATCTTACGTCGCTGGCATGAGGGAAAGTATCGGCGAGTTCGGCTTTTCTTTTGGCAAGTTCAGCCAAAATAACTCCGCGGTTTTTTTCGGGTGTGTCTATTAAAACTTCTTCCCAAGGTTCCATAACAGAACCGTTTTCGGTTTTGGTAATAACTTGAGGTTTGGCAACTTCTAGTTCGAAACCTTCTCGGCGTAATGTTTCTAAAAGTATGGAAAGATGCAATTCGCCTCGGCCGGAAAGTAAAAACTTTCCACCGATAATTTCCATACGCATACTTACATTGGTTTCCATTTCTTTTTCTAACCTTTCTTGAATTTGTCGGCCGGTAAGCAAGTTCCCGTCTTGGCTAACAAATGGGGAAGTGTTGGGACCAATTAAAATTTTAAGTGTAGGTTCTTCTATGGCTATTTGGGGCAGAGCTTCTAATTTTTCTGGATCGCAAATTGTGGAATTTATTCCAATTCCAGATAAACCCGTTATAGCAACAATATCGCCAGCAACTGCTTCTTCGATTTCTTCTTTTTTTAAACCCTTCCAAGCAAAAATATTTTCTATACGGCCTTTGGAATTTCCTTTTCTAGGATCAATCACTACAACCGAAGACTTGGCTTTGACTGTGCCACGTGTGACGCGACCAATGGCATAAGTACCTTTGTAACTGTCGGAATCAAGTGAGGTTACAAGCATTTGGAAAGGTTCTTCTTTATTGCCTTTTGGAGCAGGAATGTATGAAATTATTTTTTCAAAAAGTGGTTCTAGTGTTGCATTTGATTCTATATCTGGGTTTTCTGGCATTTTTTCAAAAGCTTGTCCATTACGGCCGATGGCATAAATAATAGGGAACTCTAATTGATTTTCGTGATGAGCTAGTTCTAAAAATAAAGAATTTATTTCTTCTAAAACTTCTGGCACACGGCGATTAGCTTTATCTATTTTATTTATAACCACAATTGGTTTTAAATCTAATTGCAAAGCTTTTTGTAAAACTACGCGTGTTTGAGGCATTGGACCTTCTTGAGCGTCCACTAAAAGCAAACAGCCATCGGCCATATTTAAAGTGCGCTCTACTTCGCCACCAAAATCGGCGTGCCCCGGTGTATCAATTATATTTATTTTATAGTCTTTATAAATTATGGCGGCGTTTTTGGCCATAATGGTAATACCTCGTTCGCGTTCTAGCTCGCCTGAATCCATTATTAAATCTTGGCTCATTTCTTCGGAGTTTTCTCTAAAGGTATGAGCTTGTTTGAGCAAAAAATCAACCAAGGTGGTTTTGCCATGGTCGATGTGCGCAATAATAGCGATATTCCTTATCTTTGAGTTATCTAGCATTTAGTTTAGATAAGCGAGAGTAAACACTAACATAATTTTTAAATTGTGGCAAAACATGTGATTTGAGCCTATTAAGTATGTTATAAGTGCTATATAATGGTATGTATAAAATTATTATGAATACAGATAAACAAACTCAAGTTTACTTTTTTGTGGCTATATTTTTAGCAGTTCTAGCGCTTAATTTAGCTATGTTTTTACCGTTTATGGGTGCGGTAGTTATAGCTTTAACATTGGTTACCATTTTTGATCCTATTTATAAAAAAATAAACAAGTTTTTAAATGATAAAAGAAGTTGGGCTTCGTTTATTACAGTTTTACTTGTTTTGTTGGTAATTGTAATTCCTATTTTTTTTCTGGGCACTTTGGTAATTAAGGAATCTAGTATTATTTATTTTATGCTTAAAGAGGGTAGTGGCGAAGCCTATATTAATAATTTAAACCAAATTATTAATTCTAAGTTGCAAATTATTTCACCAGACACATCTTTTAACTTAAAATTAATTTTTGAAAAAATAATAGATTTCTTTGTGCGTAATTTAGCCGGAGTTTTTTCGGGCGTGTCGGGAATATTCTTTTCTCTATTTTTATCTTTGTTGGCTTTGTATTATTTATTTAAAGATGGCGATAAATTTAAAAAGGCAATTATAATTTTAAGTCCGCTTGATGATAAATACGACGGCGAAATTTTTAATAAACTTTCTCAAACCGCAAGCTCGGTGGTTAAAGGTTCTTTGTTGGTGGCTTTAGTGCAAGGAATTCTTTCTGGTTTAGGATTTTTATTTTTTGGAATTCCTAATCCAGCCATCTGGGGAGCTATTGGTATAATTTCGGCATTGATTCCTGTGGTGGGTACCGCTTTGGTTTTGTTGCCTGGGGTTATCTATTTATTTAGTATTGGTTCGGTTGGTGCGGCCATCGGGCTTTTAATTTGGGGAATTGTTATTGTGGGCGGAATAGACAATCTCTTAAGGCAAAAAATATTAGAGCGGGGAATTAATATCCACCCATTTTTTATTTTGATTTCTGTTTTAGGCGGTTTAGAATTTTTTGGGGCGATTGGTTTTTTGTTAGGGCCGTTACTACTGTCTTTAATGTTTTCGTTGTTAGAAATATACAAGAAAGAATTTAAGAGCGATGTTGAACAAAACTCCGAAAACTAATTTTGGAGGCTGGAAATATCCCGAAGACGATAAAAAATATTCTTGGACTCGCCATGTAGTGGGCAAGATGCAATATTACCGATTATCGGAGAGCCTAGTTAAAAGAATAATTCGCGCGCCTATTAGGGTAGAGAACGGAGTTGCCGAAAATACCATTGCCTGCATGATCCCTAAAAAGTCAAAAAAAGCAGAAGAACTTTGGGTGATGTATCAACTTCAGGGTAAAAGAAAGCATATTATTACCGCTTGGCGATATCCGGGAGTTAGTCCAATTCGCGATCAAATTCCTATACCGCAAGATATTTTAAACGAACTTGAAGGAATGATATAATCTTAGAACTATGAAAATGATAATTTTAGTAATTATTTTAGCAGTTGTTTTTGTGGGGGGCTATTATTTATTAACTAAAACAGATGTTCCCAAAAATGTTGAGCAGGTTGATCAAGTTATTGATGCCAATAAACAAGAAAATATGGATAAACTAATCGTTAAGATTTCTACCGGCCGGGGCGATATTAATTTAGAACTTTATCCTAAAGTAGCGCCCAAGACCGTGGCTAATTTTGTAAAGTTGGTTAAAGACGGTTTTTATAGTAGCACCAAGTTTCATCGTGTTTTAGCGGATTTTATGATTCAAGGCGGTGATCCTTTATCTAAAACAGACGATCCGCGCACAGGCTCGGGCGGGCCAGGATATAAATTTGAAGATGAAATAAACCCTAAGTCGCTGGGGGTGCCTGATTCTACCATCGCCCAGCTAGAGGCATCTGGTTACCGCTACAACTACGATCTTGAGTCTTTGCCGGTAGATGTGGGCAGTATCGCTATGGCCAATTCTGGCCCCAACACCAACGGCAGCCAGTTTTTTATAGTTACATATTCAGCCCAACCACACTTAAACGGTAAGCACACGGTTTTTGGCAAAGTAGCCGACGAAGCCAGTCTGGCAGTGGTTAGAAAAATAACTCAAGGGGATATTATCCAATCGGTAACTATTTCTCAATAGAACACATTTATAACATACTTACAAACTCCCTCCTTCGCATAAAGCTACGGAAGGGCAAGTGAGAATGTTGGTATGTTGTGTGGTTGCTTTACTTTGGTAACTTGGGGGTATACTCTAAAATCATGAAAAGGTATTTATTCTCTCTAATTTTATTAGTGGTATTGTTTAGTATTGGACTTACGTTATCTAAAACAAAATCTGCGAAAACGGATCAGAATGAATTACTAAGTTACTGCTATGAGGAGGCTTCTAGTTATTATCAAAAAGAGTGGAGTAATTTAGCTAAAGAGTGGAACTCAAATAACATCACGTTTGGCGAGTTTGAGCAGAGGTCAACTAGTATAGGTAGCATTACTGAACAAATGCGAGAGAATTGTCTTAAAAACTATAGTGACGGTTATAAAAGTTTTTTGATACAACAAGATGAGAGAAATAAAAAGACAAAATCAGAATTAGTTAAATGAGAATAGTCATTCGACAAGTAGGTTGTTTTATAAACAAGAATTTAAAATGGTTTGTTATTTTTCTAGTACTTATATTAAATATATTGATGGTGGAGTTATGGAAGTTTTCAAATTCTCCGGGCCAGTTTAAAGGAGACACCATAAGAAGCGAAGTTTTATTTGATAACTCTCTTGTGGTTAGGTTGGGCGTTGATGGTCAAGAATTAAAAATTCTTACAAAAGAATATTCTTCGGTAATACCCGGAATAATTTTTCTATTTTTGGACAGTAAAACAGGAGGTATTATAAACACTCTTTCAGTTGAAAACTATAATATAGGTCCGCCAAAATTTCGTATAGCCAAAGGTAATAAACATGACTGGTTTGTTGTTACAAGGATAGATAGTTCGGGAACTGGATATATAAGATATATTGATGATTGGTATGTTATGGAGATTTTTGGGAATATAAAAAAAGTATTATCTTATCCATCAGATGGTAGCTCTACCTATTCAGGTTCTTTTGCTACTTATGTGGAGAATGAGAATTATCCTAATGATTCAGCTATTGATATAAAATTTGTTGTAAAGAATTGTGTATCTGAAAAGGATAGTTGTTCTAAACTATCAAAAGTAGCTCACTATTTTTGGGATAATAAAAGTGGGGTATTTATGTTTGACCAGAATAAATCAGATATAAGCGAACAACAAATAAACAGTCTTCTCTCGAATTAATTTAGTGATTAACCCTAACAAGAACAGTCCTTGCTAGGATCAAAATGCAACTCTCGGTGTTTAATATGAAATAACATCCTTACATTCTCAAGTATGTAAGGATGTTGGGATGTTTTCAGGTATCGGTTTAGCTCAAGGTTTTGAGTGGAGTTATGATATTATTTACTTATGGGTTCACCTAAAAGATACGCATTTATAGATGTCCAGAATACAGCTAGCACTACCGCCAAGTTGCTTGGATTTGTTATAGATTGGCACAAACTTTACGGTTATCTTTCAGAAAAATGGAAATGTGAGAGGGTGTTTTTCTATACTGGCATTGATGAAGGTGATGATGTAGCGGTTAAGGAGTATGAATCTTTATTAAAAACAGGCTGTATTGTGAAGGCAAAAACTGTTTTTGCCTATAAAAAACCTGATAAAAAGTTATCAGTAAAATGTATTGAGTGTGGAAAGGAAAATATTGAAATTGTTGATATGGGTTATAATCGCAAGTCCAATTGCGATGTTGATTTAACGGTAGATGCAATGGAAGAAGCAGGAATAGATAAAGAATTTCTAATTTTTACTGGAGATGGCGATTTTGAATATCTAATAAGAAAAGTGGTAGAAAAAGGAACAAAAGTATATATAGTCGCTTCAGATGCAGGGATTAAGAAACCAGGCATCAATACAAAAAGATTTTCTACAAAGCTTAAGAAACTAGTTAAGGAAAATCGGGGCAAGATTAACCTTATTGATATTGATACTTGGAAGATGAGGATCAAAAAAGACCTGTAAAATACAAACCGCCACGAAGCGTGGCGGTTTGTGAACGACAATGTCATATTAGCAGGTCGTTATTTACGAGTCAACATAGGTTGTGGAAAGAGAAAACCTGTAGCAAAACTGCTAGGATTTTCGTAGTGGTCACCGAGCCGAAGCTCGGATCAGTGGGTTACCCCAAATGTGATTACATCATATGTCGAGTGCTTGTTATAAGTCAATAAGCTTGGCAAATGGCAATTTAAGTGCCGTTTTTTGATACAAAAAGGTGTTTTTGCGTGTTAGAATTTCTAAGTATGAAAGAAGGCAAAAAATTACTATTTGTAATAACTCAAGGTGTGGTGGGTGGGGCGCAAAAAAATGTGTTTGACTTAGCTAATAGTTTTAAAGATACTTATGAAGTCTCAGTAGCTATTGGAGGTGATATAAATTCCGATTTATCTAATAAATTAGAAAGCCAAAAAATTAAAACGCATCATTTAAAGTTTCTAGGCAGGGATATAAATATCCTTGATGATTTTTTGGCGTTTTTTGAAATATTAAAACTGTATAAAAAAGAAAAACCAGATATTATTCATTTGCATAGTTCTAAGGTCGGATTATTTGGTGCTATCGCTGGTTTTATTTACAAACTAGGAACTAAACATAAACCTAAGATAATTTTTACGGCACACGGTTGGATTTTTAAAGAAGAGATGTCTAAAGAAAAACGTTTTGCCACTGTTTTTCTCGCATGGTTTGCAGCTAAATTTCAAGACAAAATTATTTGTGTTTCAGAAGATGATTTTAGTAAAGCTCTTAAGTATAAAGTAGCACCAGCGAGGGAACTCTACGTAGTTTATAATGCTGTTTCGCCGGATAAATTTTTAACTAAAGAAAAAGCCCGAGCCGAAATTGGCAAGATGATAGGTAAAGAATTATCAGGTGATGATTTTGTAATAACTAATTTGGGTAGGCTATATGCAAATAAAGGGTTGGGTTATTTGATCGATGCAGTCAAAGAGTTAAAACAAAAAATGTTTCTAGTTGTTTTTGGAGATGGACCAGAAAAAGCTTTGCTTAAATCACAAATTACAAATCACAAATTACAAAATAACATCTTTTTAGTAGGAGATATTTCAGATGCTTCTCAATACTTAAAGGCGTTTGACGCTATGGCTTTAAGTTCGATTAAAGAGGGCTTCCCATACGCACTCTTAGAAGCTGGTATGGCTGGTGTTCCTGTTATAGCTACTAATGTTGGTGGAATAGGGGAAATAATTAAAAATGATGAAACAGGTATTTTAATTGAATCTAAAAATAATAAAGCTTTAGCCGATTCTATTTTAAAGGTTTATAACGATAAGGAATTTTGCCAGAAAATATCTGTCAATTTAAAGAAAGTAATCACTAAAGACTTTAGTTTCGAAAGCTTAATAGAAAAAACTGAGTGGGTCTATAAAACTTAGTCACATACTCAAGATTGGCTAAATGTTATAATTGACCAATGGATATTGGTTCAAAAATTAAGGAATTTTTTAAAGGTGAAATAACAACTACAGAAACCGACTTAGAAAAATATAGTCGGGATGCTAGCTTGTTTAAAATCAAGCCTAAAATTGTTGTTTTCCCTAAAGATACGGAAGATTTAAAAAATTTAGTAAATTTTGTTGCTCAAAATAAAAAAGAAAACTCAGAGCTTTCTTTAACCATGCGTTCGGGTGGAACCGATATGACGGGCGGGTCTATCTCTGAATCCATAATCGCCGATGTCTCTAAATATATAAATAAGTTAAAAAATATCGGAGCAGATTATGCTGTGGTGGAACCTGGTATGTTTTATCGCGACTTTGAAAAAGAAACTTTAAAAAAGGGTTTGCTTTTACCAAGTTTTCCAGCTTCGCGAGAGATTTGCACAGTAGGTGGAATGGCTTCTAATAATTCTGGTGGAGAAAAAACATTAGCCTACGGCAAAACAATAGATTATGTAAAAGAATTAAAAGTTATTTTACGAGATGGTAAAGAATATACGTTTGGTCCTATTTCAGAAGATCAACTAGTAACTAAAAAGAGCATAGAAGGTTTGGAGGGGGAAGTATATAGAAAAGTTTCTGATCTTGTAATGAATAACTATAACGCTCTACAAAAAGCTAAACCGAAAGTAAGTAAAAATTCTTCGGGCTATTATTTGTGGGATGTATATAATCCAAATACAAAAGTTTTTGATTTAACCAAAATTTTAGTAGGTTCACAAGGAACACTCGGTGTAATAACTGAAATTAAGTTTGGTTTAATAAAACCCAAAAGTGATCGTAGGTTATTAGTTATTTTTCTTAAAGATTTAAAAAAATTAGCTGAAATTACGCATAAACTTTTAGAATTTAAGCCGGAAAGTTTAGAATCTTATGATGATCATACTTTTAAAATTGCTATTAAATTTTTACCGGATCTAGCTAAAAAATTAAAAGGTAATATTTTTAGATTAGGTTTTAATTTTTTACACGAATTTTGGTTGATCTTTACCAAGGGTATGCCTAAACTTATTATACTCGCAGAGTTTTCCAGTGATACGGCGGATATGGCCTATAAAAAAACAAAGTCGGCCGAGAAGGCTTTGGCAGGGTTTAACTTGGATACTAAAATAACTTTGCCCGGTTACGATACAGAAAAATATTGGGTAATTAGGAGGGAAAGTTTTAACTTTTTACGCCAAAAGATTAAAAATTTACGCACTGCGCCTTTTATAGATGATATTATTGTAAGCCCAGATCACTTGCCCGAATTTTTGCCACAGCTCTATAAAATTTTAGATGAATATCCAATAATTTATACAATTGCGGGACATGTGGGGGATGGCAATTTTCATATAATACCGCTTATGGATTTAAATGACTCTAAAAGCAAAGATTTTATTTTGAGTATAAGTAGACGAGTTTATGATTTAATTTTAAAATTTAATGGCTCTATTACGGCAGAACATAACGATGGTTTAATAAGGGGGCCATATTTAAAACAGTTTTTTGGCAGCGAGGTTTACAAGCTGTTTGAAGATTTAAAAAACATTTTTGATCCCGATAATATTTTTAATCCAGGCAAAAAAGTAGGTTCTAGTTTGGAGTATGCACTAAAACATTTTGATTCTAATGAAATAAACTAAATGAAATCTAAAATATTATTTTTAATCGCTTTTGTAGCTTTAGTTACGGGAAGTGTTTGGGCTAATTATTCTGATTCTAAAAAAACAACCAATCTTTCCGAAGAAGATTTTATAGAAAAAACCATGAAAGATTTGGGTTATCCATCATATGCTAATGCTAGTTCTGCCTTTAGAACAATTGATGGAGAAATATACCTGCCTATAAAAAACTTTTACAAAAACCAAACCGTTAATCCTTTTGGGGTTTATCGAAACGGAAGATTTGTTGGTTATCATTCTGGTGTAGATATAGAAATTGAACCAGAAGATTTAGATAAAGATGTTCCAGTTTATGCTATGTACACCGGTGAAGTAATTAAGGTGGGTGAAGTGGGTGGTTATGGCGGTGTGGTGGCTATAAAACATAATTTTGAAGGTAACAATGATTTAACTAGTGTTTATGGTCATCTACGCTTAAGAGATATTAAAGTTAGTGAAGGGCAAAAAATAACTTCGGGCTATTTAATAGGTTATTTGGGCGCGGCTTATTCTAGCGAAACCGCTGGCGAAAGAAAGCATCTGCATTTTGGGTTTAATAAAAATTCGGATTTGGACATTAAGGGTTACGTTGATAATTTAGAGGAATTATCAAATTGGCTTAGTCCTAAGGTTTTTATGGAACAAGCTAATGCTCAAGAGAGAAACTAAAAACACTTCGATAGGAAGTGTTTTTAGTTTGTGTAAAATTAATTAGTTTAGAATTTTCTTTCTTCCAAGGTTAATTTTAGTTCTATTTCTCCGCCGTTTCGCAAGACTCTAAGTGGAACACTCTCGCCGATTTTACAATTTTCCAAAACATCTTGTAAGTTTTTATCGTTGGTTAACTTCGCACCGTTAAATTCTAAAATAATATCTTTTTCTTTTAAGCCGGCTTTATCGGCTGGGCTATTTTTAACTACAGCTTCATCGCCTGGCGCATTTTCTTTCATAACATAAGCACCTGTTTCAGTGGGTAATTTTAATTTATCTTTCATATCTCTGTTTATTATTAAGTATCTTACGCCAAGAAAAGGTTTGCGTAATCGGCCAAATTTCTTTAAATCTTCTAGGTCTCTGGCTGCTGAATTTATGGGAATAGCAAAACCAACATTTTGGGCGCCAAGTATTACAGCCACATTTATGCCGATAGCTTCGCCACGGGCATTTATTAATGGTCCACCAGAGTTGCCTGGGTTAATGGCAGCATCGGTTTGAATTAAACCACGTAAAAAGGAAGGTTCGCCGTTAAATTCGTTTTGAGCAGTTATGAATCTAGATAAACCAGAAACCACGCCAGCTGAAACTGTATTTTTAAATTCACCCAAAGTATTGCCAATAGCTACCACAGTTTCGCCAAGGTCTAATTTATTGGCATCGGATAGTTTAACAAAAATAAATTCTTTGTCGTTTTCAATTTTTAAAATAGCAATATCATTTATAGGATCACGCACCAAAACTTTTGCTGGAAAATAACGGTCATCTTCCATAGCTACGGTGTAAGTGGCTTCGGGGTCTTGGACCACGTGTTTATTTGTTAAAATTAAACCATCACGTGAAACTATAAAGCCTGAACCACCACCCACTTTTATTTTGTCGTGATCTTTAGGAAATTCTTTTTCTGTTTCGCCCATGGTTTTTTCTGGGGGAGTAAGCATGCCGCCTTGGCCAAAATAGGGCATTTGCCTTAAAGTTTCTTCCGATATTTCTTTGGTAATAACAATACTAACAACCGCAGGTTTAACTTTTTTAATAGCATCAACTAAAGGATTCATAGTTTTAAATTAGTAATTGGTGTTTAGAAATTAATGACTTATTGTATTATATCATTTTTAATTAATAATACTTCCTGGAGGTGCATCTTTGTATGGCACTAGAATCATTGGGCATTCTTCACTTTCGGCAGCAAGTAGCATTCCTTGGCTTTCTAGACCCATTAATTTTCTTGGTTCTAAATTAAAAACAAAGACAGCTCTAACTCCAATTAAAGAATCAGGAGTGTAGGTTTTAGCGAGTCCGGCCAATATTTGTCTCTCGCCAGCTTCGCCAAAATCAACGATTAGCTTTAAAAGTTTTTCGGAATCTTCCACTTTTTCGGCTGATTTAATTTGGCCGATACGTAGTTCTATTTTTTTGAAATCTTCAAAAGATATGGTCATAAGTTTAATTAATATTTTTAACCCCGACCTTGTGTCGGGGTAAGGTTTTGTTATCGCTCACTTCGTTTGCGAACAAAGCCCTTACATTCTCTCTGTAACTTCAATACCAAGCAGATTCATTCCGCTTTTAATTATTATAGCAGTAGAATTTATAAGTGTTAATCTGGCGTCTTTAATTTCTTTTTCTGCCGAAAGAATAGGAATCTTTTCGTAAAAGTTATTTATTTTTTCAGCTAGTCTTAATAAATATTCGGCTAAGTGGTTGGGTTCATATTTTAACGCAGAGTATTTAATAATTTCGGCGAAATGAAACATATGTCTTAACAAGTTTAGTTCCTCATCTTCTTTTAAGAGTTCTATTTTAATTTTACCAGAAGGTTTTATTTTTGATTTTCTTATAATGCTTTTTATTCTGGCGTAAGAATATTGAACATAGGGGGCCGAGGCGCCTTTTAGGTTTAACATTTTATTCCAATCAAAAACTATATCGCTTAAGCGATTTTGAGAGAGATCAAAAAATTTAACAGCACCAATGCCAACAATGTTTGCTATTTTATCCTTTTCTTTTTGAGGTAGTTTGGAATTTAATTTTCCTATTACTTTTTTGGCGCGTTTTATGGCTTCGTCTAGAACATCGGTTAGGGGAATGAGTTTACCTTCGCGTGTGGCAAATTTTTTGCCGGTGGAATCTAAAACCATACCAAACTTAACGTGTTTCAAGATTTCTTTTTTAGCATAACCCAAAAGTTCTGTTACTTTAAAAACTTGGTTAAAGTATAGGGTTTGTTGGTTGGCGACCACAATAATAATTTTTGAAGGGTGCCATTTTTGTATTCTATATTTCATTTGAGCTAGATCGCGCGTAGCATAAAGCGTAGCACCATCGGATTTTTGTAATAACAATGGCGGAGTATCATCTTTAAATTTAACAACCAGCGAACCATCGACGCCACGCTGGGCAATTTTTTTGGTAGTAGCATCTATAATAACTTGTTTTAGATAGGGCTCGAAAAAGCTTTCAGCAAAAACTAATGGTATTTTAACTCCTATTTTTTTATAAACTTTGTCAAAATCTTTAAATGATTCTTTTCTAAATAAATTCCAAATTCTTTTGTTTTCTTTATTATTTTGTTCTAGCTTTTTAAATTCTAAGCGAGCTTCTTCTTGCATGGTTTCGTCGCTTTCGGCGAGTTGGCTAAATCTTACATAAAGATTAAGCATTTCTTTAATGGGCGAAACTTTAAATTTTTTAGCATCACCCCATTTTTTGTAAGCGGCTATCAAAGAACCAAATTGTGTACCCCAATCACCGGGAAAACTCATAGCTAAAACTTTGTAGCCTAAAAAACTATACATATTAACAAGAGATTGGCCGATTATAGTTGTGCGTAAATGATGCACACCCATGGGTTTGGCAATATTAGGCGAGGAATATTCTATTATTATGGTTTCTTTCTTTTTTGAGCCACTGCCAAATTTTTCTTTCTTTTTGATTATTTCTTTTAAAACTAAGCCCAAACCTTTGGTGTCTATAAAAAAATTTATAAAACCAGGTGGAACTATTTCTGTTTTTAAACCATTTTTTATATTCCATTTTTCTAGTTCCATATCGATAATATGGGCAATTTCCAGTGGGTTCTTTTTTAGAGTTTTAGCAAGAACCATAGCTACATTAGAAGCATAGTCTCCATGTTCTGGTTTTTCTGATATATCAACCGAAAAATCCGGCATATTTTTTAAGCCGAATTTCTTGGATACAGTTTCTTTTATAGCTTGTTTAATTTGAGATTGCATTATGAGCCAATCTTATCAATTTTAATTAAAATAGGGAACAGACTTAGCTGTTCCCTACAGGGGATTTATTGCCCGATGTTTTGAGGATTGGCGTACCTACGTGCTTTTTCGGGTGCTACCTTCTTCATTCTTTCTAAAACCCTGCCCGTGTCTGGTCGGTTTATTTTTGGCCGACGTGGGCAACCAGATTTTTCATGAAGATCTTTTTCATCTGCTGGTTTAGCAGGGCGACGCATTCGTTCGGTCACGATGCCCTCCTTCTTTTGTGTAAGTACATAGGCATGGCTGATAACTCTTGTACTTCTTCTAGTATGTACGTTCCTTCATCATTCGGTGTTGGTTCTAAATAATGAGCCTTTAATCCATCTGGGCCGCCTTGTGTTAAAAAGCCTTGAATTTTCCTATTTAATTTTTCAGCGGCTTTTTCTGGTGTATCTGCCACAATCAAACCTAATCTATCTGAAAAACCATCCCAACATATAATTAATTCAAAGAACATGACGCGCTCCTTGTTTGAGGTTTGAAGAACTATCTTTAATGGTTACTAAAGCTAAGCAGTATTTTAAATTCATGTCAAAAAACGAACATTAAAATACCCGAAGGGTAATCTTTCGGGTATTTTTTATTATTAAGCAACGTTGTAACTGTATATGTTATCTAAACCCACAGATTGCTTTATGATTTTGAATTTAGATTATTTTTTTAGTATATCTTTTTTGAGTTTTTTAAAATAGTTTCGATTATTTTCAACAAAGGTTTTATCCCAATCAACAGCGGGTGCCAGATCATTTTTGGGTATTTCTAATAGTGTATCTAGAAATTTATCAATAAATTCAGAAAATTCTTTAAAGTGTTTATCAAAATCGAATAACTTCATTTCTTTAAATAAAGGTGATTCTTTGTAAATTCCATCATTTGAATACATATACGACATTTCATGGCCGTGGATAATTTTATTTCTAAGGAAGCTACTTTTTTTAATATAACTTTCTAAAAATTTAAAGATCGGCGGTTCCACAAAGTATAGACTTTTTAAGAGTTCTATTTTTTTATTCAAACCATCTCCTTGAAAAATTGTACTGATTTTTCTTAAGGGAAGATTATTATAAGCTAGGTTAGAAATAGCAAATCTTAACGAGTGGGATATTAAACTTTCTATAGTTATGTGGGAAAGTACAGGTATAAGTATTAGTTCATCATCTAATTTGGTATATCTTACTGTCAGGTGTTTTTTATAAAGTTTTAAATATTCTCTATAAAAACTTAGGTAGGTTACGAAATGAGAAATATTGAGAGTAGCCATAAGTAAAATTAAATTAGAAAACAGTTTAATAAATTCTTAAAAGACTATCAATATTTATTATTCTAATTATTCCAAAGAGGATGACCACTTCCACTACCATCTAAACAATCAGGGGAATTTCTGCCAATGACGCAATCATTTTTACTTGGATTATCACTGATATAGTTAAAAGTTAGTAGCATCAAAATACCAACAAGCAAGATAAAGATAAAAGCTATTATTGTATCTTTCATATTTTTTAATTATTTCACCAAAAAATATTCTAAGAGTAACCCTTAATTAATTTTGTGG
>JBBTRR010000005.1:0-37401 GCA_038065095.1 Patescibacteria group bacterium
TTCCGCTTCGGTAATTTTCGCGATTCTTACTTCTTATCATCTTGGGAATCTCTGACTTTTTCCCAAGCTACTTCTTCGGCTTTTTCCACTGTTGTTGCGCTGCCTTTGTATTCCTCGCCAGTAGCTCGATCCGTTATTACGACAGTGTGGGTTGTGGGCATAGGAATCACATCTGTCCAGGAATCTTGCTGCCTGACTTCATACTGCTGCCCCTTTGACATCTTTACTACCTCCTTTTGGTAGGGTTAAGGAACTAATCACAGTTTAAACAAAATATTTTTGTTGTCAAGCGTCTTTGTACATTAAATATTTGCAATTGGTTAGCTTTTGTGTTACCATTAAAACAGTTAAAATAAGGGTAGTTCCTTAAAAAGAAGGAGGAAATCAAATTGAAAAAATTAAGTTTAGCTTTAGCTATTGTCATGGCTTGGGTAGTTTCTGTGCTTGCCACAGAAGTCCCAACCATAACTCCGTTAATGGTAAACGGACCAAGTAAGAATCGGGTTAACATAGTGTTTCTTTCCGAAGCTTACATTGCTTCGCAGAAGGAAACATATTTTAACGATGTGGAAATTGCGACCGAAGAATTATTCAGTCGGTCTCCGTTTAAAGAGTACAGAACAAGTTTTAATGTTTCTGCTATTTGGGTGGCATCCAAAGATTCTCTTTTGGCTGTTGTAAAAAGAGGAGAAGAGACAAAGACTTACTTTGGCTTATGGGGTGGTTTGAACTCTGACCTCACAAAAATAGACAATATCTCCAGAACTTTTTTTGGCAAGAATGATCCGATTGTTGTTGTGCTTTTAATAAATGATGATCGGATTGAAGGTGAGGGTGGACAAGTTTCTGGAATTTCCGAAATAGGTTTAGCAGTTAATGGAACTGGACGGTTGCATCACGATCCATTTGTAAATAATAAAATGTTCTCTAATATGGTGGTTCACGAATTTGGTCACGCACTAAGCAAATTAAAGGATGAAACAAAGGGCTTGTCTGCAATGAAGCCTGGTCAAACAGAAAGAGATTTTGAAGGTCCGTTTATAAATATAACAACCGAAACTTCTCGTAGTCTGATTAGCTGGAGTTATTGGATTGATCCAATAACTCCAATACCAACACCTAATACTGGTGACTATATCGGCAAAATTGGTTTGTTTGAGGGAGCGAACTACTATAGGGATGGTTGGTATAGGCCATCGAAAGCATGCACTATGGGTAGTTTTACCGATTGGAACGATATGCCTCCCTTCTGCCAAGTTTGCAGAGAGGCGATTGTTAAGACGATAGCCAAGTATGTTGACCCCACAGCCGAGCTTGTTTCAGATGTGGGTGATAATACTACTACTTTTTCCATTGACCCTCCGGAGCCTGCGGATCATCCGTTGGTTATTAGTTGGAAGGTTAATGGAGCGGTAGTGGCTACAGGTTCAAAAAATCTGCCAGTAACCGATACGGAGATTGGTTACGGCAGGCACACGTTAAGTGTAGAGGTTGCAGACCCTACCGAGTTTGTGCGGTATGATCCGGAAAAGTTACTGGTAAGATCCAAAACTTGGGAAGTTGTTTCTGTTCCTGAACCAGATTTTACCGGCGATGGAATGGTAAACTTCGATGACTTTTTTGAATTTGCCGACTACTTTGGCCGTAAAGCTTTAACCCAAGAGGTTCAGAAATATGACCTCGATTGGGACGGCGAAATTAGCTTTGGCGATTTTTTTCTCTTGGCCGATCAATTTGGTCAAGAATTAAAGGGAGAAAGGATGAAGATAGTAGAGCCCTAAGGCTCAACCCCCCCTGCTTGAAACAACAAGCAGGGTTTTTATTTTGGCGCTGAGGTCAGCTTCTGTTTGTTTGACAAGTTAAAATTATTGTACTAACTTTGGTACAATGAGTTACTTTTTTAAGAACAGGATCGTCTTGATTAGGCATGGCGAAACACAGTGGAATTTGGAAAAAAGAACCCAAGGTCATTTAGATTCTCCACTATCTGAGAAGGGCGTTTTACAAACCAAGGAAACTGCTCAGAAGTTAAGGAATTATAAATTTGATCTAGTACTTAGTTCGCCTCTGGGACGTGCTTTGGAAACAGCCAAGATTATTTCGGCTGAGCTTGGTACTAATAATATCCAGATGGAACCCGACTTGGCGGAGCGGCATCTCGGGGTTTTACAAGGACGAACCAAAAAAGAATCCTTAGAAAATTACCCTCATTTTTTTGGGGCCGACGGCAGATTCATCCAGAGTTCAGATATACCCGAGGCAGAATCATTGCAAGATTTTTTACAAAGAATTCAACAGGCAGTTCTGAAATTACAGATTTTATCGGAAGATAGTAGTATGTTAGTGATTACTCACGATGGTGTTTTGCACGCTATGCTGGGCTGTATTAAGGATATTAGTTTTGATAAAGTTCAGAATTTTTACAGATTTGACCATTGTGAGCCGGTATTTTTATGAAACGATTTTTGCAGTTTGGGAGATATAGATTTTGCACGTTAAAAACTTTATAAACGGAGGTTAGAATGTCTAATATAGCGGATAAACGGATACTCATTATGCGCCATAAGCCCACTGATGAAAATAGAAAGGGGATCATTCAAGGGCAAAGCATAGAGAGTAGGCTGGAAAGGATGGAAGTGAGTTCAAGTAAGATCGAATGGTGTAAGGAAAATATCATAAACCCGACGGTGATCGTTTGCAGTTCTTTGGGTCGGGCTGTTCAGTCTGCTGAGTTGCTTTCCGGTTTATTAAACATCCCAGTTAACAGTAGTCCATTATTAGTCCAAAGAGGCTGGGGATGTGTTGAAGGTAAAACTTTATATGAACTTGGTAATAGGTTTGTGAAGCATGCTTTTTATGCGGATTCTGATGATCTACCTCAAGGAGCTGAATCATTATCTCAAGTATGTATTAGAGCAAGAAAAGCATGGGCGCATGTTATGGGTATTGAAGCAAGAACTGTAGTTGTTATAACTCATGATGAATTTGGCAATTATCTGATAAATGAGATACTTAAGGAAGGAATATTTAAACGTCCTTTATTCTTTAACGAGGCTCATTTGATCGAGACTAATTTTTGTTCCGTTGTTCGGACGGAGCTTAGTTTGGGTATAAACAATGTTCCTTATCAACATAATGTTCTTCTTCGTGGGGACGCTCCAACTTTTAAATTTAATGCAGTCGGAATACGCATACTGAAAAACAGGGGCGTTAACCTTTTGGATGAATCAGATATTTTTACCTCCGATTCTATTAGAGGAATAATTGTTGGGGATAAACCCTTCACCGATAAAGATTTTCGGCGTTACCCAAATCTTAAAGTGATTTCTAGATTTGGCAAAGGGGTAAACAATGTTCAGATTACGCCACGGGACAATCTTTGGTTAACAAACACTCCGGGTTGCAACGAGAAGTCAGTTGCGGAGTTTGTTCTTGCCTTGGCTATCAATATGACTCGAGGAGTCAGCTTTTTTTCTAGGAGCATCAGTGGTCAAAATATTTGGGAACCGGCTGTTTCTCCAGAACGCTCGAGAATGGTAATAGGCATTGTTGGCTTAGGGGCAATCGGATGTGAGACAACTAAAATTTTATTTGACGCCGGTTTTTCTGTGTTAGCATGGACGCCTCATCCCGAAAAACACACAAAGTTTATAAAAGATAATAACTTGCCGATTGCAAATTCTATCATGGAACTATGTTCTCGCGCCGATATAGTCACTCTCCATCTTCCTGCTACAAAAGAGACAGTCGGACTTGTTGGTTCAAGAGAGATAGAACTGATGAAGTCCAAAAAGGGCTATATCATTAATACAAGTAGAGCCGAGCTCCTTGATTACAGAGCACTAAAGAGAGCTATTAGGCAAGGATGGATTTCCGGTGTTGCTCTAGATGTATTTCCGGAGGAACCCATAAAAAGTTTATGGTTAAGACAATTGGTGTGTGATTCTCGGGTTATCGCAACCCCGCACGTTGCCGGCAAAACCGCCAGCGCAATTAACAAGGCCATCGCGCTTTGTGCTTATAACGTAGCGTGGGTATTGGGTGGGAGGCCAGAGTCGGCATCAGTGTGTGAGTTTGTTCATTTGTAAGGTAAATTCTGATCTGCCCCTGCGGCTTGTCAATTTTGACGACTTCTTTGAATTTGCCGACTACTTTGGCCGTAAAGCATTAACCAAAGAGGTTCAAAAGTATGACCTCGACTGGGACGGCAAGATTGGTTTCGGTGATTTCTTTCTCTTCGCCGATCAATTCGGCCGGAGCATTTCCAAGAAGCAAATTTTTGGAATTACCAGTTCTTCTGGCGTTAAATAAAACATAACGCCACTGCCTCGATCACAACCGATCGAGGCTTTTTAATTTGACGTTTTTTAACGAAGTGTTATCTTTAAATTAGGTCAACAGAGATGTTCTTTCAATCTATTACCCAGAAAGGAGGTGAGGAAAAATGGGTAAAGGTGTGCCGGATAGCTATGGGTCCAGCAGAGGGGCTCATGCCAGCAAAAGTCATCCCGAATCGCACATTGATGTCATGCATTACGACCAAGATGGAAATGAAGACAAGAGTCAGCGGCAACATATTCCATCGTCGTTTTGGTCATGGTTCAAGCCATCTGGTGGCGGAGGCGAAAAAACCAGTGGCAGTGGTGGCATGTGGGATGACTAGTGTCATATTGAGGGAGAAAGTTTTTTCTCCCTCAATAATTTTATAACAATTGTGAAGTAATATGGATATAAAAAATAAAGAAGAAAAAAAATGGGCACCAGAAGGATGGACACAAGAAGAATGGGAGATTTTTTTTAATGGCATGGAGCAGCTTTCATTAGAAGAAATTAAAGAAATTTCCGATGCTGGTGAAATTAAATTTTTTAATTCCAATATTCGCAAAGATGACTATCTTAATGTAATTGATGAAGGCGATAAAGAAAAAATGATAAAAATTTACAACGAAATTTTATCTAAGAAAAATACAGAAGTTTCTTCTGATTGAGGTCTGACTTCAGTCAGAAGTAAAACCACCCATAACAAAATTCTACCCGAATTATTTACATAAATATATTTAATGTGTATTATTTAAATATGAGAATTAGTGAACTAGGGAGATTCTATCCAGAAGGAAGAAAAACACAAGAAGAACAAGTGGAAAAAGAGTCTTTTGAAAAAGAGAAAGACGAAGTATTGGTAACTCCCGAACAAGTTGAAAAAAAGATAACTACCGCAGAGGTTTTAGTTGGAGCTATTGCGTTAGGAATAAGGGCGAAGTTATTTATGGATGATAAAGGTACAGAAGTAAGGGGTGTTTTTGAAAAAGCAAAGGAAGATATTTTAACAGAACCTACAGAAGTTAAACCGGTTTTAGGAAGATCTATTATGGATATTGGATCGTTAATAGTTGACCATATAGCAGAAAAAGAAAAACGAAAACTAGAAATTCGCCAAAGCTTTGCAGATTCTGTAAGTGGACTAGCTGGAAAGATTAATGAATTAAAGATGTTAAGAGATTTTGAAGAAATACAACAAGAAGGAATTGTTAAAACTCTAAGAACACCCTTAAGACCAGTTGGGCTTAGTGAAGATGAAAAGATAAAACTAAGAGAAAAAATAAAAACAGCAGAAGACACCAAAGAAAAAAAGAGAAAAGAAGGTTTTTATAAGTTTATAAATGGATTACTAAATTCATAAGTTCTTTTAAAAGTTAAAAACAAGGAGAAAATATATGAATGCCGAAGAATTTGAAAAACTAAAAGAAGAAACAATAGTTTTAGCGAGGGAGTCTCTTATATTTAGATACAATCCAGCTAATTTAGCAGAATTTGAAAGAGCCATAAGGTTAAAAGACGACCCTGAAGTTGACAAAGATATTGTCATTTTTTCTTTAAATACATTTAAGGAATTAGAAGAGCTTATTGATGAAGGGATTAAATTCTGGGTGAAAGTGGAGACACTTACGGAATTAAAAGAAGCGGGTTTAGCTTAAAAAAAGTTAAACAAAAATTTCTCCTACGCCCGTGTAAAAAATGGGCGTTTTTTAATTGAATCCCTATTGGGGCTAAGCCTCTATAATAACTACAGTTGATATCCAAAAGTATGACCTCGACTGGGACGGCAAGATTGGTTTCGGTGATTTCTTTCTCTTCGCCGATCAATTCGGCCGGAGCATTTCCAAGAAGCAAATTTTTGGAATTACCAGTTCTTCTGGCGTTAAATAAAACATAACGCCACTGCCTCGATCACAACCGATCGAGGCTTTTTAATTTGACGTTTTTTAACGAAGTGTTATCTTTAAATTAGGTCAACAGAAGTGTTCTTTCAATCTATTACCCAGAAAGGGGGTGAGGAAAGATGGGTAAATATACACTAGGAGATGCGGCAAAGAAACACAAGCATCTTCAAAAGATGCTGCGCAGGCATGGCATGATGCCAGAGATGCTGCCGCTGCTGAAGGCGGTTGGGGAGTTCCCGCTAACCGCCATGGCGAGGGTGGTAAATCAGGCGGAAGTAGCAAAGGCGGCGGTGGAGGCGGAAAAAGCAGTGGCGGTATGTGGGACGACTAGTAGAAAGGGGGCGACCATAAAAAGTCGCCCCTAAACATTACAAATTTTATTTAGATTATGCCTTTAATTAAAAAACAAGAGAAAGAAATATTTTCAAGGAGAACTGCTAGTAAATTACTGACAACAGCAAAGACAATGCTCTTAACACAAAAACAAGAAAAAGAATTGTTTAAAGGAATTGTTAATGGAAATAAAAAAGCCATCACTGAATTAATGAACGCAAATTTGTTTTTAGTAGAAAGCATTGCTAAAAAATACAAAAATAATAATCACTACCTTTCTTACAAAACATTAGTTGATATTGGCAAGAGTGGTTTAAGAAAAGCCATAGACAAATACAATTCAGATAAGGATTATAAGTTTTCAACTTACACTACTTGGTGGATAAGGCAGGCCATACATCTGGCTTTAGGTATAAAGGATGACAAATTAAAGTAGTTGTTAGTAAATAAGCCGATTCAACATGAAACAAGCTAGTTTGTTTAAAAGGTCAGTCCTTGGTGGATTTTAATTAAAACTATCCGTAACTAAATTCTATCCAAATTGTTTACACAAATACATTTAGTGTGTATTATTTAAATATGAGAATTAGTGAATTAGGGAGATTTTATCCGGAGGGAAGAAAAACACCAGAACAAAAAGAAAGTCCCGAAACAGAAAAAAACGAAGTATCGGTAACACTGGAACAAGCCGAAAAAAAGATAACTACTGCAGAAGTTGTAGTGGGGGTTATCGCATTAGGATTAAGAGCAAAGTTATTTATGGATGATAAAGGCACAGAAGCAAGAGGGGTTATTGAAAAAGCAAAAAAAGATATTCAAACCCAACCAGATGAATTTAAACCGATATTCGGTACTACTGCGTTGCGTCTTGGATCATTACTCCTTGACCACTTAAGAGGACAAAAAGAACAAAAACTAACAATACGGCAAGGGTTTTTAGATTCTATGCAAGAATTGGAAGTTAAAGCAAACCAACTTAGAATGTTGAATGATTATGAACAGTTACAGCAAGAAGCCACCAATGAGGCTTTAAGATCTCCTGTAAAAATAGCTGGATTAGATGAAGAAGCTAAAACAAAACTAAAAGGAAAAATCCGCATGTCAAATGAGGCTAGAAATAACGAAGCAAAAAGAAAATTTGAAGAGTTTATAGATGGTGTATTGAAAATAAAATAATTAGCTCTTTTAAAAAATATGTCGTAAATTTTTAAACTAAACATATCATACAAAAGGAGAAAAAATATGAATTCTATAGATTTTGAGAAAGCAAAAGAAGAACTAATAGAACTAGCCCGAAATTCAATCTTATTTAGCGTACAACCTGATAATCTAGAAAAATTTGTGATTGCATTAACCAAAGCATCACAAAATACAACAAGTGAAAAAGATATTTTATCCCTTATTGGTATATTTGAATATGAAAAAGTGCTTGCTAATAAAATAAGAATATATCTTATAGACGGGATTACAGATAACAAGGAAGTTGTTGATAGTATGACGACGCTTATGATAGCGGCGGGTTATATGCATGCCACAGAATAAAGAATAATAAAATCCATTCTTACGCCCGTGTAAAAAACGGGCGTTTTTAATTCCTTACAGGAAACTCTTCCTGGTTAAACTAGGGAGAGTGGAGTGGTAAAGAGCATTTAGAGATCATAGTGTATTGATCGTGATTGCCATCTCGGTGGTGGGTTTTGTGTTCAAATGATTGTTGAGATACTACGCTCTGCTATAGCATATGTAGTTTACAGCTATCTCAGGTATTGCCAGTCAGATGAACTTTAGGTATAATTTGAACTACTAATCCATGCCTAAATACCAAGAAAGCCTGCTAAAAAACGGCCTGAGGCTAATTACCTCAACCAATGAAAGTGCTTCCGTCGCTATGGTTTCATTATGGGTAAGAACTGGATCGCGACACGAAAAAAAAGATCAGCTGGGCTATACTCATTTCTTAGAACATCTGCTTTGTAAAAAAATAAATAATCTCTACAGTGAAACTAGCAGAAAACAAATAGGTGCCTATGTTAACGCTTTTACTGGCCGCGAAAATGTTCATTTTATTATAGAGTTGCCAATAAAATATGTGGATGATTCTATAAAAGCTTTAAGTGCGCTAATAAATGATTTTGAAATAAATACTGAAGATTTTGAAATAAATAAAAAAATTATTTTAGAAGAAGCATTAATAGACGAAAATAGACCAATTAGAAAGTTTGGTTTTTTAATATTAAAAAAAATCTTTGGCACACACCCACTTTCTCAAGAAGTAATCGGCTCTATGAATGTAATAAAAAGTTCAACGATAGAACAACTAAGAGAATACCAGCGCAGTCATTTTGTTCCAGAAAATAGTGCTGTTATGGTAATAAGTAATTTACCTCATGAGCGAATTTTAGCAGAAACAGAACAATATTTTGGATCGTGGAGTAGTAGTCAAAATAAAAAAGAGAACGAAAATATACCTGTTTCAAATAACCATGAAAATTATTTGTATATATTTAACGAAACAGAACAAACAAGAATATTATTAAATTTTCACACTCCCGGGGGGCTGAACCCAAAAGAAGAAGCTGCGCTGGTAATAATAAGCAACTATCTAGGTTTTGGAACTGGAGGCTTTTTATCTGAAAAATTAAGACATGAAACAGGCTTAGTTTATACTGTAAAGATCTTCAACACTAGATATACAGATGCAGGAATTTTCCAAATTCAAACAGCTTCTTCTGATCCATTAAAAACAGTAAAAATAATATTTGATTCAATTTATAGTTTTCTACAAAATGTATCGCTACAAGAAATCGAAGAAACTAAAGAAAAAATATATAATATTTCCGACCGTTTTTATTCAAACTCAAAAAATGAACTTAATTTTTTGGGAGAAGGATTTAACTTGTTCAATAAATTGTTTGAACCAGAAAACTACAAAAAACTAATTGGAGAAACCACTTTTGAGGAAGTGGTAAATATAGGTAAAAAATATCTAAACAAGAATAATAGTTTATTGGCAGTTTTGGGTCCAAAAGATATAAAAGATGAGATATAATCTTTGTTCTTGATATAATCCTGGGTTGGTGGTATATCTACGTTTAGTGAGCCCTTTAAAAATATAGGAAACATTGGTTAAAAAGGAGGGGTATATGACCCTATCAGATCTGAAAACTAGCCGGATAGTGTTAAGACCTATTGAAGAATCAGATTACCCAGTACTGCATAAATGGCGCAATGAGTTTAGATTTATTAGTCTTTTTTCGGCTAGGCGAGAAGTAGTAAGTTTTGAAAACTTTGTAAAGGAAATAAAAAGAGAATTTGAACGAAACCGCCATCTGCAATTTATTATTGAACGGAGAGATAAAAATATACCTGTAGGCACTATATTTTCTTTCAATTTCAATCAAATAGATGGCTATATTTTTATAAACGTTTATATAGACTCGCTCCATGAAAATAGAGGATATGGAGTTGAAGCAATAATCCTGCTAGCCCATTATCTATTTTTGTTTCTGCCTATCCGCAAAATCTGTTTTGAGGTTTTCGGATACAACCAGTTATCTCTTTCAACGATGCGAAGCGGAGAGTTGTACGGTTTTTATGAAGAAGGTAGATTCAAAGAGCACAGATTTTTTGAAGGCAAATACCATGATGTATTTCGGTTTGCTGTTTACAGAGATTCGATGGAAAAAATTACTAATATTTCTTTTTCATGTTTTTTTAGGTACTAACGGTTTATAAAATTTTAATACCCTTCTTTTTTATTATAAATTCAGGTTTGCCAGAGTTTAGTTCTTCGCTTGTTTTTATGTGTAAAGTTTTTATAAACTTTCTTATTTCTTCTTTTAGATGGTCAACATTTGCATCGGTTGGAGGATTTAGGTATTCAACCTCCATAAATAAACCCAAATCTTTTACATCTTCAAGTACGATTTCGTATTTATTAGAAGTAAATGTATGTTTTTTATTCTCTATCTTTATCAGAATTTCCATGCCTATGTCGGAAAGTATTTTTGTGGCCGTATCTAAATCGGATATTTTCAATTCGTGTTCATCAGAATAAATCCAAGTATCCTTATGGTCAAAATGATCAAATTTATAAGTTAAATAGCCTATTCCGTTTTTTTCTCTTATCCGAAAGCATTTTTTTAACCGGCCATTTTTGTCGGGTTTGAAATCATCGCGCAAGGGATCATAGAAGTATGTGTCGCTTATCTTTTTTATTCCGACAAAATTGAAATTGCCAAGAACTTTTAAGGCATTCTCTTTTTTCTCAAAAACTTCAACTAATATTTCAATTTCCCTCATAATTTTTTTTGATCCACTACGTGGGAATATACAGCGGGTTTTTATTTGAATACACAATTTTCTTCAGTGATTCCGTGGGTTTTTTTGTAATCCTCCCATAGACCAAGATACGCTCTGGTAATCCTTGTCCGATTTGAAAGATTAAACTCATCAAGATGCCGCTCTATCATTTCTGGCTCACCCTCAAATTCAATAAAAAAACCAAAAGGAAGCTTATCAAAAGAGATAGTAATATCATCCTCAAAAACATTTGTTCGTTTCTTTTCAAAAATAATTTCTTTGCTAAATCCCAAAGATTTTAATATCTCTCTTAAAGTTTCAATATTTTCCCCTTCTTTTGTTCTTACTTCCATTTCTTCTCGTTCAAAAAATTTAGTATTCTCTTTTGTTTTTCTTTTTACGGTTAAGATAATCTCTTTTTTCTCTCCTTCTATATATTTTATTCTTGGGAAAATACCCTCCTCAATATTTGAAAAATCTTCTTTGAAATAGCCAAAAGTTCTTTCCAGATGGAAATTATCGGAACCTCCGGCGAGGTTGTTAAACTCTTCGGGCGTTAATTCAATTTTAACTTCTATTTCTTTCATAACTTTTAATTTTTCTAATCAACTATACCTAAAATATGACTAATTGACAATAGTTATATGTAGGAATACACTTTAAATAGCCCTTTAAAATCTGCGAAAGGAGGTGATAAAAAATGGATGCTGTTCCTTCCAAAGAGCAGGTCGCCAAGGTTCTTGGTAATTCTGTCAGAGTAACCCATGCAGCGAAGTGTGGGACTTGTGCATGCAAATGTGCATGCAGGCAGAACAAGAAAGCTAAAAACTCACCGTGGCGATAGTCAATACATAGGGGATGGGAAACCATCCCCTTGTTTACAACCAAGGAGGATTATTCCATGAAAAATGGATTATTTTTATCAAGGTTTTCTCACTTCATAGTAAAAGATGATATTTTTGTTGCTTATCATTCTCTTCGGATGATGCCAGTATATTTCCCTATTTTTATTCTTGATGTTATAGAGAAAATTAAAGCGGGTGTTTCTTTGGGTGAATTAGCTGAGTGTCAAACGGATGTTGAAAAAAGAAAAGAAATTTTTCAAGCTATTGAAATATTAAAAAATGCTAAGGTTTTGATAGAAGATTTACAAGAAGACGAAAAGGTAATTAGCTATTTTAGAGATATGACCGGTGAACCTTATCCACACTTGGTTTATTTTATTCTTACTGACAAATGTAATTTCTGTTGTAAGTATTGCTTTCTAAAAAATAATTCCCAGTTAGGATATGTTGAAAGTCATATGTCAAAGGAGGTTGCTATTAGAGGACTGGACTTATTTTGTCGATTGATTGGTGAAGATATAGAATTATTTGAAGAGGAAAAAACAGTTGTTTTTTATGGTGGCGAGCCATTGATGAATTGGCGGGTATTAGAATTTCTTTTAAAAAGAATTGAAGAATATCAAATTGTAGGCAGACTTCCAAAAAAAACAATACTAAATTTAGTAACCAACGGAACACTTTTGACTCCATACATGGCCGATGTTCTAAAGAAACACAATGTTCAGGTTTCAATATCTATTGATGGAGATGATTTTGTAACAAATTCTAATAGGGTATATGGAAACGGTAAGCCTGTCTATGAAGATATAAAAAGAGTTTTTAGTATTTGTAGGGAAGCTGGTATGGATATCGGAGCTTCTTGTACTCTGTCCGAATCATGTATTGCGGATTTTGATGGAACCATGCGTGTATTACTTGAGGAATGTGGAGTAACCAACTTGGGTCTAAATTTGCTAATAACTAGCAAAGAACCATTTGAGGGTTATAATGTAAAGGCTGCTGAGTTTATTGTTAAGGCTTTTCAAATTTTTAGAACGCGGGGAATCTATGAAGACAGGATAATGAGGAAAGCCATAGCTTTTGTTGAAAGAACAGTATTGCCGTTTGATTGTGGAGCCTCGGGAGGAAATCAAATTGTTATCTCTCCTAATGGTGATGTTGGTGTTTGCCACGGGTATGCAATGGGAAAGAAATATTTTCCAACCAATGTAAATGATGCCGATTTTGATATTAAAACAAATCCTGATTTTTTAGAATGGAGTAAAAGATCACCCCTTAATATGCCAGAATGCCAAAAATGTATGGCCTTAGGTATATGTGGGGGCGGATGTCCATTCCAAGCAGAAATTACGACAGGATCTATATGGGGATTAGATGAACGTTTTTGTGTGCATGCAAAAATGACTTTGGAATGGCTTATTTGGGATTTATATTCGCAGATGAAATCATGAATTATAATATAACCCATCAGTATTTTATTATTATCTTTAGGTAGATAAAAAATAAAATATAGGTGGGTTTTTTAAAAAATGAACTATTCAATTATAGAATTTATTTTAAATCAAAAATTAGAGCAAGATTTAGCTTTAGAATTTTATAATAATCCAAATCATGGAGGAAGTGATTTTTGGCAGGAACGCGCCATTAAATATCATCCCAAGCTTAAAGAAATAGAAAGCGTTAAGAATCCAAAAAAGTTTTTAAATAAGTATATTTCTGAATACTACATAGCAAACAAAAAGGAAATTGATTTTCTTAGTAATGAAGTTCGTAAAAATTTTAAAGATAAAGAAACCGCATATTTTTTATTAGTTAATAAAATATTTGGAGGGTATCCATGGCCTAAAAATAAATATATTGGATATTTCTCTATATTTGATTTTTGTCCAAGATTTCTTGATTCAGGAGAATTTCAAGTTTTTATATATGACAATAAAGAAAATCAGTTATTTACAATTTTTCACGAAATGTTGCATTTTATTTTTTATGATTATGCTCAAAAAACATTTCCAGAAATTTTAGGTAATATAGATACTGATAGCGGCGTTTTTTGGGATTTAGCCGAAATGTTTAATACTGTTATTCAAAGTACGGAAGAATTTATTGAGTTACATGGGGAAATTAATAATATGGGTTACCCAGACCATAACCTAATATTACCTAAAGCAAAAGAAATTTGGAGTGAGGAGAAAAATATATTCAACTGGATAGATCAAATGATAAGAATATTAGAAATTAAATGAATTTAAAAGTAATATATTCAATAGATAAAGACACCAAAAATTACGTAGACGGTGTTTTTGAGTTTAAGCATTTAAAACATGGCAGAGAAAATATTCGCGAAAAGCTTCTTGGTCAATTAGATTTAAAATTAAGAAAAGAAATCGAGAATTCAAAAAACGAAGAAGACGCAAGTGCGCGAATAAAAACGTTTTTAAATGAATGGGAAAGTAAAAATCATCAAAAAATAGAAGATGTTATTAAAAGTTTAGAAAATAAATGGAAAGAAAAAGGTAGGCTAGTTCTGCAAAAATTAGAGGATTTATATATAAAAAAGTTTCCTTTTGACGGTATCACAGTTTATTTAACATCTTTACCGTTATGTCCTTATAGTTATAAAGAAAAGTTTATTTATATTTATTTAAGCAATTCTCTAGAAAAACAAATTAATGTTATTTTGCATGAATTAAATCATTTTATGTTTTATTTTTATTATTCAAATCTTAAAGATAAACTAGGGTATGAAAAATATGAGCTACTTAAAGAATCTTTGTCTTATTTTTCAAACCCAGAACAAGAAGGCAAGCCAGACGAGAAAGAATTAAGAAATTTATATGCTTCCAAAAATTGGGAAAATATTGATGAAATTATAAAAAGTACAGTGGATTTTTTGTTGGGTATGAAGTAGCATCAATAATATGGAGTTTAATAAAATAAGTATAAAAGCAATGTGTGTGGTAGAGAGAAACAGTAAAGAAGTGTTGGCTGGAATTGGGCGCGATAATGTTAAGGGAGAAGATTTTGGTCGCATTATCGGTGGTAAAGTTGAATTTGGAGAAACCGCAGAGTCGGCTGTTCGGAGGGAATTTCAAGAAGAGTTGGGCACCGATCTTGAGAATCTCTCTTTTATAAAGATAGTTGAGAATATTTTTATTTATAACGGCCAGCAGGGTCATGAAGTTGTGTTTGTATATAAAGGTAATCTCGTGAATAAAATATTGTATCAAAAAGATATAATTAAAGTAGAAGATGGGGGTATAAAATTTGATGCAAAGTGGATTTTACTTGACGATGTGTATTCAGGAAAATTCAAACTTTATCCAGAACTTGATTATAAAACGATTCTGAACTAACTATTTTAATAAAAAAACTCCCTAGTTTAACTAGGGAGGGGGTAGGGGTTTGAGAACTTAGGAACTCGGTTATAGTGGTCATTGCTCAGCTAGATCTTGCTCACAATATACTTGCGAGCAAGAGTTAGGATGCTGGTCGGTTCACATCCGATCGTGCCTCTAACGGGAGTGTTTGCCAGTTCCTCTATCCTTGCATTGTTCTCAAGGGTAGAGTCTGCGAGCCGGTTAGTGGTGCTCAGGTTTACTTCTTGTAGAGTCAGTGCAGTGAAGAAACCGAGGACGAAGCTCATCAGGGAGAAAAGGCGTACTACACGCTTTACCCCCTCCATCGGAACTTCTTCTTCATGGTTCTGGGTAAGCATTGTGGCTTCCATATAACCCTCCTTGAGGGTTGGGGGTGAAAAAACCTTGTTATTATGGTACTGATGCTAGTATAACATAGATACTATAACCTTGTCAAGTTTGTATTTTACCTAACTATATTCAATAATAACTAACAATGAACCGGCATACACATATTATTTATGAAAGTCAAAATACCTAATTCCATTATAAAGTGTTATGAAAAAGGATTAATTATAGGAATAGTTCAGTTTGGGTCTTCTCTATATTCTAAAAAAGCAAATGATATTGATTTAGCTATTGTTATAAAAAAAGATTGTTATGTAAAGTTTGTAAAACATATTATAAAAAAAGAATTTAAGAACTTTGATATATCTTTAATCAGGGAAGAAGAAATTACAAATTGGAATAAATTTCGTTTTGGAAACCATGGTTTGTATTTGATTCCTGTGTTGAAATCAGGAATTGTTTTATTCGGTGTGAATTCATTTTTAACAGCTCCAGATTTTGATCAAAAATCAATAAAAGAATCTATTTTTCCAAGGTTAGCCGATTATATTTATAATCTAAGAAAAAGTATTTTTAAGGAAGGTTTTTTAATAAATGTAAAAAAAAGATGGCCTAAATTTTTACGTTTAGCACTATTATATATAGATAAGAATCTAAAATTTCCAGACGTGATGAAACTAAGAAATTCTGAAATAGATGTTTTATTGAGAAAAAATAATTTAGAAATTAATTCTAAGGATTTGGTAAATGCTTATGAAATTTTATGGCAAAAAATAAATCTAAAAAATTAGTTTTAATAACAGGAGGAACATCAGGAATAGGTCTTGGAATTGCTATTAACTATCTTAAAAAGGGATATGGTGTCGTTATCAATTATTTTAATGATTACAAACGATCTGAGGATGTAAAGAAACATCTAGTAGGTTTAGGTTTTTATTTTAATTCAGATTTTTTTATAGTAAAAGCTGATATTGGTGACGAGGGTAATTTTAATAATAAAATTAGAGTAATTAAAAATAAATATAAAGATATAGAAATTTTAATAAATAATGCTGGAATACTAAAGCGAGGAAATTTTTTGAATTTAACGCAAAAAGATTGGCTATCTGTTTTTAATGTTAATGTTTTTGGAATTATTAATATTTCTAAGTGGTTTGCTAAGACGTGCAAAAATGCAAAAACAATTATTAATATTGGTAGTATACGTGGTATGCCTCATGCGAGTCGGACAGAAAATATGATTTATAGTGTTAGAAAGTCAACTGTGCCAACTATAACTGCGGTTTTAGCAAAAACTTTAGGGCCAAAGATCAGAGTAAATGCGATTATTCCGGGTACAATAGATACACCACAACGACAAGGTTTAACAAGGAGAGCAAAAAATTTATGGGGCTGAGAACACAATTATAAAAAGGATGGGAAACGTTTCAGAGATTGCTGATTTGTGTTATTATCTAACTTTTAATAATGCTAGTTATATAACAGGTGCCGACTTTATTTTAGATGGTGGTTACAATATAAATTATATTAAATAATCATGATTATACATCGTGTTAAAATTAGGGGTAATTTATTAGGGGATTTTTATACAGCCAAAAGTAATTCTAAAGGCACTATTGTTTTTATGGTTGGTTTGCCGTCTTATTTACACAAAAGCGAATTTTGCGAAGAACTATCATTGCTTGGATATAATATATTACAGCCATTTTATTATGGTAGTTGGGTTTCTGGGGGAAATTTCAGTATTAAAAATTGTGTAAACACTCTTACGGATTCTCTAAAAAGTATTGAAAATGGCTATATTTTTGATATTTACACTAATAAAAAAATAATAATAGATTCACAAAATATATTTCTTGGCGGTATTAGTTTTGGCAGTAACATAATTCAGTCCTTAAAAACACCAGAAAAAATTAAAAAGATTTTTTTGATTAGTGCTGTACCTATCTTTAAAAAAGAATACTGTAAGATGATTGGTTTTGATGGTAAGACTTTTGTAAAATTTATAAGGGCAGGTTTTCCGTATGCCTATCGCTCAAAAAATTGGAACGAATTAGTTAAGGAGTTTTCTGGGCAGGGAAAGATTTTAAGTCAGTTTACATCTGATGTTTCTAGGATTGGTATTTATCAAGGAAGCAGAGATAAAATAAGTCCTCAGATAATTGAACAGTATTTGCAAAAAGAAAATCTAAAAATAAAAATTAACTCTATAAGTGGAGCAGGACACGCTTTGAATGAATATGATCAAAAGCAAATAGCGTCTACTGTTGATTTATATTTACAAACTGACTCTAAGTAAGTTTTGTGCTAGTGTTAAATGAGATCTTTACAAATAAATAAAAAGGAGGTTTCTAATGATTTTAACGTTGCCTATGACGCCTAGAAGTGAGTATCAGCTTGGTTATTGGTTAACTCCAGTTATTGGGGATATTCTTAGAAAGAGGACGGGGCAAGATTTTGTTATATCAATAGGTACTTTGGGTATGCGAAATATAGATGCTGTTTTTATAAAGAATTTTATTGAGGAGGTGTCTCTGCTTAAATTGAGGTGTAGTTTTTGGGAAGATACATCTAATCGAGGTTTATTATCTGATAGGATTGCAGAGGTATTACCTTTGTTTCGTCTGCATAACCAATTTGTTGAGTGTTGGGTATGCAATTGCGGTGCACTTGAAATTCCTAAAGAACAAGCAAGGTTTTTAAAACAAAAAACTTTTTATATAAGTAATGGGAAAGTTTTTTGTGCGAAATGCAAACAAGAAGCTTGTTTGAAAATTCTTGATCGGGTCAGTATTTTTTTTCCAGAATCACAATCCCAAGAAATTTTGGATAATGTTGCAGTTTTACCGGGTTTTTACCTTAACGAGTTTAGGGAATTACTTGTTCAATTCGCTGAAAATGGCATTTGTATTAACCGTCAAAGACAAACAGGTTTTTTCTATCAGCAGTACAATATTGATGTCGAATTTGTCTGGGAAACATTGTTATCTCTTCTTGCTAAAAAAGAAGAAATTGTTATGGTTGTAAATAATCATGTTCTAAGACAAACATTAATTTCTATTTTGTTATTTAGATTTTTGGGTTTTACCAATAAGATTACTTTATTTATCACACCTTATATTTCTTATCCAGGTAAACCAGACAAATGGCAGGTTAAAAAATTATTAGAACTTGGTCATGATGAAAACACTGTTCGTTTTATGTTGGCTGCTTCTTTGTGTTGGCGAGAAAAGGATAGTGGGCTGTATGTTGATGTTTCTCAAGTTGAGTACCGTCGTTTTAGTTTGTTGAGGAAACTAACACAACAAAAAATCTTAGAAAAACCTGTAGCAACATTGATTTCTGATATTAATCACCAGAATTTATTGCAAGGTCTAAAGAATGTTTTTAATGTTCAAAAGTTTGATTATGGAAAGTTGAGTGGATTGTTTTCTTGATCATTAATAAAAATCCCTGACTGTATTGTCGGGGATTTATTGTATATTGGGGCTATTTTTTTTGACTTTCTTTTATTTTTTTCCAGACATCTTCTTCGGCTGTTTCAAATGTAGCGGCGCTACTTTTGTGTTCTTGACCTATAACTATATCAGTTATGATTACGGTACATAGTTTTATGGATTGAATTAGTGGTAGCGGCAATAAATCGTCTGAAAAGTCGTTTATTCGTCTAACTTTATATCTTTCTTCTAGCATCTCTTAATCTCCTTTAACATTATTTAAAGAACCATTATTATTGTTTTATTTAAGATACTTAAACAATAATATTTGTTTAAGTATATGTCAAGTTTGTATTTTACCTAACTATATTCAATAATAACTAGCAATGAAGTGGTACTATATCATATTAATTTTAGCGGTTTTGTTGGATTTGGCTATTTTACCATGGTTTTTTGGCGGAAGCTTAATACCTAATTTATTTTTTACAGTTTTGCCGATTACTTTGGGCAAGATACCAACATCACAGTAGAGGCTCAACAGTATGACCTCAACTGGAGTGGCGAAATAGATTTCGGTGATTTCTTCCTCTTTGCCGATCAGTTCGGCAAAACCCTATAGAGGCTAGCCTCTATAGACCCCCTTGCTCAAAACACGAGCAGGGGATTTTTAATTAGACAAAGATTATTAAAAGTTCTAGAGTGTAAAAAGTAACTTTAAAACTAAGGAGATGTGTATGATATTCCTTGCGGGTCACCATGGTGCTGGCAAAACTAGATTAGCCAAAATTATGGCCAATTGGTCTTTTTTGTCAATAGATTTAGGCCCCACACTTAGAAGGATTCATAGAGAACAAAGGGATATTCCCGATTTTAAAGACTGGATTAAAAAAGGTGAAGAGACTATCGGTTTATCTTTCACAGATGATCTTTTAATAATAGAAATTGAAAGACTTAGAGGTTTACCGAAATATAGTGGCTTGTATATCGATATTGTAATAGTCGGTAGTCGTTCAAGAGTTGGGATTGAAAGAATTCAAAGTGCGGTTTCAAATATAAATACCCACAAAAGTAGTATTATATTTATTGACGCTCCCTTTGATTCTCTTCGCAGAAGATATAACAAAAGAGAGGGTGTGGCTTTAGATTCTGTAAGTTTCAAAGACCTTATAGATTTAGAAGCTGATATTGAAACGGTACGTGATATAGCAAATTTTGTCTTATATAACGATAGTAGTATCGGTAACATGGAGACAGCTATAGAAGAAATTTTGTTCCAAAAAATTGGATATGTTAAAAAACAAGCTAATTAAAAGAAATCTCTCCCCATTTAAAGTGGGGAGTGTTTTTAATACTTTTAAAAAAACCATTGGAGAAAATTCATTAAAATTTAGGTCTATATCTTTGGAGTATCCATCAAGGCTGAATGCTATGGCTATGGATCCAAGTAAAATTGATATAGACGAAAGTTTTCGTTATACGCCAGGAGAGGTTGTTTTTTCTATATCACTTTTTAGGAAAGTCACAGTTAGTAAGAGAAATGATTCTCAAATTGTAATATCCGAACTTTCTAAAAGGCCGACTTTAATTAGGCATGCCGCTTTATTAATGAAAAAAGCACTAAAATTTAAAGAAGGTTTTAATCTATCTATAGAAAATGCTCAAGAAATAAGGCATTGCGGTTTTGGGTCTAGTAGTTCACTAATAGCTTCTGTTGCTTGTGCAATAAATGAAGCTTATGGAAATCCAATAAAGGGTAACGATTTAATAAAATATTTAGCTCAAAATCATGGAGAAGAAATAGACGGAGAAGATTTTTATTTAAATCCTGTTCAATGCATAGGTGGTTCGGCAGCGGCAGGTATATGCAAAGCCGGACTTATTTTACTGGCTGGAGAAAGCTCGCCGATAGCAGAGATGAAAATAGATGATTCTTACAAGGTTGTAATTGGAATTCCAACAGATGTTGAAGATTTGGATTCAAATATTTTAATGGAAAAGGAGATCAAAGCTCTGCCGAAGTTTATTTTAACTGGTAAAAAGCATGGTAAAACCATAGCCTATAATATTTTACATAAAATGATTCCAGCAATGACTGAGGGAGATCTGAAAATAATTGGAGATATTATTTATGATTACCGTTTTAACATGGGCAGTATCAATAATTGTTCTTTTGTTTATAAAAAACTTCCAAAGTTATGCAAAGAGCTTTCTTTTATTAAAAAAGATAACTTGGCAGAAGTTCTTTCTATTTCATCAGTTGGTCCTGCTATATTTGCCATAACCAAAAAACCATGCATTTGTAAAAATATATTTGAATCTAAGGGATTAAAAATATATGTGTTTAATATAAATAACAATGGATATAAAATTTTGAAAAAAATAAAAAATGTATAAAACACCCGAGTATAAATTTTGGAATAATTCTAAGATAGTGAAAGAATTTTCTGAAACAAAGGTATCTCCTTATTGGATATATTTTTTAGAAGATTTTAAGAAACCGTCTTCTTATAAGGTTCTTGATTTAGGTTGTGGAGGTGGTAGAAACACAGAATTTTTGGTAAAAAGTGGTTTTGATACTTGGGCTTGCGATTTCTATAGTTTAATGTTAAAAACAACAAAGAAAAAAATTGCTAGTTTAATAGGAGTAAAGGAAACGAACAGAAGAATAATACAAGCATCAATGTTTGAACTACCATTCAAAAAAGAATACTTTAACATTGTTATAGCTAACGGAGTTTATCACAATACAAATTCTATAGAAGAATTTGTTAGTGCAATAAAAGAGACAGCTAGAGTTTTAAAAAAAGGAGGCTTCTTATGTTTGAATGTTTTTTACAAAGGCATAGTAGTACCGGAATTTAAAAAAATAGAATCAAATAAGAACACTTTTATAACACACGAAGGTCTTCACATGACCCTTATAAAAAGGGCAGAGATTCTTAAAATTCTAGCTAGTTCAAATATTTTTCCATGGAAAAATATATTATCTTATAAAAGAAACGTTAATACAGGGGCCAGATCTGTTTTTAGGGGAGTTTTTAAAAAAGTTACTTAGAGTTAGCAATATAACTTGCTATTTTAATATAGTTTTTATTCCAAATATTAACGCGTTCTGATTCTGGATATTCTGCCAATGTCTTTTTTTCACTTTTTAAAACTATTATACGAGGCCAACCAGTTTGTAATTTACCTTTTTCTTTTTTCGCAATTTGAAAGGGAATTCTAAAAGAATATTCTTTTGTTTTTCCATTAGGTTCAGCATAAACAGTGGCTACTTCAAAATAGCCGCTCCTGTCTTTAAAACTGCTTAATATTTTTAAAATATTTTTAACAGAAATTCTTTTTTCAAAGTAGTTCATATATGGGCCAGGTATCCCAAGCGCATTAATATGTAGACTGTGATCTTCTCTTATGGCCGGCGAGCCAAGTTCTTTAGCTGCTTCTAAAGCCGTGTGTTTAGCTATTTCCAAGCTATTATCAGCCTGTATTTCTAGATAGTCTTTATTTACTTGCAATAGCTCAATATTTTTTTTACTAAATACACTGTTTGCCGCAAGTAGTTTGCCATGATTTTTAGTAACTAAATAAATTTTCATTTTTTTGTTGTTAGGTAGTATTTTTTGATTTCACTATAGTACTTTTTTATAGATAATGTCAATTTTATTTAACTTGACTTTTTAGCATAAAAATACAACCATACGGATGTTCACCTTATAGAGTTCTTTCACAATAAAGGGGTATGTTGTCATGGAAAACAGGATTGTTTTGCCAGATGTATATGCAGATTGTTCTAAGGAGGATCAGCTCATTTCGGATCTAGATCCGTTCAATGCAGATAATTTCTTTGGGGAAAATTTACCTACTCTAAACAGGATAGGGGATGTTGGGGCGATTTATACTTCATTTAAACCTTATTTTTATAATAAGCAAATTCACGGAATGAGCAGACTAGAGGCTGCCGCGGCTACACGGGATGCTGGTATGGTAGCATCGTCTTTAGTAAGGCATGGTGCACCTATTCAAGAATTTCCAGACCTTGAAGAATTTTTGGTTACGCTTTCAATTATGACTGATGAAGTTCCTGCTGATACTGTAATAAGTTATGGTCCAAGAAATCCTTATAATGGTAGGATGAGGACTTTTACAGGAGAATCTGGGGAGCAGTTGTTTATTTCTTGTGTGATTGAAGGCATGAGATCTCTTCCAACTGCTGTAGCTGCACTTGATGCTGCACAAGAATTTTCTCCTACTGATTCCGAATTTTCTTGTCTAGTTGATCTTGCTGCTAGTAACTTTTCTGCCATGATTGTATCCATAACCCAAGTTAGTAAGTGTATTACTCCGGAATATTTTACTCATAAGTTAAGGCCTTATTTTGAACCTAAAATAATTGGTGGTAAAACATATCTAGCTCCAGGTGGAGCACAAATGCCAGTTATATTAATTGACCTTGCTCTGTGGGGAGGAAGAGATAATAATCCTCAGTACATTAGGTATTGGAATGAAAATGTTAGCTACTTACCGCTTTCACTTAGGGTTCGTACTCAAAAGATTGTAAGATCTGAACCTTTAATCGACAAGGTTGCAAAAGAATTAGAAAATGTAAAATCTTTTGGAGTTTCACAGAGAGAAAACGTTGAATTGGCTCTGGGTTCTATAGATAAACTGATCGTAATGCTTCAGAAGTTTCGCTACCCTCACCTTAGAATAGCGGAAGAAAATATGGCTATCCGTCAAAAAGGAGCAGTAGGTAGCGGTGGTTACGACACAGAAGTTCTTAAGCTGCTTATTGCAAGTTCTGAATCTGCACGAAAAAAGGTTCAGAAACTCCAACAAGACCTAAAGGAGAATTAAGTTATGGACAAGAGTAAAGTTGTTTCAGCTTTTGCTCAAGCAACATCTCAAAATATAGCGAATCTAGTTGCCTCCCTTGAAGATACTAGGAAACGCACACAAGATGCTCCGGGGAGTAATACGACCCATTCTGATACATCCAAGTTTCAATTAGGTAATTTAGCTCTTTCTATTGAGGTTCAAGTACAAAAGGCGAGAGAAACGCTAGCTTATATAAGCAGTATTCCGGTTCATTGTGAGCAAATTGTTCAAGTGGGTTCCGTTTTCGAGTTGATGGATACAAAAACAGAAGGAATTAAAACATTTTTTTTGGTTGGAATAGGTGGAGGAGAAACATTTTCTGTAGATGGAATCACGATAATAACTACTACCTTCAGTTCCCCACTAGGACGGGTGTGTATAGGTAAGAAGAATGACCAGGAAGTTTCATGTAATGGCCGTACTTATATTATAAAAAATGTAGAATGACAACGCCCCCGACCTAAAAAGGTTAGGGGGTTTTTATTTATAGAGAGGCTATAAAAATAATTTCGGTTCCGTTTTCTTTAATTGGAGTTTCTTTAAAAATTTCTACTTTATTAAATATTTGGTTTAATAAGTTTAATGTCTCTTCTTTATCTACAGATATTTTTTTAAGGTGTTCGCTATATTCAATCTTTGGATATAAGACAGGAGTTATTAAAATAAAATATCCATCCCGAGCTAAAATATTTTTAATATTTTTTAAAAATAAAATCCTACTTTTTATAAATGGAAAAACCAATTTACAAGTTATTAAGTCAAAAGGTGAATTAGGTATATTTTTATAATCAGAAATATCCGCATCAAACTCTATAAAGTTTGTTAAATTTTCAACTTTTTCTTCCAAAGCTTTATTTTTAGCTTTAGATAAAGCTACGTCGGAAATATCTAAACCAGTAGATTGAAAACCTTTTTTAGCTAATTTTATAACCAAGTCTCCAGTACCAGATCCGACATCTAGTATTTTTGAGTTTTCTTTTAGGTTTATATGGTTTAATATTTCATCTAAAAAATTAGGACTTATTTTTACGTAGTCTTTATCTTGAGAGAAAATATTGTTCCAAAAGTCTTTAATCATTTGAACCTGATTATAACATATAAAAATAAAAAGGTCTAGAAAGTTTCTTCTAGACCTTTTGGATTTACTCGTGGTTGCATTCCGTACAGCTGTTGTCGGAACATCTGTTGCAGCTATCGGTGCAATCAACGTTGCAGTCGGATGCTTTGATGGACCACATGGCTCCGTTGAATGCTAGATTTTCTGCCAGCATAAACCCAACAGTCCTTGCCACTCCACCAGTCTTCTTCACCTCACCATCGTTTGGTGCGTGATGGATGAATCTGCCAGCTACTTCTTGGCAGAATTCTTGGTACTCTCGGGTGTACATCAGGAAGGTGTGCCAGCCGATGTCCACCATCTTGGAGGGTGCGAATCCGTTGCCCGGGTGATCTGCACAGAGTTTGAGAAATCCCAGAGCTCCGTCCATGATCATCTCTGCGGTCTCTTTCAAGAGCAGAGGGTGTTATCCTTCTGGATCCTATTGACCAGTCTGTTCCAGAACTGGTCAGAAACCAGATTGTTGTATTGCAACTCTACCTGCAAAGCAGGGTGTTCGCGAATTGCCTCCATAATGGATCTCCTTTGTTTGGAGGTTATTAGAAAGAACTACGTGATAAATAGAGTTTGATATATATAGGGGAGTTTGTCAAAATTTTAACGATTTGTCTTTTGGTTAACTATATTCAATAATAACTAACAATGAATCCCGTTACATTTCGGCAGGGTATCAGACTTTGCAGAAATGTTATAATCTTACCATGTTAATATTGCGGTAAGATTACGGGATTTTAAAAATGTAACGGGATGAAGTGGTACTACTCTGTGTTAATTTTGGCGGTTTTGTTGGATTTGGCTATTTTGCCGTGGTTTTTTGGCGGTAGCTTAATTCCTAATTTGTTTTTCACAATCCTACCTTTTGGTTTTTTATTTTTACCAAGCCGTCATTTAAAGCTGGTTTTTATTTTTGCATTAATATATATACGGGTCACCACATCTTTTAACCTAGGCCTAATATTTTTATCTTTAATGTTAATGCTAGTTTTTGAAAAATGGTTTCTTACTAATTTTTTTCACCGTTCGGCTTGGCAAACTTTAGCTTTATCTGGTTTTGGTGTTGTTATTTTTTATACAACTTTATTTTCTTTAAATTGGGTTTTGGGGTTAGGTAATATAGATGAAGGCGTAAGTAGAATAGCTACAACTGTTTTCTTAACCCTTACATCTGCAGGAACCAGCTTTTTATTTAATAAATTTTTAGGCAAGGAATTTAACAATGTTTAGAAAAAGAAGAATAAAAAATTTAGAACATTTAGAAATGGACGAAGTTTTTTTTGATAACCATCAGCTTTCCGAAAATAGTTTTAAATGGGAGCATAGATTATCTAAAAATATTCCTGAAGGTGCCATAAAAAAACTAGGACTAGTTTTATTTTTTATTTTTTCAATTGTGTTATTTAGAAATTTTTATATTGCTGTTTTTAAACATAATGAATATGTTGCCTTAGCTAAAGCTAATTACATAAAAGAAATTTGGGACAGAGCCCCCAGAGGAATTATTTACGATTCTAAAGGCAAAGCTTTAGTAAAAAATGCTTTGTCTTTTAATTTAGTTATGATTCCAGCTGAGTTACCTCGTAACAAAGAAGCTCAAGAAAAAATAGTAAAAGTTTTAAGCGAGCTTTTACAGCAATCGGAACAAGCTATAAAAGAACAGTTTCAAGATATAAATAGGTTTTCTTTTAGGCCAGTTTTAGTTTTAGAAGACTTAGACCATAACGAACTTTTATCTTTTAAAAGCCAAATGGAAAATTTGCAAGGTTTTCGTTTAGAAGAAAATTTTAAAAGGGAATATGAAAGCAAGGGTTTTTTTAGCCATGTTTTGGGTTATACCGGTAGAGTTACAGAAAAAAATATAAAAGAGAATAGTGATTTTTTACTTACAGATATTATTGGTAAAAATGGTTTGGAATTTGAATATGAAAGTTATTTAAGAGGCGAAAATGGGGTAACAATGTTGGAAAGTTATGCGCATGGTGGAACTGGCCGATCTATTGGGAGTAAGCCTGCTATACCAGGTAAAAATTTAAATTTATTTTTAGACGCTGATTTGCAATCTAAGCTTACCGAAGTTATGGCGCGTCACTTAGCTTCAATTGGTTTAAATAAAGCAGCCGCGGTGGCTATAGACCCTAGGGGTGGTGGTATTTTAGCTTTACAGAGTTTTCCGTTGTTCGATAGTAATGTTTTTACAACCAGATTGAGCCCAGAAACTTTTAAAAATCTTTTTGAAAGTAATAACCAGCCAATGTTTAACCGTGCTATCGGCGGAGTTTATCCGCCAGGCTCTACAGTTAAACCTTTTATTGGTATCGGTGCGCTTCAAGAAAAGGTTGTTACCGATAAAACTTTAATAAACGACAAGGGTTTTATAACAGTTGGTAACCAAATATTTAAAGGCTGGAAAGTTCTTGGTATGGTCGATATTTATAAAGCTATTGCCATGTCTTCTAATATTTTCTTTTATACTGTGGGTGGAGGTTATGGCGATATTCCTGGTTTGGGGCCGGTAAAACTTGGCGAATATTATAAAAAGTTTGGTTTTTCTAAATTAACAAATATAGATTTACCCGGCGAAGCCGATGGTTTTATTCCTACACCAGATTGGAAACGCGCCAACAAACACGAAGGCTGGTTTTCGGGGGATACATACAATATGTCTATTGGCCAAGGCTTTGTTCAATCAACTCCGTTACAATTAACTTTAGCCACTTCGGCTATTGCTAATCATGGTACATTATTTAAACCAAGGGTTGTAAAAAATATAACAGATGCTTCGGGGAAAGTTGTAAAAAATATTGAACCAGAAGTTTTAAGTAAAAATTTTGTAGACCAAGAATCTTTAGAAATAATAAGGCGCGCCATGCATGAAACTATTGTTTCGGGTTCAGGCCGATCCCTTTCATCTTTACCTGGTAGTGCTGGTGGTAAAACTGGAACTGCACAAACCGGAGTAGGGAATAATACACATGCTTGGTTTTCTGTTTTTGCTCCATACGAAAACCCCGAAATTGTTTTAATAGTTTTAGTAGAAAATGGTGGTGAAGGTTCTAGTGTGGCAGTGCCAATAGCACGAGAAGTGTTAGAATGGTACTTAACTAGATAATCAGCTTCATTAGCTTCGTTAGTTATTAGAAAGAATAAAACTAAAAGCTAAAGAAGCTAAAAGCTAAAGAAGCTATGATGATTTTTGATGGCAAACAATTAGCCAATAAAATTTTGGATAGTATTAAAAAAGAAACAGTTCCTTGGCTAAAAAAGCCAAGTGTAGCTGTGGTTAGTTTTGGCAATAAAAAAGATAATTCTTCTTATATAATCCAAAAAAGAAAAACCGCTGAAAGTTTAGGTTTTGGTTTTAAGCATTATCATTATTCAAAAGAAGATTTTCCCAAGGCTCGAGAATATTTAAATAAAATAGTAAAAATGGAAAGTGTTTCTGCAGTAGTGGTTCAAATGCCGCTACTCGTCGAAATTAATGTTTCTATTTTAAATGTAATACCGCCAGAAAAAGATCCTGATTTACTTTCCGATAGATCGGTTGGTATGTTTTTTAATGGTCATTCTTTGGTTGAACCTCCAACTCCAACCGCTATTTTAAATATATTAAAAGAATCAAATATAGATCTAAAAAATAAAAAAGTAGCTTTATTTGGATATGGCAGATTGGTGGGGCGTTTTTTAGTGCCTATGCTTATTAAAGACGGAGCAGTTATATCTGTTATAGAAAAAGACACACCCAAAGATATGGCTAAACAAATTTCAACTAGTTCGGATATTATTATAAGTGCAGTTGGCGAGGGTAAATTTATAAAAGAAGATATGGTAAAAGAGGGTTCGGTGGTTATAGATGCTGGTTTTTCCATCCTTTATCCCTCCGACGGCGGGGTTGACGGAAAGATAGTAGGTGATGTAGACTTAGATTCTGTGAAAGATAAAATCTTTATAATTACTTCGGTTCCGGGTGGCGTTGGTCCAGTAGGCGTGGCTCGGTTATTTTCTAACGTGGTTAAATTATTTAAATATTCAAACAAACTTAAAAATTAACACCAATCATATTGGTGTTTTATAATATAAAAAAATGCAAAAATATATTTCCCAAGCCGATTTAGAAGTTTTCAAAAAAGAATTACACGAACTTAAAACAGTTAAACGCCACGAAATTGCTGAACGCATAGAAGAAGCTAAGTCGTTGGGAGATCTTTCGGAAAACGCCGAATACTTAGAATCTCGAGAAGCCCAAGCTTTTAACGAAGGCAGAATAAGAGAATTAGAAGAACTTATAAAAACCTCTCTTATTATAGATGAAAGCAAAAATAAATCCGGCGCTAAAGTTGCTATTGAAGTTGGTGATACTATAGAAGTTAAAAACGAAAAAGGCGATAAAATAACTTATACTATTGTGGGTTCTAATGGCGCAGATCCTTCTAAAAATAAAATTTCCAATGAATCGCCTTTGGGTAAAGCTTTTCTTTCTAGATTACCTGGTGAGGAAGTTGAAGTTGTAACACCAATGGGTAAAATAAAATATAAAATCTTGGCTATAAAATAAATAGTCTGCTAGAATAGGAACATCAAAATGTTCTTTGTTGGTTTCCATATTAAACAGGGGAGCTAATATGGCTAAGTACCTCGCAAAGAATAAGCAATGTATTTATAATGGCGATATCACAAGAGGAGTGGGTGAGCCTTGTGTTGTTGTGGATGAGGATGTTAAAGAGATTATAGATACTGAAAGGTATCTGGTAAAAAAAGAAAGGGGAGGAGTAGAAGAAGTAAGTGGGGCTACGTTAGTTCCTCAAAGATAGCAGAATCAGCCGAGTCTATGGACTCGGTATTTTATTTGCCAATTTTTGTGGGTCTTGTATAATATAAAAACTAGCTAGTCTAGTGTTCTTTCTATCAATCCAACAACCTCTAGGGGAGGATGTTATGAGTAACAGGATTGAGATTTCACCAAAGTTCAAGCCGGGTCAGAAGGTAGGTGTTCTTCTTGAAATCGGGCAAGTGCTTTGTGCAGTTAGCCCGACCGATAATTACGATGGACCGCCTATCTATGTTCTTCAAACTCCGAAAGGTATGGAAGCTATCCCTGAAAATGAGTTGTTGAAAATCAGCACATAAAGTGCTGGGAAGGCCGTGGAGAGAAATATTTCCTCGGTCTTTTTTATTTCTTTGACCCAAAGCGTCTAAAAAGCTAGAATATATCAATGGCATCTTTAGACGAATTACGTCAGACAAGAGTTTCTAAACTAGAATCTCTTAAAGAACAAAATAAATATCCATACCCAGCTAGAGTGCGTAAAGATTACGCAAATTCTTATGTTCACGAAAATTTTGATTCTTTAGTAACTTCAACTACTCATTTGTTTTTGGCGGGGCGGGTTAAGGCTCTTCGCCTGCATGGTGGCTCGGCTTTTTTAGATTTAGAAGATAATACTGGCGAGGTTCAAGTTTTTTTACAAAAAGATAGAATCGGCGAAGAAACTTTTAAATTATTCGAAACCACCACCGATGTGGGCGATTTTATAGAAGTTGGTGGCAAAATGTTTAAAACCAAGCAAGATACTAAAACCCTAGAAGTTGATAGTTTTAAAATAATTGTAAAAGCTTTGCGCCCGTTGCCCGAAGAATGGTTTGGCTTAAAGGATATAGAAGAAAGAATGCGCCATCGTTATTTAGATTTAATTTTAAATAAAGGTGTAAAGGAATCTTTTCGCAATCGTTCGCAATTAATTAGCGATATAAGAAAGTTTTTAGCCAAAGAAGGTTTTATGGAGGTGGAAACTCCAATGTTGCAACCTTTGGCTGGTGGTGCCTTGGCTGAGCCTTTTAAAACTCATTTAAATGCGTTAGACATAGATTTATATTTGCGTGTAGCCCCAGAACTTTATTTAAAACGAGTTTTAGTTGGTGGTTTCGAAAAAATATTCGAAATTGGCAGGTGCTTTAGAAATGAAGGCATAAGTCCAGTGCATAATCCGGAATTTACAATGTTAGAACTTTATTGGGCATATCAAGATTACAAAGGCTTAATGAAGTTTACCCAAAAACTTCTTAAAAAATGGATAAAAGGTAAATGGCAAACAAAGGACTTTAGCAAAATATTCAAAGAAAAAACTGGTAAAAAATATACAGAGATTGATCCGGCCGAGTTGGATGAGTTTTATAAAAAGGAAGTTAGAGCCAAAATAGCAGGCCCGATGTTTATTACGCATTACCCCGAAAGCATAATGCCTTTGGCTAAACTAAAAGAAGACGATCCAAAACTAACCGAAAGCTTTCAGTTAGTTTTAAATGGTTCGGAGGTTGTTAAAGGTTTTTCCGAAATGAATGATCCGTTAATCCAACGTGAACAAATGGAACGCCAAGAACAGGCGTTTAGGGGTGGCAATAAAGAAGTTACACGTTTAGATGAAAACTTTTTAGAAGCGTTAGAATACGGTATGCCGCCAGCCGCAGGCTTAGGTATTGGTATAGATAGGTTAGCTATGATGATAGGCGGACACGAAAATATTAGAGATGTAATATTATTCCCGTTTATGCGTCCGCGTTAATTTTAAGAAAAATATTATTCGCTCCTGTAAGGAGGAGCTCTTACATCCTCCCTCTTTGTAAGAAATTGAACCTCCTTGAAGTCGCTCATAGTATTTTTCTTTACTAACAATGATAGATATAAAATTACTCCGTGAAAAACCAGACTATATAAAAGAAGCTATTCGCAGGAAGGGTTATAAAATTGATATTGATGAAATTTTAGAAATAGATAAGCGTCGCCGCGCTTTAATACAAGAAACCGAAGAGTTTCGTCATAGCGCCAAAGAAATTTCTGCTTTAGGCAAAGATGCTTCCGAAGATGATAGAGAAAAGGGCAGAAGCTTAAAAGAAAAAATAAAAGTTAAGGAAAAAGAATTAGACGTTGTAGAAAGCGATCTTTCTGCAAAATTTTCGCAAATTCCAAACCCAGCGTTTGACGAAGTTCCAGAAGGCGAGGGCGACAAAGGCAACAAGGAATTAAGAGTTGTTGGAAACATTCCAGAATTTTCTTTTAAGCCAAAGGATCATTTGGAACTAGCCGAACGCTTAGGCATTGTAGATTTTGAAGCAGGCGCCAAAGTTGCCGGTAGCCAGTTTTTCTATTTAAAAAATGAAGGCGCGATGTTGGAGTTAGCCATAATAACTTACACACTAGATTTACTTCGCGAAGAAGGTTTTGAAGTTTTGTTTACACCCGATATGGCTCGTTCTAAATATTATTTGGGCACAGGCTATTTGCCAAAGGGCGACGAAGCTCAAACTTACGAAATTACAGATTCCGATTTGGGTTTAATTGCCACCAGTGAAGTTGCTTTGGCGGGTTACCACGCCGATGAAGTTTTAGATTCAAAAGTTTTACCAAAAAAATATGCTGGGCTTTCGCATTGCTTTAGGCGCGAAGCTGGCGCGTATGGCAAATATTCCAAAGGGCTTTATAGAGTGCATCAATTTACCAAGGTGGAAATGTTTGCCTATACTATACCCGAAGAATCTAAAAATATGCACGTTGAACTTTTGCGTTTAGAAGAGCGAATTTTTCAAGGTTTAAATATTCCTTACAGAGTTTTAGAAATGTGCACTGGCGATTTAGGCGCGCAAGCTGCCGCTAAGTACGACCTAGAAGCTTGGATGCCAGGACGAGGTGATTGGGGTGAAGTTACATCTACATCTAACACTACCGATTATCAAGCCAGAAACTTAAACATCAAATACCGCTTACCCAATGGAGATACGGATTTTGTCCACACCTTAAATGGCACGGCGGTAGCTACTTCGCGAGCCATAATTGCTATATTAGAAAACAATCAAAAGGAAGATGGTTCAGTGGTGATTCCGAAGAATTTACAAAGGTATCTTACATTTAAATCGATAAATCCCAAGAATTAGACTGATAGCTTTCAGCTTCGTTAGCTTCATTAGAACTGCTAATAAGCTAAAAGCTAGAAGCTAATGAAGCTAGCTATGGCTGAAAAATTCCGTCCTGCGCAAAAAGAAAATGTTTTTTCAAAAGTAAAAGTCCCTAGTTATGCAGGGACTGTTTTGTTTTTATCTTTAGCCATAGTTACGGGTTTATTTTTTTTGTATAAAAAACATGCAGTTACTGTGGAAATTGCCAAGACAGATTCTGTGGACAAAGCTCTTTCTGCAGTTTTATGCCAAACCACAAAATGCTATTGGTTAAACAAAGATGGAGTTTCTTTTAACGAAGGTGCTAAAACCAGCGGAAATTTAGTTTTGGTTGTAGAAGACAAAACAGGTAAAGAACTTAAAGTTGGCGAAAAATTATTAGACCCTAAAATTTTAGCCAAAATAAATTTTCTAAAGGGAGAACTAGAAAATAATTACAGCATTAAATTAATCGATACCAAAACCGAAGATTCTAACTATTCCGATTTTGATTTTACAACCAGCGAAGGCTGGGTTTTGCGTTTAAACCTAAGCGAGAATATATACAAAACCTTAGAAACCTTAAAACAATCGCTAGTTGAGATTAAAAAATCCGGCCCAACCGCGTTGTTAGATTATTTGGATTTGAGAATACAGAATAAGGTGTATTATAAATTTAGGTAACCTCTATATCTAACCTTGAGTCTAAAAGCGTGAAAAATCGGTTTTTTTGATGATTTTCACGATTAAGGACTCAATTTGGGTTATTTTTAGACCACTTATTTCCTGTGTTTTTATTCTCATTGACAGGGGTATTTCTAATATGATACACTTTTGTTATATTATGAAAAGTAAGAGTAACCTGTTAGAACAGCTCAAATCCCTGCCCCATTTCAGTAAAAATACCGTATACCAGCTCGGTAAGCAGTTGGGGCTTAAGGACGCTACGGTTAATGTCTACATTAGCCGGTTTTTGAAGTACAAAGATATTATTCAGCTTAAAAGGGGATTATACGTTTCTGCTGATTTTTTCGATAAAAATAGGAACGATGTTTCCTATCCATTTTATCTTGCCAATATTATCCGCACACCGTCATATATCAGTTCATGGGCGGCACTCCAGTATTACAATCTTGCCACTGAAGCGATCCATTCCATTACTTCGGTCACGCTCAAAGTGACAAAAGAATATCAAACAAAAGCTGGCAACTTCTCCTATCAGTCGATTAGCAAGGATTTTTTTACGGATTTTTCTTTGGCAAAAGGAAAATTTGATTTCTATATAGCTTCTCCCTCTAAGGCATTGTTTGATTTGCTCTATTTGAGAACGCGCCAGCTTAACGGTCTGGATATAGAAAAAGTTAAAACAATGATTGCAGAATTACGGATAGATATCGATGAGATGGAAAAAAACGAGCAGGATAAATTTTATTCAATGATTAATAAATATTTCTACGCCAAAGGCGCACAGGCATGAGTGAACAGATTTCAACAACCCTAAAGCGTAAGCTTGATGGTCTTTCGACCTACGGCTTTAGCATTACCGATCCGGAAACAAGACTCAATGTGCTTAAAGAGGAATTGCAGTTTTATGTTCTCGATTTTATTTACCATCATCCGGAATATAACAAATGGATAATATACGGTGGCTCAGCACTTCGCATCTGCTATGACCTTGATCGTATGTCAGTTGATTTAGATTTCGAGGTAAGTAACGATGTCGACAACGATTTTCTTAACGAACTTAAGGAAGAGGCGGAAAAGCATTTCTCGAAAGTGTATGGTGTTGATTCCGAATTTTTGAAAATTACCATCACCAACAACAGAGGCATAATGCTTAAATTTCTAGTTGGCAACTTGATCAAGGGCTATGCTTCTGAATGGGTTCACGTAAAAGTCGATCTCAACCAGTTTATTCCAACTCCTGGTGTAGTGACAGAACGTATACCGCAGAATCATGGGCAGTTATCATTCGTGATATTGACATACAACCTCTCTTCTTTGATGGCGAGCAAGATTGCCGCTATTTTTCTGCGCGGGACACGCGGTGTAGGTAAAGCAATATACGAAGAAAAAGGACGTGATATTTATGATTTGCTTTGGTATATGGGCAAAAAAATCGTGCCCGATCTCGATTACCTTAAAGCAAAAAAAGTTGAGGAGGCAAAAGACTATCGGACACTGTTTACCAAACTTGCAGTGAAGATGAATAACGTAAGCGATGAAAATTTGAAAAACGACATCACACCGCTCTTTCTTGACTTTCGGTATGTAACCAACTGGCTCAAAAGTTGGCGCGACACTTTTTTTCAGCTACGCGATGTATATAAAATTAGGACCATATCAAAATTTGAAAAGGTGCGTGTATTCGAAGATTTTCGCACAGGTGTATTCTCTTTTATTTTTGAGTACAGCACAAAAGAGGGCGATCGAGTACGCATTATATGTAATTTGAGCGAATATTGGTTTCTTTTCAAAGATATTGAGGTCTCATTCACAATAAACAATGTTGTGAGCGACAACATTGAGTTTTCGGCAAACGGTGTTAGTAGTCGTCCGACATCAGAGAAAAAACAGAAAGAGTATGCTTCGCTATTTTATGAGAAGATCGAAACCTACTTGAAGAAAATTAATCATGAACTTGTTGGTGACACGCTAACGACCAAACTTATTCGTATAAACGCTGACAATTTGAATCAGAAAGAGCAGATCATTCTTCGGAAAGAAGATTTAACCAGGGGTGATTTCGATGATTGGTTGAAATAAATTTATTTATCCCGTCAGAAGTTATGACAGATTTTTTTATCAAGCGACGATCTTCCAGTTTTATTAGGTTTGCATAGGGTTTTAGATTATATTGTTTATGAAGATAGAATTAAAAAAATTTGGCGACTTATTGCTCTCTCGGCAAAATGGTCGCGAGGCTTTTGTCGCTTTTCAATCCCAACTAACTCTCTTGGGTGAAAACGAGAACTTAGAATTGGATTTTGAAGGCGTTATTACCTTCTCGCCATCATGGGGCGATGAATTTTTGAGCCCGTTGCGGGATCAATTAGGCGATCGTCTCATTCTTTTACCAAGCGATAATCTTTCAGTGCATGCAACGCTTAGAATTCTTCAAGAAGCTAACAAACGAAGTTTTAAGATGAAGTGATAATGTGAACGAATTAAAAAATTCGGCCCAACCGCTTTATTAGACTATTTAGATTTACGCATACAGAATAAGGTATACTACAAGTTCAAATGAAAAAATCAAAGGAAAATAAGGAATTAGTGATTTATCAGGCAAAAAGCGGAGCTATTGAGTTTCGGGGTGATTTTGAGCATGAAAATATTTGGGCGACACAAGCACAAATCGCTGATGTTTTTGATATTGATAGAACAGTTGTTACCAAACATATAAATAACCTTATAAAGTCAAGAGAAATTGATAAAAAAAGCAATGTGCAAAAAATGCACATTGCAAATTCAGACAAGCCGGTAGCCCTATATTCTCTTGATGTTATCTTGGGTGTTGGCTACAGGACGAACTCTAAGGTAGCCGTAGAATTTCGTAGATGGGCAACGAAGACCCTCCGTGAATACATCGTGAAAGGCTACACCATAAACCGCAAACAGATTGCGATAAATTATGATGCCTTTATGAAATCTGTCGCAGATGTACAGGCGCTTTTACCAGAGCATATCATGCTCGATCCAAAAAATATTCTTGAGCTTATCAAAGAATTTTCTAGCACATGGATGTCGCTTGATGCTTACGACAAAGAATTATTAAAGTCTATTGGGGTCACAAAAAAATCCATAAAGCTAAGCGGGGTAGAATTGACCGATGCTATTTCTAATCTTCGAACTGAACTTTTGAAAAAAGGTGAAGCGGAAGAAATTTTTGCCCAAGAAAGAAATAAAGGAAGCGTCGAGGGTATAGTTGGTAACGTGATGCAATCGTTCGGTGGCAAGGCTTTGTATGAAACTGTTGAAGAAAAGGCAGCGCACCTTTTGTATTTTATGGTGAAAAATCACCCATTTGTGGATGGTAACAAACGTTCCGGCGCTTTTGCTTTTATTTGGTTTTTAAGAAAGACGAAAATGAAAACAATGCGAAATTTTAATCCAAATGCGTTGACGGCGCTGACACTTTTGATTGCCGAAAGCGATCCTAAAAAGAAAGAACAAATGATTGCTCTGGTGACTCAAATGTTGAAATAATATGAACGAATCAGAAACTAAAATCGAAATCAAAAAACTCGGCCCAACCGCCTTGTTGGATTATTTAGATTTACGCATACAGAATAAGGTATACTACAAATTCAGGTAGCCTCTATCGAAGTGGGACTTCGATAGATACAGGGTTATATAAAAGACATGAGGAGGCGAGATACGGAGTTATCCACAGGATGGGGGCAAATTGCCACCCCCCCCTACAGTAGACACAATATGAAAAAGATTACCACACAAGGGTTGCAAATATATACTTTTCAAAAAAATGAAAGTGACTATATCTCGCTGACCGATATTGCAAAGTACAAGAATAAAGACGAGCCAGCAGATATAGTAAAAAACTGGATGAGAAGCCGAAGTACCATAGAATACCTTGGTTTTTGGGAGAAAATTAACAATCCAAAGTTTAAACTGGTCGAATTCGACCAG
>JBBTRR010000006.1:0-151561 GCA_038065095.1 Patescibacteria group bacterium
TCAATCACTATGATGAAAGAACAATCTGTAAGTATCCAAAAAATGGCAGAAATGATGAAATCAGGCGGAGTAACAATGCAAGAATTAGGGATGAAATATAAAGATGAAAGTGCTGTTGAAAAGGGCAAAGATATGCAGGCTATTGGAGAAAAATATGTTAAAGAAAATGAAAAAGCAACAGAAGGCAGTGCTTCAATGAAAGATATAATGGATAAATAGCTAATTAGAGTTGTTATGAACCCCACAAACCCCCGCAGATTAAATTGCGGGGGTTTATAGGTATTATAATGTAAAATACTATCCTTTCTATTTCCTAATAAATACGCTATTCTGTAAAGCACTATGGCTCGAGACGAGGTGATACTAAGGTTCAACGAGGTTTCGTTCGAACACAGCTACGGCAAGCGCCTTCTAGACGAGGCGACTTTTTCGGTTCGCCGTGGAGCCAAAATAACTTTAATGGGCCAAAACGGCGCAGGTAAAAGCACTATATTTGGTTTAATTACAGGTGCATACAAACCCGAAAGTGGCAGTGTAATTATTGGCCAAGGGCTTTCCATAGCCATAGCCCGCCAAGTTATTTCTCGAGACGAATTAGATTTAACTGTAAGTGAATTTTTTGCCAAAGCTTTTGCAAAAAAAGTTTACGATATTGACCCAAAAATAGACGAAGTTTTAGAAGCTGTTAATCTTGTAGCCAAGCACGTTCCCTCTTTGTCTAAGAGTGGAGCGATTAGCAACAAAGAGCAATCCTTTAGGAATAAAGTTATAAAAACACTTTCCGGTGGCCAGCAGGCTCGACTTCTTTTAGCTTTTGCACTTATTCAAAACCCCGACTTACTTTTACTAGACGAACCTACCAACAATTTAGACAAACACGGCATAGAACATCTTAAAAATTTTTTAATAGATTACCAAAAAACCTGCATAGTTATTTCGCACGATGCTGAATTTTTAAATTCTTTTACCGAAGGTGTTTTGTATTTAGATGTTCATACTCAAAAATTAGAATGGTATGTAGGTAATTATAACGATGTATTAAAAGATATTACTGCCCGCATAGAAAAAGAAAACAGAAAAAATGCCCAGTTAGCCAAACAGATTCAAGAAAATAAAGATAAATCTAACTTTTTTGCTAATAAAGGCGGGCAATTACGCCTGTTAGCCAAACGTATGCGCGAAAAAGCCACCGAAATGGAAGAAGCTATGGTAGATGTGCGTAAAGAAGACAAAACCATTCGACCTTTTAATATTCCTAACCAAACCGATTTTGTAGGTGAAGCTCTTTCTATAACTTCACTGGGCGTAATGGTTAATCACAAAGTTGTAGAAAAGAAAGTAGAAATATCTTTAAAGAAAAAAATACATTTGCTTTTAAAAGGGCCAAACGGAATTGGCAAAAGCACATTACTAGAACGCATTGCTTCGGGCCAAGCCAAGGGCGCTAAAATTGCGAGTGGCGTAAAAGTAGGCTACTACAGGCAAGATTTTTCTACACTTAATTTTAACGATACAGTTTACGAATCTCTTTCGGCAGTAACCACACCCGAAACTAGCCAAGAAGAATTACGTTCCATTGCCGCCGGTTTTTTAATTACTAGGGAACATATGCATAGTAAAATCGGCACACTTTCCGAAGGCCAGAAAGGTTTAGTAGCTTTTGCGCGCTTGGTTTTAGAACGCCCAGGTTTACTTATTTTAGACGAACCTACCAACCACATAAACTTTCGGCATATTCCTATAATCGCAAAAGCTTTGGATGCCTACGAAGGCGCAATGATTTTGGTTAGCCACGTTCCAGAATTTGTTGCTCAAATTAGAATAGATGAAATTTTAGATTTAGAAAAATAACATCCTTATAATCTCAAGTATGTCAGGGTGTTAATAATGTGGTCTAATATATTGAAGTGAGACTTCGATATATTGATATGATGAACCCCAACCAAACAATTTATGATGTAGTAGTAATCGGTGGTGGGCCGGCTGGTATGATGGCCGCGGGCAAAGCCGCCGAAAAAGGCCAGAATGTTTTGTTGTTAGAAAAAAACCCAACTCTGGGTAAAAAACTTTTAATTACTGGCGGTGGCAGGTGTAATGTAACCAACAACAAACCCAATGTTCGCCAAATGTTGGCTAAATATAAAGAAAGCGATAAGTTTTTATTTTCGGCTTTTTCGCAGTTTGGCGTAACCGAAACTATAAACTTTTTTAATAGCAGGGGAATGCAAATGAAAGAAGAAAACGAAGGCAGAATGTTTCCGGTTTCTAACAAAGCCAAAACTGTTTTCGATGTACTGGTTAAATATATAAAAGATAACGGAGTAAAAGTTAAAACAAATTCGCCTGTTACAAAAATTAATTTTGATAAAGAACTAAAACAATTTGCTATGACTCTTGCAGATAAAACCATAATACACGCGCATAAATGCATTGTGGCTACTGGTGGAACTTCTCGGCCAGAAACTGGTTCAACTGGCGAAGGTTTTAATTGGCTTAAAAGTTTGGGCCATACCGTAATAGAAAACGATGTAGCTCTTGTGCCAATTACATTAAAAAACGAATGGGCCAAGAAACTAGCCGGCATAACTCTGGCTGATGTTAAACTAACCACCTATAAAGGAAACGAGAAACAAAATGTACACACTGGCAAACTTTTATTTACACACGTAGGCATTAGCGGCCCAACTGTTTTAAATATGAGTAGGGAAGTTGGCGAGCTTTTAAACATAGGTGAAGGGGAGGAATATATAGAAGAAGCCGCCAAAGGCGAGCCTCGCCCAGAAGGGCGGGTAACTATAAAACTAGATCTTTTTCCAAACTTAGATCCATCGGCATTAAAAACAAAGTTTCAAATAATTTTAACCGAACACAGCAACAAGAAAATAAAAAATGTGCTTTCTATGCTGGTAGCCCCAGCCATGGTAGAACCTATTCTGGAACTTGCGGGCATAGACGGCGAAACATTTAACCATAGTGTAAAAACAGCTGAACGCAAAACACTTGTTTCGCTTTTAAAAAATGTTATTTTGAACGTAGAAGGTTTACTAGGTAAAGATAAAGCGGTGGTTTCTAGTGGTGGAGTAATATTAAGCGAAGTTGATTTTAAAACCATGCAATCGCGCATATTGCCCCAACTTTATTTAGTAGGCGACACCCTAAACATAAACCGCCCCTCCGGCGGCTACAGCTTGCAACTCTGCTGGACAACCGGCTATGTTGCAGGAAATAGTTGCTAACTATCCTCTGGTTGATATACTTTATGAATATTCAACATGAAAAAATCAAATTCAATAGTCTTATTTAATCAAAAGCAGGTACGCCGTTTTTATAATGAAAAAAAAGAAACTTGGTATTTCTCTATTATTGATGTAGTAGGAGTTTTAGTTGATTCTACTATTCCAAAACGATATTGGAGTGATTTAAAAAATAAGTTGAAAGATGAAGGCAGTGAGGTGTACGAGAAAATCGTACAACTGAAATTTATAGCTTCTGATGGAAAGAAATATGCAACAGACTGTTTTTCCACAGAAGATTTACTTCGTGTAGTCCAATCAATTCCTTCCCCAAAAGCAGAACCTTTTAAATTATGGCTTGCCAAAGTTGGATATGAACGGATAGAAGAAACAGAAAATCCGGAACTTGCTTTTGATAGAGCCATGAAAACATATTTGCGAAAAGGTTACTCAAAAGAATGGGTAAATCAACGATTAAAAAGTATTGAGATACGCAAAGAATTAACCGATGAATGGCAAGAACGGGAAATGAAAGAAGGATTAGAATATGCAATACTAACAGATGAGATCACCAGAGCATGGGCAGATAGAAGCGTAAAAGATTATAAAAAGTTTAAGGGTCTAAAAAAAGAAAATTTAAGAGACAATATGACCAATCTTGAATTAGTTTTGAATATGCTGGCGGAAGCTTCAACTACAGAAATATCTAAAAAGAAAAAACCAGAGGGACTAGAAAATAATAAACAAGTTGCCAGAATGGGAGGGACTGCCGCAAAAAAAGCTAGACTTGAAATAGAGAAACAAACAGGCGAAAGTGTGATAACTGATAGGAATGTGAAGATTTTAAAGGGTAAACAAAATCCTTCTTTGCCAGATAGAAGAAAAAAATAACATATCAATTTTAAAACAATGCAATCGCGCATATTGCCCCAGCTTTATTTAGTAGGCGATACACTAAACATAAACCGCCCCTCCGGTGGCTACAGCCTCCAATTATGTTGGACAACTGGTTATATTGCAGGAAGCAACCACGACGATTGACAATAAAATCAGTAAGGAGTATGCTCATAATATATTCGGGATTTTCCCGCGGCCCCGCCCCTCAAAAGGCGGGGAATTCGTTTATATATAAAGTTCTCGAAACCCTTTTTTAACTCTAGCAAAATCTTCGTCATCAAGCGTTCCTAACTTGGAAGATACTCTACGGTAATCGATTGCACGAGCTTGATGGAGGCAAGCGACCATATCTATAGATTTATGCTTAAAATCCACATACCAAGTTCCTTTTCGTGGTTTAGTTGTTGTTGGAATTATAAAATAAAAGCCGTGAGCAAGTTTTTTAAGAATAATTGCTGGACGTGAAAATAAAGTATCTTTACCACTAATTTCCGAACCAACATTTTCTCCAACACTTACCCACCAAATATCTCCTTTTGAAACAAGTGGCGGACGATTAGCCTGTTTATCTAAAGATTCTTTTAGACCAATCCATTCGTTAAACCTTTTATTCATTGTATTTTATAATTTGCATTAGACGATCCCACAATATGGCGCTATTATAACAAAATAAGCCGATAGATTAAACTTTATAAACATAAACCGCCCCTCCGGCGGCTACAGCCTGCAACTCTGTTGGACAACTGGGTATGTGGCGGGGAATAGTTATTGAAAATATAGATATTATGAAACTAAAAAGAAAAAACATAATTTTATTGATATTTGTTTTTATAATTCCATCGCTGATTTTTACCACCATTCTTTTTGGGTCTCCGTGGAAAAAGATATCTTTAGATTTAAACCGAGACGGAAAAGAAATATCTATTAACAATGAAGTTAATAATCAATTTTCAAAATATTTTATTGGTAAACTTTTTCAAACATCACTAAATCTAGATAGGTATGATCTTTTACTTGAAAATCGGAACAAGGTTCTTGTTAATAATAAAGTTCTTTCCAAAGAAGATCTTAGTTTGGATCCTGAGGGAGGAGCAATGTCTGTTGATATTTTTGAAAAAGAAACAAAAGCAACGTCAACACTATATGCAAAAATTGGTGATAATGACAGCAGGACAATAAATGTTGAGTCTGAACCCATTGTTAAAATAACCAGTATTATTTATCGTTACCCAGAAAAAGTACCACTTCAAAATATCTTTTTTGATATTAAAAAAAATAAAGCACCAATAAACATGCAGACAAATACACAGGATTCACATTTTTATATAAAAAATAATATTGAGGCGTGGTCATTAAAATTTATTGGAATATTTATTTTATTTAGTGCAGCCATTCTTTATTTAAAAAAATTATACACTTTCTTTAGTTAAACAAAATGAACGAAGGATTTTTTAAAAAGCACTATATATCTGTTTCTCAGTGTTTAGAAAGTAAAGCTGAGGCAATATTAAGCAATAACCCAACAGATATTGGGGAGCTTTGTGAACTATTTATTAAAGAATTTTTGACAGATTCATTTAGTGGACTTGCCAGGATGTTTAGAGGTGGTAAAGTCATTGATACTGAAGGAAATACTTCAAAGCAAATAGACGTAGTATTATGTCCAATGAATACTTTAAAAATATCTTCAGATAAAGGTATTTACCCAATTGAATCAGTTTATGGTGTATTTAGTATCACTAAAAAATTAGATCATCAAAAACTTTTCAGCGTTAGTCCGGAACATGGAGGATGTATTGAAAATTTAAAAAGTGTCGGAACACTTAAAGCAGATTTTCGCTATATATATGAGGGATCACCGTTAACACTTCCTACTTTAGATTTTCATAAAACTGCACATCCTTATAAATGTATTTTTGGCTATTCGGGGGATATTAATTTGAATTGGGCTGATGAATTAAATAAAGAAATTAGTAAAGACGAATTTTCTTGGGGATTACTACCTGATTTAATTATAGTAAATCGTAAAGGATATATAACTAAAAGATATAATGAGAATAAAAAAGCGTATTTTCAATATGTAGATTTAAAAATTATAAATAATGACGGGTCTCCGTTTATTATGTTAGTACATGATTTATTAATATTTTTAGATTGGCAAAACGCCTTACGCCCTAAATATGAACTATACTTTAATAAAGATTTAAATTAAAAATACCAAACTATCACTAACAAGGACTGTCCTTGTTAGTGGATAAAAAATAATTTTATAAAATATTTATCATGATTACAATAATAATTTTATTCCTTACAACAATTTTATTTCTTTGGATTTTGACCCTACATTTAAAAGTTAAAAAATTAACAGATAGTCTTCTTAGTATAAGAAAATATAATAATACTGTAGGCGATGTTATCAAAGATTCACATATTCTTATTCTCGATCCTGATAAAGAAGGCTTACAGTATAAGGTAAATGATAAGTTGGTTAACCTACTTAAATAATTCAAAACTTTAATAAAAAGTCTATAACAAAATGACGATAATTTATTTTTTATTAGTGATTATAATACTCTTAGGAATAGGAATTTTCCAGGTTATTAATGGAATTGCAAATAGTTTATATAAAATAAAAGAAAAATTGAATGAGGTATTTCCAGACAAAGATAACGATGATGAATTTTAAAAAATCTATGTCCAGTCTACCCTTCAGTCCATTTAAAAAAGCAGGAAATTTAATTTTTATTTCTGGGCAGGTTGGGCAAAAAGAAGGGAAACTGGTTTCCGAAAGTTTAGAAAACCAAGTTATTCAAGCTGTCGCCAACATTGCCGAAATATTAAAACAAAATAATTTAGGTTTAGAAAACGTTGTAGACGTTACTGCATTTTTGGTTAATCAAGAAGACTACGCTTTATTTAATCAAGTTTACACTAAACAATTTAGCGAACCCTACCCAACTCGCACCACTGTTACAGTAAAATCTCTGCCCCTCGGCGCCAAAGTAGAACTCAAAGCCATCGCTTCCAAATAACACCACATTCACATCATACTTACAAACTTGAGATTGTAAGTATGATGTATAATTTAGTTATGAGTAACAAAAGAAAGACTGCTAAACAAATGGAGCGGCATCTTAAGGGAATGGCGAATCATTACCGCATAGAAATTCTTTTGCTTATTGCAGAACAGGGCAACATAACACTTCAGTTTATAGTCGATGCCTTAGAAGCCAACGAAAAAACTTTAGGCGAACATACTAGACGGCTTTATAACGCTGGGTTAATAAATAAAAATTATCGCGGTAAGTTTGTTGAACATAACTTATCGCCCTACGGCAAGACTTTTGTTAAATTTTTAAAATCATTTCAAACCACATAACATACATACTTACAAACTTGAGAATGTTGGGGTGTTAAAATGAACAAGATAAAAAAGATGTGCATAACCAATATATATTTAATTATGTCAAAAATGGTATTATATACATATATAAGCTCATCTAAGTTAACTAATATAATTAAATGTCTAAAAAACTTGTTTTTATAAGCTCGGTTTTATGTTTTGTTTTTTTATTGAATGCTAAAATAGTTTTTGCTGATGACCCTTCTGCCACTGTTTCTACTACTAATGGTGGCACGCAACAAAATGGAGATTTACAAGGTCAACAGTATCAAGGTATTGCGCCTAGCGGAGGAATTTGTAGCCCTGGCTGGAACCTTGAAACTACTAATGGTGGTCAGACTTATTGCGCCCCAACCCAAACAAAATGTGATGGAGATAATCCTGGATCGGTTTTAACTACAGATAATTCTGGTTTTAAAGTGTGCTGGCAAAAAATAAATAATCCACAACAAGGCCAACCCGGAAATAATCCACAACAAGGCCAACAAAATCAGCCTGGCCAATTTCAACAATTCAACGGGGGTCAAAACTTTCAAGAAGGAAATAACGGACAACAACCACAACAAGGTAAGCAACCTATGATGGGAGGCCAGAACAACCAAAATCAATTTGGGGGTAATAATCAAAATCAACAAAACAGACAAGGTCAAGAACAAATGCAGAAAAGGCAAGAGCAACAGCAGTCCCAAATGTTAAAAAATACTCAAAGAGGTTTAGTTCAAGCGCAGAAAAATATTACCAATATGGAAAAAAGAATTTTAGCAATTCAGAAAAAAGGAGGGGTAATTTCTCAAGATTTAACCAATGCTTTTCAACAAGCTAAAAGTTTAATAACCAAGGGTCAAACTGCTACTACTATGGATGAGTTTCAATCCGCTGGTCTAGAAGATATGCAAGATATTATGGAAACAATTAATGATGGCATGCAAAAAGCAGAAATGAGCACCCAGTTTCCAGCAATGTTAAAACAAGCTAGTAAAATAATTGCCCAACAAAAAAAATCCTTGGCGTCGGCTCAAAAAAGATCTAGCTCTCTTAAAATTGATCTAAGCTCACTTATTACCAAATGGCAGACTGCTATTGATGGAGTGAGCCAAAGTATCACTCAAGCTCAACAAGATTTTCAAGCGAGTAATATAGAGGATGCTGTAACTGCTCTTAAAGACAATGTTTTTGATGTTTCTCAAGATATGCATACTTATCAACAAACATTTGATATGGTTTCTAATAGCCAAAAAATGCTTACAAATGCCACCAAAGAATTAGTTAGTATTGAAAAAAGAATAGCAGCCCTTAAAAAACAAGGTAAAGATACTGGTGATGCAGAATCAGTTTTAGCTGATTCTAAAAGTAAAATCCAAATAGTTAAAGATAGTATAACCAAACCGGATATTGACCCAGATACTCTTATGGAAGCCATTCAAAATATTCAAGATTCTAAAGATGAGCTTTATAGCGCTATGTATGATTTGACTGGTTTAAAACAGTATAATATACAAACACAGCAGACCGTTCCAGGGTTAGAAGTTCAGCAATTCCAAGCTCCTCAAGGTATGCAACAATATTTTGGAGGATTTAGCCAACAACCACAAAATGGACAAGGTGAACAAAGAAATATGCAACAACCTAGTAACAGACCTTCCGAAAATCAAAATAACAATTTTCAACAAATGCCTGGCGGTGAAAATAATTCTCAATCTTCTGGTTCACAAGGCTTAAACACTAATAGTTCTTCTGTTGCCACAGCATCGGTATTTGATTCCATTTTAAACCTCTTCAAAATTAAATAGAATCTCTACAAAAAAAAGTTATTAACTAATATAGTTTTGTTTAAAAATTTTATATTTTCTACTATACTTAGGTTATAATCATGATATGAAAACTTTTTTTAGAAGCTTATTTTTGTTTTTTCTTTTGCTTATACTTTTCCCGAGTATAGCTTCGGCGCATCAACCTAGAATTGTTACCAGTACAGAAACCATTGTTACCGATCCCGAAATTTCTAAGGCTTATTATGGCAAGTTAGATGGCGATCCACATATTTACAAGATTAACGCTCAAAAACCCTTCAATCTATACATTAATTTGCTTGTACCCGATGTTAAAGGACAAAAGAAAGATATTGCTGCAATAATTACAAAAAATGGCAATGCAGAACATCCAATAGTAATGCTTATTGGCGCCAATTACGACTGGATAAGATTTTGGGAAAAATTTGGCCGAAGTTGGTATTGGCAAGTCCCAGAATTTAGAAAAGATGTAGGCGCAGGGGAATACGAAATTAAAATTTGGAATGGCCTAAACGATAGTAAATATGTTTTAGCCATAGGCGAAAAAGAAAACTTTAATTTTAGCGAAACCTTAAATGCTATAAAACTTATTCCAAAAATTAAATGGAGTTTTTCTAACCAACTACCCACAAATTTTATTCTTTCACCGTTTGGTTTTGGCTATGTGTTTATTATGTATGTGCTAGCTTTTGGCGCAGGTTTTCTTTACCAAGCTATTATTAAAAAAATTCATCCTAATAATTCTAAATATGGCGTACACAAAAATATTGGCAAAAAAGACCGCGAATTACGCTTAGTCATAGGTACTGGTTTATTTATAATAGCTATTACCACAATATGGCATCCATTTTTATTCTTTCTTTCTGGGTTTGCTTTTTTTGAAGTAGTTTTTAGTTGGTGCGGAATTTATTCAATTTTAGGAAAGAATACTTATTCGGAATGATCCGTAATTTGTTTAATGTATTTTGTTTATATAATTGAGTGCAAAGATAAATCGCTCTATACAGGAATAACTACAAATATAGAACGGCGATTTGCCGAACATAAAGCCGGCAAGGGTGGCAGTTATACCAGAGCCAAAAAAGTTATAAAAGTTGTTTATACAGAAAAATATTCAAATAGATCTTCCGCCTCCAAACGCGAAGCCGAAATAAAAAGTTGGAATAGAATCAAAAAATTAAATTTAATAAAACTTAATAAACAAAAATAATGTTATAATTAAGGCATAATGGATTAAAGGCGAACATACTAGTTTACTATTAATAACGTTCCTACTAATTTAAATGGCAAAAAAGAAAAAAGGTGAAGTAAAAGGAAAAAAGAAATTTAAGAAAGGTAAAGATAAAAAGAGAAGACAACGTTAACTGCTAAAAATCCTCCGATACTAAATCGGGGGATTTTTATTTGACGAAAAAATTTTATGGTTATATTATATTCTTTAGCTCTTTATTCTAAACCCATTAATGGGAGGAGAAACTCCAATGGAAAGACTTCGTGATCACGACAGCCAAGTTGTGCCAACACCACCTATGTCATACCAAGAGCAACAAGCATGGCAATCTAAACGTGCAATCATCGACCAGAAATTCATGGTAGCCGGCCATGAACCAGAAGACCCTAGTTGTAACCATTTGCACTGGAGATTTAGATTACACGGTCGATACTGCACCTGCGGTAGCATTATGTGCGACCATGGCGACTAACCCTTTTCCACACCCAGTAGTTGCCTACTGGGTTTTTTATTTACAAAGGATATAATAAGAAAATGGCAAAGAAAAAAAGAATCTACATATTTTTGGGTATAGCTACTATTTTAATAATTGTGGCAATTTGGTATAAAAATTCACTTACAAAAAATGTTTCAGAAACTCCATTAATAACCAAGCCTATTTCTAAAACGTCAAAACCTATTATAATCAGATCCGAACCTCAAAAAGAAAAGGAGGTTTTGTGTGTTAAAGAACAACGTGGTGCCGATTTTTGCGCTCAAGTTTATGCTCCAGTTTGTGCAGAAGTTCAAATTCAATGCATTAAAGCTCCTTGCAACCCAGTTAAAGAAACTTTTTCTAATTTATGCGAGGCTTGTAAAAATCAATTAGTAAATTCTTACACAACAGGCGAGTGTAAATAGAAACATACCAACAATCTCAAGTTTGTAAGGATGTTAGTAATGTTGTTTAATATATTGAAGTGGGACTTCGATAATTTTATAATAAAGAAAGTTGATTTATTTAATGTATAATCCTACAAAACCATATAAACATAAAATTCTTAAATTAATTGAGAACACTTGGAATACGCCGTATGTAAAAATAGAAAAGGATATTTATCCGATAATCACAAAAAAATTTTCGTACCCCGAAGTTCAGCATACCGACGGCATCGGCACAAAAGGATATTATCACTGGCAAAAGCGTACATTTAAAAATGCCGTATCAGATGCGTTAGCGATGAACTTAAACGACCTAGCCATGATTAGAGCAATTCCATACGCCATACAAAATCATATTGTTTTGCCAAAAGACGATCACAAGGCAATATTAGAAATAGTAAAAGCATTAGCATTTGAATGCAGTAAAAGAAAAATTGCCATGACGGGAGGCGAAACATCAATTCATTCCGGTTCGGATGGAATGGATATTTGCGTTACTATTTCTGGATTCATAAAAAATAGAAGAAAAAATCGATGTCAAACTGGTGATATCTTGATTGGGCTTGCCAGTAATGGCCTCCATTCAAACGGCCTTACTAAAACCAGAGAAATTCTTGGGTCAAAATATAAGCCAGAGTTTACCGAACCCACAAAAATTTATCTTGATGAAATTCTTTCTTTGTTTAATATATGTGAGATTAATGGAATGATGCATATTACAGGCGGGGCATTTACAAAACTTAAAGACATTTTAGGAAATAATAATGCAATTATTTCTCATACTAAAAAGTTAGAACCTCAAAAAATCTTTTACGATATGTATTCCAAAATACTTTCTAATAAAATTATGTATTCTACATTTAACTGTGGCATAGGCTTTGTCCTTTCGGTGCCAAAGCAAGAAGTTTCAAAAATTCTTTCTAAAATTAAAAATTCTGATATTATAGGAGAAATAGTAAAAGGGAAGGGCAAAGTCAGTATTAAATCGGCGTTCGATCAAAAAATTATAAAGTTATAAAAATATGATAATAAACCTAAATAAAGCTAGTTCGGAGGATATTCCAAAGCTGTTGGAAATTGAAAGAAGTGCGGCTGGAATAAAAACTTACTCAGCCATGTTGGATGAGAATGAATGGCGAAATGAGATTCAAAATAATACTGTTTATATTATTGAAAACGAAGGCAAAATGGTTGGCAGTATCTCATACGAAAGAAAAAGTGATGACCATGTTTATATTAGTGGGTTAGTTATTAATCCTTCTTTCCAAAATCAAGGCATTGCTCGACAAGTAATGAATGTAATATTAAAAGAACTTAAAGATATTAAACGAATTGATTTAGTAACACACCCAGATAACAGTCCTGCTTTAAAACTGTATCAATCGCTTGGTTTTGTTATAGAATCGCGCCAAGAAAATTATTTTGGCGATGGCGAACCTAGGTTAATATTGGTTTTATAAAAATAATTATAAATATGGCAATAATTCATAAAAAAGTTTGGAAGGAATATTTTGAAAAAATAATTTCAGGCAAGAAAAAGATGGAACTGCGTCTAGCCGATTTTGAAGTAAACGAGGGCGATACTTTGGTTTTAGAAGAATGGGATAACAACACAAAAGAATACACTGGCCGAAAAGTAGAAGTTACTGCAACTTATATTTTAAAGACTAAAGGATTAACATTCTGGCCACAAGAAGAGATAAATAAATATGGTTTTCAAATTATTCAGTTTGATATGTTAAAATCAAACAATGAAGAAAAATAGAAACATCATTTCTTATTTTGCCAGAAATCTATCTATTGTTATTGGATTGGTTCTTATCTGGCGAGGGGTTTGGTATGTGTTAGATGAAATAGATATAATGTTTGCCGATGGTAACCATGCTATAAGCGCTATCGGAGGCATTATTTTGGGTCTTATTGTGCTTTATGCTCCAGACAAAGATTTAAACGAAATAAGCAAGCTTTAGCTCTGTATTTAGCCATATTTGATCCCGTTAGAAACCACACCCGCGCTCTGTGCGCCCAAAGGGACTAGGGGCGGGCTGTTTCTAACGGGATTGACACGAAAATATCTTTGGTATATAATAGACAGATAATTTAATATCTCATCGGTTTTTGACGTTTAGAGGCGTTACTGCAAATATGCAGAATAATACCTAAAAATATAAGCTTTAAGGGCTTTTGTCTGGAACTCGTGAGCGGGGCAACCCCCTTAAGCATATATGAGAAGCTTCAATAATAGAGGCCCTAGAAGGCCTTTTCCTGTTAGAAGGTTTAATGATACTAGCCGTCCTCCAAATAGAAGGGGTAATGGGCAAATTGGACAATATATAAACCCAGCTAAGTTTATTAGCAAAGCAGTAAGCGCCGTAGATAGCATAGAGTATATACCTGAACATAAGTTTCAGAATTTTGATATTGATCACAAGTTAAAAAGCAATGTTCTAAACAAAGGCTATAAATTACCAACACCCATACAAGATCAAACCATTCCACTTATTTTGGAAGGTAAGGATGTTGTTGGTGTAGCCAATACCGGAACCGGTAAAACCGCCGCGTTTTTAATTCCTTTAATAAATAAAGTTTATTTAGCCAACAATAACGACAAAGTTTTAATTGTTGTGCCGACCCGCGAACTTGCTATTCAAATAGATTCAGAATTTAGATCTTTAGTTAAAGGTTTACAAATGTTTTCCGTTTGCACAGTTGGCGGTATGAGCATAAGCCGACAAATTTCGGAACTTAGGCTCCGTAATCATTTTATTATTGGCACGCCTGGTAGATTGAAAGATTTGATTGAACGCAAAATGATTCGCTTAAACGAATTTAAAACAATCGTTTTAGACGAAGCCGATAGAATGTTAGATATGGGTTTTATTCACGATATGCGTTTTGTTATGGCTGGTATGCCACGCGAAAGGCACACACTTTTCTTTTCAGCTACAATCTCAACAGAAATTGAACGCCTTATTTCTGAATTCTTAAAATCCCCCGTACGTATATCTGTAAAAACCAGAGACACCGCCACAAATGTTGACCAAGATGTTGTAAAAGTTGGCGGAGGTAAAAATAAAATAGAGGTTTTACACGAATTGCTTATTCAAAAAGAATTTAACAAAGTTTTAGTTTTTGGACGCACCAAACACGGTGTAGAAAAACTTTCTAAAGCTTTAGCCGACCGAGGCTTTAAAGCCGATTCTATTCATGGAGATAAAAACCATTCAGGCAGACAACGCGCACTTACCGCTTTTAAAAATAATCGCGTCCAAGTGTTAGTGGCTACAGATGTAGCGGCCAGAGGTTTAGACATTCCAGATGTTTCGCACGTTATTAATTTTGATTTACCTAATACATACGAAGACTATGTACACAGAATTGGCCGAACAGGACGTGGCGACAAAATGGGTAAAGCTTTAACTTTTATAGATTAATTTATTATTTAATATCGCTTTTCGCAAGGTTCTTAAACATCATTCCTCACAGGCGACGCAGAGCCTCTTTATTTATATAAATAGTCTTCCTGCCTACGGCAGGTAAACTCCACGCCTGCCCGCCTCTGGCGGGATGCTGTTCGGAATGATGTTTTCTAACTTCCAAAAATATCGCTTATCACAGCATTCACGGAGATGACCAAATATACAATTAAGAGGACTCCGTGTCGCTGTGATAAGCGATATTAAAATAATGTTAATAGACGATGTAAAAATTATAATAAAAGCTGGCAACGGCGGCCGAGGTGCTGTGGCTTTTAATAAAAACATGAAAAGTTATGGCCCCGTAGGTGGCGATGGTGGCAACGGTGGCAGTATTTTTTTTGAAGGTATTTCTAACTTAAATGCTTTAGCTCAATTTAGATATAAAAAAGAAATAAAAACCAAAAATGGTGAAAACGGCAAAGGCCAAAATAACGATGGCGCTAATATAGAAGAAATAGTTTTACAGATTCCAATTGGCACTGTTATAACAAATTTAGACACCGGCGAAGTTGCCGAAATTACAAAAGTCGGCGAAAGAATTTTAGGGGCTAAAGGTGGTAAAGGTGGCAAAGGTAATTTTCAATTTAGATCTTCTATAAACACAACGCCGATGCAGTTTCAAAAAGGTTTGCCGGGTGAATCTTTTAGATTAAGGCTAGAACTTAAACTCATTGCCGATGTTGGTTTGCTAGGTTTACCTAACGCCGGAAAATCTAGCTTAATAAACGAATTAACCCGTGCCAATAGCAAAGTGGCTAATTACCCATTTACAACCTTAGAGCCAAGCTTAGGCGCTTATTATGAACTTATTTTAGCCGACATTCCAGGTATTATTGAAGGTGCATCTTTAGGTAGGGGGTTGGGCATAAAATTTTTGCGCCACGTTGAACGCACAAAAATTTTGTTTCATTTAATCTCGGCTGAATCCGAAAATATTGCCCGCGACTATAAGGTTATTAGAAACGAACTTAAAACCTACGCCAAAGCTTTGGCCGAAAAACAAGAATATTTATTTTTAACTAAAACAGATTTAATTACTCCTACCGAATTAAAGAAGAAACTTGCGATTATAAAGAAAATAAATAAAAACGTTGTGGCTATTTCTATACACAACTGGGATAGCATGGAAGAAGTAAAAAAGATTCTAAACAAAATTCAAGACGAAAAATTATTTTTATTGGCTAGGGAAGAAAAGGAAAGAAAAGCCAAAGAAGCTGCTCAAAAGAAAATTGACGAAACTAAATAAATATTTTAGTATCTCTTAAACGCTAAAAGTTAGCGTTTGTTCTTTTTAAAACCCTAACCATAGCCGATGGGGTATTAGACCTAGGCGATTGGAGGATAAAACCATGAAAACAGCAGTTAAGTTGTTGGGCGTAGAAAGTTTCTTAAGAATAACCGCTGATCGATTATTGATCAGATGTCTAGTTGAGAGACACATTACAGATATTATCGTGTTTACAGGATACGAAGACAGGATAATTCAGCACAACTACCATGCTGTATATGTTAGTAATTTAGGATATACCAAAACATCGGAAAATCGATGCGGAGTTTTTTATAAAAATGAGGTTCAACAGGTTATAGATCTATGGCTTAGAAATAAGGAAGATAGGCCTTACGGTGAACTGTGGATGCCAGAAGAAGAACTGATTGTTGTAGTAATATCAAGATCTAAAAAAGAAGCAGATATTATTACAAGTATACCGATATTTTTATACGAACATTTTGGTCGAATACAAGAAGGGCTACAAAAAGACGCCCACGGCAATAATGGTACCACTAGAGAACCGGCGCGTCTGGCTTTGAAACGTCTAGAAGGTTTTCTTGACGAACATTGTGACAACATTCAAGCCGCCGCCACAAAAATAGCCGGACTGGTACAATACAAGTAACAAGCACCCCCCCGCTCTCACGAGCGGGTTTTTATTTCTTCATAAAAACTTCATATAGATAATGATTTAATTAACCTCATAAAAGGTCGCTATTGTTCTTTGCTAGATTATTACACTAAGTTATATTAAACCTATGAACAACGAACCTCAAAAACCACAACAACCACAGGGATAGAAAAATTAGAGTATTGTTAAGCTTATTTATTCTAAACCGTTCCCGTTTTGGGAACGGTTTAGAGAAAAAAAGAATGAAAATTTTAATAATAGAAGACGAAGAAAAACTAGCTATATCTATACAAAAGGGACTAAAACAAAATGGTTATACTTCGGATTATGTTTTAGATGGCGAATTAGCAGAAAAAAGATTATCTTTACACAGAAAAGATTATGACTTAGTTATACTCGATTTAATGCTTCCAAAAAAGAATGGTTTTGAAATTTGCAAAACAGCCAGGACAAATAGCGTAACTATTCCAATATTAATTTTGACCGCAAGAGATGCTATAGATGATAAAGTCCTTGCGCTAGATAATGGCGCCGATGATTATTTAGTAAAACCCTTTTCTTTCGACGAATTACTTGCAAGAATAAGAGCCTTATTAAGAAGACCTTCAGAAAAAAAAGTACCTATTCTAGAAATTGACGATTTAGTTTTAAACCCAAATTCTAGAGAAGTTACACGTCAAGATAAAATAATAAATCTAACTTTAAAAGAATATGAATTATTGCACTATTTAATGCGTGATCCAGGCAGAGTTTTTGGAAGAGAAGATATTTTTGCTCATTTGTGGGATTTTGCCGATAGTTCTTTAAGCAATGTTATAGATGTTCATATAAAAAATTTAAGAAAAAAAATAGACGATGGTTATCCTAAAAAACTTTTGGAAACGGTTCGCGGTGTGGGGTACAGAATTCGGAACTAGTATTCCCAATATTTTTGCCTCGGCAAAATTTAAAATTGCTTTACTATATTTTTTAGCTAATGCTGTAATTTTAATTATCGCTAGTTTTGTAGTCGACCTCTATATAGGTAAATTTATTTTTAAAGAACTTTTTTCGCTTTTTGGCAGTGAGCCAGCAATAGATGCCACGACCGCAAGGATTTTAGAAAATATGAAACCAGAAATTTGGACAACGCGTATTATTAGAATAGTTATAATGGCGCCTGTTGCTTATTTTTTAGCTGGCATAACTTTAAAACCTATTCAAAAAGCCTTAGAATCTCAAAGTAGATTTGTGGCAAACGCCTCGCATGAATTAAGAACCCCTTTAGCCATAATGAAAACAAATTCAGATGTTATTTTATCTAATCCAAACCCAACAAAAGAAGAACTTATAACAACATTAAAAGAAAACACAGAAGAGATGGATAGAATGACAACAACACTTCAAGTGTTATTAAGTTTTTCCGGATACGAAAACAGAGTAAATAAACTTATATTTTCAAAAATAGACTTAACTAAAATAATTAGTAGAGTTATTCAGTTAGCTAGACGTCAAGCAGAACAAAAAAATATAAATTTAGAATATAATGAAACTTCTAAAATAATAACTAATGGCAATTCAGCGGCTATTGAAGAACTAATATACAATCTTGTTAAGAATGCAGTTTCTTATACACCTAAAAATGGTCAAATAAAAATAAAGCTATTACCAGAAAACGGACATCATGTTTTGTTATCTATTCAAAATTCAGGAACAATAATTTCGGATGATGATTTACCTCATATCTTTGAGCCATTTTACAGAGGTGAAAATGCTACAAATACTAAAAAAATAGGAGCAGGTCTTGGACTAGCTATCGTTTATGAGATAGCAAAAATACATGGAGCAAAAATAAATGTTGAAAGTTCACCCAAAAAAGGAACTATATTTTCTGTACAATTTAAAACTATATAAATTATTTTTCCAAAACACAACTTAACAAAAGTTTATAGCCACAAACTTTTTCTACCGCGTCTTCTATTATTTTTTTATTTTTATGTTCGCTTAAACGATCTTTATGAAAAGAATATTTAGTACTTAGTGTTAACGAAGCGCTTGATGCTTCTTTTGGTCTCATCCCAATTAAAAAACCAGAAAGAGAATGGTTATGAGGTTTTACTTCGGTAATTATTTCTTGCCATTTAGATTTTATTAATTCCAACATGTCCGCATCAGGAATACTTTCTCTTGGTTCTCTTATTTGAGTTTTCTCGTTTATAGTTTCTTTTTTTAGTTCTTGTATTTCTGTTTTTAAAATTTGCTGCGCCACGTTTGACGTGGGGATTTGTTTAGGATTTAGTGTTTCGGATTTGTTTGTAATTTGTGGTTTGTGATTTGGAATTTCTATAGTTAGTTCTACCATGTCGCTTGTCACTTGTTTCTTGTCACTAAGTAGATTTATAAATGCGACCTCAAGTGCCATCTGCGGCAGGGGATAATTATTAAAATTATTTTTAGCCTGCGAAAAAACCTGTAACCAATTAGCCAGTTCGGCGGTCGGCACTTTTTTGGCTTGTTCTGCCATATTTTTAAAATCTTCTTCGGCTAAATCGTTTTTAGCAATTTGAGCCAGTTCCGGCGAAACAGAAATCATTATGAGTTTTCTAATATAATGGTTTAAAGATTTTAAAAGTTGGTTAACATCGTAACCGGCATTAACAATATTATGTAACCAATTTAAAGCGCCAGCTTGATCGTGAGCCAAAGCGAATGAAACTAAATCTTTAATTTTTCGGTGCGAAAATAAACCCAAAAGTTCTTCGGCATTTTCTAAAGTTATTTTTTTCTCGCCGGTGGCAATAATTTGCCCTAATAAACCTTCGGCATCACGCGCCGCGCCATCGGCTTCGTGGGCAATAAGTTTTAAAACTTCGGCATCTATTTCTACTTTTTCTTTTTTAGCAATATCCGCGAGCCTATTTGATATTTCGCTAACTGTTAAACGTTTAAAATCAAACCTTTGTGTGCGAGAAACTATTGTAGGTAACAAACGATGAGCTTCGGTGGTAGCTAAAATAAAAACTGCATAGGCTGGCGGTTCTTCTAGTGTTTTTAAAAAAGCATTAAAAGCATCTTTGGTTATCATGTGAGCCTCGTCTATTAAATAAACTTTATATTTACCCACACTTGGCCCAAAGCGCACGTTTTCGCGCAAACTACGAATTTCGTCTATACCGCGGTTAGAAGCCGCATCTATTTCTATAAGATCTAAAAATTTGCCATCGTTAAAACTTAAACAGTTTTCACATTTGTTACACGGTTTTTTTAAACCATCGGCTTCGTTACAGTTAAGTGCCTTGGCCATTAAGCGCGCAATAGTTGTTTTACCACTGCCCCGCGGGCCAGCAAAAAGATAGGCGTGAGCAATTTTGTTTTGCGCCAAAGAATTTTGTAATGTTTTAACCACATGTTCTTGCCCAGCTATTTCGGCAAAAGTTTGAGGCCGATATTTTCTATATAAGACTAAATTTTCCATAATTTAAAAAAGAAAATATCGGCCTCGCCGAAGGGGGACGGGGAAACTGTAGTTTCCCCGTGGAGGAAAATAGCGAGCAAAGCGAGTGCTAGAAACCGTGGGTTTCTAGGGAGCGTCAGCGTCGCTGGTGCGACGGGGTGATATTTTCTATATAAGACTAAATTTTCCATAGAGTAATGCTATAATAATAATCGTGGAAAAGAAAACTGCTATATTTTCCGGTTTAGGTTTTTTAATAATAATTGCCTCTTTTTTATTTGTTTCACAAAAAAATACATTCAACCTAGTATCATCAACAGCCTACAACATTGTATCTAATGCTACAAATCCAACTTCGGCTAAGAAACTAGAAAATCCACCCCACCCCATAAAAGGTATATATATTTCGGCGTGGTCAACTACCAATACTCAAAAAATAGACACACTTATTCAATTAATTAAAAACACTGAGCTTAATGGTGTGGTACTAGATGTAAAAGATGCTACTGGCTATTTAACTTACACAGTAAATGTGCCACTGGCCGAACAAATTGGAGCTAACAACCAAATTAAAGTTCGTAATATAGACGATCTAATAAATAAGTTTCATAAAGAAAATATTTATGTAATTGGCAGAGTTCAGGTTTTTCAAGACCCAGTCTTGGCTACTGGACGCCCAGATATTGCCATTAAAGAAACAAAAACCGGTAAAGTTTGGAAAGATAACAAAGGCCTTGCTTGGATAGATCCCTCCAGCCGAATTGCCTGGCAATACAACATAGATATTGGCAAAGATATGGCGGGCCATGGTTTTGATGAAATTAACTTTGATTATGTCCGTTTTCCATCCGACGGTGAAACCAATAAAATGGATTACCCATTCTGGAATGCAGTTCAACCTAAATACGAACTCATTGGCAGTTTTTTTGCATACTTAAACCAAGAATTAAAAAGTTCCAATGTGCCAATTTCCGCCGATATTTTTGGACTTGCCGCATGGCGAGCTATGGATTTTAATTTTGATTTAAATATAGGCCAACGTTTAATAGATGCTTTGCCATATTTTGATTATGTTTCGCCCATGATTTATCCATCGCACTATCCAGATAATTTTGACGGCATTAAAAAACCTGCTACAAAACCATACGAGATAATTAAAGGTTCGCTAACTGCTTGGCAAGATTTAAAAGCTACAACTTCTTATAAAGCTATCTTACGGCCGTGGTTGCAAGATTTTGACCTTGGTGGAATAAAATACGATGCCGCAAAAGTGCGGGCGCAAATACAAGCTACTTATGATTCTAGCGTAGACAGCTGGCTGTTATGGAATTCGTCTAACCGCTATACTAAAGATGCTCTGTTGCCAGAATAGCTTAAAAACTATACAATCTGAGAATTATATGGACCTATTTGATTACCAAAACTTAATACTCCTTTTTGCCAGAATTGTTCTGGGTGTTACTTTTATTGCTCACGGCTGGCCTAAAATAAAAAACCCTACCGGCATGGCCGATTGGCTTAAAAGCATGCGTTTTCCGGCCACAAGGCTGATGTCTATAATAGTAGCCATAGTAGAGTTTTTTGGTGGATTAGCCATTCTGTTTGGTGTATACACACAACTTCCGGCCATACTTATTGCTTTTAATATGCTAGTGGCAACAGGCGTTAGAAAAATCGCTAACAAAGACAAATGGGTTGGAGGATACGAACTAGATTTATCTTTACTGGCTCTGGCTTTAATAATTGCTTTATATGGGCCGGGCGAATGGATTATATGAAAAAGAAAATAAAAGCTATAAAAAATGATAATTCCATATCTCCAGTGGCTATTTTAATAGCTATTATTTTTACTGTTTCGTTTTTCTTTTTTTATAAGGAAAATCCAAAACCAAAAGAAACCGAAGCCGCACCTGTGGTTCAAGACCCAACTTTCGGCTGGTATTTACATCAAACAAAAACCAATAATCTTTTTCAAGTTAAGTATCCTTATGGCTGGCATGCTACTTATAGCGGTGGTTTTATAGGTGAAGAAAATTTATATGTAGAAAGCCCAGATAAAAAAACCGTAATAAAAATAATGGCTAGAACCACCGAAAAATATACAAATATTGAATCACTTTTAAAAGATATAGATACAATCAACGCCAAAAATAATAGCTTTTATTTGATCAAACAAGAAGATGCTGTAGTAGATGGAAACACTGCTATTAGACGCGAAGAATATTTAGCTGGCGAAAAAACAACTTCTATAATTACTTATGTATTAAAAGATAAATCTATAGTACAATTACAAGTAGATTTTATAGGATCCGAGAACATAAATGCTGAACAAATATCCTTTTATAGCTTAGTAGCCGATACGCTTAAATTCACCCCGTAATATTTAGTTTCAATGTCCGAAAAAATAATAAGTGTAAAAAACTTAGGTTTTGGTTTTGGTAAAAGACAAATTCTAAAAAATGTCACCTTTGATATTACCGAGGGTGATATTTTGGCTATTATTGGCCCGAATGGCGCCGGTAAAACAATGTTAGTGCGAAGTATTTTAGGTTTAAATGATAACTACACCGGCGATATTGTTTGGCATAAAAAACCAGAAACAGGTTATGTGCCACAAAAAATATCTTTTGAAAAAGGTTTTCCTCTAACAGTTAAAGAATTTTTTTTGTTTGAAACAGGGAGTAATTTAAACTTTTGGTGGCCTAATAAAAAGAAAGAAGAAGAAATTAAACAAAGATTAGACGACGTAAAAATTGGCCATTTAATAAATGAAAGACTGGGCGATCTTTCCCAAGGCGAAATGCAAAGAATGTTAATTGCCAGAAGCCTGCTAGAAAACCCAAAACTTATTTTCTTTGATGAACCCGCTGCTGGCATAGATATTAGCACCGAAGAAACTGTTTATAATTTACTTTACGATTTATACAAGAAGCTAAATTTAACAATGGTTATGGTTTCACACGAACTTTCGGTTGTTTATAGGTTTGCCACCAAAGTTATTTGTTTAAACAAAGATTTGGTTTGCCAAGGCACACCCCAAGAAGTATTAACCCCCGAAGCTTTACAGGAAGTTTTTGGCCATCATGCTTCAGTTTATAAACATGCACATAATTTAGAACATGATCATTCTTCCTAATTTCTAATTACTAATATCTAATTCCTAAACAATGGATTGGCTTGAAATATTAAATAACATTTACCCTATACTAATAAGCTTATCACTTGGGCTTTCGTTGCCTTTGATAGGTGTTTTTGTTATTTTACGCCGTGAAGCTTTATTACCCGACGCAATTTCTCATATCATACTTTTAGGCATAGCGCTTTCTATTACTTTCAAAATAAACCCTTTGGTCGGCATATTAGCTTTTGCTGTATTAGCTGGTTTAGCTATTTCCTTGCTAAAAAATAAAGCCAATTTAGCCTTAGATGCTATAGTAGGAGTTTTTTTTACAACATCTTTAGCCTTAGGTTCGCTTTTAATACCTTCCGAAGAACTTTTAGAAACATTTTTAGGCAATATAGAAAAACTAACAAGAGGAGATGTTTTATTATCCACTGTACTTGCCCTAATAATAATTATTAGTTTGTTAGTTAAATTTAGAGACTTTGCTTTTGTTTCTTTTGCGCCAGACTTAGCCAAAGTAGATAAAATAAATGTAAAAAAATACGAAATATTTTTCGTATTACTTCTTTCGCTGGGCGTGGCTATTGGCATTAAACTAATGGGTACACTTTTGGTTAGTGCTTTAATAATTGTTCCCGCCGCTACCGCCAAAATATTTAGTTTTCAAATTCGCCCTATGACGGGCTGGAGTATGATCTTTGGTTTACTTTCTGTTTTAGTGGGACTAGGCACTACCACAACCTTAAATTCTCCTCCGGGGCCAACCATAATTTTGATAAGTGCCAGTATCTTCTTTTTAACTTTTGTAATGCATTCTATATTTAGAAAGCGTAATTGATTTATCTTAAAAGGCAGTGAAATTATCTAACGAATTTCACAAGAATGTAAAAGAGATTATCCCATCAAAAGACGGTAGGTTTTTGGTTAAAATTTGCGGAGATTCTATGATTGATGCCAATATAAACAATGGAGATACCGTACTTGTTGAAGAATTAAAAGAGTTTATTTCTGGTGATATAGTGCTGGCTTATAACGGCAAAAATCCCGTTATTGGAAAATTTATGTCTACAGATGAACCGCCTTATGTATATTTAAAACCAGAAAATTCAAATTATTCAAATATTTTATTTACTGATAGTATAAGAATGAAGGGAAAAGTTGTTTCGATTATTAAAAAACAATAAAATAGCTGGGATGCAACAAGAAAAACTACTAACGATTAAAGAAGCGAGCCAGTGGGCAACTAATCTTTTAAAACGGGATGTTAGTGAATCTAATATCTCGTATTTAGTGCAGTATGGGAAGGTTAAAAAACATAACGGTGGTAGTTCTGTTTTTATTGATATAGATGATTTAAAAAAATATTATGATTCATACCAAGGTAAAAGAGAAACAGACTGGAAAATAAAACTGGGTAATGATTTAAATTGGGCATTATCCTTTGATAATCTTCGGGAAATAGACACAACAAAACATGTCCACCGCCTACACCCTTATAAAGGAAAATTTATTCCTCAACTAGTTCAATATTTTGTTGATGATCATACTGATAATTTTAAAAAAGAAGTTTATTTTAAGACTGGTAATGTTATTTTAGATCCATTTTCTGGTTCAGGTACAACTTTAGTCCAAGCACAAGAAATGGGTATACACTCTATAGGAATTGATGTATCAAATTTTAATTGTATAATGGCAGAAGTAAAGCTTCTTAATTACGATCTAATAAAACTAGAAGAAGAAATAAAAAAAATAAAACAGACAATACAAAATTACGAAGTAGATAACAAAATTATGATTTTTGAAAATGAGTTATCAGCCAAAATAACTAGCTTTAATACTAAATATTTTCCAAGTCCCCAATTTAAATACGATCTTCAGCAAAAACATATTAATGAGAATAAATATGCAATAGAAAAAGAAAGTGAATTTCTAAAGATTTATAATGGTTTAATTAAGAAATACAATATTGAATTAAACAATTTTTCTGCCAAAAGCTTTTTAGATAAATGGTATATAGGAAATATCAGAAAAGAAATCAGGTTTGCTTTTGAGCAAATCAAAAAAATAAAAGATAGAAAAAATAAAAAAATAATTGCAATAGTTTTAAGCCGTACTATTAGATCGTGCCGCGCCACAACACATTCAGATTTAGCCACTCTAAAAGAGCCGCAGATAACAACATACTATTGCTGGAAACATAAGAAAATTTGCAAACCGCTTTTCTCAATAAAAGATTGGTTTGACCGTTACGCCACCGATACAGTTTATAGGCTTAAAATATTTACAAAACTAAAAACTAACTCCCATTTTACAGTCATACCCGCAGACTCTCGTACAGTTGATATTTTTAAAGAAATAGAAAAAAGGAATAAGGAATTTTACAAAATTCTAAAAAAACAGAAAATAAGTGGCATTTTTACTTCTCCGCCATATGTTGGACAAATTGATTACCACGAACAACATGCTTACGCCTACGATTTATTTGGATTTAAAAGAAATGATGATATGGAAATAGGACCTCTTTATAAAGGGCAAGGTAAAGAGGCTAAAGAATCTTATATAGACGGAATTTCAAAAGTCTTGCTAAACTCTAAGAGGTTTTTAGCTGATGGTTTTAATATTTTTTTAGTTGCAAATGATAAATATAACCTGTATCCTACAATTGCCGAAAGAGCGGGAATGAAGATTGTAAACCAATACAAGCGACCTGTGCTAAATAGAACCGAGCGAGATAAATCACCTTATTCAGAAATCATATTTCACTTAAAAAATATATAATATGGCTTTATCAAACACACAAAAAAGCAAAATTTCGGCATTATTAGAAAGAAAAATTGAAGATAAACTTCGTCGTTATACCCGCGAAACTTCTTCAATGCCATTTTTAGCTCGTCTTATTCAAGATAGCGAGAAAGTTGCAGCATATTCTTTCATACATTCAGTGGCAACCACACTCGGTATGTCAATCTACGAACATATCTCGGTTATTCTCGCTGAAGAAACAGCAACAGAATGTTTTAGAAATTATGATGTTGGCGGTGTTATTTCGCGTGAGCAAAAATCAGTTATCGATGATATAGTCAGAAAACTTCGCAATGGTGAAAGAGAAGTTAATAACACACAAGAAATAAAATTAGTACTTAATGCTTCTGCTAAAGATGGAAAGGCACAAAAAGAAGGTAAAATCGCTGATTTTTATATGAAGCGAGACGGAAGAGAATACTACTTTGAGATTAAGACAGTAAAACCCAATATAGATGTTTTTACAAAATCAAAAACAAAACTTTTGGAATGGGTAGCGCGCCGCCGAAGTCCAATCAAAGTTTTCCTCGCTTTTCCATATAATCCATACCATCCACAACCATACGAGCGATTTACAGAACAAGGTGTTTTGGATAGGGGAAAAGAATTTTTAATCGGCAAAGAATACTGGGATTTTCTTGGTGGCGAGAATACTTTTGAAGAATTGCTATCACTTTTTGATAATATTGGTAAAAAATTCAAAGAAAAAATAAAAAATAAAATTCAAGAAGTGGCGCAAAATAGAATGTCCAGTTAATATCTTTATTTAAGAAAAAATTTATGGAAATAGAATCAAAACAACAAATTTTTGAACGACGGAAAGAAATCGAACAGGAACTCGTGAATATGCTTAAAGAAACTAAGAATGATTTTAATTTAGAATATATCAAGGATATCATTTATAACGAAGATGATGGTGATGATTTAATGAAAGTTCTTGCTGTTTTTGACCAGGGACAAGATACTGATGAACTGAACAATATCCTTGAATTAGTAAACGATGCCTGGAATTACTTTCCCCATAAAATCATAAACGGTCTTTCCCCAGCCGAAAAATTACTAGAATATCAAAAGAGTGAAAAACTATCCTAGTTTTTGTCCCACAATTTCTTTGTGACCATTTAAAAAATCTTGGGCATTTAGTATTTTTGAACCTTCGGGTTGAACTCTAATTAATTTTATTGCGCCATCGTTACAGGCGATATAGAGATTTTTAGATTCGTCTGTAAAAACTTCGCCTGACAACTTTTGTCCAACCTCGGAGGTTTGACACTTCTCCAATTCAATTAATTTGAGGCGGATGTTTTGGCCCGACTTGTTTTTGAAAAAAGTATATACACTTGGCCAATTTATGTAAGCTCGCCATAAATTATAAACTTCTTCAGCCGACATTTTTTGGTAATCAACCAAGCCATCTTCTTTTTTTATTAACTTGGTAAAAGTAGCTTCAGTGTGGTTTTGTTCTTGTGGTTTAATTTCGCCCGAAACATATTTGGGCAAATCACGAATTAGCATAGAAGCCCCTATTTGAGCTAATTGAAATTCTAAAGTTAAATAGTTCTCGCTTTGATCAATTAAAAAAACCTCTTGTGAAATTACAGGACCATGATCCATCTTTTCGTCTATTACCATAAGCGATACACCTGTTTCGGTTAAACCCTGTGCTAAAGCATTTTGAATAGGCGATGGGCCACGTAAGCGCGGTAAAAGCGAAGGATGAATATTTATAGTTTTAAACTTTGGAATCTCAAGTACTTCTAGGGGAAGTAACTGGCCATAAGAAATCACTATCATAACGTCGGGATTTATATTTTTGATTTCACTGCTAATATCTTCAATAGAGATTGGTGTAGTCAAATTTAAATTTAATTCTTTAGCTAATTTAGAAACAGGGGAATCTATTAATTGATTTTTGCGACCAGCAGGTTTAGCAGGTTCCGAAATAACCAAAGAAATATCCCAGTCCGTTTGAGATGTTATAGCTTTTAATATAGGAACCGCAAATTCGCTGGTACCAGCAAATATTATCTTCATCGCTCAAATTATACTTAATTGTTTTGCAAATAGCTAGTAAATTGCTACTATAAAAGCAAGCAAATTATGCATATTGGCGATATAATAAGGGCTAACAAAGTTAATAAAAGACTTCATTCCAAAGAACATTTATTAGCCGAGGACATTTCTCGTTTAATGCACGAACCTAAAAAATTTGCGGCATATTTAGGAATCGCTAATCTTTACCACGAAAGCGATTTACGAGGATTAGCTAAAAGAGTTATAGAAAAAAATAATCTACCTTTAGAAGCTAGGGGTAAATATTTTTTTGGAGCTTTAAAAGGACTAGTTAAAAAACCTACAGGAAAAATAGTTAAGGATTTTCCTAAATAGCATGGAAATAATTACAGGACCAAAAAATAAAATATTGCGAGCGAAATCTGAACTGGTAAAAGAAATCACGCCAGAAATTTTAAGCTTGGTTAAAGAAATGAAAGAAACTTTGGCTAAAGCCGAAAATGGTGTTGGTTTAGCCGCACCTCAAGTTGGTAAAAATATACGTTTGTTTGTGGCTGCCGAAGAAGTAGCCAAGGAAGGGCGCATTGTTTTTATTAACCCAGAAATTACTCAGGTTTCTAAAAAACTTATAGGAGAAGAGGAGGGTTGTTTAAGTTTGCCTGGAGAATGGCACGAATTACCTCGAGCCGATAAAGTAACCATAAAAGCTATGAATGAAAAAGGTGAGAAATTTAAAATTAGAGTAAAGGGAATATTGGCCCGCTTAATGCTTCACGAAGTAGATCATTTGAATGGCACTTTATTTATAGATCATTTAAAAAGTAAATAAACTTGATAATTATTTATGCTATTTTTCAAAGAATAGTTTGGCTGGTTACTTTTATTTGTAGCCGGTTTTTTGGTTCGTTTAAAATTATTGGCCACGAAAATTTAAAATATTTAAAAAAACCTGTAATGATTATTTCTAACCACCAAGGTTTTTTTGACCCGCTTATAATTGGTACAGTTTTTCCTTTCTTCTCTAACTATCTACCGATAACCTTTATGGTAGATGACAAATATTATAAAAATATATTTTTAAAACCTTTTTTTCTTTTAACCCAAACCTTTCCTTCTTATTATGGCCAAGGCTTAGATGTTTCTCTACGCGAACCCAGAAAAATTTTACGAAACGGCGGGGTATTTTTAATTTTCCCTACAGGTGAAAGGCACACATATGGCCCACGCCCTCGGCCTAAAAGAGGCGCTGCGGTTTTAGCCATAGAAATGCCAGATATTAATATTGTTCCAATATATATAAGCACAAATAAAAAGAAAACAACTCTTAACATAGGAAAATCATTTAAGTTAAGTGGCATTACAAACAGCCAAGATATTGAAACAGTTTCTCAACTTTTAGCCGAAAAAATATATGAGCTTGATGTATAAATATACTGAGCCAGCGATCGCTGGCTCAGTATAGATAAAATATGATGACTATATTAATAATAACCGAAATAATAATCTTAACAGGGTTAGGCCTAGCTTTTTTATTTTTAGGCTTACCACTTCTTTTTACCGGCGCACCTTTTATGCCTTCGTATAAAAGAAATAAAAAAGATGTTCTAGAAGGTTTGTTTGAAATCGCTAAAAAAGAAAATGTTAAAAAAATTGTAGATGTAGGTTCGGGCGACGCTCGTGTGGTTATAGAATTTGCCCGCCAAGGTTTTGAAAGCTACGGCATAGAATTTAACCCGCTACTTGTTTGGTATAGCCGTTATAAAATTAAACGATCAGGTTTAAAAAATGCGCATATTATAAAAGGGAATTTTTGGAAAATAAATTTAAGCGAGTTTGATTTGGTTTATTTATTTCAACTTAATTACGTAAACGCATTATTAACTGATAAATTTAAAAAGGAATTAAAAACCGGCGCTATTATTGCTAGTGCCGGCTTCCCAATGTTTGGTTTTGACCTTGTTAAACAAGAGGGGATATTTTGGGTTTATAGGAATTAAGCATATTTGCCAAATAATATAATATTTAGTATAATAATCTATACGGAAATATGTCTAAATACCGAGAAAGTATATTAAAAAATGGTTTAAAAATAATCACATCAACGAATGAAAGCGCTTCTGTCGCTATAGTTTCGTTATGGGTAAAAGTCGGTTCGCGACACGAAAAAAAAGGTCAATCGGGTTATACTCATTTTTTAGAACATCTTCTTTGTAAAAAAATAAGTAATCTCTATGGTGGAGATAGTAGAAAACAAATTGGTGCTTATACAAACGCCTTTACAAGCAGAGAAAACACTCGTTTTGTAATAGAAGTGCCAATAAAGTATGTAAATGACTCTATAAAAGTTTTAAGCTCAGTAATAAGTGATTTTGAAATAAATACTGAAAATTTTGAAATAAATAAAAAGATTATTATAGAAGAAACACTGGGGGACGAAAATAAACCAATTAGAAAGTTTAATCATTTAACATTAAAGAAATTTTTTGGCGAACATCCACTTTCTCAAGATCCAATCGGATCTATAGACATAATTAAAAGCTCAACAGTAGAGCAATTAAGAGAATATCAGCACAATTACTTTGTTCCGGAAAACAGTGCTGTTATAATCATAAGTAATTTACAACATGAACAAATACTAAAAGAAGTAGAAAAATACTTCAAATTATGGGCCAACATTCAAACAAGAGAAAAAGAGGTACTTGTACCAGTTCACGATAGCAACGAAAATTATTTATATGTACCGACCCAGACAGAACAAACAAGAATAATATTAAATTTTCACTCTCCGGGAGGACTAAGCCCACAAGAAGAAGCCTCCCTTGTAGTTATAGGTAATTATCTAGGTTTTGGAGTAAAAAGCTTTTTATCTGAAAAATTAAGACATGCAACAGGATTAGTTTATACAGTAAACACTTTCAATGTCAGATATACGGACGCTGGAATTTTTCAAATACAAACAGCTTCTTCTGATCCAATAAAAACAGTTAAGATAATATTTGATTTAATTAACAATTTTTTACAAAATATATCTCCACAAGAAATAGAAGAAACTAAAGAAAAAATATATAATATTTCTGAACGTTTTTATGCAGATCCAAAAAATGAACTGGGATTTTTAGGAGAAGGATTTATTTTATTTAGTAAATTATTTGAACCAGAAGATTATAAAAAATTGATTAAAGAAACCACCTTTGAAAAAATAACAGCTACAGGTAAAAAATACCTTAAAAAAGAAAACAGCTTACTAGCAATAATGGGACCAATTAACATAAAAGAAAGCATAAATTAACGTAACCGTTGACCTATCTACAATTAGGTGGTAAGAATACTCACAATAGAACATTGACAATTAAAAGGAGGTTATGGAATGGATAATTCAGGATTAGAAACAAAACGTATAATCCTCAAACCAATAGAAGAAGCAGATTATTCTATACTATATAAGTGGAGAAATGAGTTTAGGTTTCTTTCTCTATTTTCTGCAAAAAGGGAAACCATTAGTTTGGGAGATTTTACAAAAGAAATAAAAAGAGAATTTGAACGCAATAGACACCTGCAATTCATCATCCGACGGAAAGATAAAGATATTCCGATCGGTACTATGTTTTCTTTCAATTTTAATCCAATAGACGGTTATGTCTTTGTAAACGTATATATTGATTCTGAAGAAGAAAACAAGGGATATGGAGTTGAAGCGATAGTATTATTTGTTCATTATCTTTTTATATTTTTACCAATAAGAAAGGTTTGTTTTGAAATATTCTCTTATAACAACCTCTCTCTTTCAACGATGCAAAACGGATCAAAATATGGCTTCTGCGAAGAAGGTAGGTTTAGAGAACATAGATTTTTTAACGGTAATTATTATGACGTATTTCGTTTTGCAATTCATAGAAATTCAATTGATAAAATTACTAAAATTTTACAACGTCTTAGAAAAAAACAATATGCTTGACAATCCTTTTAGACAGAGATAATCTACTTATTAGCACATTTTCAAATCGAAATACCACCAAGCATATCTGTGGCCGTCGCTGTACAGAAACTAAAGCAAGAATCAAGCAAAGTTCTAAAGAGTAAATTTAACTTCATTCAAAACATGTATATAGACGGCCACATCTGGAGTGTGGGGTATTTCTCCTCGACCATTGGTTTAAACGAGGATCAGATAAAGAAATATATAGAATACCAAAACAAGAAAGACTTACCCATACAACCTGAGTGTGAATTCTCATGAGACCAAAGAAAACCCCGCACAGAGTGCGGGGAGGAGGTCATTTATTTTTTAAATAAAAACTCTTGAATAGAATGTGTATGTTCTCCTAATGGGGGGTGACTATCTTTTTCATCGTATTCGTTATAGGTTATCAGATTAAGAGGACTAACACATTTTTCCATTTCCTCTTTAGAGAAAAAAACAGATCTATCTGGTAAAGAAAATATTTTATCTTTTTCTCCAAAAGAAGTTATCACTAAAAAACCGTTATTATTTAAAGATTTTATAATATTTGGAAAAAGAGAATGAATAATGAAATTTTTGTCTAAAAAATGCAAAACAAATTTTATTATAATTAAATCGTATTTATTATTGAAGTTAAAATCTTCTATTTTTGTTTGAATAGCATTAATACGTGGGTGATCTTTAAGATACGATGGAACTTCTTTTTTATCTACCCAATCTACATCCGCACCAAAACTAGCACAGTATAAAGCCTCGGTAGCATGTCCAGCACCTAAATCTAAAACTTTTTTGATACTGTTTTCTGTTAAAATTTTATGTAAATAAGAAACAATCATAAAAATATGATATTTAATAAAAACGGAAGAGGGTTATTTTTCCTCTTCCGAACAAGTATATTAATCTCGACCCGAAGGATTGTCATTACAGCTCCAATTACTGCCTTCTCGAGCATCTGAATCGGAACCGCTTCGCCCTTGACTGTCTTCATCTATACCTTTCCAATATTCTTCCTGCATATCCTTCTCATATTCTCCGTAGCCATCACTTACAGCGTCTTCTACTGTAGTATATTCGTTACCACTACCAGCCGCATCCTCTGCTGTAACATATTCACTCTCATCGTTATCTCCACCGCCAAAATAAGCCATATCATCCTTCCTTTCTTGGCTTAAAGCCAATTAATTAAAGAACCAAAAACTTAATCTATTATATCTAAAGTGTTGCATTTCAAGGGACAAAATGTCAAATAGAGTGCTATTGCGCCTAATAATATTCTAATATATAATTAACATTCTGTGAGAATAGATCAATTAGATAGATTTAGATCCTCCGACAGTAGAGAAGAATCTAGTAAAGAAGCTTTGGGAGAAAAAGATGAAAAAGTAAAAAAACCTGAAGCGAATCGGGAAAAAATAACTACAACAGAAATTGCGCTTTTTGCTGGCTTGCTTGGATTAAAAGCCTATGTGATTTATGATAACAAAAGAAAAGAAGTACAAGAAGCTGTTAATGAGGCTAAAAAAGATTTTCAAACTCAACCGGCATCTGTAAAAGAAATAGCTGGCGGATTACTTATGAGGTTTGGCTCGTTAGCGCTCGAATATCAACGAGAACGACAAGAAGAAAAATTAAAAATAAAACAAAAAGTTTTAAGCTCTTTACAAAAAATAGCTACCGAAGAAGAACGAATTGATTTACTTAGAGATTATGAAAAATTACAAAATGAAACTATAAACGAATCTTTGAGAAGTCCCCGAGAAAGAGCAGAAATGACCGAAGAAGAAAAAACAGAAATTAAAACATCAATAGATCCATTAGCACAAGCCAAACAACAAGCAAAACAAGAAGTTGCTGATTTTGTAAAGGGATTACTAGGTATATCAAGATCTAAAAAATAATAAGGAGGTAAAAAATGGATGCTACTAATTTTTTAAAAGAAAAAGGGAAACTTAAAGAGCTTGCCAGAAAAACGGTATTATTTGGACTTTCGCCAAAAGAAAACCTAGAAGAGTTTGAAAAATTTGTTGATAGTTTGATCCAATGCCCAGGCTCAGAAAGGTGCATACAATTTTTTATTAATTTATTTGAGGAAGAAAAGCGCGAATTAGCCCCTTATATAGATACCCTTAGAAAAGTCTGGCTAGATATTCATACTTCTACCCCTGAATAACTTAGTAAAAAATGATCCTACGCCCGTGTAAAAAACGGGCGTTTTTTGTTATAATTTAACTATGTTAAGCCAACAAGCAGTAGAAAAAATACTTGGAATTGAAAATGCCACACTATTAGACCCTAAAGATATGGCAAAAAAGTTGGTTATTACTTTTTATCCCCATGAAAAACATAAAGTAAGCGAAAATATACTTAGTTTTGCGAATAAATTTAAAGAGGCTCTCAAAAATATAGGGGTTACAATAATACCTTACGAAGAATCGTTAGTTGAAGTACCTATAAAAAGAAAGCTAAAAATATTATTTTATTCAATAATAGGAAAGATTCCAAAAGGTCTCAAGAAGGGGAAAAAAATTAAAAGAGGTGTATCAGTTATAACCTTAGGAGAGGGTATCACCGGAGATTTAGCTATGGATAATACACTCGGATTCGCACAAAACAGCGTAATCACAATCTTAGATATGCCAGAGGGGATAGGCCACGATACAGAGTTCCATGAACACTTTAATACGGCTATGAATTTATTTGCATACCATATGACAAATATAGCTATTGTTATAGATAAGGAAAAATGGATACCTTATAACTTTAATGCCTCTCATCCAATTTATTTAATAGATGAAAATTTAGAAAAAAATATATTAAAAGGCGTTATACCAAAAATCGCAGCTCCGATAAAGCCTCCTAAACTAAGTGAATTTAAAATTCTTAAGGAAAAATTTGACCCATTTGATAAAGAGCACAAACACATAACAGACGACTTTACTGAAAGCGGTTCCATGTTAGAAAAAACAAATTTATATCCCCCTGGTAAATTATTAGACTCACTACCATTTAGAAATGATTTCTATAAATGGATAGGTAAAATTCATTTAGACCATAGAAACGGAATGAGTTATGGGTTTTTAGCAAGACAACTGCCTACAAAGTTAGGTAGCGTTTATGACAGTATAAGTTTTAAAAATAAATTTTCTAAAAACATAGAAAATTTTAATGATTTTTTTAGTCATGATAACGAAAATTATATAATTATTGATACAGCTAAAGGTAAAATATGTATACAAATAACCCCAATTTGGGTGCTGGCACAGAAATCAGGTTCAAAAAAAACAAACATAAATCCTGAAAGAGATTTGATTAAAATAGGGTTGGTTGAGGGAAAAATGCTGATCCAAATACCAAAAAGACTCAAGATTACCCCAGATTACAAGCCTTCTTTTGATACAAAAGTAATATTGGCCCACGCAATAGGTAATGCAATTATAGCTTCCTTGATAAGACATTTTGATCCAAACTCAAAATTTGTAGATAACGTAGAAGAAAGAGGATTGGCTATAGCTCACTGGCATGGATATATAAATCCAGAAATGATACCTGACGGCTGGAGTGTATATGGTGAAAATAATGTCCCTGTTTCTTGTTCAACTCCTCAATCTGCTATATTCGCACTATCTGGTAAATTAAATAAGTTTTTAGAGATTTTCAATAACAATAAAAAATATCGGGGAGATATTCATATAGAACCTCATCACGGAAACAATATATGTTTTGATTCCTTAAAAGAACTTGGTCAGTTTTTAAGCAAAGAAAATACTTCTAGATTAGGAAATCATTTTTTAAATTTTTATAAACAATAAAAAAACTTACATAAATGGGGTTTTTATTTAGCAACTACTATCAGGTAACTCTTTTTATTGGGGGAGTCATCGCTTTAATATCAAGTCTTACTGTTTATTACGACGGCCCAAAAAAAGCCGAAAATATTGGGTGGTTTTTATCTAACTTTTTTGCAGCAATTTGGAGTTTTGGTTATCTGCTTATGATCTCAACCAAAAACTATGAGCAGGCCTACCTTAGCAATATAGTTCTTCATTGGGCCGCCATATTTATACCATTATTTTATTTTTTCTTTGCTTTAGCTATAACAAATACCTATGAAAAATATAAAAATGTATTTTATTTATATTCTGTAATGGGAATAGTTTTAGAAATTCTAAATCCTTCTAGAAATTTTGTAACAGATGTTTTCCCAAAATATATATTTAATTTTGCTCCCAATGCTGGGTATTTGTATAAATATTTCACAATATATTTTTTTGCAGTAGTAATATCAGCTTTATTAATAATATATAGAAGCTTAAAAGACCCTAGTAATTCTGAGAAGATAGATAAACTAAGAATAAAGTATATTTTTATTGCATCGGTATTTGGCTTCGCTGGAGGTAGTAGTGTATTTTTGTTAACTTTCAATATTCCGATTCCACCTTATAGCTTAGCTCTCTTTTCTCTCTACCCAATAGTAATAACCTTTGCAATACTTAAGCATCATCTATTTAACGTGCGAGTGATTGCTACAGAACTTTTTATATTTTCTTTATGGATGTTCATAATTATAAAAATTCTATTTTCACAAGATATTACTGAAAGAATTTCTAACATTATACTTCTGGCCATTACAATAGCTGTTGGAATTTTACTAATCAAAAGTGTATGGAAAGAAGTTAGAAACAGAGAAAAATTAGAAAAAATGAGTATTCAGTTGGCAGTGGCTAATGATGAATTAAAAAGAGTTGACGCGGCTAAATCAGAATTTCTTTCTATAGTTTCGCATCAATTGCGAACCCCGCTGACTGCCATTAAGGGTTATATTTCTATGATGATAGAAGGCACCTACGGCAAGCTAGAAGAAATTCAAAATGGAACTTTGGAAAAAGTTTTTCAATCGGCTGAACGTTTAATAGTTTTAGTAAACGATCTTTTAAACTTAAACCGCATAGAAGACGGCCGAATAATTTATACATTTGCTCCAGTAGATATAGCTCAAATGATAGACGATGCAATTTTTGATCTTAAATCTATGGCGGAAAATAAGGGTTTAAAACTTGCTTGGATAAAACCGCACGGCTTACCGATGGCTTGGGCTGATGCCGATAAAATCCGACAAGTTGTTATTAACTTTATAGATAATTCTATAAAATATACTGCTTCAGGCAATGTAAACGTTAGCTTACGCTTAGAAAATGATTATTTGGTTTATGCTGTAAAAGATACTGGTGTTGGTATGACTCCAGAAGGTAAAAGTAGGTTATTTAGAAAATTTGAACGCGGAGAGGGTGGGCGATTGATGTATACCGAAGGCACGGGTTTAGGTTTGTATGTGGCTAAACTTATGACCGAGGCTCACAAAGGCACCGTCAGCGGAGAATCGGAAGGTAAAGACAAGGGCAGTACATTTAGCATCAGAATTCCAACCGAAGAATACGCCAAGAAAAATAACGTCAACCAGCAACCCATTGAACCTATAAAACCAGCGTAACCCTTAATTAAATAAACCTAAACATTATGAAAGAAAACTTTGATAAGATAGCAGAAGTTGATCAAGAAAATTTAATGGTCAACAAAGTAGTTGAAGACTTTAATAAAATAGAAATACCATTAAAAATTAGAAAAATAAAGCTTTTAGAGACAATGGAATTGCCTATTTCAAAAATTGACTTTATCAAAAAAGAAGATGCAGATAGCTTAGAAAGTATGATATTGAAAAAATTTGAATACCAAGATTACCCCTTAATAATAAGATTTGCCTGCATACCAGACAAATTTTCTATGCCTTCTTTTTATATTGAAAAAGAAATGGATGGTGAAGAAAAAAGAGCAATAATAGAGAAGATCAATTCTTTAACTAAAGATGATATGTCCATCAAGTATCTAATCATACAAGATGCGACACCTGTTGAAAGTGCGAAAGATAAAATATCGGGAAGAATCTCATTTGAAAAAGAAGAATTAATGCCGGTACAGGAAATACTAGAAATATATAAAGGAGCACGAAGTACTGGAATATTAAACAATGTTGATATTAATGATCCTAATTTTCAAAGATTTACTAAAAAAGCAGGTGAGTTTATGAAACCAACCAAGAAACTAGATACTGATTCATTAATAAAAGAGAGTGAGGTTAGAGAAATTTACAGCTTCTTAAACATATACCAAGAAAAAATAGAAACTATTACAGACATAATAGCAAAAAGCCAAAATAACAAATAAAAGTTACAATGTCAAATATAAACACATGAACCAACAAATTCAAAAAACAACAGTTAAAGGAACACTAAAAAGGGACGATAAAATCCTTTTTGTTAAGGATACTAAAGGTATATGGGAACTACCCGGTGGCAGAATAGATTTTGGTGAAAATCCAGAAGAAACTTTAAAAAGAGAATTTAAAGAAGAGCTTGGATGGGATAATGTAAAGGTTGGCAACACTATTAACGCTTGGAGTTTTACTTCACAAAAAGAAGATGTAGATTACCAATTTATAGTTTTAGTATACGAATGTTTTTCTGAAGAAAAATATATTAAATATAGCGATGAACATATCGAATACAAGTGGATACCTATATCTGGTGTTAATGAATTAAACATGAGAGATGGCTATAAAAACTCTGTGAGAAAATTCTTGTCTGGTTTGGACAAGTAAATTAAAGATCACCCCAATAACCGAACTTCGTCACGGTGAAAGAAGAGGTAGTCTGAAGGCAAGGGTTTGGGCAGTACATTTAGCATCAGAATTCCAACCGAAGAATACGCCAAGAAAAATAATATAAACCAGTAGAATCAACCAAGTCATCTTAACTGACACAAATGACAGATAGTAAAATAACATTCCAACATTCTCAAGAATGTCAGAATGTTTATATTGTGTTTTAATATCATAATGAAATTTTCCTTCAATAATTTATGAGAAGTAAACCTCGGGATTATCTAAATCTTTTAGTGGAAGTGGTAATTGATAGACCGTTTAATAGTTTACATCCTAAACACGGTTTCAAATATGAAACTAATTATGGATTTATACCTAATACTATATCCGCAGACGGAGAAGAACTAGATGCTTATGTTTTAAAAGTAGAAAAACCTATAGAAAAATTTCGTGGTAAATGCATAGCCATAATTCATCGTGTTAATGATAATGATGATAAATTAGTGGTAATTCCAGAAGATGTGGAAAATATATCCGACGAGGAAATTAAAAAATTAACCCATTTTCAAGAGCAATATTTTAAATCAATAATTATCAGAGACAATATGTTTGATAACTAAATTAATATATTAAATAAAAATATCCCCACCGTGTTGCGGCTGGGGATTTGTTTTATCAACTTATTACTTCTAAGGAAAAAGGTTTTCTCTCTAGCTCAGCCTTGAGTTTTTTTCTGGCCCAAAAAAGCATAAAAGTTATTTGCGAATATTACCTTTCTAGGTTCTGCCATTATTAATGACATCCAAAACCTCCTTTATTTTTATAAAAACAATTAATTTATAAAACTTATTCCTAAATTATCACTTTGATTGAATTACGTCAAGTAAAGTTTTACCTTGTAAAAACCCTGTGTAAAAGGTTAAAATGGACACTATATAGATTCGATAAAAACTCACTATAAATGGAACGAATTTTGATATCTAAAACCCCTCAAAGTAAGGGGCAAAATGTTAGTGTTTCCGGCTGGGTTTGGGGCCGGCGCGATCATGGCAAATTAATCTTTATTGACGTAAAAGACCGCACTGGTATTTTACAGTGCGTATTTTTGCCTAATAATAGAGAACTACATAAACTAGGTGATACCCTGCGCACAGGCTTTGTGGTGCAATTAGAAGGTCAAGTTTCGGAACGCCCCAAGGGTATGGTAAACGCCGAAATAGCTACTGGGGAAGTTGAACTACAGGTCTCAAATCTTATTATATTAAACGAATCAGAAACCCCACCTTTTGCTTTGGATACCGATGGTTTAGAAATAGGCGAGAACTTGCGAATGAAGTATCGCTATTTAGATTTGCGCCGAGATAGATTGCAAAAAAATATACGCACACGTCACCAAATATTGCAGTTTATTAGAAACTGGCTTACCGAAAAAGAATTTGTAGAAATAGAAACTCCTATTTTAACCAAATCCACACCCGAAGGCGCACGTGATTATGTGGTACCTTCGCGTTTACAAAACGGCAAGTTTTACGCCTTGCCTCAAGCCCCTCAACAATACAAACAACTTTTAATGGTGGCTGGGTTCGAAAAATATTTTCAAATTGCTAGATGCTTTAGAGACGAAGATACTAGGGGAGACAGACAACCAGAATTTACACAGTTAGATATGGAAATGTCTTTTGTGGAGCGCGAAGATGTTATGACTTTAAACGAAGCCTTGCTTATTGCTTTAATAAAAAATCTATTTCCAGAAAAAAAGATCCAAGAAACTCCATTTCCAAGAATAAGCTATGCCGAAGCTATGGAAAAATATAGTACCGATAAGCCAGATTTACGAAAAGACAAAGATGATAAAGATTTATTGGCTTTTTGTTGGGTTATAGATTTTCCATTTTTCGAGGAAGTTACAAAAGATAATTCTCATTTGTCAGATGAAGTGCTCGCACTTCGAAGCTCCGAAGGAGCGAAGAAGTGGACGTTTACACATAACCCATTTTCTAAACCAAAAGATGAGCATATGGAATGGTTAATGAACAAAGAAAATATTGGTGAAATTTTAACAACTCAATACGACATCGCCTTAAACGGTTTTGAAATTGGGGGTGGCAGTATTAGAAACCATAAACCAGAACCATTAAAAAAGGTTTTTGAAATAATGGGTTTTTCGGAAGAAAGAATCGCTTCAAATTTTGGTCATATACTTACAGCCTTAGGTTATGGCGCACCACCGCATGGTGGCATTGCTTGGGGTTTAGATAGAGTAATTACAATATTAACGAATGAACTAAATATCCGCGAAGTCTTTTCTTTCCCTAAAACAGGCGATGGCCGAGATTTAATGATGGACGCCCCAGCCGAAATATCGGAAAAGCAATTAAAAGAACTTGGTATAAAAATAAAAAAGGACGATTAATTTTAAACAATGTTGTAAAATTTCTAATTACTAATATCTAATCAATTTCAAATGATTAAATGACTAATGATAAATTCTTTTTTTGACATTGGGATTTAGACATTAGAAATTTCTGATTTGTATATGTACCAAATTAAACTAGCAAAATTTGAAGGCCCACTAGACTTATTACACCAACTTATAGAATCTAAAAAATTAGAAATAACCGAAATATCTTTGGCCGAAGTAGCAGATCAGTTTTTAGTTTATTTAAAAAGTTCCGCCAATTTAGCTATGGAGGATATGGCTAATTTTTTAAATATTGCAGGCCGTCTGGCTTTAATAAAATCGCGGGCGCTTTTGCCGCTTTTAAAACTAACCGAAGAAGAAGAAAAAGATATTGAAAGTCTAAAAAACCAGCTAGCCGAATATCAAAAATATAAAGAATTAGCTAAAGAAATTCATAAAATAGATTTAAAAGGGGAAAGATATTACAACCGCACTTATTTGGCCAACATTGAACCTATTTTTTATTTCCCTAAAAAACTAACCAGCGAGATTTTAGCTACATCTTTAAGTAATCTAATAAGTACAATAACTTTACCTCAAAGAATTCCTCAAGCTCAACTTATAGAAAAAGTTTCCCTAGAAGAAAAAATAGCGGATTTAGAAAAAAATATTAGGGAAAAGCTAGAATTAAATTTTTCCCAAATTGTGAGTTCAGAAAATCCAGAAGCTAGATTAGTAATATTTCTTTCCATGCTAGAATTATTAAAACGTTCAAAAATTTCGGCAGAACAAAATTCAAATTTTGAAGATATAAAATTGAGATGGTTAGAAGTTAATAGTTAGTAGTTTTCATTTAACTAAAACTATAACCAAAAACAATGACTAATAACCAAAAACTACAAACTACAAACATGGATCCCGTTAGAAGCCACCCTGCCAAAGGCACGGCTACGACCACCTTGGGACGATCTGCTTCTAACGGGATGGAACAGATTCTGGAAAGCTTGCTTTTTACTTATGGTGAATCTATAAGCTTAAAAAAACTAGCCGAAGTTACAAAAACATCGCCTAACAATATTCTTTTGGCTTTAGAAAATTTAAAAGCTAATTTAAAAAATAGGGGAATAAAACTTATAAATAAAGATAATTACTGGCAAATGGTTTCTACTAAGGAATCATCAGAATTTATAGAAAAACTTGTCAAAAGCGAGATACAGGAAGAGTTAACTGCGGCTAGTTTAGAAGTCTTGGCTGTAGTAGCTTATCGTGGACCAGCCTCTAAAAGCGAAATAGAGATGCTACGTGGTGTAAATTCAGGCTATGCCTTACGCAATCTAACCCTTAGAGGGCTTATAAATAAAAACGAAGTTACAAAACCTCAAACTTATCAAATATCTTTGGGTGCTTTAAAAAAATTAGGTTTAAATACAGAGCATGAATTACCAAAATATAACGAACTAAAAACAGAATTACTTAGAACAGAAAAATTGCTTCAAAACTAATGCGACAAATTTTAAACATTTTAATTAGTGCTTTTATTGTAATACCACTCTTGCTTTTGTCGTACCAAGTGGGTTCACCCAAGTATCTAGCCGCCAGTGCTTATTTTAATGAACCGGCTCTAAAAATAAATATAGAAAAAGATACCCCTTCACCAGTAAAAATTAAAATTATTCCGCAAAGAAATATTATTATTCCAGATATTGAAACTGATGCAACTTCTTTTTTAGCTTGGGATTTTAAAGAAGATTTTTATTATTATTCAAAAAATATAGATGACCCTCGCCCCATCGCCTCATTAACAAAACTAGTAACAATGGCTGTAGTTTTAGATTATACCGAACCACAAGAAACAGCTTCGGTTTCTGGAAATGCCATTAAAAATGATGGCGATAGCGGTAATCTTAAAGAAGGAGAAATTCTTACTGTAAAAGATTTAATGGCCGCCTCTCTTTTAGAATCTTCCAATGATGCGGCCTATGCCTTAGCAGAATATGTTGGTTCTAAATTGCAAACAAACTCCGAAGCTAAAGTCACCCCTGTAAGAGAATTTGTAAGAATGATGAACCAAAAATTTAACGACCTAAACTTGGTTCATTCAAATTTTACGGATCCCACTGGTTTAGAAGATATAAATTCTTTTAGTACGGCTAATGATTTATCAAAATTTATAAAATACTTAAGAGAAAATCCTAAATATACTATTATTTGGGAAATCTTAAAACTGAAAAATTATCACACTAGGTCTTTAAATAACATTGCTATACACGATTTTAAAACCACAAATCTATTTTTAAGTGAATATAGTAATGTGTTGGGTGGTAAAACAGGTTTTACAAATAGAGCTTTAGGAAATATGATTCTTGTTACAACAAGTTTAAATAATACAGAAATTATATATATAGTACTAGGCTCTAACAATAGATTTGAACAAATTAGAAAAGTGATAAAATGGGTAGAAGAAGCTTGGACTTGGCCGGCAAATAACACAAACATTTAACTATGCTAGATATTTCATTTCAAGTAGCAAAAATATTAACTTTAGCTTTTGGAGCTTTTGCTTTGGCTATGATTTTAACTCCGTGGTGGACAAATATTCTTTATAAATATCGCCTAGGCAAACAAATAAGAACCGAGGGCGCGCCAATTTTTACCTCTATGCATAAAGATAAAGAGGGTACACCCACAATGGGTGGTGTAATTATTTGGCTAACAACACTTATTTTAATTGCTGGATTGGCGATCTTAAAAGAATTAATGCCAAATAGTTTGGCCTCTGGTTTAAGTTTTTTATCTAGACCTCAAACATTATTACCCATAGGTATTATGATTTTTTCGGCCATAATAGGCTTAGGCGACGATATTTTAGGTGTATTTAAAATAGGTCCTAAGGGTGGTGGTTTAAAAATGCGTCATCGTTTACTTCTTTATACAGTAGTAGCCATAATAGGAGCGTTATGGTTTTATTTCAAACTAGACTGGACAACTGTTAAAGTTCCATTTTTAGGAAATTTTGATATAGGCTACTGGTTTATACCTTTTGCCACATTTATTATTGTAGCTACTTCTTTTTCTGTAAACGAATCCGATGGTTTAGATGGCTTAGCCGGAGGCTTGATGCTAACAGCTTTTGCCAGTTACGGCTTAATAGCTTTTTTTGAAAGTAAATATGAATTAGCTGTTTTTTGTGCTGTGGTTGTAGGCGCTCTACTTTCTTTTCTTTGGTTTAATATACATCCAGCTAGATTTTTTATGGGTGACACCGGTGCGATGCCTCTTGGTATAACTTTAGCAGTTATTGCTTTGTTAACTAATTCAGCTTTGGTTTTACCCCTTATAGCTTTTGTGCCAATGATGGAATCAGTTTCAGTTATTGTGCAGGTTATTAGCAAAAAATTACGCCACGGTAAAAAAATCTTTCTTTCGGCTCCAATACATCATCATTTTCAAGCCAAAGGCTGGCCAGAAACTAAGGTTACGGAAAGATTTTGGATTATTTCAGTTGTTATGGCTGCAATTGGAATAATCATACAATTGATAGGAAAATAAATTATTTTAAATATGCTAAAATAATATCAATGGCATTTGATATTCTCATTAAAAATGGATCTATTGTAGATGGAACTAGCCAACATCCTGCTTACAAAGCAGACATTGGTATTATTGGCGATAAGATTTTCGAAATAGGAAACCTTTCTAAAGCCAAGGCTAAAAAAGAAATAGATGCAGCAGGAATGGTTGTATCTCCGGGTTTTATAGATGTTCAAAATCATTCCGATAGCTACGGCAGTATTTTAAATGACAATATTTTAGAAAGTATGGTTCGCCAAGGTATAACAACTATACTTATGGGGCAATGCGGATCTTCCCTAGCTCCACTTCTTAAAGGTTCTTTGGTATCTGTTCAGAAATGGGCCAGTACCGCTGGCATAAATATAAACTGGACAAGTATGGCAGAATTTTTAGAGACTCTTTCAAAAAGAAAAACCAGCTTAAATGTTGCTTCACTTACCGGACACGCTACATTAAGAAGAGACTTTGTAGGAAACTCTGTTAGACCATTAACTCCTAAAGAAGAAATGCAAGTAAGCTCTCTATTAAAAAGATCTTTAACAGAAGGTTCTTATGGTTTATCTATTGGCTTGGCTTATAGTCACGAAAGATTGGCTACAGCAGAAGAACTTATAAAATTATTAAACACAACTAGATATTCTGGTGGAGTAGCTTCTTTCCATTTACGAAACGAAGGCGCCGAAATTTATGCTTCATTAAACGAAGTTTTAGGTTTTTTGCATCATGCACCAATTAAAGCAAAAATAAGCCATTTAAAAATGCTGGGCGAGAAAAATATTATGGCCGCTGAAAAACTTTTACGAATGATTGATGTCGCTAAAAGCAATGGAATTAATTTAAGTTTTGATGTTTACCCATATACAGCTTCGGCTATTATTCTTTATCTTTTGCTTCCCGAATGGGCTATTGTCGGCGGAAAAAATGAACTTATTAAAAAAATAAAAAATAGTGGCACGCACGAAAAAATTGTTCGTGATATTGAAAGCAAAAATTATCCTTACGAAAAAATAACTATTGCCACCAGCGCCTTAGGACAGCTTTTTGTAGGAAAAAGTCTAGCTCAAATAGCCCGCGATCAAATTACTTCTGGTGCTGAAGCTATTTTAAACCTACTGCTAGCAGCCCGCGATCAAATTACTGTATTTTGGAACGATATAGATGAAACAGTTTTTGAAACCCTGTTAAAACACCCAGCTTCTATTATTGCCACTGATGGTTCTGGCTATAATAATGCAGTTAAAGAAAAGAATACTGTGCCTCACCCGCGCTCTTTTGGTACAACCGCCAAAATTTTAGAACGCTACGTAAAAGAAAAAAAGGTTTTAAGCTTAGAAGAAGCTGTGCATAAAATGTCGGCTAAACCAGCCGAATGGCTGGGTTTAAGAAATAGGGGAATTATAAAAAAAGGTTTTTTTGCCGATATCGTAATTTTTGATCCTTTAAACATTAAAGATAATTCTACCTTTGAAAACCCTTTAAAATATCCATCAGGTATTAAAAATGTCTTGGTTAATGGAAAAATTGTAGTAAATGAATCTGGATTTTCCGGAACCCTAGCTGGCCAAGTATTAAAAAAAGGATTTTAAAATGAAAAACCATAGTAAAGCGGCAACAACATTTATAATGGCTACCGCTGTTTTGGTTTTGCTTGGTATAGCTGTAATGACCAACGCTTCTATACCTCTTGCTCAATCCAACCACGGCGAAAGTTTTTATTATTTTAAACATCAAATAACATATGGCTTAGGTTTAGGGCTTTTAGCCTTTTTTATTTTTTATAGAATAAATATAGCTCTGCTTAAAAAATTCGCGTTACCAGTTTTGATTTTTGCGATAGTTTTATTAAGTTTGGTTTTTGTGCCTAAGATAGGTTTTGAGGCTTTAGGAGCCAAACGTTGGATAAATATTTTTGGTTTTTCATTTCAACCTTCGGAATTTGCCAAATTAGCTTTGGTGATTTACTTAGCCCATTGGCTAGAATCTAAGAAAGATAAAATTAAAAAACCCACGATGATATTTCCTTTTTTATTATGGACAGGAATTATTGGCGGATTAATAATTTTAGAACCAGATTTTGGAACATTCATAATAATCTGTGCCACAGCTTTTGCAATGTATTTTATGGCAGGTTCTGATTTAAAAACTATGGGTTTAGTTTTTTTAACTGGCATAGTTTTGCTTATTTCTTTAGTTGCTGTAGAACCATATCGTAGAGAACGCTTTACTTCGTTTCTTAATCCAGATCGTGATGCCGCAGGTTCCGGCTATCAATTAAAACAAGCTCTTATTGCTATAGGTTCGGGAGAATTTACCGGTTTAGGTTTAGGCAAAGGAATACAAAAATATAATTATTTACCAGAAACCATTGGCGATTCTGTTTTTGCTGTGGTTTCCGAAGAACTTGGTTTTATAGGATCAACTTTGGTTTTATTTATTTATTTAATTTGGGTGCTAAGTGGTTTAAAAATCGCTTCGCTTTCCAAAGATCTTTTTTCGCGATATTTAGTTATAGGTATAGTGGCTTGGATAGGCTTGCAAGCTTTTATAAACGCTCTGGGAATTTTAGGCATGATTCCTTTCACAGGTATTCCCTTACCGTTTATAAGCTATGGTGGCACGGCCTTAATGATAGAACTAGCAAGTATTGGTATGGTGGCCAATATTGCTAAAAATAGATAGACTTTCAGAAATCATATCGTAGTGTCCCGAGCATACGATCGTATGCTCGGGACACGTTTTAGTTTGACAAATATGTTTTAATATTTTAGACTCAAGCCAAGTTCCTTAATATGTCTCCGAGAGGAGACTCACATTCCCGAGAGGGAATAAACCTTCGAGAGGAGAAGTTTTATGGATATTTTCGTAAAACAAAGCGCTGAAATATTGTTAGGAAAAAAATTAAGTATGAATCTGTTAGATTCTCTTGTGGAATTACGAAAAGAAATAGATGAAATAGATTTTGAATATATATTGAATCGTTCCCAAAATGAAGAATGGGAAGTAGCCGCAAAAATATCACAAGCCGTAGTGGTGCGTACATACGGAGGTGATGCTTGGTCTAAATTAATCCGAAAAGAAATTTTTACTAGTAAATTTGGGGCTACACCTTTTTTCTTGGCAGGATTAGTACTTGGTTCTTTTAGAGCCGCTATTTGGTTAGATGAAAATTGTCCAACCAGAACATCTTTCTCGGATCGTTTTCCTAGAATTATTGAGGAGTTTATTATTTGCCAAACCGAAGTTACAAAAATTACCGGTGCAACTATTTCAAATCCTAAATATGCATCGGAACTTTCAACTTTAGTAAAAAAATGGGCGGGTGGTAATCCCGATAAGAGCGCACCTGCTTCTTGGTGTAGCCAAGGAATCAGGCTAGGCGAAATAGGAAATATTTTTGTTCACGTGCAAGCCACCATAGAAGATGCGATGTTCGGTAAACTATCGCCGATAGGACAAGAAGTGTTGAATCAGTTAAACTATGCGGCTTTTAGCCTACTGTCTGTAGAAGGTAGGTCGGCAGCGATGGAATATATGTTAAGTGGATCACATACAAACAGGATTTCAGAAAGACTAGCAAAAAGAGCTAGAGGAGCTACCCCAATGAGGTAAATAACCACAGGCAATCGATAATCGGTTGCCTGCTTTTTAATTTAAAAAAATACTGCTAAAGTAGGTATATGAAAAACCTAAGGATAATGCTGTGTGGCGGGGGAACAGGCGGGCATGTTTTGCCGTTGGTAGCCGTAGCTAGAGCCATTAAAAAACTTAATCCAACTGCCAAAATATACTTTGTTGGCCCAGAAGAATTCTCTTTAAATGCTTTACGCGAAGAAGGCGTAATAGTTAAAACCATAATCGCCGCGGGCAAAATAAGACGATATTTTTCGTTTAAAAACTTTTGGGAAATAATAAAAATCCCTTTTGCCTTTATACAATCTTTAATAGTTGTGACATCCATAAACCCTAATGTGACTTTGGGCAAAGGCAGTTATGGCAGTGTGTTGCCCGTGCTAGCAGCCGATATTTTATTTAAAAAAACAATAATACATGAATCTGATGCTATACCCGGTTTAGCTAATAGATTTCTTTCTTATGTTACAGATAATGTGGCAATTTCTTTTGAAGAAGCCAGAAAATATTTTAATAACAAAAATGTATATTTAACCGGTAACCCTATACGAACAAATTTTATAAACTTAAGTAAGGGGGAGGCGAGTAGTGTTTTAGATATTCAAACCGACAACCCTCCTTCGCATAAAGCTTCGGAAGGGCAAGGAAAAGTTATATTTATAAGTGGTGGGTCACAAGGTGCACAAAGAATTAATAATGCTGTATTAAAAGCTTTAGATTCGCTTTTAGAAAAATATTTTGTCATTTGGAGTGTAGGCAAAAATAATTTTGATTCTATAAAACAAAAAATATCAAACAAAGATAATATAAAACTGTTTGATTTCTTAAACGAAAAAGAAATAGCTTCGGCTTACATACTATGCGACCTTGCCGTGGGCCGCGCTGGCGCTGGCACAATTTTTGAACTAGCTGCTTTTGCTAAACCAAGTATCTTAATTCCACTGGAAAGAAAAGGTGGCGACCAGCCTGTAAATGCCTTCTCCTACACTAAAACAGGCGCTTCTTTTCTATTAAGAGAACGTGATTTAGATAACTTTAAAGAAACCCTAGAGAATATACTAAACGACGACTCCAAACTAGATTCAATGCATGAAAATGCCGAAAAATTTGGTAAAATAGAAGCAGCCGATAGCTTAGCAAAAATATTATTAGATCTAGCAAAAAATGAAAGTTAGAACCCGTATTGCTCCCAGCCCTACAGGCTATATGCACGTTGGTACAGCTCGTACCGCGCTTTTTAATTATTTATTCGCCAAACAAAATCACGGCGAATTTTTATTACGTATAGAAGACACTGATACTGAAAGATCAAAAGAAGAATATGAAACCGATATTATAAACGGCTTAAAATGGCTGGGTTTAAATTGGGACGGTGAAATAATAAGACAAAGCGAGAGACTTGGTCTCTATAAAAAATATCTAGTTCAATTACTTAATGAAAAGAAAGCATATTACTGCCCACATATAAAAGAATACATTGAAAAAGAAAAAGAAAGTCAGCTAGAAAACAAACAAGTACTCTTTCATCGATGCACCGAAAGAGATAGTAACCTAAAAGTTGGTGAGATTATAAGGTTTAAAAACAGAGCCTTAAATAGTGTCTCAAATGAAGATTCACTGATTCGAACGTTTCAAGATAATATACGAGGTCAAATTGAATTTTTTCCAAAACTACTTGGAGATTTTTCCTTAGCTAAAAATCTAGACGCCCCGCTTTATAATTTCGCAGTTGTTATAGACGATCACGAAACCGAAATAACCCATGTAATACGTGGTGAAGATCATTTACCTAACACTCCTAAACAAATACTCATACAGGAAGCTCTTGGTTTTGAACAACCAGAATATGCTCATCTGCCCCTGATATTAGCCGCCGATCGATCAAAGCTTTCCAAACGCCACGGCGCTGTTTCAGTTAATGAATTTACTAAGCTGGGCTATTTGCCAGAAGCTATGAACAATTTTTTAGCCTTGATTGGTTGGCATCCTAAAGATGAAAAAGAAATTTTTAGTTTAGAAGAACTAGCCAAAGAATTTCAACTGGAAAGAGTTCAAAAAGCTGGTGCAATTTTTAATATAGAAAAACTAAATTCTATAAACAATCATTACATAAAAGAAATGGTGCCAGCGGAAATATCTAAATTAATAGCGCCATATTTAGATATGTATAACCCAACCGAAGCTCAACTTATTAAAGTAGCTCACTTATTTAAAGACCGTTTAAATATATTTTCCGAAATAAAAGAATTAGCTGGTTTTATATTTGCCTTACCAATTTATGAAACAAAATTATTAAGCTGGAAAGAAGAACCAAAAGAAAAAATTAAGGAAAACTTACAAATAGTTTTATCTATACTAGAAAATATACCAAAAAACTCATTCGATATAGACGCAACCACAACCGAACTTATGCCTAAAGCCAACGAAATAGGTCGAGGCGATTTATTATGGCCATTAAGAGTGGCGCTATCCGGTATAGCTAAATCACCAAGCCCGTTTGAGATTTTAGACGTTTTAGGCAAAAAAGAATCAATAAATAGGATTAAAAAAACTATAGAAAAATTAAAATGAGTTTTTCTTTTAAAAGATTTGGGATATTCTTTATTTTTTTGGCGTTGTTTTTTGCACCAACTTTTGCTTATGCCGATCAATTAGAAAATTTGAAAATTGAAAGAGAGGGTTTACAAAATAATATTTCCGAATTAGAAGCAAAAATAACCGAATATCAAAAAAATTTAGATTCTAAAAGGGGAGAGATAACTTCTTTAAAAAATGAAATTTCGGGTATAAATACTCAAATAAACAAACTTAATTTAGATATTAAAAAAACCGAAAGCCAAATCAGTTTAACGCGTATAGATATTCGAGAAACTCAAACCAATATTCAAGAAACAGAACTAAGTATAGAAGAAAAACAAGAAGTGCTTGGAAGCATACTAAGGGAACTTCGCAAATTTGATGACGAAAGCCTATTAGAAAGAGCTTTAAAATATAAAACACTAACGGAGGCTGTAAAACAAACTGAACAATTAGATTCTTTGCAAAATAAAATGAACGATGTGCTTAAAGACACTAGAAAACTAAAAAATAATCTAGAAAACAAAGAAGTGGATTTAAAAGAAAATAAAAAAGAATTAGAAAATAAAACCGCTCAACTTTCTGTTCAAAAATCGGCTCAACAAGAACAAAAAACAAGAAAGGACACCGTACTTAAAGTAACTAAGGGCCAAGAACAAATATACCAAACACTACTAAACCAAGTAGAACAACAGCAAGCCGATCTTTTGTCGCGTTTAGCAAAAATTGAAAACGATATTTTAATTCAAAAAAACTTTGTCGGTTATTTTCAGGCAGGCACTATTCCTAAACCAGGAACTAAAATCTTTGCTTGGCCCGAAGATAATGCTCGAGTTACCCAAAACTATGGTATGACCAAATACGCTAAACGTGGAGCTTATGGTGGCCAAGGCCACAACGGTATAGATATTTCTGCAGGCTTAGCCAGCCCTATAAAAGCTGCGGCCGGTGGCAAAATTGTCGCCAAAGGTTTAGAATCTTGCCAAAACTATATTCGCCCATCTTGTAATAGTTATTGGGGCAACTGGGTTGCAATTCAACACCCTGGAGGCTTAGTAACTTTGTATGCACATATGTCTAAAATCTCTACAAAATCTGTTAACGATGAGGTTCAAACTGGCGATGTTATTGGCTACGAAGGTGCTAGCGGTAATGTTACTGGCCCTCATTTACACTTTTCTGTTTACACAGAATTCTTTACTTATAATGATCCAAAAACAGGGGACTTACGAATAAGTTATGGCTATCTAAAAACTTTAAACCCATTGGATTATCTATAAATATAAAAAGTAAATATTTTGCGATATACTACACCAAAAGAAAGGGGGAGATAAAAAAATCATTATTCCGAACAGCATCCCGCCAAAGGCGGGCAGGTATGGAGTTTGCCTGCCGTAGGCAGGAAGACCACTTATATAAATAAAGAGGCTCCATACCCGCTTCGCCAGAGCTTTAGCGAGGCGAGTCGTCTGTGAGGAATAATGTTTTTTTGCTATAGATTAGTGTCGCATAAGCTACATTGTGCGACAGTTAGTTATCCACATTCACTCTAAGCCCGGGCAATTACCCGCAGGCCTAAACCCAGAATTTTTAGCTTCTAATATAGATGCAAAATATATTTTATTTTCTTCTTTCATCTTTAGCGCGCCGGCACAATTTTCAAAGTGATAAATTTTACTTCCTTTATTCCCTACAATTTTTTGTGTGGGTAATACCATAGCCGCAACATCAGGGTCAGTCCCCTCTATTGTAGGTGGGGAGGGGCTAAATTCTTTAGTATTGATAGTTTTAACAACAGCTTTATCTTTAACAGAATTATCTGTAACAATTTTATTTAAATCAGCAGTATTTAAAAGCGTGCTTTTTATATTAAGCCCCACAGTTTTGTTTTCTGCGCTTAAACGACCCAAACCAAAACTAATAAGCCCAACCAACATAATAACTGTAATTAAAAATATTTCGTTCTGGTATAATTTTAATTTTTCAATAATAGACTTCATAATTCTATATAGAAAATTTATGGTTCGAAATAGCTCACCACAAGTAAATTTTAAAAATATCTATACCTTTATTGTTTTTTATAATTATTGGGCTTATACCTTGTTTTAATAAATCTTTCTCTAAAACGGGCGACGCTGTTAAAGCACCAGACCTTAAAGGTAATTCGACAGTAGGTATTATTAAATAATTATTTTTAAAAACATTTTTTTCGGGGAGGGTTAAATAATCCATACTCTTTATAACTGGCCAGCCGTGGTATATCTGGCGCCTATCTAATATCCAAAGTTGAGCTGTTTCATATATAGATTCATCGTATACTATTAATGCATTATAATTACTATCCCCTTTTTCTTTAGCCTGTTCCACACTCGCAGATTGAAAAGTTTCTATAAACTTATATCTGGAATCAAAAACATATTTAGGATATTTATTTTTTAATTCTTCGGAAAAGAATTTTTCTAATTCATTATAACCCCAATTATAATTTTCCTGCCTAACAGGGGAATAAGCCAATACTTCCCTACCCCATGGAAAATTTATTACATGGCTGTTTAACGAATAAAATAATTCAAAAATAATTACTGGAACTAAAATATATTTATAATTAAATTTTGATATAAAATTACCTGCCGTTAAAACCATAGTCGGCGTTAACATAGTTAAGAACCGACGAGTTGGGCCAATTAACAAAAACAACGAAACTTGAAACACTAACCAAATAAATAAAAACCTATTTTTAGACTTAATCCAAAAAATACTTATGGCAAATAACATAAGCAAGACATAAGAATTTGATTTTACTAAATTAGGTATAAAATCTTTAACTCTATCATCTAGCGAACCAATTTCTTCCTTGCCAGGAGCCTCCAGCCACTCTTTAGGGTGTTGATTAAGTATATAAGAAAGCTGAAAATCAAAATGTCCTACATTTTTATAAAGACCAATATTATAAATGATTACCGGGCTAAATATTATTAACCCCACTAACACGCCCAGCCATAAATTTATATCCTTAAAATAACTTCGTTTATAGATTAAAAGATAAGTGAATATTATTGGCACTACTATAAAAGTTGTGTATTTGGTTAACCCGCCCAAACCGACAGCCATGCCCATTAAAATTAAGTATCGCGAATTTTCTAAAGACTTTAAAAATAAAAATAATGTTAAAAGTATAAAAAAGATTACGTAAGATTCCTGTAAACCAACTCGAGAAATAAATACGTTGTTAACTGTAACCGCCATCAAAAAAGCTGATATTAACCCAGCTTTTTCATAGAAAAGCCTTCGACCTATTAAATAGATCAACCAGACTGATAAAACTCCCAATAATGTCGAAGGAAATCTAAAAGCAAAGTTATTTTCACCAAATAATTTTATAAATATATGTTGAATCCAAAACACTAAAGGTGGATGATCGTGCCAAGATAATCTCGCCCAAAATGGTACTCTAGTCGAGCCGAACCCCTCGACTCCGCTCGGGGCAAGCCACTCCCAAGGCGTTGACTGCTTATTGGCTACATCAAAATCCATTGGGCCGACAGCACGAAAAGCATAAAGCATCTCGTCGCCCAGCGGATCACCGCTAGATAAGTTAATAAAGCGCAACAAAGCTGCTAGAACCAAAATAAAAACTAAAATCTTTTTATTCTTAACCATAGAACTTTTATAAAACTCTCCCAAATTATACCTAGGTTAAATTTGGATTTACCCGTTTTTCTTTCGGTAAAAATTATAGGTGTTTCGCAAATTTTATAACCCAATTTTTGAGCCTTATATGTTGTTTCAATTTGAAAGTTGTAACCAGTAGAACTTAACGAATCTAAATTTATTTTTTCTAACACTCCCCTTTTCCAACATTTAAAACCGCCAGTTAAATCTTTGTAAGGTAAACTCAAAATAAGCTGAGCATAAATATTACCAAACCTACTTACCATTTTTCTTATAACATCCCAATTTTCCGTGCCCCCACCTTTAATATACCTAGAACCTAAAACCAAGTCCCATTCCCCTATTTTGTGTAAAAAATCTAATATGTTTTTAGGATTATGCGATAGATCGGCGTCCATCTGTATAATATAGTCTGGCTTATCTTGAGCCGATAAAATTAATTTAAAGGCCGAAACATAGGCTTTGCCTAAACCTTCTTTCTTAGCTCGGCTTAATAATTTAATTGGATATTTTAGAGATAACTCCTTTACCACTTCGGCTGTGCCATCGGGCGAGTTATCATCTACAACCAAAACTTCTAGGTCGTTTAGGCCTAGTGCGAATATCTTTTCTATGACTTCTATAATATTAGATCTTTCGTTATAAGTAGGTATAACTACTACTGCTTTCATTATTTATACACGATTTATATATTCCACACTTGGGAGCGAAGCTCCCAAGTGTTTTATATTTATTCTGTCGTTTTGCCATCATATTCTTCGTCATCGGCCATAGCTTCTTCTTTGGTTTTATGCACTAAACCATCTATATGATTCGGCGGAGAATAAACTGTATAAAGCTTTAACGGCTTATCATCAGATGTATTAATTATGTTGTGATTTGCACCAGCTGGCACAACTATAGCAAATCCATCCGATATTAAATGTTCTACTCCATCTAAAATAGCCTTGCCTTCCCCTTGTTCACAACGAATAAATTGGTCTAAGTGATGAACCTCGGCACCAATATCTTCACCTGGTTTTAAACTCATTAATACAAGCTGACTATTTTTACTAGTATATAAAACATGTCTAAAATTTTCGTTGTTTATAGACTCTTGTTCTATATTGTTTACATATCCTTTCATGTTTAAATTAATTTAATTAATAATAGATCAACAGCTATAATAACAAACAATAACAAAAACAGCCATATTAAGAGGCTGTTTTTGTTCGGTAAAAGTAATTACAAAAATTAAGAAAGATGTTTAGAAACCAGCTTTGTCATTTCGAACATGCTAACAGTAGCTTTGCCACCAAATACTTTCTTAAGGTTGGCATCGGCGTTTATATTGCGCTTGTTAGTAGGATCTTGAAGATTGTTCTTCTTGATGTAGACCCAGAGTTTTTTAACAACTTCCGAACGAGGCATAGGCCCCTTACCAACGACTTCAGCCAACTCGGAGCTGATATTCATTGGTTTCATAAATGCAGTGTTTGCCATATGTTTTTATTTTATTGATTAAGCTTTTACTAATGGTATCTTAATTTCTGAAAAATGCAAGCGCTTAGGTTAGTTTAGCCATTAATTGAATCTTTATCGAGCTTGGTTCGATTTCACTTCGATAATTAAAATATAAATTAAATGCGCTTTTCTGTTTTAAGATAAACTTCAGATCTGTGTTTAATGGCGAATACTTTTACCTTATTTCCTTCAACTCTAAAAATAATCCTGTAGTCTCCCACCCGTAATTTGCGATAATTCTTGAGTGAACGGCGGAGCGGTTTACCGTAAACTTCTGGTTTTGTTATTAGTTTTGTTATTAGTTTTGTTTCAATGGCTCGCTTTATATTCTTTTTCCACACAGCCGATAATTTTGGAATATCGTCCTGCACCACCAAATAATGATAAAATATTTCAAACATTATTTCCAAGCCTTGGCATGAGAAACAAACTGAGTTTGTTTTTTATCCCGTTTTTCGGCAATTTCATTCCAAAACAAATCTTCCTCAACCTCTAAAGCAACTTCAAGTAATCGAACTGCTTTAGTAGCTTCAGGCATACGATCGCGTTTGGCCAGCTTTTGAAGCGCTTCCTTTACTTCATCGGGTAAACTTATATTGATTCTAGACTTTAAAGTAGGCATGCGCTAAGTGTACCAAAAGTGTATCACTCAAGTCAACAAACTAAAATTCTATCTTGGGCTTCGCCCCAAAAAACTTTTCGGCGGACGGATTTTTAGAAAAGTTGAAAATAATGACCCATGAAAAATAATGTGAGAATAACGGTACCGAGCACCGTAGATATAAAAAGAAAACCGAGTGTTTTCTTGAGACGATCATCGCTATATTTATGGTGCGACAAATATAATACTATGGTGGCAATCACATACAACAATACAGAAAAAATACTTTTAGATGTCCAATGATGACCGAAAAAGTCTTTAAGCCAATCTTTCAACGGCGCGGATAGTTCTGCCCCGACAGTAATAACCACGACAAAAATGATTGCAATAATTGCCGCGTATGCCGAGGAAATGATTAATTTTGGTTTATCCATAAGATATATCAGTTGATTGCACCCCAGCGAACCGTGGCAGAAATTATGAACCCCATCACGCCGATGAGAAGCCCAATCACAGCAACAGCACCAGAAAGCCACAAGGCAAGTCGACGAAGTTTAAGCCGATCCATCTCCTCTTTCGGAAGCAAGGTGATGAAAAATACGGTCATCGCAAGCGGGATAACAAATAGGAAAATATGCTCCTTAGTTTCCATGATAATATTGTGTACCCACGGCGCAACACCACTTTTGATTACCGGCTTCACAAGCGTCCCATAGTAAGCGACATAGTAGTAACCGCCAGCAAGCCAGCTTGCAATAAAAGCGACAGTACCTATTGCCGCAGTGATAACCATACTCCTCTGCGAGTTCCCATCGCCTTTTAATTTTCCCAACAGCCACAAGAACGCGTCAATACCAATAATACCAAAGCCAAGGTGAAGGCCGATAAGAACAGGTTTACTTTGTAGTATAGCGACAATATCCATAGGATAATTTTATCACTAAAATACACTTTGGGACAAAAACTAAAACCAAGTGTTAACTTAAATCTTCTTTTCTCTCCTCAAATTCTTTTTTGTCAATTTCACCTTTAGCGTAACGTTCTTTTAAGATTTCAAGCGGAGACTTATCTTTTCCGTGCGTGTTATCGCCATGATCGTGTCCACACATATGACCCCTCCCAAAACTACCTCTTATTAAAGCGATAATCGCCCAAATTATAAGGCCCCAAAAGACCACCATAAAAATCCAGCCGAACCCGCCAAAGGGCGTAAATCCAAAATTCATCATAGAATTGTTTCCTTGATTAAGTCCTTGTGGGAGACGACCACCCTCCCATCATCATTTGCATCAATTGGAGGGTCATAAGCTATTTCGCGTTATTAATAATGTTTTGAATGATTTGATCAATTTCTTTTGGTCGCTCGCCCAGATCGGCTTGCGGGAAAAACTGCGACAGGACAATCGGGCGCATGCCGGAAATGAAAGTTTGCCGATCTTTAGTATAAACATTTATTTTGCAAGGTAAACAAAGTCCGATTTTAATATCCTTATTCAGAAACTCATTGGCAAACTTTGCGTTGCAAAATTCAATAATCTTAAACGGTTCTCGTTTAAAACCCTTCTCGACTAAAGTTTCTTGTACATTATGAATATATAAAACCCGCATACCAGCTTTAGCAATTTCGCCTTGCACGCTTAAAACCGCCTCATCAAAAGTTTTTGCTGTTGTTATTGTGTAATCAAATTCCATATCTTCAAATTTTAATTCTTAATTTCTTTTGAAAATGCTAAACAGAAAACTTTGCTTTGTGTTAAATGGCGTAGTATGTATTTCTTCAAAACTCCGTACATGACTAAAGTCTTTCTCAAAAGTTCTTGTTATTGAATCCTCGGAATACTGCGTAATGTCCAGCCCACTGCATTTTTTGGGCCCGTTCATGGAAAAAGTTGATATAATGAGGTATCCATTTGGCTTTATAAATTTGCCTGCACTTTCAACATAATGAGTAATATCATCCTCTTTAGTTAAAAAATGGAACGCGGCTCTATCGTGCCAAACATCAAAACGAGATTCCGTGTCAAATTCCAAAACATCCGTCTCAATCCAAGTGACTGATCTCGCCTTTCCTGCAAGCCTTGTTTTTGCTTTTTGCAGAGCTTTGGCTGAAATATCCAACACGGATATATTTTTGAAACCAAGCTCTAAAAATTTATCAACGAGATTGGAATCTCCGCCACCAATATCAATGATAGCGTTACTCTTTTCCACTCCGGTTGATAGAACAAGATCAATTGAAGTCTCTGGAGTGTCTTGATACCAGCTTACATCATGTACCATATCCTTCGTTTGGTATATTTCCTCCCAGTGTTTTTTTGTTGAATTACTGCTCATATTAAAATTTTTCTAATAGTGAACCTATCGAAGTCTCACTTCAATATATTATGAAGTATTCCTATTTTTTGTAAATGGCGGAGGAGGTGGGATTTGAACCCACGATACCGGTAAAGGTATGCCGCCTTTCCAAGGCGGTGCACTAGGCCACTATGCGACTCCTCCTATTTTTTTATTAACTCAACAAAACCTCTGTTTGATATTCCTGACTGGGACAAAATATGTTTTATCACTTTTCTTGTTAAATCACCAGCGTGCATTGCCACAGTTGTACTTTTATTTGTTAGCGGATGATGCAATCTAATATGACTACCTTTTTGACGAATAATTTTAAGTCCTGCTTTAAGCAGGACTATTACCATTTCCCGAGCGCTAACTATTGGAATAATGCTCATACCCCTAAGGTAGCCAGTTTTTTGCCAGTTTTTTTAACAAAACCTAACCTTATCAATTCTTCTTCGGCTACGCATTCAATACAAAGCTCAATCGCCTCTTTGACCATTTCCTTGGCTTGTTTAATATTTTTGCCCCAAGTTACAACTCCTTTTAATCCCGGAGCTGTTACCATATATCCCTTTTCATCTTTTTCTAAAACTATTCGATGCTCTCCATATTTGGTTTTAACAACATCTTGTTTTTTCATGCTAAAAATATAACCCAAAACTATTAAACTTTCAACCCTTGCAAAGCCTTTATACGTTCTTCGATTGGGGGGTGTGTAGAGAATAATTTAGCCAACCAAGGCGTTTTTTGTTTGTGATCCGGAATGCCATCGCCATCTGCATCCGCACCAAATGGGTTTTCGAAAAACAAATGTGCGGTGGCATTGGTAGCGGTACGAATTGGCTGATGATCGTATTGGGAAATTTTCCTTAAAGCCAAAACCAAACCTTCGGGGTAACGGGTTAATAAGACCGCAGAAGCGTCAGCCAAAAATTCGCGCTTTCTTGAAATAGCTAAATGTATTAATGTGGCAAAAATTGGCGCTAAAATAGAAAGTAAAATTCCGACTATAATCATAACCCCATTTCCCCCTCTATTTTCACCATCTCTATTGTGCCCACCAAACCAAAGCGAACGCATAAACATATCGGCTAGTATTGAAACAAAACCAACCAACACCACCGCAACCGTAGAAACCAACATATCGCGGTTACCAATATGCGAAAGTTCGTGAGCTAAAACTCCTTCAATTTCTGATCTATCTAACTTATTTAATAAACCCGATGTAACTGCCACAACAGCATGTTCCGGATTTCTACCAGTAGCAAAGGCGTTTGGAGCAGGATCTTCTATAACAAAAAACCTTGGCATGGGCAAACCTGCGGTTATGGTTAAATTTTCTAAAATTCTAAAAAGTTCTGGGTTTGATTTTAATTCAACTGGTTTGGCTTTGTGCATAGCCAAAACAATTTTGTCGGAAAACCAATAGCTTATAAAATTCATACCGATACTAAAAATAACAGCTATGTAGAGAATGCTTGGATTTTGGTAATATTGACTAACTACAAAACCAATTCCAATAACCGCGCCAAAAAACACAGCCATCAAAAGCCATGTTTTTCGGATATTAGAAGATTGATTCGAATATATTGTCATCTAATATTTTAGAACTTTACCGCTACTGGTTCTTGCGCCGGAGAATTATCGTCCAGATCAAAAAATTCTTTCTTTTTAAAACCAAACATTCCGGCAATTAGATTAGACGGAAAAGAATCTACTGCGACATTAAGATCGCGCACGTTGCCGTTATAGAATCTACGGGCGGCTTGAATTTTATTTTCAGTGTCAGCCAGTTCGCGTTGCAAATCCAAAAAGTTGGCGTTGGCTTTAAGATCGGGATAATTTTCGGCCACGGCAAAAAGAGTTTTCAAAGTATCGGTGAGCATATTCTCTTTGGCCGCCTTTTCGTGAGCGCCAGTCGCGTTTGACGCGACGCCCATGGCTTGAGTTCGGGCTTTGGTCACATTTTCTAGAACGCTTCGCTCATGACTCATATAGCCTTTTACGGCTTCTATTACGTTCGGAATTAAATCGTAACGGCGTTTTAACTGCACCTCGATATCGGAAAAAGCTTCCTCTATTCTGGTTCGCAAAGTTACTAACCTATTAAAGGCATAAATAATCCAAAGAATTATTACTCCGCCCACGCCAATTAGAATCCAAGATATTAATGTCATGTTTTTATTATATCACCAAGTTAATAATTTTCAAATTCCAATTTACAATCAATTATCAATAATTCAATTTTCAAAAAAAGACTTTAATAATTGTTTGATTGAGAATTGTAAATTTCTTTAGTAATCTTCCATCCCTCCTTGTGGCATCGCCGGCATTTCTTTCTTTTCTGGAATTTCGGTTATAGCCGCGCCAACTGTTAAATAATTAGCCGCCACCGAAACCGCATTTACAAAAGCAGTCTTGGTAACTTTTAACGGATCCATAATGCCATAATCTTTTAAGTTTTCTACTTTATTAGTTACCGCATTAAAACCAATCCAATTAGAATTTGGTTTAGACTTAGCTTGCATCAATTCACCAATAACTTCTTCAACAGATTCACCGCTGTTTTCAATAATAGCTTTTACAGGCGACCTTAAAGCTTCAAACATTATTTTTGCGGCCGCCTTTACTATTGGTTGTTCATTTTTACTTTTGACATTTTTGCTTAAAACAATATTAAACAAAGCCATACCACCACCAGGCACAATACCTTCTTCCATAGCCGCTTTAGTAGCCGCCACTGCGTCTTCCACGCGCTGTTTTAATTCTTTTTGAGCCGATTCTGTTGGCGCACCAACTTTAATAATAGCTACACCACCCGAAAGTTTACCCGATCTTTCTTCTAATTTATCCTTATCAAAATCGGAAGTACTCTTTTCTATTTGAGTTTTTATTTGTTTAATTCTTTTTTCTATTTCTATTTTTTTACCAGCACCACCAATAATGGTTGTGCTTTCTTTAGTACAAATAACTTTTTTAGCTTGCCCTAAAACATTTATTTCTATGGCGTCTAAACGTAAACCTTTTTCTTCGGTAATAACTTCGGCGCCAGTTAAAATAGCTAAATCTTCCAACATATCTTTTCGTCTATCGCCAAAACCCGGAGCCTTAATGGCTAGAGCATTAAACGTGCCACGAATTTTATTTACAATTAATGTAGCCAAAGATTCACCTTCTACGTCTTCGGCAATAATTACTAAATTCTTTTTACCGGCTTTCGCTAATTTTTCTAAAAATGGCAAAAAATCGGTTAAGGTAGATATTTTTTTGTCGGTAATAAGTATTAACGGATTTTCATAAACCGCTTCCATTTTTTCGGCATTGGTTACCATATAGTGCGAAATGTAACCACGATCAAACTGCATACCTTCTACCACTTCGTATGAACTGCCGACAGTGTTAGCGTCTTCCACCGAAATTACCCCGTCTTTACCAACTTCATCTACAACTTCGGCAATTAACTTGCCAATGTTTACATCTTTGGCAGAAAGCGTGGCTACTTCCTGAATTTTTTTATTATCGTCTATAAGTTCGCGCTGGCTTTCTAATGTTTTTATAATTATATTAGAAGCTTCTTTAAGTTCGTTAGCCAATTGAATAACATTAAAACCACCTTTCTTTATAGATTCTTCGCCAGCCCTAATCATAGCTTGAGCCAAAACCACCGAAGTGGTTGTACCATCGCCTACATTTGTATTAGTTTTATCAGCCGCCTGTTTTACAAATTCCGCGCCCAAGTTTTCGTATTTATCAGCCAGTTCAATTTCTTTAGCTACCGTTACACCATCAAAAGTAACTTGCGGTGCACCATAACTTTTTTCTATAACCACCGCTCGGCCTCGTGGCCCGAGTGTCATTTTTACAGCTTCGGCTAATTTATCTATTCCCCGCCTCATAGCTGTTCTTGCGTTTTCATTAAATAATATTTGTTTTGCCATATTTGTCTAAATTTAATTTATTAAATTTAGCTACAAATATGTGTCCTGCGAAGCTTTAGCGAAGTAGGACCATATCTGTAACTGATTTTATTTATTCGAGCACAGCGAGAATATCTTCTTCTCGTGCTATTAAATAAGTCTTACCGTCAACCTTTATTTCTTGTGGACCATATTTTGTAAATAAAACCACATCACCTTTTTTAACTGTCATCTTTACAATTTCTCCATCGTCTATTTTTCCTGGGCCAACTTCCAAAATTTTGCCTTGTTCTGGTCGTTCTTTATCTATAGTATCGGGTAGATAAATTCCCGATTTTGTTTTTTCTTCTTTGGACATAGGCTCTATCAAAACCCTGTCGGCTAATGGTTTAATCTTCATCATGATATGTTTAGAATTTAGAAAGTAGATTTTTAGAGTGTAGATTTAAAACCACTTTCTACCTTCTACATTCTACTGTCTAATATTGTTTTTATCACTCTTCTATTACGATTGATAATGTAACAAATGTTAAAACTGGAGTCAAGCCAGATTGGTTTTATATAGAGTAACCCTTCGACTCGAAGACTCGCTCAGGATATTTGTTCAACACTTAGTGTTGAACAAATAAAAAGTCGCTCCGATAATACATCGGAGCGACTGGTGCGAAAGACTTCCCTCTGCACGTGACCATATCAACCATCTTTCCCTAGAAAGGAGGTTTATACGGCACTCGTAGAAGTCTCTCGACTTTATACTACTGGGAAGATCATGAGGAATACTCACGTTCACCTGTCGAAGGTTCATGAGTAGTTCAGAGACCTTCCCAGCAAAATAATAAAGAACTGAATCCTCTGCTTAAAAAACAAAGGATTAATTTCGGGCTGGATGCCTAACGGTCGCACCCAGCCTTTCAGCCAAACAGGTATCAGACCACATCCAACTCACGAGGCATCGTGGGGAGGTAGAGTATTTCAGTCAGACTAGTCCGACGTAGGTCCTGTTTAGCTTACAATGGCGAGGTTCTAGGGAGGGTAGTCCCCCGCCAAAAACCAAACCAATATACCATATTTATAGAACACTCTCATTATACATATATACAAAAAGGTGTCAACCCCGTTAGAGACAGAGGGTCGCTACGAGCCCTCGCGGTCTCTAACGGGGTCAAGCCCATCTTAAGAACTAATTCCCAGAAGGACTGCCCTTCATAGGAAGGGCAGTCCTTCTGGTTGGGTTCCTACTACCTATGGAATTAAAAATCCGCTCCGACTTTTTGTCGGAGCGGAAATACTCACATTACCTTTTCCAAAAACTCAATAATCTTTCTTTCCGTATGCCAATCATCTGGCAGAGGAAAAGCTTTCTCCTGCTGGCGACAGCACCTATCTTGACCTGCCGAAGTTAATAGGAATTGGATAGCATCAGCTAGTTGATCACGACTACTGGCTTTGACAGCCCCACCAAGTTCAGCAACAAACCAAGTTTCACCACCTGTTTGAATCTTCACACGAGCCCGAACACCTTCGTCGTTAAGGTAAATACCCGGCACACGGGCATAAGCACCAGCAATGGAAATATTCGTACCACTGGCGTAAATCATTACATCAGCCGAGCCCGCAATCCGCGCACCTTTCCAAATCTTTGTATCGTTTGTATTAGCAACCCAGATATCTTCCAATATTTTAGAACGTTCAACGAAGAGTTGAGTGAAACGCTCTTCATCACCGGGTTTATTGGGATCAGGCCTTTCGCCGGGGTGTTTGCCGACCACTAGCACGATACCCCTTGCATCCATACCAGCGAGAGCTTCCTTGACCACTTTGATGATGCGGTTGTTTTCCTCGGGCTCTTTGCCTAAAATCAAGCCGACAGACCGGTCATTCTTGCTCAAACCGATTTCTGTGCTGACTCCAGAGATCTCCACTAATTTCTTCCGCCGTGGCCAGTTTTCGGCCTTGGCTTGCATCAGCGACTCATATTCTAACCTCCATTGCGGTGGTGGACCAAGATACACAGTCCCATCATATCCAAATTCTTTTGCGGCTTCAGATCCAGAAGGATGAGCTAGAAAAACCAACTTGGCCCGATAAGCCCAATAATCCTTGGCCTTGGGTCGGAGACAAGCGCCGGGTACATCTTCAAACACAAACCATGGTGTTTGAAATTTGAGACAAAAATCCGCAAACTCCAACTCCTGTTCCGTTTCAAAACTGGAAAGGCCAGTAACCATAGCATCCAAATCTATTAGTTCTTGTCCTCTCTCTTTGGCCAAACCACGAACCTGTTTGGGGAATAGGGTCACTTCGTGACCCCTAGTTTCAGCCTCTTTGGCAAGCAACGCCATAGCATCGCCTCCAGCATTATCAAAGCAGAAAAATCCGATCTTCATATTGTGCCTCCATATAAGGGGTTTTTGGAAAATTAGTAAAAAAAGAACATGTAGAATATATCAGGTATTTACCAATATTGTCAAACGTAACGATAAACCACGATCGTGTACTATTGTTACGTTTTATTTATTAACTTTTAATCAAGTCACCAAAGTTTAATTTTGATTTTGATAATTACTTTTTTAAAAACTTTCCCGTATAACTATTTTTAGCTTTTATAATTTCCCCAAGTGTTCCAGTAGCCACAACCTTGCCTCCACCGTTTCCACCTTCAGGGCCAAGGTCGATTATATGGTGAGCAGTTCGAATTACATCTAAGTTATGTTCAATTACCAAAACTGTATTCTTTTTCTCTACCAACAAATGCAAAACTTTTAATAATTTATTTATATCTTCAAAATGCAAACCGGTGGTAGGTTCATCTAAAATATATAAAGTTTTTCCGGTATCTCGACGCGATAATTCTGTAGCCAGTTTAATACGTTGCGCTTCACCACCAGAAAGTGTTGTAGCCGGCTGGCCTAATTCCATATAACCTAAACCAACTTCTAACAGTGTTCCAATTTTTTGCTTTAAGGCTGGAATATTTTTGAAAAATTCAAAAGCATCTTCCACTGGCATTTTTAAAACCTGCGCAATACTTTTACCTTTGTATTCCACTTCCAAAGCTTCTTTGTTATAGCGCGTGCCGTGGCATTCTTCACATTCCACATAAACATCGGGCAAAAAGTGCATTTCTATTTTTTTAACACCCTGCCCTTCACAAACTTCACATCTGCCACCTTTTACATTAAAACTAAACCTGCCTGGTCCAAACCCGCGAATTTTTGCTTCACGAGTCGCGGCGTATAAATCTCTAATCACCCCAAACATTCCTGTGTAGGTGGCTGGATTAGAACGCGGTGTTCTACCAATAGGGCTTTGATCTACCACTACCACTTTATCTAAATTTTCCCAACCAACAATTGATTCAAATTTTCCTGGAGAATCTTTGGCACCATAAAATTTTTGTAATAAAAATTTAGCTAAAATATCGTTTACCAAACTAGATTTACCTGAACCTGAAACTCCGGTAACCGCCACAAATTTTGAAAGAGGAATACTAACCGTAATATTTTTTAAATTGTTTTCCCCCGCTCCTTTAATAACAATAGAGGGTAGATTTTTATCTTCTACTTTCAACTTTCCACCTTCTACTTTCTTTTTTCCGGACAGATACTCTCCAGTAATAGAATTAGACTTTTTAAGTTGCGCCGGCGTTCCTTCAAAAACAATTTTGCCCCCGTGCTTGCCTGCTCCTGGGCCAACATCTATTAACCAATCAGCATTTTCCATAGTTTGTTCATCGTGTTCAACCACCACAACCGTATTGCCAATATCACGAAGATGCTTAAGAGTTGAAATCAATCTATTTTGATCGCGCTGGTGCAAACCAATAGAAGGCTCATCCAAAATATACAGAACTCCGGTCAAGCCAGAACCTATCTGCGTAGCTAAACGAATTCTCTGGGCTTCGCCACCAGAAAGCGTAGCCGAAGACCGAGCCAGTGTTAAGTAATCTAAACCGACATTTAGCAAAAATTCTAAACGATTTAAAATTTCTTTAATAATTGGTCCAGCAATCTTCATTTCGAAATCACTTAATGTCAGCTTTTTAGGCGATCGCCTAAAAAGCTGACTATTGTCTTGCCAATCAATGCCCTTCCTTTGTCCAACAATCTGAATAAAAAATTTCTGACACTCGTAAATAGAAAGACTAACTACATCCTGGATATTTATATTCAAAAATTTAACCGAGAGTACTTCTGGCTTTAATCTAGCTCCCTTACAAACCGGGCAAACTTTGTCTATCATATAACGCTCTATTTCGGCTCGTGTAAATTCTGATTCAGTTTCGTGATAGCGCCTAAGTAAGTTTGGTATAACTCCTTCAAAATCGCCATCTCTATCTTTATCGCCATATAAAATAATATCTATAAATTTTTGTGGTAGATCTTTTACTGGCACCGAAACAGAAAAACCATATTTTGAAGAAATCTCTTCCACAATACTCCAATACCAACCTTGATAGCCAACACGGTAAGAAGCCGAAGCCCAAGGTTTAATGGCACCTTCCGCTAGAGTTATATTCTTACTTGGAAAAACTAAATCTGGATCAATCTCTTTTGTTATTCCTAAACCCGTACAATGTGGACAAGCTCCGTGAGGACTATTGAAAGAAAAACTTCTGGGTTCAACATTTGGAAAATTTATACCGCAATAAGCACAAGACATAGCTTCGGAAAAAAGTTCATCCTCACTTTTCCCTTTCATCCCCTTTACCCCATTAGCCCCGTTTGACTTAGAAATAATCATCAAACCATCACCAAGTTTTAAAGCCTGCTCTATAGATTCTGCAATACGTGCTCTAAGATCGGGATCATTTTCTATTTCTACCCTATCTATAACAGCTTCTATAGAATGACGTTTATACTTTTCTAAATTTAGTTTTAAAGCCTCTTCTACTTTTAAAATTTCGCCGTTGACTCTGACGCGAGCATATCCAGAATTTGATAGCTTTGTAATAACTGCCTTGTGTTCGCCTTTTTGATCGCGAATAATTGGCGCCAAAATTACCAAAGCCGTCCCCTTTTTAAATTTTAGAATTTTATCTGTAATTTGTGTTGGGCTTTGGCGCGAAACAATGCGATCACATTTTGGACAATGCGGTACACCTACACGTGCAAACAATAAACGCAAATAATCATAAATTTCGGTGATAGTACCAACTGTAGAACGTGGATTTTTTGATACACTTTTTTGGTCAATTGATATTGCTGGCGACAGACCATCTATACTGTCTACATCCGGCTTATCCATAATACCTAAAAATTGTCTGGCGTAAGCCGACAAACTTTCTACATACCGCCTTTGACCTTCGGCATATAAAGTATCAAAAGCGAGTGAAGACTTTCCCGAACCCGAAAGACCGGTTATAACCACCAGCTTGTTTTTGGGAATATCTAAGCTAACGTTTTTGAGATTGTGAACCCTAGCACCGCGTACTTTTATAAATTCCACCTGCCCCGTGGAGCGCAAGCTCTTTACGGGGCGAATTTTGATGTAGTTTTGCTCCATATATAAACAGTGGATTATACACCAAATCAATGTGAAAATCCAGCCTTTGACACGAACGCCTTAGGGTTTATAATGGAAGTATTATGCTAGCCAAAAAAACTACAATTGATGACCTAGCCAGAATGGTAGCTCGCGGGTTTAATAATGTTGAAAGTAAAATGGCTACCAAAGAACAACTTGAGAATGTTGAAAAACGTCTTGATGTAAGATTAACCAATGTAGAAAATAAATTAGATAATATAGAAAAAATAATTCTTAAACAGCAAGGTGAGCATATTAAAAATCTCGATAAAAGAATAACTCATCTAGAAGAAATGTTCGCGGTAAAATAGATCCAGCACCTTTTTATTTAAAAAGGTGCTGGATAAAAATTACTCCTCCGACACAAGGTCGGAGGAGTTTTGGTTTTAGAGAAATTACTTGATTATTATAGATACAATCAAAAGCACCGAACTTACAAGCATGAAAATAAAGCCTCTTCTAGCAACATCTGTTACCTCAATCATATCCCGTGTTGCTAGTGTTATTTGTGCTATGTTTTGCCTAAATCCTGAAGAACAAAGTGCTTCTAAAAAACCTTTGATTTTACCTAACTGGTCAGAAAGAAGAAAAGCTCCGTACGAGAGGCAGATTATGCCCAAACTGGCTATAGCTGCTGTTACTCTCATCTTCTAATCCCTCCTGTTTGTATTGGTTTAAGAGCTTGCCTTCGCTGAATTATTGCTTTAATATTACCAGATAATAAAAATGCTGTCAAATAGTAAAAAACTAGCCAAATTACCCGCTTCAGCAGGGGTGTATTTCTTTAAGGATAAAGACGGAAAGACAATATACATAGGTAAATCGGGTAATCTAAAAAATCGTGTTAAAAGCTACTTTAGTAAAGGAGTTAAGTTTTTTAGTCCAGCTAAAGTCAAAATGCTAGCTGAAATTACTGACTTTGAAATTTTAAAAACAGAATCTGAAATTGAAGCGCTCATAAAAGAATCAGAACTTATTAAAAAACATAAACCCAAGTTTAATGTTTTAATGCGCGACAGTAAAAATTATCTATATGTTGCTTTTACCCGCGAAGAATTCCCTAAGATAATTCTGACCCATCAACCTAGTGGCTATACATCATCGAGCCTGAAGGCTCCTCAGAGCCTGAACGGCCTAGTGGCTAAAAACTATCTCGGCCCCTTTACCGATGGCACCGCCGTTAGAAAAACTTTGCACATTTTACGAGATATTTTCCCTTATTGCACCTGCCAACAAAAACACGAAACTAAATGCTTAAATGCTCATATGGGTAAGTGTTTAACTTTCTGCTGTCTTAAAGAATCCTCCAAGATATACCGAATTTACGATCGTAAATTCGGTATACGGGGGCAATATCAAAAAAATATTAGAGCCATAAAGTCTGTGCTAATTGGCCGAAGCCGAGTTTTGCTTAAAGAACTTAAAAAAGAAATTAAACAAGCTATAAAAAATCAAAATTTTGAATTAGCTAAAACAATTAAAAATCAAATAATAAATTTGGATTCGGTTTTAAAACACGCCCATGTTTTAACCGAAAAATTTGAATTTTCTTCCCCATCTATATTTAAAGATACTTTGCCAGATTTTACGTTGCTGGGTTTTAAAAATAACCCAAAACGAATAGAAACTTACGATATTTCTAATTTCCATGGCGCGGAAGCCGTGGGTTCTATGGTTGTTTTTGAACTTCAAGAAAATGGACAATATAAAGCCAATAAAAACGAATATAGAAAATTTAAAATTAAAACTGTTTCGGGCATAAACGATCCCGCTATGATGGCAGAAATTATTAAACGCCGTTTAAATAATAATTGGCCACTGCCACAATTGATAATTGTAGATGGCGGACGAACACAGTTGAATGCGGCATTAGAAATATTACAAAAAACAAATATTCGTGTAGTTTCTTTGGCTAAAAAATTAGAAGAAATATATTTACCCGAAAACAAGGAACCAATCCTTGCTCAAAAATTTGGCCGAAGCTTAAAATATCTTTTTCAAGCGATACGCGATGAAGCGCATAGATTTGCTATTAGCTATCATAGAAAACTGCATCGCCAAGCTATTTCTAAATAATACTTGACAACTTAACAATAAAAGATTTTAATTATAGTATTAGTACCTTAAACTGCTTATCCTCATGAAAAATGAGGGCTGACAACCAAAAGCGTATGTATTACGTAGACGGAACGGATAAAGTAGACCTCCCCTCTGCTCTATTCCGTGGTCAGCCCTCTTTACAAAAAACGGGGAGATATTAAAAGATAAAGAAAGGAGTTTTTTAAGGTCAACAGACAAAACGAATTTCATCCCACTAAGTGGGCAAGCAAAAACATATTTCCAATATCTGGGGAGAAATTGGAAATGCAAACGACCAGAGAAGCTCCAGACCTAAGCAAGGTAGTGTTGCCAGAAGGATATAGAGTCGTCGGCTACTTCAAGAATGGAGCCGAGCACCTACTCCTTTCCACGAGGCATGGGCTCATAGGGTGTCTAAAAAAGAAGGATGACACCCTTGGGAGGGAGGTCAAGGTGGCAACTTCCAGAGAGTTTGTCGATACTAGGAAGTCTCGCCACACCAACTTCTTCCTCTGCCTCGCCAGCGATCCGGGCAACCAAGAAAAAGGTCTGGATCTGGTGTACCAGTCAGACAGAGAGTTGGCCAGATCCAAGTTCACTCTTGTCTGTTCTGGATCATCATATGTAAGGGTCATGAGCGCACAAAACGCTTCATGATCAACGTGCCGGCAGCTTAAAACAAAGCTGCCGGTCTTTTATTTTTTTAAATTGACTTATCTAATCAAAATTGCTAGCATTATTGTGTACTGAAAAAATCTCTTTTTACTTAATAGATACTCTATGTATGACCCTAAAAGGGTGAGGTTTTTAATTGTCCCATTTTAGAAACAGCCCGCTCTAGGTCATTTGGGCGCGCGAAGCGCGGGCGGGGTTTCTAACGGGATTGCTTAATATGATAATAAACATAATACAAATAGTTTTAGCTGTCTTGTTGGTAATTACTGTGTTGCTACAACAACAAGGTTCTGGTTTATCTGGCGCCTTTGGCGGTGAAGGAGAATTTCATCATACTAAAAGAGGTGCCGAAAAATATCTTTTCGTAGCTACGATTGTTTTGTCTGTTCTATTCTTTGGAACTGCCTTGGCTAATATAGTTTTCTAAATATATCTCGCGATCCGAGATAACTTATTTGAAAGTGAAGGAAAAAATTAACAAAATTTGGAAACGCATAAAGTTTATGCGTTCGTTATCTATAAAACACTGGCGTTATTTGCTTAGACAACTAAGCAAGAAAGAAATAAACGCTATTTTAGTTTTTCTTGGATTAGCCATCACCTCATCTTTATTTTTAGGTGTTTATGATTATTGGTTTTTAAGAACTTCGGTCGCATCCTCTGGTGGAACATATTCCGAAGGTGTTATTGGCGAACCTCGTTATATAAACCCCGCTTTAGCTTCGGCTAGCGAAGTTGACCGCGACCTAACTACACTTATTTTTTCTGGCTTAGTTAAACACAATGAACTTGGAAATATTATTCCAGATCTAGCCGAAAGTTATCAAATAAGAGATAACGGAAAAACTTATGAATTTAAACTTAAAGAAAATTTAAGCTGGCCCGACAAAAAGCCATTAACTAGTGATGATGTAATTTTCACAATAAACTTAATTAAAGATTCTAAATTTCAAAGCCCGCTACGCAACAACTGGCAAGGTGTAAGAATAGAAAAAATTGATGAGCTTAGATTTGTAATAAAATTGCCGGTAGCCTATGAACCTTTTTTAGAAAATGCTACCCTAGGAATTTTACCTCAACATATTTGGGAAAATGTTCAACCACAAAACTTTCTATTAACTCAACTTAACTTAAAACCAATAGGTTTTGGTCAATATCAAGTTACAAAAATAACCAAGAATGCTTCTGGAGTTATAAAGTCTATGGAATTTTCTCCCAATCCGCGCTATTATGAAAAAGCAAATATATCTCTTTTAAGAATTCGTTTCTATGAAAACCAAGAAGATTTGGTTAATGCTTTTAAGCGCCGAGAGATTGATGGTTTTTCTTTAAGCTCAGTTTTAGATAAAATAGAACTTAAAAAATCTAGAGATCTTGTTTTTTACGACATTAAGTTGCCTAGGTATTATGGAGTATTTTTTAATCAAACAAGATCCGATGTCTTAGCCGAGCTTGATGTAAGAAAAGCTTTATCTTATGCCACAGATAAAGAAACACTAATAAAGGATATTTTAAAATCTGAAGCTCAAACTCAAAAAGGACCATTGCCTTTTGGGCTTTTGAATATAGGTATACCGGAAATAAACTATAATTTTGATATTGAAACTGCTAAAAACATACTAGATAAATCTGGCTGGAAGATTGGGGAAAACGGCATAAGAGAAAAAAAATTAAAAGGTAAAACAACAAAATTAGAATTTGCGCTTACTACTACGGATTGGCCGGAACATACGCAAGTTGCCAGTAATTTAAAACAAAACTGGGAAAAGATAGGCGCAAAAATAGATTTAGATGTTGTGCCAGTTAACGGCATTCAAACCCAAAACATAAGACCACGCCAGTACCAAGCCCTACTTTTTGGAGAAGTTTTAAGCTTAAACCCAGACCCATTTTCTTTTTGGCATTCCACACAAAGAAGAGATCCTGGTTTGAATTTAGCATTATATAACAACAAAAAAGTTGACGGACTTTTAGAATCAGCTCGCCAAGAAAACGACCCCAACAAAAGAATAAAATCTTACGAAGCCTTCCAAAAAATAATAATGCAAGACATCCCAGCCATATTCCTTTATAGCCCAAATTATATTTATGCTGTATCTGGAAAAATTAAAGGTATTAACACCAAAGCTATTAACACTCCATCGCAAAGATTTGAAAATATAAACAAATGGCATACCGCCACCAAGAGAGTAAAAAAATAAAGCTCTCGGGGATGTGGTGAAATTGGCAGACACGCAGCGTTCAGGTCGCTGTGAGCGCAAGCTCTTGGGAGTTCAAATCTCCCCATCCCCACCTTCAAAATAAAAAATTAAAGATTAAAAATTAAAGTTTTTTAATTTTGAATTTAAATTTTACATTTTGAATTTTAACTTTTAAATTTATTAAATATGAATCAACCATACAGACCACATAGTGGCGATAGACAAAATAATAGACAAGGTAACAGACACAGCGGTCGACCATCCAATTCGGGAAAATTATTTTTTAGATCATCAACTAATCAAGATAACGAAAACCCTCGCGGACCAAGAAACCTTAGGGGTAATTTTGTTCCAAAAACTAACGAAGAATACCAGGACACAGGCCCTAAAGTACCTCAACAGAATTGCTTACGTATTATTCCTTTGGGTGGCTTAGGCGAAGTTGGTCGCAATATGACAGTTATAGAATGGCGTGATTACGACAAAGACGATCGCGATATTTTACTTATTGATGCTGGCGTAAGATTTCCCGAAGAAGACATGCCTGGTATTGATTTGCTAATTCCAAACATAAAATATTTAGAAGATAAAACCGACAAAATTAGCGGACTAGTATTTACACATGGTCACTTCGACCATATCGGCGCCTTGCCTTATATGCTTGAACAAATTGGTAACCCAATGATTTATGCCGCTCCATTAACTAAGGGTTTGATTATAAAACGCCACGAAGAGTTTAAACAACTACCCAAGTTAATGATAGACGAAATTAGAAATGGTGATAAAAGAAAGATTGGCGTTTTTGAAGTTGAATTTATTCACATCAATCATAGTATTCCCGACGATATGGCTTTGCTTATTAAAACTCCAGCGGGCAATATTATGTGCACTTCCGATTTTAAATTTGATCATAACCCTGTTATAGATAAGCCCGCCGAAATTGAACGCTTAAAGAAAATTGGTGACGACGGTTTACTTTTAGTAATGAGCGATAGCACTGGTGCCGAAGAACCAGGCCACTCTATTTCTGAATCCGACATTCAAGCCAACCTAGAAAAACTTATTCAAGATGCTCCAGGGCGAGTTATTGTGGGTATGTTTGCTTCGGCTATTAATCGTGTTCAACAAATTATTGCTATTTCCGAAAAATTTAATCGCAAGGTTGTAGTGGAAGGTTTTAGTATGAAAGCTGCAGTAGAAGTTTCTAAAGTTTTGGGCTACATCAAAACCAAAAAAGGAACTTTAATTTCGGCTTCCGAAAGCAATAAATATCCAGATAGCAAAATAACTATTTTAGGCACTGGTGGCCAAGGCGAAGAAAACGCTGTTTTAATGAGATTAGCCACCCACCGCCATAAACAATTAGAACTTAAAAAAGGAGATACCATTATATTCTCTTCTTCTATTATTCCGGGCAACGAAAGAACCATTCAACAATTAAAAGATAATTTATTGCGTCACGGCGTAAAAGTTTATAACTACCGAATGTTAGACATTCATGCTGGCGGACACGGCCATCAAGAGGATTTAATGTATATGTTGGAACTTGTTAGACCAAAATTTTTAATGCCAGTACACGGCCAACTTTCAATGTTGTTTGCTATGAAAGACCTTGGCATACGTTTTGGTATGAAAGAAGAAAATATTGTTGTGGTTGAAAACGGTAATGTGGTTAGAGTAACCGCCGATCAAATTTCTGTAGATAAAAAACCAGTGCCAGCCGAAATGGTTATGGTAGATGGGCTTGGTGTGGGCGATGTAGGTTCGGTAGTGCTTCGCGACCGCCAAATGTTAGCCGAAGATGGCATGTTTATGGTGGTAGCTGTGGTAGATTCTAAAACCGGCCGAGTGCGCGGTAGCCCAGATATTATTTCCCGTGGATTTATTTATTTACGCGACAACAAACAAATGCTGTTAGACGCTAGAATGATAATTAGAAAAGTTATAGAAGGGGCTACTGGCGGTGAACATCCATTTAACGATGCGTTGGTTAAAGATGAAATTAGAGAACGCTTAGGCCAATTCTTATTCCAAAAAACTCATAGACGACCAATGATTCTGCCAGTGTTGATTCAGGTGTAGGTTCTTGATAAACTAACCTCAGTTCTTACCTAAAGGAGGTTTGTATGCCCAACCTACCAAAAACATGGGGGGTTTCGTATCAACATGGAAATCCCGACGTTCCACACAGCTGGGATTATGAATGTTTGGAATGTAAGTGGAGTTATTTTAGTGCGGAATCTTTTGACCAAATAGTAGGATTTCATTTGCTGTCCGAACCAGAATATGGAATTACAACAAGTTATAAAAAAATAGGTATATTTATAATTGAATGCCCCAAATGTTTTTCGAAGTTTTGGATACATGCAACAGAAGATATTATGGAATATGCGATACACGGTTGCCAAAAATGGCCGAAAGAAAACCCCGAATGATTTCGGGGTTTTTTATGCTTTCAAAATATTTTCTATTTCCTCTTTCAGCTTATTTATCTCTTCCCTATTCTTGCCTTCTAAATTTAGCCTCCAAACGCTTTCGGTATTAGAACGGCGTAGGTTAAAACGCCACGCTGAGTTTTCCACACTTAAGCCATCAATTTCGCTTATGTTTTCGTTTTTATATTTTTCTTTTATGGTTCCAATAATTTTATCTATTCTGCCTTCAAAAGGAATATTTATTTCGGGAATAATTATATAATTTCTGTAAGGTTCTAAAAGTTTAGACAGTGGTTTTTTCTTTTTATTTAAAACAAAAACCATAGCCAGCACCGCCACTATAGCATTATCGCCATAATATAAATCTTTAAAAAAATAATGCCCCGATTTCTCCGCGCCCATTTCTGCTTTAATTTTTTTCATTGTGGCCTGCATTTTGGTTCGGCCAACCGGCACCACACCTAATTGCATGCCTTTCTTTTTGGCAGTTTCATCTACAACACGTGCTAATGCAATATTTTTTACAACTGCTTTGGCTTTTTTATAAGGCAGGTAGTTTTCTATAAACAAAGAAAAAACATAACTTGGGTCTATAACCTCGCCCAGTTCGTCTAAAAACAAAACCCTATCACCATCGCCATCTATAACAACGCCAAAACCAAACTTACTCTGCTTCATTAGTATTTTTATTCCCTTTTGGCTTTCGGGTAAAAGCGGGTTCGGGCTATGTGCCGGAAATTTACCATTGGGAGTTTCGTTTAATGTAGCAAAATCTATTTTTAATTTTTCTAAAACTAAAACAAATTCTGGTCCAGAGGAACCATTAGAAAAGTCTAGAGCAATTTTCAGCTTTGATCTAAATGAAGGCATTTTTTTAATTATAAAATCAACATATTCCCCTATGGGCGAATGTTTTTTAGAATCAATTTTATGCTCTACTTTTGCCTCGCTTGTATTTACATTTTTGAATTTATTTTCTAATTTATTAAGCCCAGTCAGTTTATCTACAATCCCATTTTTTGCCGAAAAAAGTTTAAGCCCGTTTTGGTCTTTAGGATTATGCGAAGCCGTTATCATTAAAGTATCTACTTTATATTTTTGCGAATACCACAAACAAAATGGGGTGCTAACACAGCCCAAATCTATAATTTTTACTTTCTTATTTTGCAAAGCCGAAGCTAAATACAAAAACAAAGTTTCGCCCGAAAGCCGAGAATCTCGCCCTATAGCAATCTTTTTAGGTTTAAAAGCTTCGTAATATGCTTTGCCTAAATTATAAAAAATAGTTTCGTTTACTTCGCCTGGGTAGTGACCCCGAATATCGTATTCGTGAAATATACTAGAAGACATAATTATTATATGATAGCATAATAGGCTTATGAAGATCGGCATTGTTGGATTACCAAATGTTGGTAAATCTACCTTATTTAAAACCATAACAGAAAAGGAGGTTGTTATTGCTAATTACCCTTTCGCCACAATAGATCCAAACATTGGAGTTGTGGCAATACCCGACGAACGCTTACAAAAACTAGCGGAGTTTTCTAATTCTAAAAAAACTGTACCAGCCATAATAGAATTTGCCGATATTGCCGGATTAGTAAAAGGCGCTTCGCAAGGCTTAGGTTTAGGCAATGAATTTTTAAATAATATTCGCGATGTAGATGCAATTTTGCACTTGGTTAGAGTTTTTAAAGATAGCAATATAATTCACGTAGAAAACGAACCCGATCCTGTTCGTGATTTTGAGATAATAAATTTGGAACTTATTTTAAAAGATTTAGATATAGTTTCTAAGGCTTTGACCAAAGCTGAATCGGAAGCCAAAACTAACGACAAATTAAAAGTTAAACGAAAAGAAATTTTCCAAAAAATGAAATCTTTGCTAGAAGAAAACAAACTTCTTTATGGGCATCTTGATGCAGACGAAACCAAAATAGCTTATGAAGTTGGATTGTTAACATATAAACCAATGCTAGTTGTTTTTAATATTTCCGAAGAAGAACTTTCAATAAATTGGGAACCAGATGCAAAACTTAAAAACCTTCTTGGAAATATTCCTTACTTAGCTATAGCTATAGCTGTAGAAGAAATGGCTACTGGAGCCAACGAAAACGAAAAGAAAGAAATACTAGAAATGGCAGGAATTAAAGAAACTGGTTTGACTAAACTTATACGCAAAAGCTACGAAACTTTGGGCTTAATGACATATTTTACAACAGGCGAAGACGAAACCCGAGCATGGACAATTCCAGTGGGTTCCAAAGCTCCACGCGCGGGCCGTGCCATACATTCCGATTTTGAAGACCGATTTATTAGGGCCGAAGTAATACACTGGGATAAGCTCTTAGAAGCTGGTTCTTGGGCCAAAGCACGCGATCTAGGCCTATTACGCATTGAGGGCAAGGAATACGTGGTTAAAGATGGGGATGTAGTTGAGTTTAGAGTCTAATATTGACCTAACTGGCTGGATTTGTTAGGATATGGGAACAATTTTACTAAGGATATGGCGCATACAAAAGCAACTGGGTCTACTACATTAGGACGAGACTCAATATCAAAAAGATTAGGTTTAAAACTACACGACGGCCAAATAGCCAAAGCCGGTAATCTTATAGTTAAGCAAAGAGGTAGCCGAGTTTGGCCTGGTAAGAATGTTAAAAAAGGTGGCGATGATACACTTTATGCCGCTAAAGATGGAATTATAAAATTCAGCACAAAATTAAAGATAGATTTTACGGGGCACAAAAAACTAGTGAAAGTGGTGAGTGTAATATAAAGATTAAAAAAGACTAATATCCGACCTTCTATAGAAGGTCGGATATTTTAAATTATTTTGTTAATTCTTAATTCTTTATTATTATGAATCTTCAGAAACCACCACCACTTTAACCTCGGCTTCTAATCCATGAGGCAAAGAAACAACTATCATATGATCCCCTACTTTTTTAATAGCAGATTTAATCTTTATTTGGCTCTTAGATATTTTAAAACCAATACCACTTAAAGTTTCAGCAATTTTTTGAGCCGATAAACCAGCATAACCCACACCTTCCTTAGAAACTTTCATTGGAATCTCAACTTCTAAACCTTCCAATTTTTGAGCCATACTTTCAAATTCCACCAATTCTTTTTCGGCTTTTTTCTTTTTAGCTTCACTCTGAACATCTAAATCCATCGCCACTGCCGAAGTTAAAACCATAGCTAAACCACGGGGAAACAAAAAATTCTTAGCGTACCCTGGGGTAACGGTTTTAACTTGTGATTTCTTTCCAAGACTCGGTACATCTTTTAGTAATACCACTTTCATAATTTTATATTACTTAGAATTTAAAATTACTTCAATAGCCTTATCTAACTGTGGATCTCTTAAGTTTTCTATATCATCTTTAGTAAATTCAACCTTAACATCAGCCTCCAAACCTTCGTGCATAATAGATTTTCCCGAAGGTGTTAACCATTTAGCAATAGTCACCTTTAAACTGGTACCTTCACGCATATTTTCGAGTTGTTGCACCGAACCCTTACCAAAACTTTTAGCACCAATTAATTGTATTTTGCGGTTATCCCGCAAAGCTCCTGCCAAAATTTCCGAAGCCGAAGCTGAACCTTCGTTCATTAAAACCACCATCGGCATATTTTTTAAAACAGCATTGCCACTAGCTAAATATTTTTTGGTTTGAGTGCCATCGCCAAAATCTTCTATAGCCACCACACTTTCTACATCCATAAACCAACCAGCAATATCTTGCGAGACTTCTAAATAACCACCTGGGTTATTTCTTATATCTAAAACGATCCTATCGGCAGGACTTCGCAAAACATCTAGTACTGCTTTTCTAAATTCTGTAGGTGCAGTTTCACCAAAATTAAATAGCTGAATATACGCAACTTTATCTTTTTTAAGTTGCCATTTTACTGTAGGAATTTTAATATCGTCGCGAACAATGCTTATTTCTTTAATAGCGTCGTCCCCTGGTCTGCTTATGGTTAATTTAACCGCAGAACCTTTTGGACCACGTATCAAGCCCACGGCTTCACTTATACCCATATCTGCTGTAATAGTATCGTTAATTTTTAAAATTCTATCACCCGCTCTTAACCCAGCTTTTTGAGAAGGAGAATCTTCTAGTGGAGAAATAACCGTTAACACTTCTTTTCTAACACCAATTTCGGCACCAATTCCACCAAACGAACCAGAAACATCATCTTTAAACTGTTTTGCTTCTACGGGTTCAAAAAAGGTTGTGTAAGGGTCTTTTAAAGATTTTACCATGCCATCTATAGCACCATAAACCATTTTCTTTCTATCCAAACTGGATCTATCCACATATTTATCTTGAATAATCTTCCAAGCATCCCAAAACAAACTAAAATCTACATCGTCAGGCTGAGTTAAAGATTTATTACCAACACCTTCTATGGCATATATAGATGGCACTTGGCTTTTGCCATAATAAAAACCACCATAAAAAGTGGTGACTGCAAGTGCTAAGGCAAAAATAAATAAACTAGCCGATTTCCTGTTCATTTTGTGTTACTTTTTCCTTTTTTTAAGATTAAAAAAATAAGCCCAAACCAACCCCAAAATTATAGCTAATGCAAAATAAAAAAGATACATGTCCGCCCAGTAGGAGTCGTCCCCTCGTCGCTAACGCGACTCTTTAAAACCTTGCGGTTTTAATATTTCCACATCGGGAAACCGAATCGTTTCCCGACCCCTTCGTTAAGGTTCGCCACCTACCGGAATATTTTTAATTAATAAATGTCCGCCCGGTAGGAGTCGAACCTACGACCATCTCCTTAAAAGGGAGCTGCTCTACCAACTGAGCTACGGGCGGATAAATTTTCTAGTCTGTCCACTGGCGTCCAAAGGTCAAGTTGAGTCGGATAACAACTACTTGTCCTTCCGAAGCTCGAATATCATTCGAGCGAAGGAGGAAGCTACGGGCGGATTATCTAAAGCATAATAGCAAAAAACGCCAAGAAATCAAACCAAAGGCTTAACCTTGATATAAGTAACCTATTTTCTCAATAACAAAAACCCTAACAAGGGCAATCCAGCCCAAATTCCACGACTTATATCGCCCGAAAAAAGTTTATCCACCAAAGAAATATTACTTAAAACATCTACATCCGTAACAAAATTAAGTGCGCTAGAAACCAAAAAACCCAATGTTATAACCGAAAGCAAAATCATCTTTATTCGGCCGGCATGGTCATTGCTAGCTCCGCCATAAATACCTTTAGCAATGGTGGTGTAAAGCAAAAAGAAAATAGCTAAAACTGCACCTAAGAAAATATAAACATTATCACCATAAGCCAACGCCCAATCAAAAGGTAGGGCTTGATATAGAGCTGTAACAATATATACAGCCACACCGAGTAATATTATTTTTCGTCTTTTTAAAAACATTGAAACCAAAACCGAAGCCACCAAAAAACCGAGTATAAAAAATGTATCCATTCTTTGCGCACCTAAAAAGAAAAGATCAAATTTAGAATTGATATTTCGAGATAAATCTATAACCCAATTTAAAAACTTAGACATAACTGTATTTTAACATAAAAAAGAATCAGAAAGACCAACTTTACAACTATGTTTACATCCGCTTGACGGCTATAAAATACCTGCTATACTTGTTTATAAATGGCTTCGGCCCTCCCCGTAAGGGGTAACAATTGCTTCGGCACGACTCTGTCGCAAGGCAGAGGTAAAAAGAAAAACTCAAGGTAACAATGCCTTGAGTTTTTCAGTTAGACCTACAAAATCTTTCTGATTGATTTCCCCTATTCTATAAGACAGCCTACGCGCGTCAACCGTTCTAATTTGGGAGAGTATTGCAAGACTTTCAGTTCCAGATCCAAAAGAGAATTTAAAATAATAAATTTCCTTTTTATTATTTTCCTTCTTAGGCTTCGTTAACGGTAACGCCCAAAACATATAAACATTAAATTTTCTTAAAATTAAAACTGGTCTCAAAAAATCTTCACCTATACCGTCCTGTTCAAAACCAACATTCGCGCCCAAATGACAAAACCAAATTTCTCTTTCATGAAAAAATGGCCTTTTTTCAATATCATCGATTTGCGATTTTTTATTGTGCCAAGTTTGAAAATCTTTTTTCACATTAGAAAAGAAAAGATTATTTTTATAACTCTCCTGCTATTTCTTTTAATACTTTTTGCGCCTTACTAGAAAGTTTTTTAGGCGTGCGAATGTAAACTTCCACATATTGATCACCCCTTCGTGAAGCCGAATACGGCATACCTTTACCGCCCATTTTGAATATCGCGCCAGATTCCGTGCCAGAAGGAATTTTTAAATCTACTTTGCCATCTATAGTTTTTATTTCTGCGCTACCACCTAAAACCGCCATATCAAACGGTACACCAAGTTCACTATATAAATCGGCGCCATCACGTTCAAAAATTTCGTGTTCTTTAATGTTAACTTTAATTTCTAGGTCTCCTGCTTCACCTCCGCGTATACCTTCTTCACCTTTGCTATGTATACGTAAAACTCCGCCAGATTCAATTCCTGCCGGAATTGGTATAGAAAGTTTTTCTATTTTTCTAACCCGCCCTTCACCTGAACAGTCCTTACAGGCTTGTTCCGGATATTGGCCTTCACCATGACAGGTTGGGCAAACTGCTGTTTGAGAAAAAACTCCAAAAAAAGTTCGCTGGGTTTTTTTAAGCTCACCCGCGCCTTCGCAGGTTTTACATTTTATTTTTCCAGTGCCCGGTTCTGTACCATCGCCTTTGCAACGCATACAACGAACTAATTTTCTTAATTCCAATTCTTTAGCTACGCCTTTAAAAGCTTCTTCCAAAGAAATTTCTAGCGTTACACCAATATCGCGTCCACGTTGGGCCACATTATTACGACCCTTACGACCACCCCAGCCCGAGGCTGGTCCGCCTTGGGCGGAAAAAAAATCAGAAAATATATCACCTAAATCAAATTCAACATTGTTAAAATCAAAATTAGAAAAATCAAAACCAGCTGGCCCGCCTTGTGGACCGCCAAAACCTTCTGCCGTGCCAAAACGATCATATTGCGCACGCTTATCGGGGTTACCCAAAATTTGGTAAGCCTCGTTTATTTCTTTAAACTTAGCTTCATCGCCACCAGATTTATCAGGGTGAAATTTATGAGCCTTATCCCTATAAGCTTTCTTAACCTCTTCTTGCGAAGCGGTTTTATTAACTCCGAGTATGTTGTAGTAATCCTTTGCCATAAATTAAAAATTAAAAATAAAACATTAAAATTACAGATTAAAATCTAAAAATTTAAATTTTGATTTGTCATTTTTATTTTTTATACTTGATATTTTATTTTTCTTTAAATTCCCCTTCCTGCGGTTTCTCACCTTCATCCGATTTTTTTTCTGCACTCGGTTCAGCTGGTTGACCAGCTTGGGCCTGTTTATATAAGTCCGCACCAAATTTTTGTATAGTCTGGCTTAAAGCCTCTGTTTTAGATTTTATCACATCAATATCGGCCGAGTCTTTTACCTTCTTTAAATCTTCTAATTTTTCGTCTATTTCTTTTTTAACTTCTGGTGGAATCTTTGCTTGCCCTGAGCCTGCTTGCGGTGAGCCTGTCGAATCCGTCGAAGGGTCAGCAAGGTCACGCAAAGTTTTTTCGGTACTATAAATTATAGTTTCTGCATTTATTTTTACTTCCGAAACTTCTTTCTTTTTGGCATCTTCCACTGCATGCATTTCTGCTTCTTTTTTCATTCTCTCTATTTCTTCTTTAGATAAGCCTGAAGAACCCTCTATACGAATAGACTGTGCTTTACCAGTAGCCTTGTCTTTAGCAGAAACGGAAAGTATACCGTTAGCATCAATATCTATGGCAACTTCTATTTGAGGTGTGCCACGCGGAGCTGGTGGAATACCATCTAAAATAAACCTACCTAAGGTTTTATTGTCTGTAGCCATTGGGCGTTCGCCTTGCAAAATATGAATTTCTACTTGAGGTTGGCTATCGGCCGCAGTAGAAAAAACTTGAGACTTTGAAGTTGGTATGGTTGTATTTTTGCCAATAAGTACGGTCATTACCCCACCCAATGTTTCCAAACCCAAAGATAGAGGCGTAACATCTAACAAAAGAATGTCTTTAACATCGCCTTGCAAGATTCCGGCCTGAATAGCCGCACCTAATGCCACAACTTCGTCTGGGTTAATATTTTTATGAGCATCTTTACCAAAAAGCTTTTTAACAGCTTCTTGCATCGCCGGCATTCTGGTTTGTCCACCTACTAAAATAACTTCGTTGATTTCGGAAATTTTAAATTCAGCTTCTTCTACAGTTTTTTTAGTAATCTCTATAGATTTTTCTATTTCGTTTCTAACTAAATCTTCCAACTTGGCCCGAGAAAGATTCATTAAAAAATGCTTTGGACCATTAGCATCCGTAGTTATGAAAGGAATATTTACTTCGGTTTCCAAAGACGAAGAAAGTTCATGCTTAGCTCTTTCGGCGCCTTCTTTTAAACGCTGTAAAGCCAAAGTATCTTTACCTAAATCTATACCCTGATCTTTTCTAAATTCGTCTATTAAGAAGTGAATTATTTTTTGATCAAAATCGTCACCACCCAAGTGAGTGTCCCCTCCCACAGCTTTAACCTCTACTGTATTTTCGGATACTTCTAAAACAGACACGTCAAACGTGCCTCCGCCAAAATCGTAAACTACAATTTTTTCCTCTTTCTTTTTATCTAACCCATAAGCTAAAGCGGCGGCGGTAGGTTCATTTAAAATACGGCTAACTTTTAAGCCAGCAATTTCACCAGCTTCTTTGGTAGCTTTTCTTTGAGCATCGTTAAAATAAGCCGGAACAGTAATTACGGCTTCGGTAATTTTTTCGCCCAATCTGTCTTCGGCATCTTGTTTTAATTTTTGCAAAACCATAGCCGCAACTTCTTGAGGTTTATACCAACGATCCTGCATTTTAACTTCCACCGAACCGTCACCTGCAGCACGGATTTCGTAAGGCAATAATTTTTTATCACGCTGGACCTCGGCATCATTAAAATTGCGCCCAATCAAACGCTTAACCGAAAAAAGAGTATTCTGACTATTTGTTACAGCTTGTCTTTTAGCGAGTATTCCAACCACTCTTTCACCACCTTTTTGTATAGCAGCAATAGAAGGAGTGGTTCTATTACCTTCTTTATTTTCTATAATTTTTGGCTCACCTGCCTCCACCACTGCCATAGCGGAATTAGTTGTGCCTAAGTCTATTCCTAATATTTTTGCCATTTTTTATGTTTATCGAGAAAATATTGTTACGAGCAGCATTATGGAGAAAACCCTTTTTTCCCTTTTCACCCCTTCTCCCCTTTTCTCTAATATCGTCTGCGAGAAATAATATTTTCTTGAAAGTAGTTTGAAATTAAATTATTTACCTATTTTTACTTTAGCCGGTCTAATAACCAAACCATTTACTATGTAACCTTTTTGTAAAACTTCTATAACATGTCCCGATTCTCCTTCACCTTCTAACATTGCTTCGTGATATGTTGGATCAAATTCTTTATTTTGTGCTTCTATTTCTACAACTCCATTCTTTTTAAAAATATCTTCTATTAACTTTTTTACTCCCTGCCAACCCTCTGCCTCCTTGGCAGCTTCTAACGCATCTACAAGTGGTAACATTTGTCTTATAAAACTCATCTTGGTGTAATCGGCAACTTCCTTGCCTTGTTCTTCCCAATCTTTCTTGGCATTTATTAATTCCGCTTTAGCTCTTTTCCAACCATCTAAATATTCATCTCTTTCTTTTTGGGTTAATTCTAATTTTTCTTCTAAGTTGTTTTCTTTTTTTTCTATATCCATATATTTAATGTTTTTGATTTAAAAGCTCACTAATATATTCAACCAAAGCCATATTGTGTTTATAATCCATTCTTTTTGGACCAATTATAGAAACAAAACCTTGTTTACCCTGAGTGGAATCGAAGGGTTCACCTTCTGGTAACTGATATTTTCCAGTAATTAAAGTAAATTCGTTTATTTCTTTTATAGGGTTTTCACTACCTATAAACACTTGAATCATTTCTTCCACCCCGTTAGAAGTCGCGCTCGCGATTTCATCGCGAGTCCTATGGACCGCGGCGCGGCTACTTCTAACGGGGTTCCAAAGTCCTTCAAAACAACTATCCATATTATCCATAAACGTCATAAGCTGGTTCATATTTTCAAAACTTTTAAATTCTGGCTCATCAAATAAATTAGAAAAACCAAAACTATATGTATTTCCACCATCTGTGGTTCCTGTTACAGAAAGCTCGCGGGAAAGTTCGGAAGTTAGTTTAGATATTTCTTTTAATAAAGATTGTTCATCTGGCCAATTCTTTTTTAACGATTCTTTAACTTTTTGAGTTTCTTTTTGAGTTAGACCTGTTGCCGAAGTATTTAGCGTAGACTTTTCAACCATATTTTCTTGTATATACAACCTGTATGCTTTATCTGTTGGGATGCGTCCAGCCGAAGTATGTGGACTAGATAAATAACCTTCTTTTTCTAACTGATTCATTTCTTTACGAATCATAGGCGCCCCTATATCAAAACCACTCTTTTGAGAGAGAGATTTAGAACTAACAGGTTCGGCCATTTTGGTATGCTCTTCTATAACGGCCCAAAGAATATCTTTTTGGCGTTGGGAAATCATTGTTATTTAAACCAGTTTAGCGAATTATCACTCCATAGTCAAGAGTGATAACTTGATTGACTTATAGCTATAGATATGTTACTATTAAACTATCGTAGTACCTAACAAAAACACAAAAAAAGGCGGCCCATATGCTAGAAGAAGCTACGTCGTTTGAAGAATTCAAAGGCAAAAGCTTTGAGGAAGTTTATAGAATGTACAAACGAGCTGATACGGCAAGAAGGGTTTTTGCTAGGATTATCCTGTTACAGATAGCCGTAACAGCCAAAGACCTAAAAATCGTGATGGAGATTTCCAACCCCCACTCTCCTTTGTATGCTTCGGCTAAAGAAAGGCTGGAACTACTGGAATCGAAATGACCCCACCCCCCGACCAAATGGTCGGGGATTTTTTTTCTTGTTGACGATTTACCCTATAAATAATACTTTGTAACAGTTCAAAATAAGCTGTCCTTTTACAAACCTTTCTCGAGGAGAGTGCTCAATGGCAATTATTGCGCAAGAAATGTTACAAGAAAAAAAACGCGAAAGGATTATGGCTATAGGCCTTTGTGCTGGATTATGGTTACTAGTAACATTTTTGGTTTACCATAACTTTGAAAACTTTAATCTTGATTCGGGTATTATCTTAATCTTGGCAACTTTGTATGTATATATGAAATGCTACGATCTGTATAAAAAACCTGCAAAACTTGTGGCGTTACACGACTGTTCCGTAATGGGAGAAAAATTCCATATGGAAATCGGAAATGCTAAAGATCGTTGGAATTTCTGCCCGTGGTGTAGTGGAAAAATAACAATTGAAGAATGATTTATGATCCCCCGACCAAACGGTCGGGGATTTTATTTTATAAAGCCTTGTTTGACTAAAGAAGCATTAAACTGTAGCGTTATATAAAGTTCTTTCAAAAAAGGGGTGTGCTATGCAGAAAAAAGAATTGCATACATTGTGCCGCTGTAGACACGCTATTGTGCCAAGCTTTTGCCGTTTTTGTAATAAGCAAATTTATATATTACAACCATTTTATAAAATACCTTGGTATATAGCTGTATACTTCTATGGGGGAATAATATCTTATCAAGACTTTTGTTCCGATCATCACTGCAAAGAATGCCACAATAAAAAAAATAGATCAACTCGGCCACTGCCCTAAATGCCAAGCTTTTGTAGTAGAAAAAAAGCTCAAAAAAACAAAATTGGTAATATGCCTGCGATAAAAATATATCTAACCACAAATCCCCAATAACTGGGGATTTTTTAATGTTTATCTATGAGCATAGTGAATAGCTATAAACATTAACCCCGTAAAAACTACTTAATTAAATAATTAAGTGCATATAAAAAGCCGTGGGCGATTTCGCTGATAAAAATTTATTATTAAATATCCACGTTTGAGTTTTTGTACGGGGTATTTCTTGTTATAATCTAGTTATCTAAAAACTAATGAAGCTAACACTTAAAAGCTATTAAATGACTACTATAAAATCTCCCAATGTAACTTGGTTAGACATTAAAAATCCTTCACCTAAGGAACTGCGGTTTTTGGCCCAAAATTATAATATCCATCCATTAATTATAAACGGGTTAGAAAAACCAACTATTCGTTCGCAAGCCGAAGACTATAATGGCTATATTTATTTAGTTTTACACTTCCCTATCTTTAATCCACAAAAACAAGTTTCAGAACCTGTAGAAATAGATTTTATAATTACGCCCGACACCTTAATCTCTGTGCGCTACGAAAACATAGAACCTTTGGATGAATTTTTAGAAAAGTGTAAATCATATAATGGTCATATAAAAAAAGAAGCTATGTCGCGTGGCGCTATATATTTTTTTTATTACTTGATCAAAGAAATATATGCTTTTTCTTTGCGCCAACTAGACCATATGGACGAAAATATAGATAAAATAGAAGAAGCTATATTTTCTGGCCATCATAAAGAAATGCTTTTAGCGCTTTCACTGGCCCGAAGCGATGTTTTAAATTTTTTGCGCACACTACGCCCACAAGGTACTGTTTTAGAAAGCTTACTAGCCCGAAGTGATTCTTTTGAACAAAAAGCTCGGCCATATTTAATTGACCTTTTGGGCGAACATCACCAAGTTATAAACCAAGCCGAAAACAACTGCGAAAGTATCGAAGGGTTACAAACAACTAATTCTGCATTATTGGAACACAAAACAAATGAGGTTATGAAAGTTCTTACCATAATAACTTTCACCATTTTACCTCTTACGCTTATAGCAAACATATTTGGAATGTCTAGTAAAAACATCCCCCTAGTTGACCACCCACACTTTTTCAAGATAATGTTAATGGCGATGGCTACTACAGTGGCAGTTTCGTTTTCTATTTTTAAATATAAAAAGTGGCTTTGAGTTAGCTTCACTAGCTTTCAGCTTCGTTAGCTGGTTAGGTATAATCTCCTAAAAAGCTAAGGAAGCTAAAGAAGCTAAAAGCATAATGCGTATATACAACACCCTTACCAGTAAAAAAGATGATTTAAAAATCCCGCCATCTGGCGAGATCAATTTATTTGTATGTGGCCCAACTGTTTATGATTATAGTCATATCGGCCACGCCCGCACTTATATATTTTTTGATGCTTTAGTTAAGTTTATGCGTAAATATTTGAGTATAAAAATAAATTACTTACAGAACATCACCAATATAGACGATAAAATAATAAATCGCTCCGCCGAAGAAAATAAAAATCCGCAAGAGCTGGCGGATTTTTTTGAAAAAGAATATATAACGGATATGAGCTCTCTTGGGGTAAGTGCTGTTAACACTTATGCTCCAGCCACAAAATATATTCCCGAAATAATTTCGCAAGTAGAGCGTTTAATTAAAAAAGGTTTTGCCTATGTGTCTGGCCCCTCGACTACGCTCGGGACAAGCAGTGTTTATTTTAATGTAAGAAAATTTCCAGAATATGGAAAGCTATCACACCAAAAACTTGCGGATTTAAAAGAAGGAGTAAGAATTGATGTTGAGGTTGGTAAAAAATTCTTTGCCGACTTTGTTTTATGGAAAGTTGCTAAACCGAATGAACCAACTTGGGATTCGCCTTGGGGCAAAGGCCGCCCTGGTTGGCACATAGAAGATACAGCTATAACCGAAAAACATTTCGGCTTGCGTTACAATATTCATGGTGGCGGATTAGATTTAATTTTTCCTCACCACGAAGCCGAAATTGCCCAAATGGAAGCGATATCGGGCTTAAGCCCTTTAGCCGAAGTTTGGATTCACACTGGAATGCTTTTGGTTGATGGCGAAAAAATGTCTAAAAGTTTGGGTAATTTTATAACCATACGAGAATTTATTAAAGAAAATTCACCACAAATCTTGCGTTATATGGTTTTATCTCAACACTACCGCACAGGTTTGGATTTTTCCAAAAAGACAGTTCAAATGGCAAGTTCTTCTATAAATAGAATTGCAGATTTTAAAATTCGCTTAAAAAGCATTAACGAGCAGTCTTCTAGTTTTCCTTGGGAAGATTTTGAAAAAACATTTTGGCACGAACTGGCCGACGACTTTAACACACCAAAAGCCCTAGCTTCTTTATTTGAACTTATTACAGAAACCAACAAACTAATTGATTCACACAACTTATCCCACAGCGATGCACAGAAAATCGTTGACTTTATAGACAGGGTAAACGATATTTTAAACATACTACCCAAAGAAGAATCCATACCTGCAGAAATTACCGCCTTAGTAGCTGATCGTGAAAAAGCTCGCGCCAGTAAAGATTTTGAACTATCGGATAAACTTCGCAATCAAATAAAAGAATTAAACTGGGAAGTGGAAGATACTCCCCGTGGACCCAAAATATCAAAAATTAAAAACTAAATATTAAAATTTAAATTTTAAACTTTCAATTGTGATTTTGAATTTTACACTTTTATTTTTAAACTTGAATGGCTTTTGACTCAATTACAAAAACCGACATCAACACAGTTTCTATTGATAAACTCCCACCGCAATCCATAGAAGCCGAGGAATCGGTTTTAGGCGCTTTGTTAATGGACAAAGACGCTATTATTCGTGTAGCGGATATTTTGCATCCAGAAGATTTTTATAAACGGTCTCATAATCTTATATATAACGCGATACTATTGTTATATGAAAAATCAGAACCAGTTGATGTTTTAAGTTTATCTAACCGCCTAAAAGAAGCCGGTCAACTTGAAAGCGTGGGCGGAACATCTTATTTAGCGGGCTTGGTTAATTCTGTGCCAACAGCTTCTAATGTTTTGCACTATGCCAAAATTGTTAGGCATAAAAAAATACTCCGCGATCTTTTATCGGCTTCACAAGATATTGCCCGATTAGGCTGGCAAGAAAACCAAGATATAGAACTTGTTTTAGACGAAGCCGAAAAAAGAATTTTTTCTATTGCGGAAAGATCTTTAAAACAAGATTTTATGCCTATTAGATCTGCACTAGAAGATGCCTTTGAAAGAATAGATAAACTTCATAAGGGCGATGGCGCTTTGCGTGGAGTGCCTACTGGTTTTACCGATTTAGACCACTATTTAGCTGGCTTACAAAAATCAGATCTAGTTATTTTAGCAGCTCGCCCATCTTTAGGAAAAACTTCGCTGGCCTTAAATATTGCTAGTAATGTAGCCATAAAAGAAAAAACTCCTGTTGGTATTTTTTCTTTGGAAATGTCTAAGGAACAACTTGTAGATAGAATGTTAGCTTCGGAAGCCGGTGTAGATTTGTGGAGACTTCGCACTGGCCGATTAAGTATGGACGGCGAAGACAGTGATTTTTCTAGAATCCAAGAAGCTATGGGAATTTTAGCTGAAGCGCCTATTTTTATAGATGATGCCGCTTCCAGCAACATTATTCAAATGCGTACTATGGCCCGCAGATTGCAAGCTGAACATGGTTTAGGTTTAATTGTGGTTGATTACTTACAGTTGATGGAAGGCCGCAATAATAATGAAAGTCGCACACAAGAGATTAGCGAAATTTCACGCTCACTTAAAAATTTAGCCCGTGAACTTAATGTTCCGGTTTTGGCTTTATCTCAGCTTTCCCGTGCAGTAGAAACCAGAAGCCCCCAAATACCAAGGTTATCTGACTTGCGCGAATCGGGCTCTATAGAACAAGATGCCGATGTAGTTTTATTTATTTATCGCGAAGATAGAGAAAAACCAAACACCGAAAAAAAGAATGTAGCCGAAATTCATATTGCCAAACACAGAAACGGTCCCACTGGTAAAGTAGATTTATATTTTGACGCCGATAGAGTTCAGTTTAGAGATTTAGCTAAAAACATAGAATAGCTTCGCTAGCTTTCAGCTTCTTTAGCTAGTTAGAAAAAACTAAAGAGCTAATGAAGCTAAAAGCTATCCTCCTAATTTGTTTCCCGCCCCTATCCAAAAACTTATTTCCCACTTTCAAAAATTACCCGGCATTGGCCCGCGCCAAGCCACTAAATTTGCTATGCGCTTAATTAAAATGACAGATAGCGAACTTAAGTTTATGGCGAGCGACATTTCTAGTTTAAAATCGTTTGTGGGCGAATGCAAAGAATGTTTTATGCTTTTTGATAAACCCACCAGTGGAATTTCACTTTGCCAATTTTGCCGAAACCCCAAACGCGATAAAAATAAAATCTGTGTAGTGGTAAACGATAACGATGCTTTAAGTATAGAAAAAACAAAAAATTTTGATGGCTTATATCACGTTTTAGGCGGACATGTTTCGCTTTTAGATAAAGAAGAAAATAGAAACCTTAATTTACTTGCCTTAAAAAATAGAATCAAAAAAGAAACCGAAGTTATTTTAGCTTTAAACGCCAACGCCGAAGGCCAAGCTACAGTTTTATATTTAGAAAAATTTTTAGAAGGTATGGAACATAAAACTTCTCGCCTCGCTCAAGGTATGTCTACTGGTAGTGAAATAGAATATGCCGATGATCAAACTTTGATAAATGCTTTAAAGCACAGAAGATAAACCAAAAAGAAAATCGGTTTGAGCGAACTCAAGGGGGATACAATTTTCTTAAAATGAGGGGGTTGAAAAACTTTCCCCCTTGGCGAGCAAAAACTGATTTTCTTTGGCAAAAAATCCCCGCTTTAGGCGGAGATTTTTGTAATTTCTAGTTCGGTAAAGTGTTGGCGATGGCCAGCTTTCTTTTTATAGCGTTTCTTGGCTCGGTATTTAAAAACTATTATCTTTCTGGTTCTGGCCTGTTTAGCTACTTTAGCCGAAACTTTAGCGCCTTCAACTACTGGAGTACCAATTTTTAAATCGGCATCACTCGCCACCATTAAAACACTATCAAAAACAACCTCACTGCCTTCTTCGGCATCAAGTTTTTCTACTCTTAATACATCGCCCTCGGCAACCCTGTATTGTTTACCTCCAGTTTTTATTACAGCAAATTTAGACATATTATAATTAAGAAACAAAATAAAACATCGGTTTGAGCGACTTCATGGAGATGACCGATTCTACAATTGAGAGGACTCCATGAGGAGCGAGGACTGATGTTTTATGAACAACCCGATATTAACACATCTGAATATAATAAGGAATACCCCTCGATTTTCTCGGGGTTCTTCCCTTACGGGAAGAAGAAAAGAGGCCTAAATCCTTGCGGTTTTAAGCCATTTCGCGGGAGTTTTATTTGTCTTCTTGCTGAATCTTCATCCGTTTCAGCAAGTGGTTCATTTTGATGCTCCCGTTGATAAAATATGGCATCAAAAATGCCCAATAGATAGCCATGAGAGCTAAAGCAACTCTAGTTTCACCAGACATAAAAACCTCCTTGTAGGTTAAAGAACTGTTTCTAAAGATCCTCATCTTTATCTGGACCGGTAAGAACTAAAGTCTCTACACCCATTTTTTCACCCGTTATTCTTAACACGTCTTTATCAATTTTACCAAATTCTTTATAGGCTTGGTTATACATACTTACAGTAGTGCCTAAATTTTTTCCCATACGGCTCATATAGTCTTGGTAAGTTAAAAGATGTTTACTAAGTTCTTCTACTCTTTTAATTATTTCTTTAGCCGATTCTTCTATTTGTAAAGCTCTTAAGCCCTGCATAACGGTTTGTAAATAAGCCAAAAAAGAAGTTGGTGAAACAATAATAACCTTATACTTATTAGCCGCACGTTGAATAAGGCTCTCGGTGTCTTCCTCTTGCAAAGCGCCAATCTTACTTACCAAAAGATCGTAATAAATAGCTTCGTGTGGAATAAACATAAAAGCAAAATCCATAGTGCCTTGCCCTGGTTGTATATATTTAGAAGTTTCCTGAATACGCATTTTAAGATCGTTTACAAAAGCTTTTTCTAGCCGTGCACGTTCAACATCGTTTTTTTCTTCTACTAACCGGTTATAATTTTCTAAAGAAAACTTTGAATCCACCGGAATAATTTTATCTTTAACAAAAACTGCGGCGTCCACTATGGTGCCATCTTTAAACGGATATTGCATTTGATAGCTGCCGGGTGGCAAAACATTTTTTAAAAGAGTTTCTAAATAATATTCGCCCAAGATTCCACGTTGTTTTGGATTTTTTAAAATATCTTGAAGGCTTTTTAGCTGGTCGGCAAAATTAACCACCTGCCTATTAGTTTCGTCTAATTTGGTTAAGCGTTCGGTCACATCGCGTACAATTTGAGCGGTTTGGCCAAACTGGTTTTGCATACTGCGATGCGACTCGCCTAATTTAGTATCCAAAACCTTAGAAACTTCATTTATTTGATTTTGAAGCATTAAAAACAAACCTTGCTGGTCTTGTTGGGGTGCTTCCTCTGGTTTATTGCGACGAGACAAAACAAAAAATAAGGCGGCAAACCCCACAATCATAAGCACGATTAAAATAATAAATTCAAAACTCATATACTAAATATAGAATGTCTAATAACTAATGTCTAATCAAACCCTAATATCTAATGGCTAACTTAGAAATTAGTAATTAGAAATTGGTCATTTTAGCAAACCTCGTTTGTGCATAAATATCCACTTGCTTAACTCTATCAAAATTAAATTTACAATTCCTGCGCAAATAATAACAACCCATTCTAAAAACCCAATGGCTTGCAAACCCAAAAACCTACTTAATGGCGGTAAATAAATAGCTATAATTAAAACCAATAAACTAGCCAACACCGATGCTAAAAAATATTTGTTGGCAAAAAACGAAACTTCCCAAAAAGTCTTTTTAAAACTTTTTACAGAAAAAGCCGAGAATATAGCAATCACTCCAAAGCCAGCAAAAACAATACTGCTAGCATAATTATAACTTTCAAACGAGTACCCAAAAAATAAAAACAGACCCATAAGCATGCCCGTGCTAGTTAGCCCAATTATTAACACTAAAAATTTAGCAAAGCTATCTAAAATAGATTTTTTGGTTTCTTGAGGTTTAAAGGTCATTATATCTTTCTCCGCCATATCAAGTGAAAGAGCAATAAGAGAAGGTAAAACACCAATCAAATTAACCCACAAAATTTGAACAACCGTTATTAATAAAGGTAGTTTAAAAATTAAAGAAAAACTAATCAAAACTATTTCTATCAAACTGATACTTAAAAGATAGGCTGTAACTTTTTTAATGTTTTCTAAAACAACTCTACTTTCTTTAATAGCTCTTATTAAAGAAGAGAAACTATTTTCTAAAAGAATCACGCTAGAAACTTCTCTAGCTGAATCAGTCCCACTAGCCAAAGATATACCTATACTAGCCTTATAAATAAAAGAGGTATCATTAACACCTTCTCCAATAGCTAAAACAGTATTACTCTGACTCTGCCAAGCTTCTACTATTTTATTTTTTTGTTCTGGAATTATCCTACTAAAAATATCTATATCTTTTACTCTTTGGTTAAAATCTTTAGTATCAATTAAATTAAGATCTTTACCCTCTAAAACTTCTGGATTTTTTTTACTTTTAGAAAAAAAATTAATTTCTTTAGCCACCAAACGAGCCGTGGCAGTATGGTCTCCTGTTACCATAACCGTTCTTATACCAGCACTATGACATAAAAACACAGAATCTTTTATGTTATTTTTTATACCATCTTTTAAGCCAATCAAACCCACTAAATTCAATTGAAAAACCGTATTTTGCAAAATTGTTTCCATATCTTTATTTTGTAAAGTATTTTTGTTCTCAATTTTTTTTGAACACACCGCTAAAACACTGTGTCCGCTACGTGCCAGAGCATCTATTGAATCTTTAATTGTGGCAACTTCAAAAGTACTGATACTTTCATATCTATTTAACACCTGAATTCTTTTTATATGACTCAATAAAACATCGGCGGCGCCAACAATAATAGCCCAGACTTCACCACTTTCATTCTCTCTAAAAGATATTCCAAATTTTCTTTGGCTATTAAAATAAACCTGTCCTAATTTTTTAAAACTCTTATTTAATTTTTTAAAATCCAAACCCGCTTTAAGAGCTTCGCAAACCAAAGCCTTATCTATAGCGCTACCTTTTAATATCCATTCAGTTGGTTCTTTATCTAAGTTTTCTATAACAACTTCGGAAGCTAATAAACCATAAGATAAAGATAAATTTCTATTAGCCAAATATTCTGGAGTTGAATCCATTTCTAATATTCCACCCCTTTTTTCTGGCGTAAGTATTTTGCTTATGTATATATTACCTTCTGTTAATATTCCTGTTTTATCCGTTAAAATAACAGATGTTCTTCCAAGAATTTCTACCGCAGCTAAATTTTTAACTAAGCATCCTTCTTTTAAAATACGTCTAGCGCCAATAATTAATATAATAGTGACTGCACGGAATAAACTTTCGGGAATAATAGCAATTGCCATAACTACCACTATTAAGAACGTATTTTTAATATCCCAAACTAAAAAATAAGATAATAAGAAAGCTAGTAAACTAAAAAGAATAACTCCCAAACCTATATACTGATTTAACCTATATACTTTCTTTTCAAACGGAGTTCGATTTATTATTGTTCTTTTAGATAAATTATTTATTTTGCCTATTTCGGAATTATCCCCTATACCAAAAACTACAGCCTCGCCAGAACCATCAATCACTGTTGTGCCAGCAAAAACGATATTGGTTTTTTGAGCTATATTTGTATTAATGGGTAATATATATGATAATTTATCAACTTCTTTAAGCCCACAAGTTAATATACTTTCGTTAGTTTTAAGATTAAAACTATTTATAATTCTGGCGTCCGCTGGAATTTTATCCCCAAGTTTAATAAAAATTATATCACCGGGCACAACGTCGAAAGATGGTAAAAAAACATAATTTCCATCTCGCAACACTAAAGAGTTTTGAGTTTCTGATTTCTTTAAACTTTCCAAGATTTTTCTAACACTATATTCTTTAAAAAAACCTACTAAGCCACTAATAAAAGCAACTATTAAAATAACAATTGAATCTTTTTCATTATTCAAATAAAAAGTTACCCCAGCACAAAAGATAAGGATTAGTACAAACGGGCTTACCAACTGACGTAAAAAAATCTGCCATAAAAACTTTGTTTTTTTATAACTAATTTTATTTAAACCAACTTTCTGCAATCTTTTTTCCGCTTCAACCGTGGACATCCCATCTCTTTTAGAATTTAGACGCAAAAAAACATCACCCAAAGGCAAGCTATGCCAAGGGATTTCTGTTAATAAAGATTGTTTTTTAGCGTTGTTATATGGTGGCATCATTATGATACTAGCACACCAAATATAACAAAAGATGTGGAATAAATGTGGTCCCAACGAGATTCGAACTCGTGTTTTCGCCGTGAGAGGGCGACGTCCTAAACCAGGCTAGACGATAGGACCTTAAAAATTTCTAATTTCCAATATCTAATTTCTAAATAAATTCTAAATAATTTTTAAATTACAATCTTCCAAAAGATCAAAAGCTATTTAAAGCATAGTGATTTGAGATTTGTTTAGAGTTTAGTGCTTAGGATTTAGAGTTTGATTAGTAATTGGTAATTAGGTATTAGATATTGCTTCTACTATCTGCTCCATCTTAACCGAACGAGAACCTTTTATCAACACAACATCACCTTCCTGTAAAACTTTTTGGACTGCCTTATATGCTTCTTCCGAGGTTCTAAACCAGAACAAATTTTCGCCTAGCTTCTTTTTTTGTTTTTCGGCTTCTTCTTTGGCAAAAACCATTTCTTCGCCTACCAAAAATAAAACCTTAGCAACCTTAGAAGCGTCCTTACCAATCAAGCGATGAGCTTCTTCTGTATTAACGCCAAGTTCTTTCATACTACCCAAAACCGCAATCCACCTATTATTTTTAAATTTAGATAAAAGTTCTAAGGCCGCTTCACAAGCCACAGGCGAAGAATTGTAAGAATCATCTATTACAATACTATTTTTAATTCCACCTAAAATTTGTAATCTATGTTCCGGCGATTTAAATTTTTCTAACGCTTTAGCCATATTTTTTAAAGATATTTTAAAGACTCGTCCAACTGCTACAGCAGCCAACATAGCATAAAGAGTCGGTAATCCAATTGTTTTTAAAACCTTAAAATCTTCTATTTTACCTGAATCTCTATCTTCTATTTTAAACTCCATGCCAGAATCTTTAATTTCTGCTGGTTTTGTTGGAATATTATAAGAAAAACTGGAAAGTTGTATTTCCGCACCGGCTTGAAAACCATAATATAATCTTTGTCTGCCAGATGGCACCCGATCTCTTAACTCACGAACCGACATATCGTCGTAATTTAAAATAGCTAAGCCATTTGGTTTTAAACTTTTTAAAATATTAACCTTTTCACTTATATATTCGTCGCGTTCTAGAAAAAATTCTAAATGCACCGGCATTTCACCTATGGCGGTAACCACCGCTATATCGGAATTAATAAAAGAAGTTAAATAAGCAATATCGCCAGGCTTATCGGCAGCCATTTCTAAAATTAAAATCTCTGGATATTTATTATCTTTAGAAAAAATCAATTTTAAAGCGCCATATAAATTTTTTGCCCATAAGTAAACATTTTTTTGGGCATCTACACCACCAATTATTGTTAAGGGCACGCCTATTTCTGTATTTAAATTTTTTTCGTTGGCTCTAACTTTATTAGGGAAAGAATAATTTAAAACAGTTTTTATTGCCTCTTTAGCTGAAGACTTGCCAACCGAACCAGTAATAGCAATTACTTTGGGTTTATACTTGGCTAAGATAGCGATACTTAGTATACGAAGAATATATTGAATAATTTTGCGTTGAGACATAAATAAAAAATAAAAGTGTGAAAATTAAAATGACAGATTAAAATTTAAAATTAAATTTTAATATTTAATATTTAATTTTTGATATTGTTTTGTAAGGCTTCATCTGGTATCACGTTTAAATAATGTAAAATATATTCCCCTACATTTTTAAACACAGGTGCGGCAGTGGATTCCGAAAACCTTGCTCCTTGAGGATTATCTAGCCTAATTAACATAACAAAAGCGGGATTATAAGCTGGGCTATAGCCTATGAACGTATGTATGGTTTTATCGCCGTAGCCTGCCGCGTTTGATGCAGATACCTGCGCTGTGCCTGTTTTACCAGCCACTGAATACCCAGGAATTCTAGCATATTTTCCACTGCCGTTTTCCACCACCCCCACTAACATCTTAGTTAAAGTTTCACTGGTTGATTGTTTAATAACACGATGTCTTACTTCTTTTTTGTTTTCTAGAACCAATTTATTTTCACCAGTAGAATTATCTATTATTTTTTCTACAATATATGGCTTTAAAAGTTCACCACCATTAGCAATAGCAGCAATAGCCGTGGTCATAGCAATGGGAGTTACCGAAATACCTTGTCCAAACGAAGAAGTTAACCAATCAATCTCTACTCCGCTTTTTAAATTTCTAATATCTCCCCTAGCTTCACCCGACAACGTTATGCCAGTCTTTTCAGAAAAACCAAAATTATTAATATATTCACGCCAAACGCCTTGCGGTATCCGCCGTAAAACAAAAATAACACCAGTATTTAAAGATTTTTCTAAAACCTGTGCCATATTTTGTTCGCCCCAAGATTGAAGCGTAGAATTTCTTATGGTAAAACCATCCACATTAACTTCGCCCGAATCGTAATATTTAAGATCCGGCGAAACTACATTTATATCTAAAGCCGAAGCCATAGTTATTGGCTTAAAAATAGAACCGGGTTCAAAAACAAGTTGTATGTTTGAATTTAAAAATTGCGAAACATTCTTAACTTCGTTATATTTATTTGGGTCAAAATTAGGTAGCGCTGTCATAGCTAGTATTGCGCCAGTTTTAGGATCCATAACAATACCACTAGCGCCTTCTGCGGAAAATTTTTCTAACGCAATTTTTAATTCTTTTTCTAATGTTCGTTGAATATTATAATCTATTGTTAAATACACATCGTTACCATTTATGGCTTTAGTAACTTGTGAAAGCGATAGCACTAAAGACCCTAAAGCTTTTTTAACTCCAGCCACATAGCCTAATTCGCCTTTTAATTCTTTATCAAAATAACCTTCCAAACCATATTGACCAGATCTAGACCCATCGCTTGAAACTGTCTTGGTAACAAAACCAATTGTTCTAGAAGCTAGATCGTTTAAAGGATAATACCTATCTTGAAAAGCTTTCCAATGAACACCTTTAAAACCTAGTGCTTTAATTTCTAAAATAGAATCTTTTTCAACCTTATCTTTTATTGGTTCGTAAGGATCATTTTCCTTATTAATTCTTTCTAGAATTATTTCTTTGTCCACCTTTAAAAGTTCTGCTAACTTATTTGCAACTTCTTCTCTTTGTTCTAATGGAATATCCTTAGGGGCAACCCAAACATTATACCAAGTGCTAGTTAAAGCTACTGGTATAATGTTTTCCGAATTTTTTAAATAAATACTTCCCCTTTCTGGTAAAACCACATCTGCAATTCTTTGTTGCTGTCTAGCAGCTTCTTGATAATCGGAACCTTTAAAAATTTGTAAATAAAAAAGCCGGCCTAGGGCCGATAAAAATAAAAAAATAAACAACGCCTCAATGAACAAAACTCGCTTCCTGTTTATACTTCCTCCCATTATATTCCTAAACTAACTTTTAATGCTTGATTTCGGCCAAAGATACAACAGCAGAAACTGCCTTATTAGAACGTATATCTATATAGCCGTTAGCCAAACTTATTTCCACCAATTTTAACCCAACAGCCGAAGCAGATAAAGCCTCAACCCCCTCGGTTTGGGCTAATTTCGTTAAAAGATTCCCATACACTTCTTTAGCCTCTAATTGACGACGTGATAATTCGTCAATTTTAAAATCTAAAGAAGTAGCCAGGCCCGAAAATAAAATATAAACTACCAAAAATAAAAACAAAAAACCAGTTAAAATAACTTCTAGTTTGTTTATTAAAATATTTTTCATTTCTTTTTAATTGCTCTTAACTTCGCACTTCTTGATCTGGTATTTGCTGTTACTTCTTCTTCCGTAGCTATAACCGGTTTTTTTGTTAAAACAACTCCTTCGTTTAATTCTTTTTTCTCGTTAAAAAAGTTTTTTACTATTCTGTCCTCTAACGAATGAAACGATATAACAACTAAGCGCCCATTCGGCTTTAATATTTTCCAAGCACCTTCTAGCCCCTTTTTTATATTTTCTAATTCGTTATTAACTGCAATTCGTAATGCTTGAAAAATTCTAGAATAGGTTTTAACTCTGTATCCCAAAACAACACCATCTATGACCATAACAAGCTCCTTGGTAGTTAAAATCCTTCTGTGCTTTCTTGCTTCTGTAATGGCTTTCGCAATTTTTCTAGAATCCCTTTCCTCACCAAATTCTTTAAAAATTCTTTCCAGTTCATTTTCCGACCAACCATTGACTATATCCGCGGCCGTTGTCCCACCTATCGAAGTCTCACTTCGATAGGAATAACGCATATCCAACGGTTCGTCTTTTGTATAAGAAAAACCTCGGCCAGATTCATCTATATGAAAAGATCTAAACCCAAAATCAAACAACACACCATCAACACCATCCGGAAAATATTGTTTAGAAAAATTTTCTATTTCGGCAAAATTTTCATTTTCTAAAAACAATCTACCCTGAAAATCTTTTGAAAGACTTGCCCTGAGTTTATCGAAGGGTTCAGGCTCGATGCCAGACCAGCTAAGCCCCACTTCGCTCGAAGAACTACGAGGGACAAGCGGTTCGGACGCTTTTAAATACGCCGATCCGGTATCGAGTCTAAACCCTAAACTTGCCCTGAGCGACTTGTCCCGAGCTTGATCGAGGGAAGTCGAAGGGTCTAAATCTATACCTAACAACCTACCTTCTGGCGATGTTAATTTTAAAATCTCTTGGGCATGCCCACCCTCACCAAAAGTTGCATCTATAAAATCTTCATCTGGTTGCGGATTAAGATATTCAATAACTTCTTTTAAAAGGACTGGAATATGCATACCAATTTCTAAAATCTAATTTCTAATCAAATCCCAATGTCTAATGATTAAGTTTGAAATTAGATATTTAAAATTAGTCATTGATTAGATATTAGTAATTAGACATTAGTTATTCTAGTAGATTCCCAACTCTCCCAACTTCTCTGCTATCTCTGGTGTCGCCTTTTCTGAATTCTTTTTATATTCATTCCAATTCTCCTCGTCCCAAATTTCCAACCTATTAAACAAACCCGCTATAACTACATTCTTTTTTAAACTAGCAAAATCTTTTAAATAATCTGGAATCAAAACTCTCCCCAAAGAATCAATTTCAACATCGGTGGCGCCTGCCAACATCGTTCTTACAAAACTTCTGGTACCAGCTTGCCCTACTGGTAATTTTGAAAGCTTACTAGCAAGTTCTTCCCATTCTTTCATAGGATATAAAACCAAAGAATTATCCAAACTCTTTGTTAACACCGCCACCTCGCCAATCTTTTTCCTAAACTTAGCTGGCACCGCTAATCTTCTTTTGGCATCAATTGTATGGCGATATTCTCCGATGAACATGACGAGTTTTTGTTTATCCACTGTTTAGCTTACTTGTACACACTATTATCCACAATCTCCCACTTCGTTAACCCTGTACTCCACATTTTAAACTTTAATTTACACGAACACAACAAGCACCTATTTATCCACAAAGTGGGAAACTAAAAACTCGCGCATAGAATGCGCGAGTTTTTATCCCTTTTCTTTCCCTTTTTAACCCCCTTAATCCCTTTTGTCTCCTGTGGACCTGGGGAGAATCGGACTCCCATCTGCCGGATGCAAACCGGCTGCTCTACCACTAAGCTACAGGCCCAATAGGCCTTAGCTTAGCATATTTACAAAATTTCTCAATTACTTTACTTACTAGGAACCCCTTTTGTCTCCTGTGCTTTAAGAGAACTTGGCGGGGTAGCTGGCTGTGGTGGCACGCCTAGTGCTGGCAAACCCTGTTCTAAATTCGCAATTATTTGAGCAATCAATTTGTTATCCGGATTGGTGGACTTTAATATCTTAAAGTTTTCTAACGCTTCTTTTTTGGCGCCTGCCTTATCTTGTATCAAAGCCAAAAAATATCTGGCATTAGCATAATTCGGATTCAACTTTAGTGCTTCTTCCAAAACCCCATTTGATTTAGCAACTAAATCTTTATCGGCCACAGCTTGCTGATTAAATAAACTAGATTTAATCAAATACAACTGGCCTAATTGAGTTTTTATAAACGGATTGATTGGTTCTAACACCATAGCCTTCTCGTAACTTTGAATAGCTAAGTCTTCCGAACCCTGCACTAATGGCACTAGGTTCCTGTAAGATTCACCCGCCTCTACCATTATATCTACATTATTAGAATCTAATCTGCCGGCTTGTTGAACCGCATTTATTGTTCTTACGGTTAAGTTTTGAATCAGTGTTGATTCCTCTGCTTTGGGTTGTCGCTCTTGACCCGTGCGAGCATTAATTTCTGCAAAAACATCGTTTAACTTTTGAAACAAAACTTGCGAAAGCACTCTAAAATATCTTACTTCGTACGGATTATCTATTATAGATGAATACACGCCATTTAAAACCTCATCTCTTTTTTCTGCCCCGAACGGAGTCGAGGGGTTACCATCATCTTTATTGGCTGACGCATTTGATAACATTACTGTTTTAGCAAAATTATTTTCTGCCAGCCATCTTCGTACAGAAAAATATAGCCCACCCAAAGTTGCCGTAAGCAAAACCAGCAAAACAAAAAATATAGCCAATGTTTTAGCCGAACCCTGCTGAAACCTGTAGCTCCACCCCATTTCTCCCGTTTCATCCCTTTTCGTCCCATTTAGAATAATTAATACTGGCAAAAACCAAAACATAAATTCTAGTGGTAAAGAGGTTGTATAAAAAAACTTAGTTGTAAGAATAAAAACCCAGCTGGCTAGTAAGCCAGTTTCGACTTCTGATGTCGTAACTCTCCGAAACGCATAACCCAAAAAGGTTAAAATAAACACGAGAAGTGCTAATGTTCCAAAAAATCCTGTAGTAGTAGCCCAAGTAATTATTTCCGAAACAGAATCACTAAAGTTCACGCCCCAATAATTTGTTTGATTAAGCGAGGCATCCTTAAACTTGGCGTAAACATAAGGATAGGTTTCTAAACCCGAACCGAACACAGGTTTCTCTTTCAAATTTTTTGCCAAAATATCAAAGCTAGCCGAATACGAAGGATTTATTTCGCTAGGCAAATTTAAATCTTTAATTTGAGGTGCTGATATAAGCCACATCAAAACAGAAAATATAACTACGCCCAAAGGTAGCAAAACTTTTTGTTGATAAGAACCCACCATTTCCCCCATTTGTTCCCCTTTCTTGAATCCCATAAGAATTAAAAACAAAGCCGAAGCAATCAAACCAATCCAGCCTACTCTGAAATCAACTATTATAGATACAACTAATTGAGAAACTAGAACCAAAGCCAAAGCAACTTTAATTTTTTTATCTATTCGGCTTTGGATCAAGCACCATAGTAATGGCGAAACCGAAAGCACAAATAAGGCAAGAGCAAACGGGCTACCAACAGTGTTAAATAATCTTGATTTATATATATCCATCGGCAAAATATATACGCCAAAAAATTGTAGTAAAGCAAAAAATCCTGCCAAAAAAGAACTGGTTACCCATAAAATAACTGCAATATTAACATCTTTCTTATTAAAATTTTGAAAAGCCACCAAGGCTATAGCTAGGTATGAAAGTATAGAAAGACCAGCCGAAGAATATCTGCCGGCATCGCCCAAAAAACTAACCCAAAAAGAACTAGAAAAAACAGAACCAAAAACAGCAGTTAGGATTACAAGCACCAACGGCCACAGAATAATATTTTTACGCCAAGATAATTTTCCGGAAGCCACTGTCTTACCAACCCACGAAACCAAACCAACCAAAGCCAAAGTAGAAAGTAAAAATTGCTTTGGCAAATTCAAAATATCGGAAGAACTGAAAAACAAAAGCGGAGTTAAAAATATAGATGCATACACAGCTATTTTAGATAAAAAATCAAAAAACATTTCACCGCCACTTTTTTTGCCATCCCAAGGCTGGTCAGCCATGGGCTGATGAGGATTGGCTTCTATCATAGGTAGTGGGGAGACAGGCGGAAAGCTATACCCCATTTCCCCCTTTCTTCCCATTAACCCCTTTTCTTCTACTGGCGCAGAGACCTGCGCAAGCATAGCTTGCGCCTTTTTTTCTTCTAATTCTTTTAGTATATTTGGTGGAATTTCCATTGTTTTTTATTAAAATAGTTTAAATTTTACTTAATTATAGTATATCTTTACTTAATTATAGTATATCCGATATATATCGGATATACTATATGATTAATTTTAGCATTAAATAAAAAATACAGCATTGTGGATTAAATTTTGTCTTACAAAAACAGGCGTCAATAAATTAATGTCGCACAACGGCGACAATCTGTGAAAAAGAAATTGAATTTGGGGATATTAATTAATCTCAAGGCTAAACCTTGGAACTTCTTTAAAGTTTAGCCTTGCTAAGAAAATTATGCAATGTCTTTTATAGTTTATTAAAAACCTAAAACATTACTAATTGTTAGTAATAAATTAATAAAACTATGCATAAAGATTACAAAACATTAATATAGTAGCTTTTGCTAATACGGCTATAGCCTCTAAAAAGATCGTGCTGTATAATGTACCTATGCCTAAGAAAAATAATTACATCACATAGAATTTAGGTTTATCTATCCCAATTCCACTCTTTAAACCCTTTTCCTGCCTCTCCTTTTTCCCACTTAGCCCTTTCAATTATCTGCCCATTTTCTAACCGTACCGATCCTTGTTCTTTTAAACTTTTTCTAAACCAATCTTCTTCATCTTTGCGCCGATCTTTCTGGCGTTTTAGTTTATCTGCTACCGATAATATTCCTTCGCTTCCCATTTTATCTGTTAAAGATTTTTGCAGTTTATCTAGTAAATAATTTAATTCTTTGGCACGAAGTTTTAGTTGTAAACAAATGGGCAAAATGGGATTAAGGGGATAAAACAATATTTTCTCCCATTCCCTTTTCTCCCATTTCCCCCCTTCCACCCCCTTTGCGGCGTAAACGCCGCGTAGTATATCCGTAAAATCTTCTTCTAGTTCTGCGTTAGACGCAACAGCGTAACCCAAAAATTGATAATATTCGCGGGTTGAATTTCTTTTCCAACCCTCGGTTATATTTTGTTTTGTTGAACGAGCTGATCTTTCCATTTGATCTGAAAGGGCTAAAAGGGTTTTTGAATGGGAGAAAGTTTTTACATAATCTGCTAAAGCCATCTGCAACTCTTCAGCTTTTTTATAAACCAGCAACTCTCTATACCCATATAAACTTTTAGCTTGTTTGATCATATTTTTTTATTTCTTTCCCATTTTCACCCTTTTTTTCTATTCACCGTCTTTTATCCTCTCCTTTCTTCCTCTTTCTTCCCTTTTTATTTTTCCCATTTTCTCCCCTTATTCCCTTTTTTCTTCACCCCTTTCTTCCCCCTTTCCCAATCCCATTTCTCTTTATCCTGAGCCTGTCGAAGGACCTTTTCCACCCCTTTTTCTTTTTTTATGGAGTTTCCGCTGGAGGTGTTACCGGTTCCTCGACCACAGCGACAGGTTCTTCTGCAGGCGGTGTTACCACAGGCTCTTCAACCAGAGGCAGGATGGATTCCTCGGTTGTTGGAGGAATAATCTCTTCCACTGGGGATGCAACTGCTTCTGCGAGCGGAGCTACTGGTTCAATGGGTGTAACAGGATTAATGGGTTCCAAAGGGGTTTCTGAAGGAGGTTGTGATGGGGTCAAAGGAGCAACTTCCTCTGCTCCTTTCTTCCTTGCAATAACCATCCAATCAAAAGTTCCGCCTTCATCAAAAGCATTTATTTCTTTAACTTCAAAACCAAATCTGGTTTTTTGGCTAACATATAACGGGCCGTTCAAACGGCTGGTTGGTGTTAAAATAACTTTTATATTTTCGGTTTCGGAAATAAGCGAAACAAAACTTTCATCAAATTTTATTTTAATTCCAGCCGATGCCAATCCAGTTTGAGCATCGACTGGTAACGTAACTAAAGTGGCCGATCCCGAAGCTATAACTTCATCTCGGCTGGATGTTATGCCAAAAGTTTTAAAATTAACATCGGTTTCGGTTTCGTCTTTCTTTATTAACTTGGTGGTTTCAGCTAAAGCCGCATTAGCCCAATCGCCTATTGTTGACGCAATCGAAGCAAGCGTGGATTTGGCAACCGTGATTGCATTATTAATAAAACCCGAAGGCACAGGAGCTTCGCTCCCACTTGGGAGCGAAGCTCCCAAGTTAACGGCCTCTAAATTGGCAACCCTAGTTTTAATATCTTCTATTTGAACTTGTTGCGCCTTCACACCAGCTAATATAAACGAAGAGAGTTTGTATATATCTACGCCTTTACCATCTATACTTAGAACTTCGGCTGGAGCTTCTTCTGCTATTAAACCCAATCTCTTGGGATTAGCAGAGTCTTCTATACCATAGTGATAAGTGGCCACATTAGCAGATTTAATTTTTTCCAGAATGTTTTTTTCTTCTTCGCCTGTTAAATATTGTATATCTATTTTGGAACTACGCGTAGATATATTTACAAAAGCCGTGGCAGCGATATCTCCCACAACCGAAAGTTTATAGCTTGGAGTAGATGTACCGATACCAACACGGCCAGCCGATGTAACCACAAAAGAAGTTTCTTCGGAATCATTAACCTGCAGTTTCGCGGTGGGCGTGGTAGTACCGATGCCGACGTTGCCACTCATATTTATATAAGTGTTATGCGCAAAAATATCGTTGCCCACAAAGTTGTGCGTATCTTCCACTTCAATATCGTAAACTTGTTCGCGGCCAACGGGTTTAATAGCCACAATTTCGTCCCAAAACACGTCGCTCTCTGTTACATCAACACGACCAGATAAACCACCATTTTTATGCAAATCTAAAACACCTTTTTTGGGTACGGCAATAAACTCGCCGACTTTAATCTGCGATATTTTTTTCCATTTAGTTTTTTCTTTGATTGGCATATTTTTTATAATTATTTTTTTCTTTTTGCTAGTCTTTAAGGTCAGACCTTTTTCTTAACGGGCATATTAAGGTCAGACCTTGGAACTTAATATTTTTATTTTTCGCCCCATTGGGACGCGAATCTCGGCAGAAATATCGGCACTGGGGCGTTCAACGTCGGGACTGGGACGGCTCATACCACTTCTGCCACGACTTTTCCAAACGAAATATCTTTGTTCTAGCTTCGCTGTAACGCCGAACCAAATCATCAACTAACTCCACATCAATTTTGTCGCCATAAATTCCCTTGGCCTGTTCCAAATATACCACCATTTTATTGCACCCCACCAAAATCCGCTCTAGCATACTGATAGAATTTTCGTGATTACCAAAACGAGTGGAATGAGCTGAAGCCAAAGCCATCGGCAAACCCAAAGCACACTTCACTAATTCTTCCACAAATGGGCATTTAATTTTAGCCAGTCCAGCGCTAATATCTTTAACCACGATCACCGAGGCTTCCAAAGTTTTTTGATACACTTCCAAATCCCGGAAGCTCCTGACCGGTTTTTTTACAGAATAAGTTTTTTGAGAATTATAGTTTATCATTTTTTTCGCATTATCTAAACTATCTTTAATTTATTTTCTCTCGGAATCTCAAACGCCATACCCTTATTTTTTAAATAAACTTTTTTCTTTTTGCGATCCGATATTTTTTTAACCACATGCAACGGATAAAATTCAAAATAATCTTTTTCATCAAACCAGCCGCACTTAAATTCATATAATCGCAAACCGGTCAGACGCGACAAGGCCAAAGCATACCACTCCAATTGTTCAATTGGCTTTTCTTTGGCGGCGTTGGGTTTGTAATCAAGAATATGAATCTGGCCGTTTCTAATTTGAAGCAAGTCTATGTGGCCAGTGAGCAATCTTGGCACCCCAGCGCCGACTTTGTCTTCTGCCGGCCTTGTGGCCGTCTCATTGCCGATGTTTTCCGAATCTGTCCCTTGTTGCTCAACGCCAAGTTCAACCTCGGGAACGGGACGATCCCAAATCTTAAAATTCAACACATTTTCCATATGTTCAATATCTTCTTTTCTAATATACACCGGCACTTCCGAAGCTACAGTAACCGAATCATTGGCCACCATAAACATCTGCAAGCGGTCGTGCCTAGCTTTATTATCGCTCACGCCCTGCAAAACAAACTCGGCCAAGCGGTTGGCATAATTTTGTTTTGAATGCACAATCATTTGAGCTTTGCTAAATTTAGTTTTAACTTCCGACATCCGCCCGCCTTCCTGAAAATATTGATGCGGGGTTTCAGCCGAAACCGCGTCTAAATAATCTTTTAATGGTTCAAAATTTCGGTTTTTAAATTCCTGCAAAGCTAATGCTATTTTGGGCCGATGGTAACGAAAGCGATACAACTGCCGATGCGCCATGGTTACGGTTTCTATAGTTTTTTCAGGCGAACACATTTTTGTGGCGTAAGGCCTCAATCTGGAATAACGGCACAACTCGGCATATTCTTCTACCCAGCCCGATAACGTAGAGGCGCCGGGGTTAACGCCAAATTTTTGGTTTAACGCGCGGCAAGTAGCTTCCAAAGTGTGGCCGAGATTGTAAATAGTTAAACCCGCCATAATTACATTCACCGGAAACTTTTTTCCTTTTACAAATTGAGCGGTGAACACACGAGAACAAGCGTGACACAAATATAATTGAACGGTTTCAAATTTCTTTTTTCTAACCCCGCGTTTTACAAAATCCGTAGATGAACAATAAGGGCAACGCTCGGCGATTCGGGATTCCCCCATCCCAGTGCCGAGCGCCCCGCTCCCGATATTGCCTTTATGTTGAATTGCAGAAACTTCCGATGTTGCTTCTGAAAAAACTTCGGCATCGGGTCGTGCCAAAAGGCCTGCCTTTTCAATATCGGCACAGGGGCGTTCAACCTCGGGAGCGGGTCGACTAAATTTATTCATAATTTTTCCTAATAAGTTTTTCATGACAAGTAAATTAACAATCATTGACACAACTTACATATTTGACATTACCGTTAAATAGATTATCATTGTATTTATGAAAATGGCTACCAAAAACAACATTGGCGGAGCTATCGTTATCAAGCAGAAAGTTAGGTTTGGCAAACCCTGTATTAAGGGAACTAGAATTGCTATTGCCGATATCTTGAACCTTTTGAAAGCCGGTTATGCTATTGAGGAAATTCCAGAACAATACCCCAACATAACCACCGAAGATGTGCGCTTGGCTTTGCGCTACGCCGCGAGGACAATGGCCAAAGAAGAAATTCTGGAAGTTGCTCCCGTGCAGTAGAGTCAAACCGATTCTATTTACTATATGCTCAAAATTTTTGCCGACGAGTGCATTAACACCGACCTTGTTTTGACTATTAAGAATAGTGGTTTTTATGTTCTCTCCACCAAAGAAGCTGGGCTTACTGGCGCCAGTGATGAAGAAGTTTTTGATTTTGCTATCGAAAAAGACTTGGTTATTCTTACTGCCGATCGCGGTTTCGGCGATATCTTTCGTTTCAATATTGGAAATAGCCGTGGTGTCATTGTTGTTCTGGTAGATCAGATGACGCGAGAAGAAATTATTAATGTAACTGTGGGGTTTTTTAATTTTATTAAGAAATCTGGAATTGAAGGCAAACTGGCTATTATCGGCAAAAACAAAATCAGAATTGTTGGACGATAAATATTGGAAATATATTTGGGGTTTACCCACGACCTCCGCCGGAAACGGTGGGGGGTCTATTTTTTCAAGGTCAAACCTTTTACTTAACGGGCATATTAAGGTTTGACCTTTTTCTATACCTTTTTGGTCTTGTTTCATATCACGACTAAGCGTGATCAAAATCTCACGAGTTTCGGAAATATAAGCACTACCACCGCCAGCCGTGATACAGATTCCACTGTTTTTTAACTTAATTTTATAAAAAATATTTTTCATATTCTAAGAATTATCACTGACAATTTCGGCAAAGTCCCCGCGCGACAAAAAGACCAGTTTCACAAGGTAAGGATGATTCGCGGTGGTTCTGATTTTTCGCCCCGACTTTGTTACAAGTTCAAAAACTTCCTGCACGCCCATATCCATTAAACCATTTACTCGGGCATATTTTACGCAACCAGTTTTTTCATCCAAAGACATCACTTCATCGCCCGCCAAAATATCTTTAATCGCGACTTCATCGTATTCAAATTCCCCCTCAAGGTCAGACCTTGGGAATTTTGGTTTTAAGGTCTGACCTTTTTCTTTCGGATGTTTGCGTCTCCTGCGAAGGCGTGTATCCCCAGTTACGCACTGCGCCACAATGTTCACATTGCCCCCTAAACTGGCGTTACCAAGCGTTATATTGCCCGTAGCATCAACCACCATAGAAGGCGCGGCGGCGGGGGCGTTCGTTACATTTAAAACATTATTGATATTCTGAATACCCTTAACCAAAATCGGCACCAAGCCAGTAGTGTTTAACGACTTCATTCCATCTGCATCGGTAGCGATAAGTTTAGGAATTAAAGCTTCTACTTCTTGAGCAATAAAACCAAGACTCTTTGTTGTGCCATCATTTTCATAATTCCAATTGTAAAGAACTGGTCTTAAGTCCATTACCGTAGCTAGTCCATAATTTATGTCTTCAATATTTTTCTTTAATCTAACATCCGAAGAACAAGCTATTGTTCCGCCAGTGGCTAAAGTACAACCTGTGGTGTTCACATCAGTGAACTTTGCGATGGTTACTCCGGTACCAGTGCCTTTAACTTCTAGTGGAGCACCGGGATTCGTCGTCCCGATGCCGACGTTGCCGTTTTGGTCTATCCTCATCGCTGCATTCTGCACACCGTCTTTGTATGTTAAAAATCTAAAGACGCCAGAATCCGCATCAGCCACACTTGGCTGATTTGCTTCAATCTTTGCTATTAAATTCGCCCCGTTATAGAACCTGATGGTACCCAAATCTTCATCGGCGTTATTCCTCGAGCCTTTTAATTGTAAAATTGAAGCGCCTAATCCGCTTCTTTCGATGGTGATGCCCTGTGCGTCCGTGGCTCCATAAATATGCAATTGGTTTCCCGGCCCCGTCGTCCCGATGCCGACGCTTCCATCTTCTACCCACAGAGTGCTTCCGCTTGCTCCCCTCACCTCCAGCGTGGATGTGGCTATCAGCGAAGATGTGGTAGTCGTGCCCATAGCATACAAGCCATCCATAGTTACATTGCCGTCCACTGCCAAAAGATTCCCGGGTGTCGTCGTCCCGATGCCGACGTTGCCGTTTACAACTAACTTCTGGTCAAAAGTCGCATCCCCCACATCAACATAAAGACCTCCTGAAGTGATATTTAAACCTCCTGTGCCTAAAGAAAGACCGCCATCAAATGTAGAAGTTGCTGTTCCGCTATTCTTTATTATTGTAGAAACATTAAGTATCGGAGTAGAAAATATGGTTGAAGCATTCAAATTGGGTAGAGTAGATGTAGCAGAACTAGCAGAAGTTAATTTTCCGCTAAATAATGAATCACCCGTAACATTTAAAGCATTGGCTGATAATCCTCCTGTGGCAAATATACCTCCTCCCGCAAATGTAGATGTAGCCGTGCCAGAGTTTTTAAGTATTGTAGAAACTTCTAAGGTTGGGGTTGTTAGTATAGTGGAAACATTTAATTGAGGGGCGGTTGATGTGGAAGCTCCCGTTAGAGTGAGTTTGCCACTGGATAAAATATCTCCTCCTGTAATGGTAAGCCCTGTGGCTGAACTTAGTCCGCCAGTAGTTAGTATGTTAATACCTCCAGTAAATGTAGAGGTGGCAGATTCTGTTACATCTAACGCTCCAGCGAATGTGTTGTTAGTGGTAGATGTGGCAGTAAGAAAAGAAATTTTTGTTTGACCTTCCACGGTTAGTTCACCAATATTGGCATTGCCTTGAACGGATAAGAGACTGCCGGGTGTAGAAGTTCCAAATCCAACTTTTTCTTTAAATACTGCCAGCACATTGCCACCAGTGTAAGCCGAGCTTCTGACTTCCAATGTAGAGGTGGCAATGAGAGAAGAGGAGGTGGAGGTGGCTTGGGTGTAGAGAGAATCAAAGTTTCCAGAACCGTTCACATCCAGGAGATTCCCGGGTGTCGTCGTCCCGATGCCGACGTTGCCGTTTACAACTAACTTCTGGTCAAAAGTCGCATCCCCCACATCAACATAAAGACCTCCTGAAGTGATATTTAAACCTCCTGTGCCTAAAGAAAGACCGCCATCAAATGTAGAAGTTGCTGTTCCGCTATTCTTTATTATTGTAGAAACATTAAGTATCGGAGTAGAAAATATGGTTGAAGCATTCAAATTGGGTAGAGTAGATGTAGCAGAACTAGCAGAAGTTAATTTTCCGCTAAATAATGAATCACCCGTAACATTTAAAGCATTGGCTGATAATCCTCCTGTGGCAAATATACCTCCTCCCGCAAATGTAGATGTAGCCGTGCCAGAGTTTTTAAGTATTGTAGAAACTTCTAAGGTTGGGGTTGTTAGTATAGTGGAAACATTTAATTGAGGGGCGGTTGATGTGGAAGCTCCCGTTAGAGTGAGTTTGCCACTGGATAAAATATCTCCTCCTGTAATGGTAAGCCCTGTGGCTGAACTTAGTCCGCCAGTAGTTAGTATGTTAATACCTCCAGTAAATGTAGAGGTGGCAGATTCTGTTACATCTAACGCTCCAGCGAATGTGTTGTTAGTGGTAGATGTGGCAGTAAGAAAAGAAATTTTTGTTTGACCTTCCACGGTTAGTTCACCAATATTGGCATTGCCTTGAACGGATAAGAGACTGCCGGGTGTAGAAGTTCCAAATCCAACTTTTTCTTTAAATACTGCCAGCACATTGCCACCAGTGTAAGCCGAGCTTCTGACTTCCAATGTAGAGGTGGCAATGAGAGAAGAGGAGGTGGAGGTGGCTTGGGTGTAGAGAGAATCAAAGTTTCCAGAACCGTTCACATCCAGGAGATTACCGGGCGTTGTCGTCCCGATGCCGACGTTGCCGTTAGGATCAAAAGTCAGTCTGGCGTTTCCTCCTATAGGGTCTCCTCCTTTAGTAGTGCTTTGATATATAATAAAATCCCCATATTGCTGATAACTCATAGCGAAACCATAATTTCTCACAGCAGCAGTTGTGTCACTGCTTTTCATTCTAAATGTTGGAGAAATACCAGTTGATAAACCACTAATAGTTAACCCTTTTGTATTGGTTCCAGTTGCGACTTCAAGAGTATCTGCTGGTGCCGTCGTGCCGATGCCGACGTTGCCGCCAGAACTTATACGCATAGCTTCAGCAGTGCTGGCTCCGTTTGCTCTAGTAGCAAAAGCCAAATATCCAGCATAATTGTTATCTGTACCGTTTTCTTTAGCTCCTAATATATAGGCAAAAGGAGTATCTGTTGTTCCGGTATACTTACCTCCAAAAATGATTTTACCACCACTATCAATATGCATTGATCCATCCTCCTGAATAGATAATTGTCCAGTAAAAGGATTGTTTGAATTCCCGCTATATGAAGGACCAGTAATTTCTAATACAGTTGCTCTAACTGTAGATGGCGTGGATGTACCGACCTGTAAAAGCGTCCCCGGGTCCGTCGTCCCGATGCCGAGATTACCGTTAGAATCTATTCTCATTCTTTCAGTCCAGCTGGTCAGCCGATCGTTGGCGCTGCCAAAGGAGAGACTGCCGTCAGTGGAAGAGGCATACCAGTGTTTTAGATCAGCGGCGGCATCAGTGTCAGACAGCATTAGTTGGGCAGAGCCAGTGGAAGCAAGTTGCAATAATTTAGCGGGAGTGGTGGTGCCAAGGCCCACATTGCCCGATATTATGACATTGCCGTCAGCCACTGTGGTGGTGTCGTAAGAACTGCCCACAGCTAACCCGCCCGAGACTGAAAGTTTGGCTCCAGGTGAAATCTCGCCTATGCCGACATTGCCTTCGGTAACTGCAAGGTAGGTGTTGCCATAGACGCTTAGGTAGCCAGATGGGTTATACATACCAATGCCAACAGAGCCTCCGTTGGTTACTACAAAGTTGTATGTGCCTACAGAGTTAACTACGCTTAATAAATCCTTTGTTGAGTTTGAATTGTCGTTAGATATGGTGAGCGTGCTTGATGGAGTTGAACTTCCCATGCCAACCCTGCCATTCCATGTAACCAAATCATTACCCGTAGTTCCCCTAACCTCTAACGTGCTTGTTGCAATTAGTGATGATGTTGTAGTTGTACCCATTGCGTAGAAATTATCTACCGATGCATCACCATCTACTGCGAGTTTAGTACCTGGGGTGGTTGTGCCAATGCCGAAGTTGCCGAATATCCAAGAATTGTTGGTGCTGGTTGAAGTGAAGTAGTCGGCTGATACGAAGCCGTCAAATATGCCTGCGCCTTGGACTGCGAGTCTGGCGCCTGGAGTTGTTGTTCCAAGTCCAATCGCTCCGTTAAAGAAAGAAGCCGTGGTTGATGTGCTTGTTAGGAAAGCAGTTTTGAGTTGCCCTTCTACAGTAAGCTCTCCAATGTTGGCATTGCCGTGGACAGAGAGGAGGCTTCCTGGAGTGGATGTTCCAAATCCAACTTTATCTTTGAATACTGCAAATACATTTCCACCAGTGTAAGCCGAGCTTCGGACTTCTAAGGTGGAGGTGGCGATGAGAGATGATGTAGTTGTAGTAGCTTGGATGTATTGATTACCTTTAATCGTGGAATCTCCTTCAACTGCAAATCTAGTGCCGGGAGTGGTGGTGCCAATTCCCATTGATCCCATTATCCAACTTGTTAGAGATGATGTGGATGTGAAGTAATTAGCCGAGACGAAGCCATCAAATATGCCTGCGCCTTGGACTGCGAGTTTAGCACCGGGAGTAGTGGTTCCAAATCCAACACTTCCTGTAAAAGATGAATTAGCTAAAGATGTAAGAGTGAGTTTGCCACTTGATAAAATGTCTCCCCCCGTAATGGTGAGCCCCATTGAACTCGCCAAACCAGCAGCTTCAATACCTCCATCAGCTGTTGTTGTGGCGTTGTTTTTAAATTTTAAAGTCCCGGTGAATATTGAATTGCCTTCCACCACCAAATTGTTTTGTATGTTGGCGTCGCCGTGGACAGACAGAAGTGTGCCGGGAGTATCTGTGGCTATGCCAACTCTGCCATCCCACACCATAAAATCTTTGCCTGATTGTCCGCGAACTTCTAGTGTGGATGTGGCGATGAGAGATGAGGTTGTTGTAGTGGCTTGAATATATAAACCTCCTTTGAATGAACCGCTACCCTTTGCGTCAAATGCGACTCCAGGTGTGGTTGTGCCAATGCCGAAGTTGCCGAATATCCAGCTGGAGTTTGTGGATGTGCTGGTGAAATAGTCGGCTGATACGAATCCTTCTATAATAGAAGCACCTTTTACTGCGAGTTTAGAGCCAGGCGTAGTAGTGCCCAAACCCAAAGCCCCATTGAACCAGTTAGTGTTAGTGCTGGTTGATGTGAAGTAATCAGCGCTGACAAATCCTTCCGATAATACCCCCCCTTTGATTCCCATTTGTGCCCCCGGGGTTGTGCTTCCAATTCCCATTTGACCCATTATCCAACTTGTTAGAGATGATGTAGATGTAAAGTAATTAGCACTGACGAAACCGTCAAATATTCCTGAACCTTTAACACCTAGGGCTGATCCGGGTGTTGATGTGCCCAGACCCAGATTAAGGCCAAACGATGTGGCGCCCGAGATAGTTAAGTCTCCAGTAATGGTGGTGTTGCCTGTTATGGATGTTGTGCCTGTGATGTTAGAAGCTCCTATTACTGATAGGCCATTTGATAGGATTGATATTCCTCTGCCAAATTTAGCTTCGTATGCTGTAACTTCGAATGGGCCTTTGAATGTGCTTGATGCGTTTACTGTCATTTTGTCAGAACCTGAATCACCTAGAGAGATTTCTTTGCCTGCCACAGAGAAATTACCAGATATTCCGAGGTCACTCATACTGGCTCCTCCTGTAACACCAAGAGAATTAAGTTGAGTGTTGCCACTTACTGTGAGGCCACCTTCTTTTATTTGTGCACGTTGGGCAGCGATAAAACCTGTAGCGTCTAAATCGCCTTTTAACGTGAGCCGGCCGATGATAGATGAATTGCCAATAACGTCTAGGCCGTTAGATATTACAGCTTTGCCGTTTACAAAAAGATCTTTGGCCAGCGAAACATAATCGGTAAACTGGGCAGTGCCATTTATTAACGCGGTGCCATCTAGCACTAAAGATTTTAAAATTTCCGCGCCGCCGCCCAATGTTATTTTATTTGAAGTTACTGCACCATTGCCGGTTATCAACTGCAAATCAAAACTGCCGGCAGTTAAACCGTCCAAAAAATCAGCCGATAAATTAGGCACAGTTGTATTAGAATCAACTTCAAATGGTGCAACACCTTGTGGTGCAAAACTTCTTAACTGTCCTTGAGTTTCTATATTGCCAGCAATAGAAATATCACCGCCTTTATTTAAAAGCAAAACTTCGTTAGCGTGTGTACCTGGTGCGTGGCCATCTAAAGTTAAAGCGTTATCAACTAAATTTTTAAAAGCGCCATAAATAGCATTCGCAAATTTTAAATTAAAACCACCCAAAATAAAACCTAAAACTAAAATACTAACAATGGACATCTCGGCCCATTGCACCGCACCTCGGCCATAAGATTTAGCTTTAGAAGTTAGAGGTTGGAAAGTAGGGACTGAGGGTTTTAAATTAGGAAAAGCAAAACTTGGAACTAATTTTTCTTCGTTTGAAATTTGAAAATTTGAACTTTGTAATTTATTTGTAATTTGTGAATTGGAATTTGTAATTTTCTGCTGATATATTTCTTCCAACTCATCCAATTCTTTTTTAACATCTACAACCAAATTTTCTTCAACCCTTTTCACCTCTTTTGTTTCACCCCTTTCTCCCATTTCTGGCATACTGGCCAATGTAACCAAAGGGGCGAAATGGGAAACAACGGGAGAAATATTTTGTTGAGGTAAAATAATTTGCTGATGACTCTGTAAATATTCCACCAAAGCACTTTTTGAAATTGCCCAATTACGCCCAAACTTTTTTCCAGCGATTCTACTTTTTCTAACAAGCAAACTCAAATACTCCGCGCTATACGGAGTCTCTTTTGCAATTTGGCTTATTAAAATAAAATCGTTTTTTTTCATGAAAAAACCCTGCTTCCGCTTTCGCAGAAACAGGGTGCTTAGTTAAAGGCATATCCGATACCTCTATCGGATATATCCAGTATATCATATATATCGTATATCAATAGGCTAAATGGGGATAAGTTACACCTCAAAACCTTAAGCTTTAAATCCTCTTTCAAGCCCATTTGTTACCCTTTTTATTTCAAATTCCAAAAGGTCAGACCTTGGGGCTGCTCTTAAGGTCAGACCTTAAGATTTAAAATTTTACATTTTAATTTTTTAATTTTTATTTTAATCCCCTGTGGTGGATAACCTCTATTGTTGCTTCTAAGTTTAAATACTAAACTATAGATACATTGATATAAAAAGTTTAGTAAACATTAATATACATATATGTCTTTTGGTAGAAAATATCTAAGCATTAAACAAGCCGCCGCGGTTATTGGCGTAACCCCGCTAACTTTGCGCAACTGGGACAGGGACGGCAAACTTAGCCCATATCGCAATCCTATAAACAATTACCGCTATTATCGTGTAGATCAAATAGAAGCATTCTTGCGAGCTATGGAAGGCTCTAGAGAAAAAGGAAATAGAAAAATAAGGTTTATGGACATCTAACAAAATTCCCCTCTCTCACACAACGGAGGGGAATTTTAATTTACAAAACACAACTTACAAATTACAAACAATTTATAAACAAACAAAAACTAACTAACTTTATTTAATATCGCAGAAAATATATTTCTTAACTCTATACTCTCTTGAAATAAATTTTGAATTGCTTCTGAATAATCTTTGTTTGATTCCTCTAGTAACTCTAACCAGTATGATGTTTCTTTAGATTCTTTTCTAGCAATTTTTATTTTATATGCTAAATCTTTTTTACTTAGCTTTTCATTAGCTTCCCTATAGTTAGCTCCTACTGAACCTGCAGAACGAACACATTGTCTAACGAGTTCATTGTTTATAGAATTTTTTGGTAATTTTTGACAAAGCTTAATTACTTCTCTTGTGAATTCTAAAGTTCTTTGTTCTAAATCGCGAAATTTTTTCATAACCCTTTTTGTGTTTTGTTTGTAATTTGTTTTTTGTGCTTTGAATATTTGTGGACGGTACAGGATTTGAACCTGTGACCTTTGCAACTTGCCCCGTTAGATATTTTTGTGCGCGATGCAGGATTTGAACCTGCGACCTTTGCAATGTGAATGCACTGCTCTACCACTGAGCTAATCGCGCATGATATCTAACGGGGTGAAAATGCAGCGTTCTACCATTGAACTAATCGCCCTCCTATTTTTCTGCCTTCTAAATTCTAGCCACTAACTTACCTATTTTATCTATAACTTTTCTATGAGGATATTCTAATATATCGTGAACAAATCTGTCGAACATTCCATAACGATATTTAAATTCATCTGTACCTAAAATTACATATCGCAATTCTGTGCCAAGTTCTTCTTCTACTGTTTTTATAAAACTAATAAATTTTTTAAAATCTATATCGTCCCCTACCACCATAATATCTGCTCGCGCATCGGATATATTTAAAAATGTGCCGGTGATTATAGCTAATTTTATTTTACCAATTCTAACAAGCCCGCGCTCTATTTTGGGAAAAGATGGCGGAGATATTTTTAAAACTAAATTTTTAAGATCGTCTAAATATGGCCAGCCTTGATTAAGCTGATAATATTTTTCTGCATGATTAATATTCCTCTTTAGAGTTTTGGATTTATTTTTCTTCTTTGCAGAAATTTTCTTACTTGCTTTTCTTATGTGTTTTTTTACCATTGCCGTTTATTTTTTTTAATATGCCCGATTTAGTAAAAAACAAAATAAGTTTTTCTGCTTCTCTTTTTTTGATGCCTGTTCTTTTCACAATATCTTTCATTGAAAGAATAAGCTGCGGATGCTGTAAAAAAAGCTTTAAAAGCTTAGCCTTTACACCAAATAACTGCTCTAGAATGTTATTACTATTTAATGCCATTTTGATTTTTAATTGTGTATAGTATAGCAACATAGGTGGCATTGTAAAGTTAAGTAAAATACGCCTATAATACTTTATATGCAGGGTTCTAATTTCTACCCCGAAGAACTAACTATCCTAGATAAAACAAATCTTGGCTCAAGTTATGCCGAGACTTTTGTTTTTGTGCCTTCTAATAAAGACGAATCTCAACTAGGCAGTCTTTTTATAGTAGCTGAAGCTTCTTCTAATAAACCAAAAAAAGAAAATGCCGAACTTATAAGCGAGATGACTACCGTAATAAAAAATGAGTATTATCAAAATACTTTAGTTACACCAATGTCAGCCTTAAAATTTTCTTTAAAAAGAGTTAATAGTCTTTTAACTAGTAAAAAAAATTGGGTAAACACAGCTTCCGCTTTAAAACTCAAAATACTTATAGTCTCGCTTAAAGAAAATAAATTGCATATTGCCCGACTAGGTGATGCTACTGCTTTTGTTTTAAGAAATGGCAACCTTCAATCTATAGTTGCTGGTTCTAATAATCAAAATTCCAGTAATTTTTCTTTTGAAAATATTATAAGCGGAGAACTTCTACCAAACGATCACGTATTATTAGCCACCAACCAAATTTATAAAATTGATGAAAAAGAAATAGCTAAAAAGTTACAAGAAAAGATAATAGCAAGTTATCTTTCTAAAAATAACGGTGGTATAAAAAGTTTGGCACTGATAAGCCTGCATCCCGTTAAAGACGGCAAACCGTCTTTAACGCAAACCCCTTCTTTGCCCTCACTCATATCCATAAATAATACAGAAGCCAACATACCCGATAACAATGCACCAGAAAGAAATGTATCTAAAATATTTAAACTTGGTATTGTAATAACTATTTTAATTGTAGCAATTTCTTCTATAACCATCGTATCTATTAAAATAAAAAACGAAACATCACAAAACAAAAAGGAAGCCGAGCAATTATTACAAGAAGTATCCGATATAAAGACCAAAATAAACGACCTACTGGCTACCAATAACGAAACCGAAGCTAACGAACTTTTAGTTTCTGCTCAAGCCAAACTAAACCGCTTAGCCCAGCTCGATTATTTTAAAACAACCCGCTCTACTTTGGCTGTGGACATAAATAAAATTTATAAAGAATTAAGCAAAGAAGAAAACATAAACAAAATAAATAAAGTTTTTGATTTAGAAAATAATTCTGTAAGTTTTGAACCGACCAAAATTGCTTTGGGTAAAAATAAAATATTTGTACTAAGTGGTGAAAACTTTTATAAATTTGATTTTAATAAAGCCGAAGGTGTTTTTGATTCTATAGAAAAAGGCAGCCAGCTAGTTGCATCCTTATTAAAACCAGAAGATCCTAATTCACAACTTCTTATAACCCAAGATAAGATAATGGAAGAAAAAGGAGATTCCGAAAATAAAACTTATTGGATACGACCCGAAAATTTTCCCGCCATAAAAGATGTAGCGATTTATAGTAATTCTTTCTATCTCTTGAGTGAAGATGGCTTAATTTATAAACTGCCATTTACTGTATCATCAACCACGGATATTATCTTTAATGAAACTGAGTTATGGACTAAAAAAAACCTAACCCCTAGTGGTGAGTCACTAATCACTAATCTCGCCGTTGAAGGTTCAGTTTTTGGATTATCCAATAAAAATACTTTAGTAGAACTTATAAATGGCGATATTAAAAATAAAAAGGTTTTCTTGGAAAACATAAGCCAAATTTTTACTTCGCCTTCGCATAAAAATATATATCTTTTAAGCCAAGACGATGGCTTAATAATAGTTTTAGATAAAGACTTAAACATTAAAAAAAGACTTAACCACAACGAACTTGTCAGGGCTAAGTCTTTTATTGTTAATTCTCAAGAAAGAATTATATATTTTCTAAAAGGTAAAACAGTCTACAGCTTTGAAATCTAGCTTTCAGCTTCATTAGCTTCTTTAGTTTTTAGGAATTTCCTAAACCAGCTAAAGAAGCTAACAAGCTAACGAAGCTTATTTGATTTCTGCCTTTGCACCTGCTTCTTCTAATTTCTTCTTCATTTCTTCGGCTTCGGCTTCGGCCACGCCTGTTTTTATAACCTTAGGCGCACCATCAACTAAATCTTTGGCTTCTTTAAGACCAAGGCTAGTAAGTTCTCGCACAACTTTAATAACCGCAATTTTTTGCACACCAGCTTCTTTTAATTCAACATCAAAAGTTGACTTTTCCTCCGCCGCGTTTGACGCGGTTCCACTATTACCACCACTCATTGCAACTGGAGCGGCAGCCGACACGCCAAACTTAACTTCTAAAACTTTAACCAACTCGGCTAATTCCATTACATTCATTTTTTCTACAGTTTCTACCAAATTTTTAAACTTGGCAGGAATTTCTACATTGTTTTTTATTTCTTCCATATTATTTTTATTTTAGCTTTCAGCTTTTAGCTTCACTAGCTTTTAGAATTTACTAACTAGCTAATGAAGCTAACAGCTAACGAAGCTGATTTTTATTTTTTACTAATTCCATCTAACACTCTCGCAAACCCACTCACCGGCGACATCAAAAGCTGAACAACTTGTGAAAGTAAAACCTCTCTTGTTGGTAATTGAGCCAAACTTATAACTGCATTCTTTAACATCTTCTCCCCCATTAAGAACCCGCCCAGTATTGCTAATTTCTTTGTTTGCAGAGAAAACTTATAAACAATTTTTGCCATAACTGCATCTAATTCGCCACTTGTGGTAGACGAACCACTTGTGGTGAGCGGAGCCGAACCATAAACTATTGCAACTGAATTTTTATGGTCCGAGAAATCCATTTCCTCTCTACCTGATTTCTTAAAAGCAAAAGTTAAAAGAGATTTTTTAAGCGCTTTAAACTTTATACCTTCTTTTTTTAGATCTTTCTTTAAAGCTATAATTTCGCCCATATTTAAAGCAGAAAAATCAACAAAAAGAATACTGGCATTATTTTTTAATATATCGGCTAACTCTTCTACTAACTTTATTTTTTGAGCTTTTGTTAACATAATAATAAGTTTTCGCTAATATACTAATTTGCACGAATATAGCTAATAAAAACGCTCCGCAGCTTGCGGAGCGAAAAAACCCATAAGTAAAGGTTTTTGTTCGCTCGACGGGACTTAACTTTAACGCCCGTTTTCTACGCAAACTTAAGGTGTTGCAATACTAGCACAAGGGACTAAAGCAGGTCAAGATTAGCTGCATTAGCTTCATTAGCTTGTTAGCTGGTTAGGAAATTCCTAAAAACTAAAGAAGCTGAAAGCTAACGAAGCTAATTATAAGCTATTCTCTAAACCCCGTACCGGCAGGAATTAATCGGCCTACTATAACATTTTCCTTTAAGCCTCTTAAGCCATCTTCTTTAGCTTCAATAGCAGCATTTATTAAACTACGAGCTGTTTCTTGGAATGACGCGGCGGAAAGGAAACTTTCTGTAGTTAATGACACCTTAGTTATACCCAACAATAATTGTTCATATGTAGCCTTTTTCATCTTTCCCCCCCCTTGCCCCGAGCTTGTCGAGGGATTTTTATCCACCTTGTCCAACTTGGCATTTTCAGACCAAACCTGCCATTTCTCGGAAACTTCACCTGGTAAAAGCTTGGTATCACCTGGATCTAAAATTCTTACGCGTGACAACATTTGTCGCGCAATAACTTCTAAATATTTTTCGTTAATAGAAGCGCCTTGAGTAACATAAATAGTCTCAACTTCTTTTACAATGTAACGCTCCACAGCTTCTTGCCCAGCTAAAGCGAATAAATCTTGTAGGTTTAAATTACCTTCCGAAATTTGCGAGCCCTTAGCAATCAAATCGCCTTTTTCAACAAATACACTCACATTCACCGGTAAACTATATTCTTTAATATCATCTTTGCCAGATTTTGTTTCAACTCTAATTTTAATTATTTTTTGATTACCCTGCGAAGAAACTTCTTCTACCTTGCCATCGTATTCCGAAATTATAGCCTGTCCCTTTGGCGGACGAACCTCAAAAACTTCTTCTACACGAGGCAAACCCTGTGTAATGTCGGAAACTCCAGCCACACCTCCAACATGAAAAGTTCTCATGGTAAGCTGTGTGCCTGGTTCACCAATAGCTTGAGCCGTTACAATACCCACCGCCTCACCCATTTTTACCAAAGAGTTTGAACCAAGATCGTAACCAAAACATTTAGCACAAATTCCTTTAATACTTTTACACCTTAAGACTGAACGTAATTTAAGTTGTTTAAGTTCGGCATCATCAATTTTTTTAGCTTGATCACGATTAACAAGTTCGTTCTTTTTTACAATAACTTTACCAGAAGAATTTTTTATATCTTCGGCCACCGCGCGTCCCAAAGCCCTCTCACCCAAAGACATTTTAATATCATCACCATCTTCCTTATATTTAATTACGCCTTCGGTGTCGCCACAATCATCTTCGCGCACCACAACATCTTGGGCTACATCCACCAAACGACGAGTTAAATAACCAGCCGCCGCAGTCTTTAAAGCAGTGTCGGTTGTACCTTTTCTAGCACCGTGCGTAGAAATAAAATATTCCAAAACATTAAAACCTTCTTTAAACGATGGGATAATTGGCAGTTCGATGGTTTCTCCAGCGGGGTTAATAACCACACCTTTCATACCAGCCATCTGAGTTAACTGACTAATGTTACCACGCGAACCCGAATCAAAAATCATAAATACTGGGTTCGCTTTATGCATTGTTGGCGGAACTAATTTAGCAATTTGTTCTTTGGTTTTATGCCAAACAGAGATAGATTTTGATTTTCTTTCTTCCAAAGTTAAAAGACCGTGCATAAAGTGTTCACGAATTTTTTCTACCTCCTTCATAGCCACCGCTATAATAGCTTCCTTTTCTTCTGGAACTATAATATCGTTCATGCCCCAAGAAATTCCACTGCGTGTTGAATAATCAAAACCAAGATCTTTAATATCGTCCAACATTTTAACAACTTCTGGTTGAGGAAAATTCTGAATAACCTCGCTGGTTAGTTTAACCAACTTTTTACGGTTCATTGTTTCGTTAATATAAGGAACTTCTTTTGGTAAAATTTTATTAAACAAAATTCTACCAACCGATGTTTCCATAAATTCTCCACCAGATTTGGCAAATCTAACTTTTATTTTTGCGCGTAAATCTACTTCGTTAAAATCGTAAGCTAAAATAGCCTCATTAGCCGAACCAAATGTTTTACCTGCCCCTTTTAATCCCGTTCCACCCTTTTCTCCCGTTTCCCCCTCTGATGTCATCCAGTAAATTCCAAGAACCATATCTTTTTGCGGATCCACAATAGCTTCGCCGGTAGAAGGTTTTAACAAGTTTTTAGACGAAAGCATTATTTCCTTAGCTTCTTTTTGAGCTATATCGGAAAGTGGCAAGTGCACGGCCATTTGGTCGCCGTCAAAATCGGCATTAAAAGCTTGGCACACCAAAGGATGAACTTGGATAGCAGAACCCTCGATCAATATAGGTTGAAAAGCCTGAATACCTAAACGGTGCAATGTTGGCGCGCGGTTAAGCAAAATAACTCTATCGGCAATTACTTCTTCTAAAGATTCCCAAACAATATCAACCTCGTCTTCTATTAAGCGTGAAGCGTTACGGATATTGGAAGCCACTTCTTTTTGGTAAATAAGTTTATGAATAACAAATGGTTTAAAAATTTCTAAAGCCATTCTCTTAGGTAACCCAGCTTGATGAAGTTTCAAACCAGGACCCACCACAATAACCGAACGACCAGAATAATCCACGCGTTTACCCAAAAGGTTTTGACGGAATCGGCCTTGCTTACCTTTCAACATATCGGCGAGAGATTTGAGAGCGCGCTTACCACCACCAGCCGTAGTCGCTGTAGGTTCACTGCCACGATGTGCCGAATTATCTATTAGCGCATCCACCGCTTCCTGCAACATTCTTTTTTCGTTTCTAACAATAACTTCTGGAGATTTGAGTTCTATAAGTTTCTTTAAACGATTATTACGGTTAATAACACGCCTGTATAAATCATTAACATCAGAAGTAGCATATCTACCACCATCTAATGGAACCATTGGGCGTAAATCTGGCGGAATAACAGGTAGAACCGAAATAAACATCCACTCTGGGCGAAGTTTATTTCTACTTAAAGATTCAACCAGCCTTAAACGACGCAATATTTTCTTTTTATCGCCGGTTTCGTCTATGTCTCCTAATTTCTTTAAAACTTCATTCTTAAGTGCTTCTAAATCCATTTGTTCAAAAATTCTTCTAACAGCCTCGGCGCCAATATCAGCTTTAAAAACTTCGCCATATTTTACCGAAAGATCATAATATTGAGCTTCGGAAATAACCTGAAATTTTTTAATTTTATTTAACTCATCTACCGCAGTATCACGTAACGATTTAAGTTCACGCTGACCGCCTTTAGTTGTTTGAAGTTTTAATTTGGTTTTATATTCTTTCTCTATTTCGGATAAAACATTTAAGCGAGCTTCTTCATCTACTTCTATTATTATATAAGCTGCAAAATAAATTACTTTTTCTAATTCTTGAACACCCAGATTAAGCAATAAACCCATTTTTGATGGTAAACCGCGTAAAAACCAAATATGGCTAACCGGCGCCGCCAAAGTTATATGCCCCATTCTTTCACGCCTAACAATGGCCCGAGTTACCTCTACTCCGCATTTATCGCAAACAATACCCTTATATCTTATACGGCGATATTTTCCGCAATAACATTCCCAATCTTTGGTAGGGCCAAAAATCGCTTCCGAAAATAAACCTTCTTTTTCGGGTTTTTGGGTGCGGTAATTTATGGTTTCTGGTTTTATAACTTCGCCATAAGACCAGCCCAAAATATCGTCGGGCGAAGCCAAACGTATTCTTATAGCTTTAAAATCTTTTAAATTTGGTGGAATGGATGTTTTTGGCATGTGTTAGCTTTTAGCTTTCAGCTTCTTTAGTTTTTAGGTCTAACCTAACAAGCTAATGAAGCTAACGAAGCTAATTTTTACAGGCTTTTAACTTTCTATTTTGAATTCTTCTTTTATATTTTCTCTAATTTCACTGGGCGGGAGGACCTCTTCCCCGATAAGTTCTACGTTAAGCCCCAAGCCTTTCATTTCATTTACCAAAACAAAAAATGAAGCTGGAATATTAGGAGTTCTAATTGTCTCTCCCTTAATAATACTTTCGTAAGCATAACCACGGCCAACCACATCGTCCGATTTAATCGTTAACATTTCCTGCAAAATATTGGCAGCGCCATAACCTTCCAAAGCCCAAACTTCCATTTCTCCAAACCTCTGACCACCAAATTGAGCTTTACCGCCCAAAGGTTGTTGAGTAATAAGCGAGTATGGCCCAATAGAACGCATATGCAACTTGTCTTCAACCAAGTGGTTAAGTTTCATCATATAAATAATTCCCACTGTAACTGTTTGAGAAAACCTTTCGCCTGTTTTACCATCGTGTAAAACTACTTTACCATCTTCGGGTAAACCAGCCTCTTTAAGTTCGGCTCTAATTTCGTCTTCAGTAGCGCCCGCCAAAGCTGGCGTAGCCGCCCTTATGCCTTTGGCTTTCATAGCCCAACCCAAATGAGTTTCTAAAATTTGACCAATGTTCATACGACTAGCCACACCTAATGGATTTAAAATAATATCTACACTTCGGCCATCTTCCATATACGGCATTTCTTCTTCTGGTAAAATCATAGAAATAACACCTTTGTTGCCGTGTCTACCGGCTAATTTATCGCCTACTGAAACTTTTCTGTATTCTGCAACTTCTACTTGAATTGTTTTTATAACGCCAGCCGGAAGTTTATGACCTTTATCACGTTCAAAAATTTTAATACCAACTATTCTACCCATTTTGCCGTGGGGTAAATGCAACGAGGCGTCTTTAACATCGCGAGCTTTTTCACCAAATATGGCACGCAATAATCTTTCTTCGGCGGTAAGATCGGCTTCACCTTTAGGAGAAATCTTGCCCACTAAAATATCGCCTTGACCCACTTCGGCACCAATGCGCACAATACCTTCTTCGTCTAAATCTTTTAATTTTTCTTCGGAAACATTGGGAATATCGGGCGTAGTAATTTCTGGTCCAAGTTTTGTTTCGCGCACATCTATAGAATAACTTTCAATGTGAATGGAGGAAAAAATATCTTGCTGTACAATTTTTTCCGAAAGTATAATAGCGTCTTCAAAGTTTCCGCCACGCCAACTCATAAAAGCTACTGTTAAATTTTGACCCAAAGCCAAAGCGCCATCTTCGGTAGAAATACCATCAGCTAAAACTTCGCCTTTTTTAAACTTGGCTCCTTTGGACAGGCGAGGAAATTGGTTTAAAGAAGTATATTGGTTGGAACGCACAAAATTATGCAAATTATATTCTACTATTTCGCCACCGCCCTTAACTGTTTCGGTATGAATAATTTTAAGCTCACCCCGCATCTTATCCTTAACCGACTTTACATATTTAACCTTAATTCTTTTACCATCTACAGCTTCAATTTCTCCGTCTTCTTCAGCTAAAATTACATAACCCGAATCCTGCACAGCTCTTTCTTCGGCGCCGGTGCCAACCAAAGGCACTTGCGGTTTTACACAAGGCACAGCTTGGCGTTGCATATTAGAACCCATCAAAGCACGGTTAGCATCGTCATGCTCCAAGAAAGGAATAAGCGAGGTGGCGATACTAATAATTTGTTGAGGTGAAACATCCATCAACTGAACTTTATTTTTTTCAACTAACGTCGGTTCGGTCAAATGGCGAACCTGAACAAGTTCGTCTAAAAAATTACCTTCGGCATTAACCTTAACTCCGCCGTGAGCAATATAATATTGCTCTTCGTCTAAAGCGTTAAGATATTTTATTTCGTCGGTTATTTTTCCATTTTTAATAACCCTGTATGGAGTTTCTATAAATCCAAATTCATTTAATCTGGCATACGAAGCAAAATATTCTACCAAACCAATGTTTGGCCCTTCTGGTGTTTCAATAGGACAAATTCTGCCGTAGTGCGAAGTATGCACATCGCGAACTTCAAAACCAGCTCTTTCGCGAGCCAAACCCCCAGGCCCTAATGCGGAAAGACGGCGCTTGTGTTCCAATTCCGCCAAAGGATTTACTTGATCCATAAACTGCGACAACTGCGAAGAAGCAAAAAATTCTTTTACTACCGCAATAAGCGGGCGGGCGTTTATAAGCTGGGCTGGTGTAATTGTAGTTACATCCAGCGTAGACATTCTGTCTTTAGCAATTCTTTCTAAACGTGCAAAACCTAATCTTAATCTTTGCTGAACCAACTCGCCCATAGCGCGAACTCGGCGATTGCCTAAATGGTCAATGTCGTCGGCTTTAGGAGGTTGTTCGTTATTTAATTTTATTATTTGAGAAATAATAGCTACCAAATCTGCTATATGCAAAACTCTGTCGCTGGAATTTTTATTTAAATCTTTTTCTTTAAGAAAAGATTTATGCTTGGCATCTTCTCCATCTCTTATAGCTTGTAATCTTTGTTCCATTTTCCATCGGCCAACTTCGGACAGATCGTATCTAGAACTACCAAACATAGCGTCTATTAAACTCTTGGCATTTTCGGCGGTAGCCATATCGCCTGGGCGAATACGTTTATATACCTCTATGTAAGCATCGCTCTGATTCTTTGCAATGTCTTTAGCTAAGGTATTTTTTATATAAGAAACATCAACCGATGTATCGTGCTTTTTAAAAGCATTTATTATATCTTCATCCTCTACCAAACCAAAAATTCTAAACAAAGAAGAGACAGGGACTTTACGTTTCCTATCTATTTTTACAGAAATTATTCCATCAAAATCAGTTTCAAATTCTAACCAAGCGCCTCGGTTAGGTATAATCTTAGCGCCAAATTGATTTTTATTTTTTGGATTTTGAACAGTAAAGAAAACACCCGAAGAACGTATCAACTGCGAAACAATAACCCTCTCTACGCCGTTAATAATAAAGGTGCCACGAGAAGTCATTAAAGGAAAATCACCCAAGTAAATTTCTTGTTCCTTTATTTCGCCAGTATGTTTATTTTTTAATCTAGCTTTTAATCTTAGGGGAGCTTCGTAAGAAGTAAGATGTTCTCTGGACTGGTCTTGAGAATATTTTGGTTCATCAAAATAGTAGTCGCCAAAAGAAAGCTCTAAATTGCTTCCGGTATAATCTTCTATAGGAGAAACTTCTTGAAATATTTCGGCAAGCCCCTTACTCAAAAACCATTTATATGAGTTTATTTGAACCTCTAAAAGGTTGGGTAGCGGGAATGGTTTGTACTTATACGAGGAGAAGATTTTTTTCTTCATAAATATTTTTTCCAATATTACCTATTTACAAAACCAAAAAACAGACACAAAAAATCCCAACACCCATTGGGTTTATCAAGGTGTGTCTATTAACACTCTCTGCTTTTTGACGCGAGAGCCGAATAATTCATTTATATTTCTCTCCCACAGCTATTAGACTGCGGGTATTTCGATGTTCTGCAAAAACTTGCAAAACTCCCAAGATTTAATATCAATACCAGTATAATCTGTAAAGTGCTTACGAGTCAAGTAGCACCATATCCCTATCGGATCCTTTATAGTATATCCTTGCCTTCATAGCTTGAACTATACCCACGCCAACACACAAACTTACCAAATTAGAGCCCCCGTTTGAAACAAAAGACAAAGGAATACCTGTAATAGGCAAAAAACCTAGGTTTGCACCTATATTTATAACAAAATGAGTGCTTAAAACAACAACTATACCTGCTATAAACAGCTTAGAAAAGTTATCCGAAGCTAATAATATATTCCTATAAAACCTATAGAATATTATAAACCAACCCAACATAAGTGTGCCTATACCCAAAAGACCAAGTTCTTCGCCTATGGCAGCAAATATAAAATCAGTCTCATATTCGGGTAAAAACCCAAGGCGTGTTTCGGTGCCCCTACCTATACCCTTACCAAATAGCCCTCCGGAACCTATAGCTATCATAGCTTGCCTACTTTGATAAGAACCTCCCAAAGGGTCTCTGTCTGGATAAATAAAACTAGTTATTCTATTTTTTTGGTAATCGGCTAAACCATAATTCCACATAGCGAGCATAGCTATTAAAACTAAAAACACTATCGCCAGCACCTGTTGTGTTTTAATTCCAGCGAGTAGTATCATGCCAAACCACAAAACCAAAAGTATAACTGCCGAACCTAAGTCTGGATGTATAAGCACTAGCCCGGCTGGAATGCCAGCATATAAAAAAGAAATAATTATATTTTTCCACCTATGAAGCTCTATAAAACGGGAAGAAAAATATTTTGCTAAAACTGCAACTAAAATAATCTTAACCAGCTCCACTGGTTCAAAATTAAAAACACCAAACCTAAACCAACTGGTTACCCCTCTAACTTTAGCTCCAATAGCAAAAAGAATAAAAAGTAAAACTAAGCCGAAAGCGTAAATAGCAATTGTAAAAAAAGAGTTTTCTTTTAATATTCTCCAATCAAAAAAACTTAAAGCTAAAATTAATATAAATCCAAACGAACCAAAAATTAACTGACGCCAAAAAATCTGACGACTTTCGGCGCTACCATAAAAAATTAAAAGTCCCATTACAAAAACCAAAGCCAGAGCACCTAGTAATACCCAATCTAAACGTTTTAAGTGAGAAAATAAACCTATCATAGGTCATATAAGTCCCATAGGACCTATTTTTTCTTGTGCGGCTTCGCGGTATTTACAAAAATCACAATCTTCACCAGTTTCTGGAATAGTTGGAGACATTAAGCATTTATGTAGATCTAAAATAACTTGTTCTATCCAATTATCATTGCCTTGGTAAGCTAAAACAGAAATATCAAACTCTAATTTAGAATCAAAAGCTTCGGCATCGGTCTTACCATTACAATAAACAAAATAAGCGGTATTGCTAACATTAAAATTGTTCCGCCTAAAAAGCCATTGGTAAATCTCTACCTGTCTTTTATAACCTATTTGCCAATCGGCATCTAAATTAACATCGCCATCTTTAGAAGTTGCTTTGTAATCAACAATAATAAACTCGCCCTTGGTATTTACCCAAACATCGTCCACGCCACCAGTTATAAACAAATTTGTTTTTGGATGCAAATATGTAATACCTCCGCTTAGCGCATCACGCCAATCATCCATTTGTGTGTGATTAAGCGGAACTGCTTCTATATTATAGCTTTTCATTAAAGGGTGTGCCGTGCCTTGGGCGCGATGAACATCAAACTCTTTTTTTAAAAGTTTATCCACAGCGCTGTTTAAGCTAAACGGATACCCTGGCGGTTGGCTCACGCCCAAACGCCTATCTAAATAAAAACAGCGAGAGCAATTTAAAAACAAATCTATTTTAGAACGGCTTAAGCGAAAAGGTTGGGTTGATTTGGGATCAAATAAATTTCTAGCTCTTTTGGGATTATAGTATTTGGACATAACAGAAACTATAAAACACAAAAGAACAAATTACAAACAGTTACCAAAAAACAATAAACAAAGTCTAGTTCTTGTGTTTTTTATTATTGTGTTTTATTTGTAATTTGTATATTGTGCTTTGTAATTTATAATATCATTATGCGTCTTTTGATATATATTCTAATAATATTGTCGGCAGTAACTTTTTTTGTTTACAAACAAGAAAGTAATCTTCCCCTTTCTCCTGTTTCGCCCCCTTCCACCCCTTTGTATAAAACAGCCACATCTACACCAAATAATACTGCTTCCACAACTTCAACACCCCTTTCTCCCATTACCCCCATTTCTCCCTCTTTGATTAAACCCAAATCTCAACCGGTTTTAGATAAAAAAGCTATAGATTTAATCCAACAAAAAATAAACGAAACCCCTCCCGCACCCCTTCCTCCCATTTCTGCCCCTTTGACTCAATCTGCCCTGCCACCCAGACTAAGCCAACAAGTGCTTTACGACAAAGCTGTTTCACGCGTGGTTAACTTTTTTTGCGAATACAATAACGGAGTAGAAACAGCTTCGGGTGTAATAATAAGTTCTAATGGCTATATTTTAACCAACGCTCATGTGGCCGAAGCCTTTGTTAATCAAAACTACGAATGTAAAATCCGCCAAGGCTCACCAGCCCGAAACATCGGCTACGCCAAAATTGTTATGTTTCCAAAAGCTTACACGAGTTCCGGCGGAAACAGTTGGGAAGGACACGCCAACGATGTTTCTATTTGGAAATTTACTCGTTCTGCAAACAGTGACGAAGCCTTGCCCAAAGAATTTCCATACTATTCTATAGATCCAAATTATTTGCCTAAAAAAGATCAACCACTTGCCACCTTCAGTTATCCTGGTGAACTTTTAGGCTACGAAATATTGTTAAAAAGTTTAAATATGCTTTTTGGCGAAACAATAGTTAACGATTTTAATGCCGACTTTATTGCTTCGGGAATGAGCTTGTCTTCGCAATCAGGTTCCTCGGGTGGAATCTTGGTTGATATTTATACCAATAATTTTGCCGGTTTAATTTTTGGAGTTACCACCGACACCTCTATAAACCAACGCAAACTTTTTTCTCTTTCCCCTTACGCGGTTAACCAAGTGGTTAAAAATGAAACAGGTTTTAACTTGGTGGATTTCCTAAATCAATAAACTAGTGCAATTAACCAAGGCTAAACCTTGGAGAAATTCGTTATATAATTCTAAGATTCTCCTAAACTTTTAACGTATCACGAGCTTACGATCGTAAGCTCGTGATACTCTCATGATACAATTACGATAATTGGTGATTAAATAAAATGAGTTATGTCTAATTTTGGAAAGAAAATAAAAAGATTAGGTCCCAATCAACAAAAAACATTGCTACTAATTTTTGCGGGCATAGGCTTAAGTTTTGCCAGAACCCCCAAACAATACTTCCGAATTTTGCGAGAAATACCAAAGGAATGGAAGGAAATTAATAAAAGATCTCTAGAAAGAGTTATTTATAATCTCTACCAATCCAAACTTATCCGCGAACACGCCAATCCCGATGGTTCTTTAACTATGGTACTTACCGATAAAGGTAAGCAAAAGGTTATCACTTTTAATATAGACAATATGGAAATAAAGAAACCTAAGGTCTGGGATAAAAAGTGGCGAATAGTATTGTTTGATATTCCAGAAAAGAAAAGGCAAGCTAGGGATGTGTTAAGAGAAGCCTTAAAAAGAATGAATTTTTATGAATATCAAAAAAGTGTTTTTATTCATCCTTATCCCTGCCAAGATGAAATAGATTATATAGTTGAATATTACGAAATCAGGCAATACGTGAGAATAGTTACTGCTACGGAGCTGGATAATGAGATACACTTAAGGAAGATATTCAACGTGTCTTGAGCTTACGATCGTAAGCTCAAGACACTGATATGTATATATTAATTACATATCAATAACTGACTTTAAAATAAAATATTGGCGTTACGTAGTACCAGTGATACAATTAAAACAATTATTAACTAGCAACTATAAATAAATGTCTTTAGAAAATAATGCCGAAAAATCTAAAAACTCTTTAGGTGATGCTCTATCGCCAGAAGCCTTGGAAGGAATGCAAGAACAGGCAGAAACTAACTTGAAAGCAAAATTAGAAGAACTAAGAATGGCGGTAGAAGAAGATATAAACGCAACAAAAGAAGAAACAGGAGTTTTTAATTTTAAGGCATATCCCGAATATCTACGAATTCGATTTGGTCTCGATTCACTTTTAAGAGAAATAACGAACGGAACCCCTTCGGACGAAAATTTAAAAAGATATTCGGAAGAATATAAAGAACTATCTAAACAACTTGTATCTGCCATAGAAAAAATTGAATCCGTAAGAGCAGAAAGTACCTCTCCGTCAACCGAGGTTAAAGCAGATAATCCAGAAATCGTTACACCCGAACCTCCAACCGAAACCGAACCCCCTGCTCAAACCCAAGAACCTGCAAAAGAAAAAAAGGCTCCTATGGTTCGGGAAACAAGAGATAAAGAAATAATAGAAAAAGTAGAAGCAGAATCTAAAGAAAAACAAATAGAACAGCTATCTTTAGCGATTGAAAGATTACACGACCAAAGATCTAAACTAGAAAGTATTTTAGCCAAACCAGATTTATCTGCAGATAAGAGAGGGTTGATTGGAAGAGCTATAAAAGAAACTGAACAACTATCAGAAAAAGCAAGTACACTAAAAAAGGATGAGGTCGTAAATCAAAACGAAATTGAAAGGCTTTGGGCTAGAGTTGAAAAAAACTTCGATATAATATCTGCTGAAATAAATGAAATAACGATCCCACCAGAAAACTTGCCAATAGAATCATCGCCCGAAGGAGATCGTATGACTCAAGAGCTGGAACAGAGATTACGAGAAGCAAAAGAACCAGCAGAAAAAATGGATATAGACCTAGGAGAAAAAGCACCTAATAGGTTTGAGGTTTCCGAAGAAGCAAAAAGTTTAATTACCGAAATGGAACAAACCAAAGACAAGCTAGACAAAATATTGCTTGAGGATTTTGATATACCTTCGGATCTTGGTGAACAATTAAATACCGAACAACGCAGATTAGGTGGTTTGATTGAATTCCTTGCTAAAGATAATAGCCAAACTCTTTTAGATAAAGCTAGAGAGGAAATTAAAATTGCGCAAAAAGCTATTGAAAAGTACAAAGCGCAACCAGCAGAAAAAATGGATTTAAATCTTGAGGTAAAAGAACTCCTTTCTCCTCCCCCGCTTTTTGAGATTACTCCAGAAGAAAAAAGACACGAAGAAAGGCTTAAACTTCAACAGTTAGTTAACGAAGCTTTCAAGCTGTACCAAGAAAATTTAAACACTAGAGACAGCGGTGATCCTAAAAAAGCTTCCGATGATTTAGTTAGAGAAGCTGTTAGCTATTTGATTGATAAAGCAGTTGCCAATGGAATTTTAGAATCTAAAGAAGCTGTAACAGAACTTAAAAGAAAAATAATTGAATCGCAAGGGTCAAAAGAAGATGAGATTAGGGATAATACACCTTTTGATAAAGCAAACTTTCCACTTTTAGCAGAAGAAGAAGCGCATAATGAGAATGAAAATAGAGATGCCAGTAAATCGGCTAAAGGAGAAATTCCAAAAGAATTAATAAAACCAAAACTTGAAGAAAAAGAACCTTCAACTCAAGAATTATCCCCAGAAGAAAAAACTAAGGCTAAAGAAATAGCTAAAGAGCTTTTTAAGTTACATCAAGAATTGTCTCAAAATGAAAAAACAGATACGGATATGTTTTTTGTTTCCAATGAAATAGACAAAAAAGTGAAAGAAATGGCTCCTGACAATGAAAAACTCCAAAGTGAAATCCTCCAGGAATTACTTAATATGCTCGATCATCGAGAAGACGTAGAAAGTGAAAATAGGAGCGCTAACTTTTCTGAAGGAGAAATTCCGAAAGAAGTTATAGATGCACTTAATAAAGTAGAAACCATAGAAGACGTAGAAAAACTACCCGAAGAAACTAAAGAAAAAATGGCTAAAGGTTTTGAAACTTGGGACTTAAGGGTAGACGCATTTAAAGATAAGCAGTGGTCCAACATATTCAGAGGCGTTTCTAAGTTGTTTAAAGAAGGTGGCGATGAAAATCGCTTGTTTGTAAATATAAAAAATAGCTTCTTACGTAGCCGCGAAAAATCAAAAGAGAAAATAGAAAATATTACCGACGGAAAAATGGCCAAAGCCACAAGCGCATTTATGTTAGCTGGAAATGTTTTACGTTATGGCAGAGGCATAATGGACGCCACGGGAATGAGTGTGGTTAACCCGTTAAAATGGGTTACTTGGGGTTCTATGGCTTTATCTAGATTCGGCGAAGGCGTAAAAGAATTAGGCGCGGAACAAGCAACAAAAGAAAGCTTGCTAGACCAAGAAGAAGCTTTTGCTCAGGCTATTAAAATATATGAAAAAGCTGGTGGAACTTACAGCACAGAAGAAGGTGGTAAAGGTACCACTAGAACAGCCTTAAAAACTGCTTACTACCAAGATGTTCCAAAAGATTTAATAAGGCGTTTAGAATCTAGAACTCCCGACGAAAAAAGAACAACACTGGAAAAGTTTTCCGAAAATTTAATGAATTTTCGTGTAGAAAAATCTATAAGAAACACCCAAAAAAAATTAGAAGAAATAGAAAAAAGTTCCTTAACCGAAGCAGAAAAAGAACAAAAAAGAACCGAGGTTATTAAAAAATATGAAACACTCTTAAGAGACTACGACAGAATAATAGACGAAAACGGACAAATAAATATACTAGCCATGGTCGGCAAAAGAATGGAAAGTATAAGTAAATATGTTGTTACAGCTATGACGCTAGAAACCTTAGCCGAACTTCCTTTTGCCGTTGAAAAAATGTGGGATCACGCCTCGCAAATTTTAGGTCAGCACACTGAAGCCGATACCGCTGCCGCTTTTCAAGCACTTGAATCTCAAATAGGTATAAATTCCGCAGACGGGTTAGATAAAACTGAAATTTTACAAGTAACTAAAGCAATAAAAGATCTTGAAGGTGCTGGATATTCAGATCAAGCTGAATCAGTTAGAGAACATTATGCACCTATAATGGCGGAGATATTAGGACAAAGCTCAAACACAACAACAACCGAAGTTCCAACTGGCTTAACCAAAACAGAAGTTGAAGAAACTATAAAAACAATAAACAACCTTAAAACTTCCGAGCCTGAAAGAGCTAAAGGATTATTAGAATTTTATGCCAATAGTAAAGTTGAAGGCTCTAACTTACCTTTTAAAGATTTTGTCGAACATCCAGAAAAATTACAAGATATTAAGGTTGGTGCTGTTATTGGAGAAGCGTTAAAACCTTTCCGTTTTGAAAACCCAATAGCTGGCAATCAAGATTCTATTTGGTTCTCTACCGAACAAAGTTTTAGAATGAATCCAGATCGCTTTGGTTACGATGCTTCTAAAGATGGTTCTGTAAACGAATGGGCTAAACACAAAACTGCCGAAGCCCTTAAAGAATTAGCCGATAAAAAATTCGGCGGTAAAATGCCCGACCTTGTTCACGATGGCGACAAAGTTATTGTGGAAATAGACACCGATGGCAAAGCTCACGTAAATTTTGAAAATTCTTCTGGCATGCCTGCTGGCAATTTACCAGAAAAACCTGCTTTAGAAATTGGAAAACCAGAAACACAATCTGTTGAACAAGCTTGGCAAAATGCACCCACAGATTCCCGCGATGCTATTGTGCGCCAATTTATTACCAAAGAAATGGCCACGCCAGAATATCAAGCTGGAAATTTTCCTAAGCCAAACGCAGAAAGAATAGAAACTTATGCCAAAATGTTTAGAGGTGAATGGGATAAAATAGACACCCCAGAAAAACTAGCTCAATCTTTATTTGAATTTGATAATAGAGTTAAAGAATATACTGCTTTAATCTTGGGAGGTAAATTCGATAAAAATATTGATCCTGTATCTTTCCAACAACTTAAAGCAAATATATTTCCTATTGAAGGCAAAAGTGGAAAATTATATTTTACTCAATTTGTAGACGAAGGCAAATGGCAATTATTCCAACAAGATGCCCAAGGCATTACTAAACAACTAGACCGCAAAAAAGGATTCCTTGGAGGCAAAACACAGGTGTTTGATACCATGCATGTTAGAAAGTTTTTGAGAGGTCACTAATTAAAAAGGATCGTCCTTTTTAATGTTTGGATTAAAATAGACCCCCACACTCTTTGAGTGTGGGGGTTGTTCTGCAAGTTGTTATCTCCAAAAAAATCCTTTCCGTTGCTTTCCAGCGGAGCTGGCGACTTTTTTGTCGCTGATATTAGCCACCGCTTTGTGATCATCGAAGGCCTCGCGGAGAAGCTGAAGCTCACTCTCGGTAAAATCGGATTTTTGAGCAGTAATCTTGACGACCTGCTCAATCTTCTTCAGCTCGCCTACGGAAACCATGGACTTCTGAACATTGGACATCGCAATGCGCATGACCCTGACCGAATCGGCCAATGTTTTGGCCTGATTCATCAATTCCGCTTGCACATCGGTCCGGAGAATACTGTCGGCCTTGGATGCCGCCAAGACCAAACTGTCCTGCCTTGCGATGAGAAGGCTGTCTCCATGGAGCATATCCTGATAGACCAACTGCAGATCCACCGACAGATCAGGCGGAGTCCTGATGATGGCTACCAAAGCCAGTAAAATCGCTACCCCACTGATGATCCAGTTCGCATAAGCTTTCATAATCAAATCCTTTCTGTAAAGTTAGAAAGCAAACTACATGATTTTTTAGAACTGTCTGTAGTATAGCACATAGCCTATATCTATGTCAAGCCAGCTTAACTAGCCAATAAACAACCCGCTCCAGTACTAGACCAAAACAGGATTGCGTAAACTAAGGTTCTACCCTACTTCTTTTTTCCCATATATAACTGATAAAAGAACTTGTATCAGGAGGCGTAGCAACAGAATCAGGTGGGATCACAGGTAATTTTTTGCTTATAGTATCGGGCTTAGAAACACCCGAAACTACGGCGAGAGATTTTTCATTTTTGGATTTATCTACAACCACCTTTTTATTAGCAAGCAATTCTAAACGCAACTTACTATTCTCTGCTTTCAAAAAAATGTTATCGCGAGTCAAGTTAAAAATAGAATCACGCAAAGATAAAATAAATATTTCTTGCGTTTTAAACATCTCATCCATAAGCTTATACTCTGTATTTATTGAATCAGCCAAAGCCACAGCTTCATCCAACTTCAATTCCAAATCCTTAACCTTGGAATCAAGGTCATTGCACGATACTACAAGAGCAAACAGGAAAATGAAACCAAAAACTTTTAGCACTTCCATGGTAATTCTCCTTGTTTAAGTTAGATTAGAAAGGACTAATCAGTTTTTAGCACAATAAAATAACTTAGTCAAACGTAACTATAAACCACGATCGTGAATAGAGTTACTAATAATTTGGTTTAGAAATATAAAACAGGCACGTGTTTATGTGCCTGTTAAAACTACTTCTCTTGTAGCCTTTCCCGAAGCTCCCTCACCTTTTTTGCTTCAGGAGATTCGGCTTTCGTTTTTGAAACACCAGAATCCTCACCAACCATAACAGATATCGTAGCTGTTTTATGGCTAGAAAGAAAATAGTAAACAGTGAGTATGCCTGTCAAAAAAAGACAGACAACAACCGCAATTAGAATATGCGTTATGTTGTAACTCACTACAACCACTTTCTTTTTGATTCTGGGTTTTTTCAGGAGAGCTTCCAAATCCCTTTTGCTTTCCTCAAAAAAATCTTCCAAAGGCTTTAGGGAATTTGAATCATCCTTGTTCTTCCTTGAAATTCTTTCAAAAATTCCTCCCATGGTAAACCATCCTGTTTATGTGGTACTCACAGGAGTTTCCTGACGACTAGGTTCGCCATTCCTGCTCGGCAAAGTCGCCGACGTCTGAAGAGGAGTAGTAACTTCTCTTGCACCAGTGCCAGCTTCTATGGGCAATATCTTTGTGCCGCTACTAATCGCAAGATCCACAGTTGCATTCATAGCTTCAAAAGACGATTCTTCATCTAGTTGCCTTTGTTGCTCTTGCATATAGCGCACGTACTGATAAATATATACGATCATTCGCATATGAAGTTCTAGTGTTTTAAGAACGATACGCCGAAAAGTACGAGACGCTCCCGTAGCTTCTTTGCCTTCCTCATCTAACTTGCCCATCAAACTATCGGCAGACATTTTCATCTGATCGAAGTTTTCCTGACTCTTCTTTGATGCCATTCCTGACTCCTTTGTGAGGGAAATAAAGTAATATATTAAAAGTGCTAAGTATAATATTAAAACATAAACAAAAAAAGGTCAACTAGGCATTGTGGTTCAATACCTTGGCTGACCTTTTCTGATTTTAACAGCAAACCCCACATATAAAATTTATATGTGGGGTAAAAAACTCCGTTTCAAAAAATTGGGCACTGACCTACTCTTCCAGACCATCAAGGATCTAGTACCATTGGCGCTAATGCGTTTCACTTCTCTGTTCGAAATGGGAAGAGGTGGGACCACATTGCTCAAAGCACCCAAATTTTTGAAACGGAGCCTTCGTCTTTTAGAAGTAAGTTGCCAAAAGACAACCTACTTCTAAAAATGAAGTATAAAAACTGAATAACATTTAAAACGACATCACAAAATCTTTAATCACAAACCCTTCTTCGCCCAGTAACGTACATTCGTATGCGTTACTGGGCTACGAAGGGCAAGTTGCGATCTTAGTGCTTTCGTGAACATGCTCGATTAGTACTCCTCGACTGAACACCTTACGGTGCTTACATCTAGAGCCTATCAACCTAGTCATCTTCTAGGGAGCTACGAGATCTAATCTTGAGGGAGGCTTCGCGCTTATATGCTTTCAGCGCTTATCCCGTCCGAACGCCGCTACTCAGCACTGCCACTGACGTGACAACTGATACACGGGAGGTTCGTTCCTTCCGGTCCTCTCGTACTAGGAAGAACTCCTCTCAAATCTCTACGCCTGCAGCAGATAAGGACCAACCTGTCTCACGCATGTTAATCACCTATTACTAAGTGCATGGACTATACCACCCTCTCTATTTTAGAGAGGACCGACGTGTTAGCCTTCCAGTTTTAATTGGAAAACTCCGTTCTTGGCTAAAACCAAGAACAAGTCTCTACGGGGTCAATGTACGTACTTTGCGTTTCTTAGAATAATTTAATTCTCTGTAAGAATCTACTAATTTTAGTAGTAGTCTAAAATCTTTTTCTGTTTCTATCTTTGATTTTAAATCAATTATTTTAAGCATTAACTCAACTTGTTTATTTTTAAGAATTACAAATGGTTTAATGTAGATTAAAAATTCTTTTACATCATCAATACGATTAATAACATATTCAAGAATTCCATCTTTTCTAATACGCAAATTACCACAACCAATCAGAGAACAAACTTCTTCGAACTTAGTTTTTCCTTTGGCCGATTGAAAGAAAACTATATACAAAGCTATTTGATAACCAAAACGATAACTCGTATTTGGTTTAGCTCGAACATAGATACTTCCATCGCCATCTAAAAAACCAGCGATATAAGCTTTTTTGATTGGTGAAAGTAATTTAAACATACACGACTTCCCTCGGTATTATCCTAACACACGACAGGTTAAATGTGCATTAGGACTTCACCGATATGAGTCGATTTGTGCATCTCAACATCGCTGTTGAGAGCCGCCTTCTGACGGTTTGAACCCAGCTCGCGTACCTTTTTAATGGGCGAACAGCCCAACCCTTGGAAGCTTCTCCACCTCCAGGATAAGGTGAGCCGACATCGAGGTGCCGAACAGTGTCGTCGATATGGACTCTTGGACACTACCAGCCTGTTATCCCCGGGGTAACTTTTATCAGTTGATCTCTGCGTTGTTCTAATACAGCGCATCGGTTCACTAACTTCCACTTTCGTGCTTGCGCGGCTCTTTGGCCTTGCAATCAAGCTGGCTTGTGCGTTTACACTATCGCGCCGATTTCCATCCGGCGCTAGCCAACCTTAATAAACTCCTCCGTTACTTTTTAGGAGGAAAGCGCCCCACTTAAACTGCCCGCCAGGCACTGTCTTTCACTGGTTTAGAGTGAAGTTAGTTTTAGTAATCTCTAAGGATGGTATCTCACTGACGACTCCATTCCGACCAAAATCGAAACTTCAAAGTCTCCCATCTATGCTGCGCAAAAAGATCGCTAAAACAATACCAAGCTGCAGTAAAGCTCCCGGGGTCTTTCCGTCTTGCTGCAGGTACCCGGCATCTTTACCGGAATTGCCCGTTCATCGGGCTTTTCGTTGAGACAGTCCCCCAGTCATTACGCCTTTCGTGCGCGTGGGAACTTACCCCACAAGGTATTTCGCTTAATTTTGTTATTCTCTTATTCCGTCTCTTGAATAAGAACTCTTGTTGTCGCCAACAAGTTCGGACTATATCTTCTCCGATCTAAAGCGGAGTCTAGCGTGTAGTCTCTGAGGATTCTAAAAATTGAGATTTCTTTTTTCTATTCATTTTTTCAATCAATTCAGCTATTTCTTTTGCTCCATTCAGACTTAAGTGTTCACCTTTCGCAATTTTATAAATTGCGATTTTAAATAAATCGAAATCCTTTTTTTTAAAAGTCTTCAATTTATTTATTTCGAAGAAAGGTATAATTTTTTCTTGTAAATCTTTAATGGAACGTATACAAAATCGGTAAATATTTTCTTTGTGATTATCGTGTCTACGATTCACAAATATATTTCCACATTTAAAATATTTTTTAAATATTTTTAGTGCCGGCAAACTTTTTTCTCCTTGAGTTATTACAAACTCCGGAAAAATTTGCCAACCATTTTTTGTAGTTTTATTCCTAATAAAACTTACAGAAAAACAACCTTCTCCATCGGTAAACCCTGTAATCCAACTCTCAATCTTTAGCCTTTCCTGCTGATTGTCTGCACCGAATACTTTTTCACTATGTTTTAATTCCATTTTTCTATGGAATAATTATACCATAGTAGTATCGGATTCTTAAGGATTCTATCCACAGATATTCCAGCATATAGCTAGATTTTACTAAGGCAGCTCACCTACCTTAGGACAATTATAGTTATTGCCGTCGTTCATCGGTGCTTCGGGACTTAGCATATCAGGCGAACCCAACACACCTCATCCGTTAACATCCCGACACTGGACAGGCGTCAGCCCCTATACATCCTCTTACGAGTTAGCAGGGACCTGTGTTTTAGATAAACAGTTGCCAGGGGGTCGTTTGCTGCGGCCTCGCTTTCGCGAGGCAGGCCTTTTTGCGAACTTACGGCCGTTCTTTTGCCGAGTTCCTTAACGAAAATTCACCCGTTCGCCTTCGTCTACTCGACGTGCCTACCTGTTTCGGTTTTAGTACGGTCGTTTGCGACTTAATCTTAGAAGCTTTTCTAGAAAGATGGCTTTGTAAAATTGACTTCCCCGAAGGAAAATCTTTGTTAGTATCTGCAGTTTGCTATTAAAAGCAGGGCTCCGGTTTTTCCAGGAACCAACCTTTGATACTAAAGCGTTAAATTCAATAATACGCTCTACATACTCATCTTCGTCACTTCATCGAAATCGCAAACGGCAAATGAATATTAACATTTCATCCATCCCCGAGATCCGTACATTGGATCTACAAGTTAGGACCGGCTAACCCTTGGTTGATTTACATTGCCAAGGAAACCTTAGGCTTTCGGCGATCCGATTTCTCATCGGATTTGCGATTACTAGGGCCAACATTCTCTCTTCCTAACGCTCCAGCTGTCCTCACGGATCAACCTTCACAGCGGTTAGGAATGCTCTTCTACCACGCCCTCCAACCGAAGTTGGAGGGCATTCGCACGTTCGGTATTAGACTTAGCCCCGTTAAATCTTCGGCGCATTCTCCCGTAGTAGAGTGGTGAGTTGTTACACACTCTTTAAAGGATGGCTACCTCTAAGCCAACCTTCCACCTGTTTAAGGAAGAACACAGCCTTTTCCACTTAGTCTAAATTTAGGGACCTTACATGGCGATCAGGATTCTTCTCCTCTCGACTATGGAGCTTAGCCCCCACAGTCTAACTGCCTTGATACTCACCGTGGTATTCGGAGTTTGTTTGGAACAGATAACTTGCGTCACCCAATCCCATTCAGTGCTCTACCCCCACGGCTAATTACAAAGCGCTAGTCCTAAAACTATTTCGAAGAGAACCAGCTATTACCAGGCTCGATAAGCTTTTCACTTCTACCCACAGTTCATCCCCCAGTGTTGCGCGACTGGTGAGTACGGACCTCCACTCTCCTTTCGGAGAGCTTCATCCTGACCATGGGTAGCTCGCTCTGGCTTCGGGTCTTATGCACACCACCTTCAAACTAGCTTCTTAGCTGATTAGCTTCAAAAGCTTGTTAGGAAAATTCCTAAAAAGCTAAAAGCTAACGAAGCTAAAAAGCTGATTTGTACGCCCTATTAAGACTCGGTTTCCCTATGCTTGCGTCTAACAAAAGACTTAAGCAAGCGATGTACATAAAGTCGTTGGCTCATTCTCCAAGAGGCACACCATCACCCACCACTGCACAGCAGTGGAAGCTCCAATATACAATAAACAAATTCCAAACATATTTTGTTTGTTATTTGTAATTTGTGTTTTGAAATTTCCAGTGCTGTGCACTGGTAAGGGCTATGATTCTTTGTAGGTAATTGATTTCAGGTACTATTTCACCGCCCTTCCGGGCTACTTTTAACCTTTCCCTCACGGTACTAGTTCACTATCGATCTCAAAAGGTATTTAGCTTTGGGAGTATAGTCCTCCCGGTTTCACCCGAAGTTGTCGTTCCTCGGGCTACTCAGGAATGGATAAGAACTAAGAGTTAATTTTCGCTTACAGGACTATCACCTTTTATAGTTGCCCTTTCCAGGAGCATTCTGCTAACTAAAACTTGTGTCCTTGCTTACGCATAATCCATCCTACAACCCCAACCGTTCAATATAGAAATACTGCCCGATTGGTTTGAGCTGCTCCCTGTTCGCTCGCCGCTACTAAGGGAATAAATTAAACAGTCATTGCTTTAGCCTACTAACCCCCTAGACTACGTGTGCCTAGGAAGTTAGTTTGCTAAAGATGAGTTGTTAATCTGACATATCTTTTCCTCTGCTTACTGAAATGTTTTACTTCGGCAGGTTCCCTTCTTGGAGTTACCAACCTCCAAGACAATCTCGGTTCACGAGACTAGATTTCTCCATTCGGAAATCCCCGGATCAAAACTTGCTACACAGCTCCCCGAGGCTTATCGCAGTTACGCCACGTCCTTCATCGGCCTTTTGAGTCAAGGCATCCACCAATTACCCTTAAGTTCACGAAAGCACTAAGACCACAAAATGGCCCGTGCTTTCCCTCTTTCCTACATAATCGCACTTTTCAAGTGATTAAAAATTCTATTCCGAGCTTCTAGAAATTTTGCTTTTTTGATTTTTAGGAATTTCCTAACAAGCTAAAAGCTAACCCGGTAACGTACATTCGTATGCGTTACTGGGCTAATAACTAAAAGCTATTTGTATGATGCCGTTTACATGTTATTCAGTTGTTAATGTTCAAACGCTTATGATTTTATTCGTATCATTCGTATACATTCGTAGATTGGTATCGATATGCCGAAGGCATTAAAAAAATCCCGTGAAGCGGGATCGTTTACAAACCGACTAAAACAGGACACGATCTCATTCGCTTCTATGTTTTAAATGGTATTTTTTTAACGTCATAAACGTAAAGCCATTATATTCTTTATATTATGTAGCGTCAACCCCGTTAGAAACAGCCCGCCCCTAGGCCCTTTGGGCGCGCAAAGCGCGGGCGTGGTTTCTAACGGGGTCAAGCAAAATTCAAATAAAAAAAGTGCAAAAACAAGGTGCACAAGGTTGACGAATCAAGGTTTTTAGAGTATTTTTGTATAGCGGGGTGGAGCAATGGTAGCTTGCCAGGCTCATAACCTGGAGGTTCCCGGTTCGAGTCCGGGTCCCGCAACCGCGAAAAATGCGCAGACGCATCTCGCGGCTTGCCCCGAAGAAATTCATAACTCATTTTCGGGGCAAGCTTTTGAGCGAGCCACGAGATAAAACAACTTCCTTTATACAAAGGGGGTTGTTTTATTTTTCGTGGCAGATTAATGTAATTATATGTTCTACTATGTTTATATTCTAGAAAGTCAGCTAGATGGAACTTGGTATACTGGTTTTACAAAAAACATAAAGCAGAGAATTATGCATCATAATTCTGGAAAAGGAGGAAAAACCACTAGACAAAAGAAGGATTGGAAAATAATTTATTGTGAAGCATATCTAAACAAAGAAGATGCATTTGGAAGAGAAAAATTCCTAAAAGGAGGATCTGGAAAAAAATATCTTAAAAAACAACTTAAAAATTACCTAGCGACGTGAGATTCCGGGTCCCGCAACCGCGAAAAATAAAACACCCTTTTAAGGGTGTTTTATTTTGGTTTTTTCAAGCGTAGCAATGATTCTTTCTGTAATCATCAAATTGGAAAATTTACTTTGAATGAAATTGAGTATGTACACCTGTTTATTCTCATCCATAATTTCTTCCCAGGGATTGAACTTAAGATGTAATTCAATCTCAAAAGGATCATCGATTGTGAGACGGTCGAGGTTAACAAGAACACATTTAATCTCCAAAGATCGATCCGTAACCAAATAATTCCTATCATCATTATGAATAAGGAGAAACTCATTTCCCAATTCTGCTATGGGATAAGCTATGTCTGATAGTGATAACATAAAAATACTAATCTAGTACAAAACTAATTCGACGTGCGAATCTGGGTTTTCTTTTTTAAACTTCTCAAAAATTCTCTTTATTCTAAAAAGTTCCACTCTATTTAATCCATTTTTGGCAGAAATATGTATAGATTCTATGTCATCAAGGTTCAGTCCCCCATGATATTGAGCTTCATTGTAATTATAAGGATTTATAGGCATTCTAGTATTTACTTTAGAACCATCAACAATGCTTTCTATCTGGCCTGGAAATAATCCCACCAAATGAGGCCTGGCGGCAGGCGTGGGAGGAACATTGGAATAACAATAAAGAAGAGAATCCTGAAAAGTTATCGTCGCTTTTCTCAAAGCAATTTCTTTCTTGATTTTAATACTAACAGCACCATAGCGAGCAACATTATTTGGAGGTGGTACTTTTCCCTCAGAATTCATTTCCCCATTTTCTCCATCACTAAAATATCCATAAATTGGCCGCTTCTCCTTATCGTGTAAAATATCATCTTCAAAACCAAACATTATATGTTCTTTAATAGATCTCGAACTTGGTGAGCAAAATGCTCCGCTTTTATAAGTTTCGAACTGAGATTTAAAGCGATGATCCTCTAAAAGAATCTGTTTTAAAACATGTACATTAACCGCCGTAAAAAAATCCGAGTTACCAATGAGAGACTCAATTTTTTCTTGTACAAGCTTCTTTAGGTCGTCTACAGGTATTCCTCTTTCTTCTGCTAATCTTTTAAATTCAGATTCTTTTATTACTTCACTATCCAAAATATTTTTTTTAATAGTATCCATAAGTTCGGGATTACCTTCAATCTGAAAATCATCCCAGCCCTCAAAATATTGGGAGTCCACCTCTGAAATACTTTCTTGAGACTGTTCAGTCTCTGTTATATTTCTAGTTATACCTTCGCGAGAAAACATAAATTTAGCTAGATTTCATAAGATTATTTCTGGTTTTTTATTTTGGTGGGCGTTATAGGGATCGAACCTATGGCCTTTTCGATGTCAACGAAACGCTCTACCACTGAGCTAAACGCCCCAACACAGTCCGCCCTGTAGGATTCGAACCTACGACCGTTTGCTTAAGAGGCAACTGCTCTACCAACTGAGCTAAGGGCGGTTTTTTTAAAAAATATTTTTACTGCGGACTTTTCCGCCTTCGGCGGACCCGACCGGATTCGAACCGGCGATCTCCTCCGTGACAGGGAGGCGCTTTAAACCAGCTAAGCTACGAGTCCTTTTTTTAAATTTTTTCTTTCCTTACTACTTGTGCCTCTGGATGGAATCGAACCATCTTCTGAGCGTTATGAGTGCTCCGTTCTAGCCATTGAACTACAGAGGCAAAATATTTTCTGAGCGGGATACCAGAATCGAACTGGCGCCTCCACCTTGGCAAGGTGATGTACTACCACTATACGAATCCCGCCTTCGCCCACCCTTCGCTAAAGGCTACGGAGTGGCACGGTAAAGCTTCGGCGGGCAAGCCCGCTTTAACTTTATGTGCCGGGCCCCAGAGTCGAACTGGGCACGCCTGCCTCTTCAGGGCAGCGCTCTACCGATGAGCTAGCCCGGCATCTTTTTTTAAAGCATTGTTGATTTTAATATATTTCCTGCTTAAAAACAATAATCCATTTTTATAATACATTTCACAAAAAAGCTTCTTAGTATCACCTTTTACATACCTAAGATTATACACCCTATCTCCCTCTCTAATAAAACCCTTAACACTATAAAATTTAGTTAAATTACTCTTTAACCACAACATAAAATCAAGGCTTGCCGAACAAAACGCAATTTGAAATATAAAACTATTTGGCCATCTTTTATCCCAAGATGAATAAAAGGTACCATCCCCATCAAAAAGCCCTCTAACAAAATCCCTAAAAAATATTTTTGGAACATCTACTTTTTTTATAGTCCTAGATTTTGCAGATGTAAGACCAATACTATTTAAAAAGCCATAAAAAGACTTATCTCCAAAATGAACATAATAATATTTTCTTACTTTCTCCCCGCCTCTAACTCCTTTACCGACTTTATTATTCAACCCGAGAGCTTTTTTAAAATCTTCAACTAATTCTAAATCTTTAGACTTTATTCCAATATGTCGGCCGTCCGATAATAAATAACCATCCGAAGCTAATAAGCCAATAGCATAAGCAAAATTAGAAGACCACTCTATTTTTATCTTCTTTTGTAACTGAAATTTTGGCATTTCTATTTTGCTACCACCGAGGTATAAGCTGATTGTATCATTTGCGTCTCAAGTTTAAAATAGTTATTATTATGTTGCTAAATAGTTGGGCGTATAGCTCAGTGGCTTGGATTCCAATCAATGGGTGTGTAGCTCAGTGGTAGAGCATTTCACTGATAATGAAAAGGTCGGAGGTTCGATCCCTCCCACACCCACCAGCAAAAATAAAAATCACCCTTGTTTGAGGGTGATTTTTATTTTAATAAATTGAATTAAGAGTCAGTATAATCTATACATTTTTTTGCAGCTTATTTTGGAGTTCCAGTTATAACCTGCTTGCCCGCCGTAGCATACGACACAAATGTGTCACTACAGCTGGAAGCCCCGCGCGAAGGCGGGTCTGAAACCAGGTAGTCGTTCTTTTAAGTACTACGACCAACACTTTAATTTTTCAATATAAATATTGAAACTATCAACCTTTCTAAAGAAAATTTCTCTAGATAAGAAGTGATCCATCGACAGCTTCCGCTACCGATGCCTTGTTACGACTTACTCCCTGTCACCGATCCTACCTTCCAACGACCGAGGTCGAAGTTCGGGTATTACCGACTCCCTTGAGTTGACGGGCGATTATCTTCTTTGAAACTAAAGAATTGATGTTCCCACGTAGCGAGCGGATTTACCGCACTACGCGAGCCCAATGAAAAATTCAAATTTAAAAATCAAAATGTAAAATTACATCTTAAAGATTAAAAACTTTTAGAATTGGGTGAACCCTTCATCTATCTAAAATAGATTACTATGATTCAGCTGACTTCTGATACTGCGTTAATTTCATTATAACTTGACGTAGCGTCAAGTACAGTATCAGATCTCCACAGGTTACTTAATTTTCTATTCCAGACATCCCGAACGGATTTTTTAAAAAAATCTTCCCTACCCTCACCGCCCACCGATAGGTCGATTGATCCTTTTTATGTTCAGGCTGTCTTTTGCCGCCAGATCCTTCGCTTGTTACCTCGCGGTAACAAACTATCTTTTGGCTATGCTTTCTAGACGTTAGAAAGAAATGGATTTTAACCATTTAGATAAATAAGCTGCTGTGCGCTTTTATTGTGAGTACAAGACTCGAGAACGTATTCACCGCAGCGAGGCTGATCTGCGATTACTAGCGATTCCAACTTCACGGGGTCGAGTTGCAGACCCCGATCTGAACTGGGGCGTAGTTTGATACGATTAGCTCCACCTTACGGTTTGGCAACGCATTGTCTACGCCATTGTAGCGCCTGTGTGGCCCAGGGCATCAGAGGGCCATGCTGATTTGACGTCGTCCCCACCTTCCTCCTTCTTACGAAGGCAGTCTTGTTTGACACTTATAACAAACAACAGGGGTTGCGCTCGTTACCCGACTTAACGGAACATCTCAAGACACGAGCTGACGACAACCATGCAGCACCTGTGACACTGTCCTTGTGAGAGGGCTAACTTTTCTGAAAGCTTTCAGTGCCATTTCAAGCCCTGGTAAGGTTCCTCGCTTGTTGTCGAATTGAACCAGACGCTCCACCGCTTGTGCGAGTCCCCGTCTATTCCTTTGAGTTTTAGCCTTGCGGCCGT
>JBBTRR010000007.1:0-46111 GCA_038065095.1 Patescibacteria group bacterium
GCCGCAAAGCGGCGAGGCAACTTCCCCCAAAAATCGCGAAAGTATTATCTGGTGCCCCCATCAGGATTCGAACCTGAATCACGAGATCCGCAATCTCGCATTCTATCCATTGAACTATAGGGGCAAATTTTGACGGGATTGCGATTTGTCTTCAATCGCTACTCTCTTGAACAAATCGGGAACAATCTTGTGTCCTACTAAAACTTTAAAACTCTGGCTAAAATATCCACCATAGATTCACTGTGTTCTTTTTCTGTTACAACTGGCAAAAGTAAATTTCTGATTGAATCTGGGCTTGTTTCGGCCAGAGGAACTTCTAGGTGTGAATTAATAGTATTTTTACCTTCTAAGCTTAGAACATTACCATCCTCTCTTTCGAAAATCCAGAATGATTTAAAATCTTTTAAGTTATGATTTTTATCTCCAATTGTAAGAATTTCTGCATCTAAAGAAAATTCATATTCAGCAGGTTCTTTAACTGCATAAATATTTATTAAAGCAGTTGAAATAAGTACAAAAACAGCCATAAGATAGCTTTTTAAAACTATAGCTACTACCACAAAAGCCAAAGCCAGAATCCACAAAGAAATAAACCAATTAGGATGCCTTTCTGGTTGTTCAAATTCAAACGCCCGCCAAGTTAGTTTATCCATTTTTATTTTTTGATCTCATTTTTTTTAGGGTATCTAAAATAAGCGCAGTATTTTCTTTTTCTAATGTCATGTTGCCAAGGATTCTAAAACTTCCTTCGCCAAAAACTTGCTCTACTAACCTAGCGACAGGCAAGAGTCTGCCTGTTAATTGAGCCCCCAAAAAAACACTAAAAACAGCATCTTTGGTTTTATATTTTTCGGAAAGTTCTTGTTGTATTTCTTCGCATACGTAATTTAGTACTTGTCTTTGTTCATAATAACCTAAACCAAGAGCCGACTCTTCTTCATTTAACCAATAGAACTCGTCTACTGGTATTTTTGATTTTTCCGAAATTCTTCTTATAGTTTCCATGGTTTTTTCTGATCGCATATGTTCTTTTTCTTTTTTTAAGATAGGCAATTCCATCATTCTTTTTAAAGATTTTCTTGTTTGTTCGGAAACTATTGCTTCGTGTAATCCGACAAAATGAGTATGAGGCGATCCTTCTCTTGTTGTTTTCTGTGATGTTCTTACAGAAACACCTTCTCTATAATTTGATGTTGTTGTTTCTTCTCCTTTTTTTTCAGCTTCCAAACTAAAATGGCTTTCTTTTAAGATGTAAGGTTTCGTGCATAGATATTTCCCCGAATTTTATAGGATTTTTTCTGGAGTAGCCCGCGTCAATTGCTATACCTTGTCTAAAAAAACTGGCCGCACCAGTACTATGCTGGTCTTCATTAAATTCTTTATGATATGTATCGTGAGGCAGTAGGTGGTAATTTTCTTCAGGAATAGCATATGGCTGTAAGCCATAGTATAGTAATAATCTGTTAGTTTCGGCGTTAGCAAAATTTATTAGTAATCTTTCCCCTCTAGTTTTTGGAACTTCGTGTTCTTTTAATATTTCTAGACTTGTTTCTGGTAAAGACTCAAGATGTTGAAAAAGATTTTTTTCAACTCTTTCTATAGCTTTTTCTTTTTCTTCTTCTGGGGCATTGCCCACAACTCTAAATTCTGGTCCTCTTTCCATTGTTTTTTGAAAGAAATTAGTTTTGATTAAAATACTTAAGATTAAATGCCTTTTTCATTAAGTCGAGGTTATACGAGATTTTGCTATCATCTATGCTTAGCTTATTTTCAAGTTGCTTCAAACTTTCTTTTAATTCATTTTCCATCTTATAAATTTCTTTTTGAAATTCGCTTATATCATTGGGACGAGATGAATTAAATGCTTCACCCCGAACTAATCGGAAAAATTCATACATCACAACAAGTTTAGGGTAAAGCTCTGGAAGGGTATCAGAGGAGATGGTATTTAGTTCCCCGATAATTAATTCGTGAAGGTCTTTTGTTAAATCGTACCATTCTTGAGGTTTATATGATTTCATATGAAAATTATTTTATTTTCTAACTGGCGGAGGCGGAAGGATTCGAACCTTCGGGGGGATTTCTCCCCCAACATCTTAGCAGGATGCTGCTTTAAACCACTCAGCCACGCCTCCAAAAAAGCCTATAGCTTTAATACTAGTTTTTCATAAATACCCATAATATTCAACAGTAGCTTAACATCAAAGTATTTAACAGTGCATGTTCCCATATAATTCTTTCTTTTCATTTTTCTACCAGGTGATGTGATTGTAGGTTTATAAAACTGATTCTTATTTATTTTAAGTAAATTATGCCAAAAATTAGTAGCATCTTTTTTGTTGTGGGTATTATGTAGTTGTAGATGTACTCTTAACTTGTTTTCGTCTATATTGAAACCCTTTCTAAATAATTCCAAAAAAACTTTAACCAAAGTGGAATCACTATTAGAAAATGCAACAAAATTGCTTGCAGGATATTTGGAACCTTCGCACCAGTACAGCGTGGCAATCAAAATCTTGGCCATGTTATTGTTGATCTTGATTTTATTAACTAGAGAATGAAATTTTGTTTTTGCGTTTGACTCAAAGAGTCTGGCTGCCAGAAACGGTTTACTATCTGATTCTATATCTCTGACCCACCTTGATATACTGGATTCGGAAATTTTAAATTCTTTAGATAAATCAGTTATGGAAATGCCCTCTGATCTTCTATTTCTAACTCTAGAAAAAACTTTGTTATCGTGAAATTTCATATGCTTTATTATAACAAAATATCCAGCAGTTAACAAACCGCTTAGTGTTTATTGTAAGGGTCGCTGTTGTGATTGAAATTGAGTTATTTTTATAGTACCTTGTTTAAGAGGGCGGGGTGCTAGAGAGGTTTAATAGGCTGGTCTTGAAAACCAGAAGGGGTGCAAGCCCCTCGTGAGTTCGAATCTCACCCCCGCCGCTTTATAATTAAATATAAAAAACTATGCCATCGGGACCAGAAATTATAAGAGGTTATGGGGATCAAAAAAAAGAAGATCACTCCGTGCTTTTTAGTGAAGACGAAAAGCCAAAAAATGGATCGCCAGAAACATTATCGGACGCAGATTTAGAAGGTATGTTAGAGAATTATGATTTGGTAGTGGAAGAAAAGTCTAAAGATATAAACGCTGAACAAGTGGCTAGGGTTTGGAATAGATTTTTTAGCGAGTTCGAGAAAAAACTTGTTTTTCAGAATGAAGCCGAATTTGAAAGATTATTAGAAAAATATAAAAAAAGTTTAGAAACGCACGAGAAAAACGAAAGCGAAATAGTAACAAAAATTGGAGTTATTAGATCATTACATAAACTGGTTAAAGAGAAAGATCCTAGAGCAGCTCTTATAGAAAACCCTCTTTAATGTTTAAAGTTTTAAAAAAAGATAGTTCGTCTAGGGCTAGGTTAGGTATTATAGAAACTCCTCATGGAATTGTAGAAACACCAAGTTTTGTGGTGGTGGGTACGCATGCCAAAGTTAGGGAGCTTTCCAGCCAAGATTTAGTTAGAGCAAAAACTCAACTTATTATTTCTAATACATATCATATGTGGCAGAAATTGGGTGATAAGGGTTTAAGAAAATATCCGGGCTTGCATGAATCTATGAATTGGCAGCGCCCTTTAATGACCGATTCAGGTGGATTCCAAGTTTTTAGTTTGGGTTTTGCGCGCGAACTTGGTGGTGGTAAGGTGGCAGGCAAGGGATTACTTCAACAAGAAAATACTCCGGAAGAAAATTTAGTTAGAATTACAGAGGATGGGGTTTATTTTAAAATAATGAAACCCTCCTACTCCGAGGCTTCGGAGGGCGGACAATTTATAGAAGATTTTTTGAGTCCGAAAAAATCTGTTTGGATTCAAGAAAAATTAGGTGCCGATATTATTTTGGCATTTGATGAACCAACTTCGCCTTTGCATGATTATAAATATAATAAGGAAGCCTTAGCGAGAACTCATAGATGGGAGAAGGAATCTTTAAAGGCAAAAACTACTAATCAAAAGATGTACGGAATTGTGCAGGGTGGATTATTTGAAGACTTGCGAAACGAAAGCGCCAAATTTATTGGCGGTTTAGATTTTGATGGTTTTGCTTTAGGTGGTTCGTTTGGTTCTTCTTTTTCCGCCCCAGGCGGACCCGCCATGGGCGGGGGCGGTATAAATCCAAAACAATTCAAAGAGCTGGATTGGGTTATTCCATATTTACCAGAAGATAAACCTAGGCATTTATTGGGCATTGGCCTTGTCGCCGATTTATTTATTGGCGTATCTAAAGGCGTAGATACTTTTGATTGTGTTGTACCAACACGCGAAGGTAGGCACGGACATGTTTATATACCTAATGGCAGAATAGATTTAACAAAGGGGAAATACCACAGAGACGAAACTTTGCTTTGCCCCGAATGCGACTGTGCTGTGTGTACTGTAATTACAAAAGGTGAGCTTTACCAGTTATTTAAAGATAAAAATCCTCGTGCGGGTTATTTAGCTTCTTTCCATAATATTTATTTTTTTAATAATCTTATGGCTAAAATCCGCCAAGCTATTGCCGAAGATAAATTTGAAGAGTTGATGAAAAAGTATGTTTTGGTTTAAAATGCACTTATGGCATCTGTATTAACAAAAGATCAAAAGAATAGTGATTTTGTGCTTGTGCCCCGCAAGGAGTATAGGGAACTTTTAGATTTAAAAAAGATTTTAAAAAGTAAACTAGGCGAGATTAAAAATACCGATACCGCTATTAAGATTTATCTTAAAGAAAAAAAACAAAAAAAATTAAAAGTTCTAAGATCATTAGCTGACTTAAATTAAGAGAGTATGGTTATTAGAACCACCTCTAATTTTAGAAGATATTACAAAAGACTACCGAAATTTGTAAAAGAAAAAGCGTTAGAAAAAGAAAATATTTTTATAAAAAACCCTTTCGATTCCCGATTGGATACTCATAAACTTCACGGCAAGTATAAAAATTATTGGGCGTTTACCATTGTAGGACAGTACAGAATTATGTTTGCTTTTAGCAGTAAAAGCATTGTTGATTTTGTTAACATTGGTACACATGAAATATATAAATAACCTATCGAAGTTCCACTTCGATAGGGGGAACCCTAAATAACTAGGTAATTGTGAAAAGTCCTAATGTATATTAAACTATCATTATTATGTCTACACAGGCACTAGCCCAAAAACTTAATAAGGAATTAGGGAAAATTAAAGAGGAAATGAATGGAATTAAAGAATATCTTTTTTCACCGCTCAAAGATTTAGAGGGAGAATACGTAAACTCTTTTGTAAAAAAAATATTGACTCGAGCCAGCCAGCGAGGTTCTTTCCGCCGTTTTAATAACAAAGAATCTTTTCTAAAACATGTCCGTTTTGGCAAATGAAATTATTTATGATAGAGATTTTATAAAAGATGTTCGCCGTTTGCCTGCCGAGTCGCAAGACAAACTAGCCGATCTCCTCTTAATTTTAAAAAAAAATCCATTTGATTCATTGCTTCATACTAAGCCCTTGAGCGCTCCGCTTCAGGGGTTGTTTTCTTTCCGTATAACCAGAGATTATAGAGTTGGATTTAAGTTCCAATCCACTCGCGTAATTCGGTTGTTGGTGGCCGAGAGGCGAGATAAAATATACAAACGTCTTAGTCGAAAAGTTTAAGCATATTGACTTCTATTTGACCGTATGCTACAATTGTGGCGTACCTTAAAACTGGCTTATCTGGGGCTCTGGCGAATGCTGGAGTGAGGGATAGCCAAAACAAGGAAGGAGGCCTTAAATGGCCCGCAAAGACGTAGCCGCAATCGTTAGTGGTGCTGGGTGGACCGCAGATTTCATGGGTCAGTTGATCAATGGTCTTTTGGCCAAAGGTCACGCGCCCGAGGAAATCCATTCACTGGTAACCGCGAAACAGCGGCCGGCGATGGATAAGATAGTAGAAGAAGTTTCCAGTTTCCTTCGGGAACTGGGCAACATCTTCTCTCTCACTCTCAACTACTATCTCCCCTTGGCCGAAGCCATCGCGATAGGGAAGTATGACGGAGTAAACAGCGACATCACCGAGGAACACTTCCCCAAAACTCGCACCGGCACTACAGAGCTGGAGGAGGCTCAACTGGTTCATTTCAATCGTCCGATAGATTCGGACGATGCTTTGAAGGAACTGGACAAGATGGGTCTTCGTCCCGGCGAACTCCCCGAGCTTCTAGCTTTTGGGGCCAAATACCCCGAAAAGCAGAAAGAGTTTCCCATCATCGCGCTCGGGTCTGTCTGGCGCCGCCGCGGCCTTCGCGACGTGCCCGTTCTCTGGAGCGATTCCGGTGGGCGCAACCTGCTTCTCCTCTGGTACGACAGCTGGTGGTTCGATAGCTATCGGTTCCTTGCCTTTCGCAAATAGTTTTAACCCTTGGAACCTTGGTTCCTTTGATCCTTAACCCCCGCAGAGCAACGTTCTGCGGGTTTTTCTTTTTTTATTACACACTTTTTCTGTTAGAATATTTTTGGATACTAGGCTAATATGTTCACGGCTAAGGTTTTGAACGGCCGAATTCTGAAATTAACAAATGCAGAGTGGAAGCGGGTACGCCTTCTTTCAGCGTCGTTTGCTAGTTTCTTAAAAACAAAACTATTTGGTGCAAAATATTGGAGGGCTTTAATACCCCAAATTAGATTCAATCCCAAAAGTATTTGAGGGATGGTGGCACAGATGATATTTTGTACATTTTATCTGGCAGAACCGCAACGGCAATCGCAACGTGCCCGAACTCTGGAGCAATTCCAGTAAGCGCAACCTGAATCTCAACTGGTACGACAACAGATGGAACGATAACTATCGGTTCCTTGCCTTTCACAATTTGTTTTGTTCTCCCCGATTTATTTGAGGGGAGTTTCTTTTTGTATTCCTTTTACCCAACCGCCAAGCATTTTCCCGATTTCTTCTAATTTACCCGATAGGGTGATATATTTTTTGTTGTCTAATACTTTTAATTCCCACGAGATTTGCAGAAGAAACTTAAGCAGATCTAACTTTATTCCAGATTTTTTTAGGTACGGTATTTTTTGTTCTTTGCTTAAGTAACTGGCAACGAAAAGTAGTTCGATCGTATCTAAAAAATATTGATCAATTTTGCCACCAAGTGTATATTTGTGTTTTTTGGTAAAATGATTTTTGAATTCATCCCATAACCTATATATTTCCACAAATTTTTGAATTATTGATGGGGTCTTGTGTGTGTGTGTGTGTGTGAATAGGATTGCTTGTTGGCTTATTATTATGAAAACTCAATTGATCCATAGTTTTGAAGACATTATTAGCCCTGATAACTTGTTATTAGCTTGGCAGGAGTTTATCAAAGGCAAGAGAAAAAGAAAAGATGTACAAGAATTTCAGATGCAGTTAATGGATAACATATTTTCTTTGCATTCCGACTTAGTCAGTTTTACATACCGACACGGCAGTTACCAAGCTTTTAACATCTCCGATCCTAAACCAAGAAACATACATAAGGCCACAGTTCGGGATAGATTATTGCATCACGCTATATACCTAATTCTGTATCCTTTCTTTGATAAAACTTTTATAGCCGATTCTTTTTCTTGCCGAAAAGAAAAAGGCACGCATAAAGCCTTAAAAAGGTTCAAATATTTTTCTTACAAAGTTAGTCAAAATAACACCAAAACATGCTGGGTGTTAAAGTGCGACATTAAAAAATTCTTTGCCAGTATTAACCACGAGGTTTTATTAAACATACTGGTTGAATACATACCAGACAAAAATATTATCTGGATTTTAAAAGAGGTTGTATCAAGTTTTAAAATTGGTTTGCCACTGGGCAATTTAACCTCTCAACTCTTAGTGAATATCTATATGAACGAATTTGATAGATTTGTTAAGCATAAATTAAAAATCAAGCATTATATTAGATACGCTGATGATTTTGTAGTTTTGTCCGAGAATAAAGAATGGTTAGAAAAACAGATTATTTTTATTAAAGAGTTTTTAAATAAAGAATTAAAGCTATCTCTACATCCCGACAAAGTATTTATTAAAACTCTAGTTTCAGGTGTGGATTTTTTGGGCTGGGTGCATTTCCACGATCACAGAGTTTTAAGGACTACAACCAAAAGAAGAATGATTAAAAGAATATATGAGAATCCAAAACCAGAAACGATAAATTCTTATTTGGGTTTGCTAGAGTGGGGGAATACTCAAAAAATAAGAAATAAAATAATCATAAATCTTACTAATCTTACTAATCTTACTTAACAAAACTCACGATCGTGAAAAGTGTTAAGTATGAATTTATTTATAATACTATTGTTATTGCTTTGACATAGTTCAAGTATTTTTCTATCATTCCATCAAATAAATTTTTTCATTACAGACAAAATTATGGTCGCTTCAATTATAAATTGTGCCAATCCCGAAGAAGCTGATGTGGTTTTAATTGGCGTAAATTACGATGTTACGTCTTCTTTTAGCAAAGGCGCCGATAAAGGCCCGTGGGCTATAGTTGATTGTTTGCATACGCAAATAGAATTTTTTGAGAGGCACACCAAAACTTCTCCAGCCGAAAATTTAAAAATTGCTTACCACGATATTGGCGATACTAACAATTTATCGCCAGAAGAAATGGTGGAATATGTTCGTTCCATACACGAACATTATTTTTCTTTGGGAAAATTTGTAATTGTTTTAGGTGGAGAACATTCTGTTACAAATGGTCCGGTACAATCTTTGGCCCGGCAAGGGTTAGCCGAAAGCGTTACTGTGGTGCAAATTGATGCGCATTTTGATTTACGCGATACCGATGCTGATTTTAACGATACGCCTTACGGCAAGTATTCCCATGCTTGTGTAATGCGCCGAACATTTGAAAATGGTTTTGATACTGTTCATATAGGTATAAGAGTTTACTCTCAAGATGAATACGATTTTGCCCGTGAAAATAATTTAAAAGTTTTTGAATGGGGTAAAAATCGACAGCCGTCGTTTCGCGAAATAATTAATTCTATAAAAACCGATAAAGTTTATTTAACACTAGATGTAGATGGAATTAATCCTGTTTATATGCCAGCCACAGGCACGCCAGTACAGGGAGGGTTAGATTGGGAATATTTATATGGTTTACTGGAAGAACTTTTTAAAACAAAAGAAGTGGTGGGTGCTGATATTGTAGAAGTTGCCCCGCGCGTGGGTGACACTTTAACCGAATATGGCGCGGCGCAAATTTGTTATTCATTAATAGCTTATAAAACAAGAAAAAATATGAAACAAGAAGCCGTCATAGACGAGCCTCGCCCTGAAGGGCGGGAAAGCGAGGCAGAATTTGAACTTAGCGATTCAGATAATTTTTCCGAAGAATTAATGGCGGAAGAAAATTTTTACGAAGAAATTAATCAAAATGAGTTACAGGGTAAACCGGTAATTGGCCACTCGGTAGATAAGTTAGATTCTCTTAGAGAGATTTTTGAAAATGCTTTGCCAGCTTTTGGCGGCGCTTATTTAAGAAGAGTTTATACAATTTTACGCGAAGCTGTTTTAAATAATGTGCCACTAGTGGTTACAGTGGCTGGGCCTATAACAGTTTCCGATCAGCATCGCGCTTGGTTGATTCCGCTTTTAGAAACTGGCTGGGTAGCATACTTAACAGTTACCGATGCTATTTGTTACCACGATGGTCACGATGCTTTGTATAAAGCCGAAGCAGGAAACCGTTCTATAAAAGAAGTAGATATTTTTGGTGATGATGGGGCATATCGAGAAGCTGGAATAATTCGTGTGGCGGATACTGGTTTTAAAGAAAAAGTATTGTTTGATCAAGACCGAATGATAAGCGCTATTTTACAGCGGCCAGAATTTCAAAAACGCATGACTACCACCGAACGAAATTATCTTTTGGGAAAATATTATGAAGCACAGGAAAAAGAAGTTGGTGTTCGCTCTGGATTACTTTCTACTTGTTCTAGACTGGGTATCCCTGTTTTTGTGGGAGCGCCGGCCGATGGTAGTGCTTTTTTAAATTCTGTTAAACTTTGGGCACTTAATCGTGTTTCGAACCGTCCTTATTGGTTTGATTACGATTTACATGCTGATGTTTTCGAAAGTTGTGCCTACCATTATTGGGGTTTGTTTAATTCTGAATCAAAAGCGTTAGGTGTTTTAATTTTAGGTGGCGGTGTGCCCAAAAATTATAGTTTGCAACCCGAACCTACGCTTTCACAAATATTTTTATTAGACGGTATTCGTGGCTACGATTACGATGTTCAGATAGTTTCTTCGCCAGTAACCGATGGTAGTTTGTCTTCGTGTTTCCCTTCGGAGGCTGTTTCGTGGGGCAAAATAAACCCAGAAACTTACCGTCAACAAACCGAGAGTTTGCAAGCCGATTATTCTATGGTGATGCCATTTATAGTTAAAGCTCTGTTAGATGACCCAACTTTACCTAAAAGAAATCAGCTTGGTTTATATTATAAACGTACTGAACTTACAGACAATCTTTTTGATGCTGTGGCTGAAAATCAGTCTACAATAGAAGAAACTCTTAGCTATCCTTTGAAAATTATCTCTAAGTCATAAAACGTGTCCCGAGCTTACGATCGTAAGCTCGGGACACGTGTGGATATTTGACCTTGATAGTGGGGGGGGTATACTTATAAGTATAAAAAGTTGAGTAATAAAATTAACTAATAAATTTATATGAATTTAGAGTCATCCTTTGAAAGGAGCGGAGAAATGAAAAAAGAAATGAGTAAAGAGGAAGAACTAGAGTTAAGGAATCGTGTTATAGGCAAATTAGAAAAAAAGAGGAAGAACGTTTTGCCGAGCGAGAAAATAAAACCCTAGAAGAAAATAGGGGTCAGACTTTTGAACAAAGAGACGAAGAGACTGCTAAAGCCGCCGCTCTTTGGAATCTCAGAGAGCAATTGGCTGGGAAGGAAGAATTTGTCTCGGCAGAATACGGTGGTTTTTTTGGAAAACTGATTAAAGGTTCGGAGAAAACTAATATAATAGAGGGTAAACCAATTCCCCAGTTAATAGAAGAAATTGAGGCTTATATAGCTAGAGATCGTGAAGAATTAAGACTTCTCCAAGAAGCTGGCGAGAAACCTTCTAGGATTTTGACGCGGGGACTAAGTATTCAAGAGAAAAAAAGAGAACTCATCAGAGAACTTACTGGTTTGTAATAATATTTTTGTTAAGTTTACTATTCAACATATTTAAACCGCCCGCTTAATTGTGCGAGCGGTTTTTCATCTCAAATACTACGGTTTGATTACACACTAGTAGTGTGTATAATAAATATTATGAATAAGACCTCAACACGTGAAAGAATTAATATAACTCTGCCTAGAGAAACGCTTGAACTTATTGATAAACTTTCAGAGAAAAGAGGTAGAAGCGGTTTTCTTAATGATGCTGTTAATTTTTATGTTGAAAAAAAAGGACGAAAAAATATCAGGCGTTTTTTGAAGGAAGGTTGTATTAAAAATGCTCAAAGGGATCTAGATATTGCCAAGGAATGGTTTCTTTTAGAAGAGGAAGTATGGCCAAAGAAGTAAAAATACCAGTTAGGGGCGAAATATATTTGGTTGGGTTTGATCCAGCTTTTGGTTCTGAAATCAATAAAACAAGGCCAGCTTTGATTGTGCAAAACAATATTAGCAACAAATATAGCCCAACAACCATTGTAGTCGCTATTACTTCTGTTACTAGCGGTAGAGACTATTCTACCAATGTTTTTCTTAAGAAATCAGAAAGTGGTTTAGAAAAAGATTCAGTGGTGTTATTAAACCAAATTAAGACTATTGATAAACAGCGGTTGATAAAAAAAGTAGGCATTATAGACAAGGTATTGATGGCGGATGTGGATCGGGCTTTGGAAATCAGCTTAGGTTTGGTGGATGTTTAACTTAGCTTTTAGCTATTGACCCGAGTGGGGTTGATATATTACAATTGGCTTGCGAATATCAAGTTGGTTGAATAGAGCATCTTGGATAGGGTAGTTTTTACCTTGTCTTTTTATCTTCTTTTAATTAAAATTTTAAAAAATAATAATCATTAAAAATCATGGCAGACAAATTTGAACGCACTAAGCCGCACGTTAACGTCGGCACAATCGGTCACGTTGACCACGGTAAAACCACATTAACAGCCGCTATTTTGCATGTCCAAAATATGAGGGGACTTGTAAAGAAGATGGAAAAGGTGGATGACATTGATAATGCTCCAGAGGAAAAAGCTCGTGGTATTACTATCGCTTTGCACCATTCTGAATACGAATCTGAAAAGCGTCACTATGCTCATATTGATGCTCCTGGTCACGCTGACTATATCAAAAATATGATTACCGGTGCCGCTCAGATGGACGGCGCGGTTTTGGTGGTTTCTGCGGCTGACGGCCCAATGCCTCAAACCAGAGAGCATATTCTTTTGGCTCGCCAAGTAGGTGTGCCTGCTATTATTGTTTTCTTAAACAAAGTAGACCAAGTTGATGACCCAGAATTGATAGATTTGGTAGAGGCCGAAATTAGAGAACTTTTAAACAAATATGAATATCCAGGCGATACCACACCTGTTATAAGGGGTTCGGCTTTAAAGGCTTTAGAAGCTAAGTCGGCCGATGATGAAGGGGCTAAGCCAATTGTAGAATTGGTAAAAGCTATGGATGATTTTATTCCTGAACCAAAAAGAGAATCCGATAAACCATTTCTTATGCCCATCGAAGATATTTTTTCTATTGAAGGCCGAGGCACAGTGGTTACTGGTAGAATCGAACGCGGTAAAATTAAAATAAACGAAGAAATAGAAATTGTAGGTTTACGCGCAACTCAAAAGACAGTGGTTACTGGTATCGAAATGTTTAATCGATCGCTAGACGAAGGACAAGCTGGAGACAACGCTGGTATTTTGCTTCGTGGTGTTAAAAAGGATGATCTTGAACGCGGTCAAGTTTTGGCCAAACCTGGTACTATTACTCCTCATACCGACTTTGAAGCCGAAATTTATGTATTAACAAAAGAAGAAGGTGGTCGTCATACTCCTTTCCTTAAAGGTTATAAACCTCAATTCTATATAAGAACCACAGATGTTACTGGTGAAGTTATTTTGCCAGAAGGTACTGAAATGGTTATGCCGGGAGACACAGTTAAACTTGAAGTAAGATTGATTGCTCCGGTAGCTATGGAAGAGAAGCAAAGGTTTGCTATAAGAGAAGGAGGTAAAACAGTAGGCGCGGGTGCTGTTACTAAAATCATAAAGTAATATCAAACCCGAAAGTTGCACTTTACTAAAATGGCTACGACAACAAAGAAGACAATTGCCGAAGAAGTTAAACAAAGGTTACGCATAAAAATAAAAGCTTACGATAGTAAGATAATAGACACATCTTGCCGTCAGATAGTTGATATTGCTTTGCGTAACGGTGCTGAAATTGTGGGTCCTGTGCCGTTGCCTACCGAAATTCACAAGTATACGGTAAATAGATCAACTTTTGTACACAAAGATTCTCGAGAACAGTTTGAAATGAGGTCTCACAAAAGATTGATTGATATTTTAAATCCAAGCCCAAAGATTATTGATTCATTAATGAATTTAAACTTGCCGGCCGGGGTGGATATTGAGATTAAGATGTAATCTTGGTAGAATCTTTTTTGAAAAGCAAGATATAATGTTAGGATAATTGGTTTCCGGAAAAGCCGGGTTTACCCCGGCTTTTTCAATGCTATGAAATACATAATAGGAGAAAAACTTGGTTCAACGCAAATACTAAATGATAAGGGAGAAATAACTCCCGTTACTTTGGTTAGCGCCGAAGATGCGGTTGTTTTGCAAATTAAAACACCCGAAAAAGATGGCTATACATCGGTGCAGGTTGGATCAGGTTTTAAAAAGGAAAAGAATTTATCTAAAGCACTTAAGGGACATTTTAAAAAATTGGGTAGCTTTAGCATTGTTAAAGAATTTAGGGTGGCTGATACTTCTGGTTATAATATTGGTGATAGGCTGGCTGTGGCTAATTTTATACCCGGAGATTTTGTTAGAGTAAGTGGTAAATCTGTTGGGCGGGGTTTTCAAGGTGGAGTTAAAAGGCACGGTTTTAAAGGTGGTCCAGCTTCGCATGGTCACCGCGATGTTTTACGTAAGCCAGGTTCTATTGGTGGGCGTTTTCCTCAAAGAGTATTAAAAGGAAAAAGAATGGCTGGCCGAATGGGTCAAGATAGAGTTACGGTTAAAAATATTGAAGTTATTAGAGTTGATGCAGAGAGAAAAATTATTGCTTTAAGAGGCCCTTTACCGGGTAAAAATGGAACAGTGGTGGAAATAAGAACATAAATATTTTCGGAAACATTATCCCTCGCAGACGATATGGAGCCTCTCTATTTATATTTATATTATATAAAAAATATTCTCCATAATGCTGCTCGGGACGATGTTTCCTTAGTCATAATTGATAAATAAAATGCAAACCAAGCTATACAACAAAGAAGGGATGGAGGCTGGCAATATGGAATTGTCGGAGCGTATTTTTGGTTTGCCACAAAATTTAGATTTAATTCACCAAGTTAGAGTAGGTATTTTAGCTAACCGAAGAAAACCAGTGGCTCACAGCAAAGACAGGTCTGAAGTTAGTGGAACCGGAAAAAAACCTTGGCGTCAAAAGGGAACTGGCCGTTCTAGACATGGTTCTAAAAGATCGCCTATTTGGGTTGGTGGTGGAGTGTCCCATGGCCCAAGAAATGATAAAAATTATTCTAAGAAAATAAATTCACAGATGATGAAAAAGGCTTTAAATACAATTCTTAGTTCGAAATTTAAGAATGGTCAGGTAAAAATTATAGAAGATTTTTCTTTAAGTGATGCTAAAACAAAAACATTTAAAGAAATATCTAATAAATTTTCTGGTGGCGATACCAGAAAAGTTCTTTTGGTTTTACCATCAAGAAATGAGAATATTTTGAAAGCTAGTCGCAATTTAAATGTTTTAGTAAATAGCGTTTTAGGACTAAGTTTTTTGGATGTGCTTAGGTCTAACGAGATTATTTTTACAAAATCAGCTGTTGAAGCTTTAAATAAATAACATGGCATTATTTGGATCAAATAAAAAAGAAAAGAAAGCCGCCTCGCCAAAGGCGGGCGAGCCTCGCCCAAGAGGGCGGGAAGAAAAAAATGCTGTATCTTTGGGTGGTAATTTTAAAATTTTAAAAAGACCGATTATTTCGGAAAAGGCTTTAGGTTTGGAATCTCGCGGAGAATATGTTTTTATGGTTGAGCCTGATGCTAATAAACCAGAGGTAAAAAAAGAAATAGAAAGAAAGTATGGTGTAAAAGTTGAAAGAGTAAATATTATGATTTATAAATCGGAACGTGTTTTGTTTAAGGGTCGTGTGGGATCAAGAGGAGGGTTTAAGAAGGCTATGGTAAAATTGGCTCCCGGTTATAAAATAGAAATTTTGCCTAAATAAAATGAGATTTTATCGTCCTACATCACCAGCAGTAAGACAGATGACCGGCATTGAATACCGTAAGTTTATTACGGAAAAAAAACCAGTAAAAGCTCTCACTATTAAATTAAAATCAAGGGGTGGTAGAAATAGCAAAGGCAGAATCACGGTTCGCCACCAAGGCGGTGGTGCCAAAAGAAGTTACCGTATGATTGATTTTAAACAATCTAGTTTTGGTGAACCGGCTAAGGTGGAAGCTATAGAGTATGATCCATACCGCACCGCTTTTATTGCTAGGGTTGTTTATATGAGTGGAGCCAGAAACTATGTTATTGCCCCACAGGGATTAAATGTTGGTGATACTATAACAGCTTCTAATACTGTAATTGATTTAAAAACAGGTAATCGTTTGCCGTTAAGAGATTTTCCTTTAGGCTCTTTTGTTTACAATGTAGAATTAAAACCTGGTCAAGGTGGAAAGTTGGCAAGATCTGCCGGAACTTCGATTAAGGTTATGGCTAAAGAAGGAAATTTTATAAGCTTACAAATGCCTTCTGGTGAAGTAAGAAAAGTTTTGGATATGTGTTTAGCTTCTTTGGGTTCGGTTTCCAATCCAGAGAAAAAAATGGTGGTTATTGGTAAGGCTGGTAGAGCACGCCATATGGGTACTAGGCCAACCGTCAGAGGTTCAGCTATGAATCCTGTGGATCACCCTTATGGTGGTGGTGAAGGTAGACAAATGAGAGGATTAAAGAGGCCTAAAAATGCTTGGGGTAAGGGTACACGTGGAGTCAAAACTAGACGTAGAAAGGCTAGGTCAAATGTGTTTATAATCCAAAGAAGGAAGTAAATTCAAAAATAAAAAATTAAAATGAAAAATTACAATTCAAAATTAAAAATTTATGATAAGTCTGCCAAAAGGCATAATAATTTTTATTTTTGCATTTTAAATTTTAAATTTAAGCAAAAGCGATTATGGCAAGAAGTTTAAAGAAGGGTCCATATGTGGACGAAAATTTAATGAGTAAATTAAAGACCATAAAGCCTGGTGGCAAGGAGGTTGTTAAAACATGGGCTAGGGCTTCAACCATAACCCCAGAAATGGTTGGTTTTACCATTGGAGTACACAATGGTAAGATTCACGTTCCAGTTTCCATATCAGAAGAAATGGTTGGTCATAAGTTGGGAGAGTTTTCGTTAACAAGAAAATTCGTAAGGCATGGTGGTAAAATGCAACGCGAGTTAGAAGCTACTCAAAAAGTGGCGGATACCGCTAAAGCTCAGGCTGAAAAATCTGAAACACCTAAAAAATAAATATGACCCCAGCACAAAAATCCATACAAGTTATTGCTATAAAGTTATATCACGGCGATACGCCTGCGGCTTTCTGTTTGAGTTTAAGAAAGTTTGTTGCTAGATTTTCTGCGGGGTCTATATTTTTTAGTCGTTCGCTAATGCTCACGAAAAAAATATGAAAGTCATTGCTAAATTAAATTATTTACATATAAGCCCAAGAAAAGTTAGGGCGGTGGTTGGTGTTGTTAAGAAACTAAGTTTAGAAGATGCTCTGTCTCAACTTAAATTTATTCCAAACATAGCTTCTGGGGCTTTGATTAAACTTATAAAATCGGCTATAGCTAATGCTGAAAATAATTTTTCTTTAGATGTTTCGGGTCTTAAAATTTCTGAATTTAAAGTAGATGGCGGTCCAGTATTTAAAAGATTTAGACCAGCTTCAAAAGGTAGAGCTGCTCCACTAAGAAGAAGAACTTCACACGTAACCCTAGTATTAGAAGGACAACGTATTAAGGCTGATGATGGCAAGAAAGAATCGAATACAGAAACAGATGGACATTCACATGCTTCCGAAAAAATATCGAACGTAAAACAGGAAATTAGTAAAAATAAGGGACAAGCCATGAGAAATAATTCTAAAAAGAAAGGTTCGGGTTTTGTTAAAAGAATGTTTCAGCGCAAAGCAATTTAAATATTATGGGTCATAAAATTAATCCAGTTGCTTTTAGACTGGGCATACAAAAAGATTGGAGTTCGAGATGGTATAGCGAGAAAAATCGTATAGAGTTTTTGCGAGGAGATTTCGCTATAAGAGAATTATTAAAAAAGAAATTAGTTAAAGCTTCGGTTGATGGTGTGGATATTGTTAGATCGGGTAATTCTATTTCTATAAGCATAAGATCGGCTAGACCGGGCATGATAATTGGCCGAGGCGGAAAAGGTTTAGATGAATTACAGCAGGATATAAAGAAAGTTCTTGGAAAAATATCTGCTGAAAAAAAACAAAAATTAAATTCCACTATAAAGATAGAGATAGAAGAAATTAAAAAACCAGAATTATTTGCGCGTTTGATTGCAAAAAATATTTGCGAACAATTAGAGAAAAGAATTCCATTTAGACGTGCTATGAAAATGACGATAGAGAAAGTTATGTCTGAGCCCGTTATTAAAGGTATGAAAGTTTTAGCCAAGGGCAGGTTGGGTGGTGCCGAAATTGCTAGGAAGGAACAGTTGACAAGAGGTAAGATTCCGTTGCAAAATCTTAGGGCAGATATAGATTACGCCCACGAAGAGGCTCATACAACCTATGGTGCTATTGGGGTCAAGGTTTGGCTATATAAAGGTGATAAGTTTGAAGAAGATAATAAATAAACATGCTTCTGCCCAAAAGAGTAAAACATAGGAAATGGCATCGTGGACGCAGTCGTGGTGTAGCTACACGAGGAAACAAACTAGATTTTGGCAACTTTGGCTTGAAATCTTTAGAAACATGCTGGTTAACTTCTCGGCAGATAGAAGCAGCTAGGCGTGCCATGACACACTTTATGCAAAGAGGTGGTAAGGTATGGATTCGAGTTTTTCCTTCTAAGCCTGTTACCAAAAAAGGGGCCGAGGTAGGTATGGGCGGAGGCAAAGGAGCAGTGGATCATTTTGTTTTTCCGTTAAAACCAGGTCACGTTATTTTTGAAATTGATGGTTTAGCTAAAGAAGCAGCCGAGGAAGCTTTAAGGTTAGCTGCCCATAAGTTGCCAGTAATGACCAAAATAATTTCAAGATAAATTTATGTTTAAGGTTAAAGAATTAAGACAAAGAAATATTGAAGATTTAAAAAAAACCTTACACGAAGAAAAGGTTAAGTTGAGCGATCTTAATTTTAAACTTGTTGGTTCCCAAATTAAGAATGTTAGTGAGTTTGGTAAAATAAAAAGAAATATAGCAGTTTTGTTAACTATCATAAAAGAAAAAAATGTCTAAAAGAATTTTAACCGGAAAAGTAGTAAGTAATAAGATGCAGAAAACCATAGTGGTGGCTGTTACTACTCTTAAGGCGCACCCAAAATATAAAAAAAGGATTAAATCCACAAAAAAATATCAGGCTCATTACGAAGGCGTCGGTTTAAATATTGGAGATATTGTAGCCATAGAAGAATCAAAGCCTATATCTAAAAATAAGAATTGGATTTTAAAGGACGTGGTGAGAAGTATTTCATCTGGTTTGGAAGAAAATATTAAATAAAAATATGATTCAGTTACGTACAATGTTAAATGTAGCCGATAACAGTGGAGCCAAATTGGTCCAGTGTATTAAGGTTTTGGGCGGATCCGGCCGAAAGATTGCACAGGTTGGAGATATTATAGTTGTTTCAGTAAAAGAAGCTGAACCAAGAAAATCTGTTCATAAAAAAGATGTGTTAAGAGCGGTTATTGTTCGCCAAAGAAAAGAATTTAAACGAAAAGATGGAACGTATCTTAGGTTTGGTGATAATGCCGTTGTTTTGGTTGATAACAAAGAACCTAAAGGTGGAAGAATTTTTGGTCCAATACCAAGAGAACTTAAGGAAAAAGGTTTTGATAGAATAATTTCTTTGGCAGAAGAGGTGGTATGAACATTTTATAAACATCACTCCTCGCGGACGACATGGAGTATATGAAAAGGGTGTAAAGGGAGAAAGGGGAAAGAAAAGGGGTCATCTCCATGCCTGCCCGCCTCTGGCGGGATGCCTCTCGGAGTGATGTTTATTCCATTTATTTAAACAATGAAAATAAAAAAAGGCGATCAAGTTAAAATAGTATCTGGTAAAGATAAGGGTAAATCCGGAAAAGTTACCAGAGTTTTCCCAGAAGACAATAGTGTTTTGGTTGATGGTTTAAACTTGTTTAAAAAACACGTAAAGTCTCGTCAGCAAGACAAAAAAGGGGAAATTATTTTAATACCAAAACCAGTTGTTATTTCTAAGATTATGATTGTTTGTTCTTCTTGTAATAAGACAACAAGGATTGGTTATTCTGGTACTGCTGAAAATAAGGCTAGGATTTGCAAAAAATGTAAGCAAACGTTATAAATTACAAGCTATGACTGGATTAAAGGACAAAATTCAAAAGGAAAACAAGGTTTTACAAGAGCGGCTTAAAGTGGCTAATGTTTGGGCTTTGCCTAGAATTTCTAAGGTAGTGGTAAATGTTGGTTTAGGCAGAGTTGTGGTAGCTAGCGCTAAACCGGATGATATTATTAAAAAGGTTTCCGAAGAGCTTTCTCTTATAACTGGACAAAAACCGGTTGTAACAAAAGCTAAAAAAGCCATAGCTTCTTTTAAAACAAGAATTGATATGCCAATCGGTGTTAAGGTAACATTGCATGGTTCTAAGATGTATGACTTTTTGGAAAAGTTTGTTAGAACAGCTTTGCCCAGAACCAGAGATTTTAGAGGTATAAAAGAAAGTTGTGTGGATAGTAATGGAAATTTTAATGTTGGTATTAAAGATCATACTGTATTTGCCGAAGCCACGGCAGACGCTGCTCATTCATTTGGTTTTGAATTTACAGCCACAATTTTAAATTCAAATAGGATGAACAGTTTAGAGTTTTTTAAGGCGTTAGGTTTTCCATTTGAAAAGAAAACGAAATAAAAATTATGCCAAAACAATCTGTTATTGCTAGAGCCAAAAAGAAACCCAAATTTTCAACCCGAAAAGTTAATAGGTGTTGGAAGTGTGGCCGTAAAAGAGCTTTTATGAGAGATTTTGGTTTGTGCAGGATTTGTTTTAGGGAACTAGCCAATAAAGGCGAAATTCCCGGTCTTAAAAAATCAAGTTGGTAATAAATTTATGGATCCAATATCAGATATGTTAACAAGAATAAGGAATGCTTCAGCCGTTAATAAAGAAACGGTAGTTATGCCTTTTTCTAAAATGAAACAAGAGATAGCCAGTGTTTTAAAGAGGGCTAATTTGATTTTGGATTTTGAAAAAAAAGGTAGAAACATCGCTGGCAAGAAATTGGAATTAAAACTAAAATATACTGAATCTTTTCCTGCCATATCAAGCGCTAAGAGAATATCTAAACCGGGGCAGAGAGCCTATATTAAACATAGCGAAATTTTTTCAAAAAAAGGTGGATCTATAAGAATAATCTCTACATCTAAAGGTATTATGATAGATGCTGAAGCTAGAAGAAATAAATTAGGTGGAGAGATTGTTTGTGAAATTAATTAAAAAAACATGTCACGCATAGGCAGAAAAATAATAATTTTACCCGAAAAAGTCTCTGTAGAAGAGAAGGATGGTTTTGTTTTAGTTAAAGGCCCAAAGGGAGATCTTTCTTTTAGATTGCCAAGGGGTATCGCGATATCTTTAAAAGAAAAAGATTTAACAGTTAGCGCTAAGAATGAATCTGATCCTTCTTGGGGCACTGTGCGATCAATAATAGATGGAATGATAATAGGTGTTACTGCTGGTTATGAAAAAAAGCTTGATATAGAGGGAGTGGGTTTTAAAGCCCAACTTCAGGGCAGTAAGTTAATTTTAAATGTTGGCTTTTCTCACCCTGTTGAATTTGATGCGCCTGAAGGTATAACCTTGAGAGTTGAAAAAAACAGTATTTTTATAAGCGGCAATGATAAATTTTTAGTAGGGCAATCAGCTGCTAAAATAAGGAATATTAAAAAACCAGAACCTTATAAAGGTAAGGGTATTCGTTATTCTGGTGAAATAATAAAACGTAAAGCTGGTAAAAAGGCGAGCGCTGGATCTTAAAGATGCAAAAGAAAAAATGAAAAATAGAATAAGATTAAACAGAATAAAGCGTCATGCTAGAGTAAGAGCCAAAGTAAAAGGGACTACAGAGTGCCCCAGGCTTTCTGTTTTTAGATCCATCAATCATATTTATGCTCAATTAATAGATGATGATAATTCAAAAACATTGGCTCAATTTAGTGATTTAGTTAAGAAAAGTTCTAAAGGTAAGGCTAAGTCCAGTGATGTAGTTAGTGCAAAGAAAGTTGGTAACACTCTAGGAGGTGATATTTTGAAAAAAGGGTTTACTAAAATAGTTTTTGATAGAGCTGGTTATAAATATCATGGTCGTGTTAAGGCTTTGGCCGAAGGCTTAAGAGAATCTGGAGTTAAATTTTAAATATGGAAACAAAACCAACAAATCCAAATAGTAATAACAATAATAGACCTCCTAGCGGAAGGTTTGGTGGTCGTGGTCGCGGTGGACATGGTGGCAGATCTCCTTTTAAGGAAAAGAGAGATAAGGAATTCGAAGAAAAGGTTATTGAAGTGGCTCGCGTAACCAGAGTTGTTAAGGGTGGAAAGCGTTTTAAATTTAGAGCGGCTGTTATTATTGGCGACAAAAAAGGCAGAGTAGGTTTTGGTTTGGGTAAGGGATCAGACGTGGCTCAATCTGTAGCTAAAGCTGTTCATCAAGCCAAAAAACATTTAATGGTGGTACCAATTGTTAATGGCACTATACCGTTAGCTGTTAAAGCTAAATACAGTTCTGCGGTTGTTTATTTAAGACCTGCTCCAGCTGGACGAGGTATAAATGCTGGTGGGGCAGTTAGAGTTGTTTCGGAATTATCGGGCTTGAAAGATATTATTGGTAAGATTCTTTCTAGATCTGGCAATAAAATAAATAATACGAGAGCCACCCTAAAGGCTTTGGCAATGATTGCTGTTAAATCAAAGAAGTAAAAAATATGGATTTACATAATTTAAGCCCAAGGACAAAGGGTAAAAATGAAAAAAGAATTGGCCGAGGCGGTAAACGTGGTACTACTTCGGGGCGCGGTACTAAAGGCCAAAAATCACGTGCGGGCCACAGAATAAGACCGGCAATTCGTGATGTAATGAGAAGAATTCCAAAGTCTCGTGGCTACAGTTTTAAGAGTTTTCAGAAAACGTTTATTCCAGTTGAACTTTCTTTGTTAGATAAAAAATTTGATAACGGAGAAAAAGTTACTCCAAAAACTTTGCAGAGTAAGGGAATTATAGTTGTGGGTAAAGGAGTTTTACCAAAAGTAAAAATTCTTGATGGCGGGCATATTACCAAAAAACTAATTTTGGAAAACATCGCTGTTTCCGAAAAAGCAGCTGCTAAAATATTAGCGGTTGGAGGCGAGATAAGAAAACCTGCCAGATAAGTCGGATTGGTCACCCCTCGACAAGCTCGGGGTGCTCAATTTTATAACTATTCGCTCCGCTCATAGATAAAATTAGCATGAATAAATTTTTACAGATTTTTAAAATTCCAGACCTAAGAAAAAAAATATTTTTTATTTTGGGCATGCTTGTTGTTTTTAGATTAGTTTCTGCCATTCCAATGCCTGGCATAGACAGGGTTAAGTTGGCCGAACTTTTTTCTTCCAATCAACTTTTAGGTTTAGTTAGCTTGTTTACTGGTGGAACTTTGGGAAATTTTTCCGTTATTCTTTTGGGGTTAGGGCCATATATTACTGCTTCCATCATAATGCAGTTGCTTACCATGATTTTTCCTAATTTAAGGGAAATGTATATGGAGTCTGGTTCGGAAGGCAGGGCAAAATTTAATCAATTTTCTAGATTGTTAACCATTCCTTTGGCAGCACTCCAATCGCTTGGCACGGTTTCCCTATTTAGAAGCCAAGGCATAATAACCGATCTACCGTTTTTTAATTTATTAACTTTAATAATTACGGTAACGGCCGGCACAATGTTTTTGGTTTGGATAGGCGAACTTATTACAGAAAAAGGTATTGGCAATGGAACATCACTATTAATATTTGCGGGTATCGTAGCTAGTTTACCTACTAGTGTTGGGCAGAGCTTGATTGCTTTTGAGCCTAGCCAGATTTTTACATATTTAGTTTTTATAGCAGTGGCGGTAATTGTTATTGCTGGAGTTATTATTATTTCCGAAGGCCAGCGTAATATTCCAGTTTCTTTTGCAAAAAGAGTTCGTGGCAGAAGAGTATTTGGTGGTTTTTCTAGTCATATTCCTTTGCGTGTTAACCAAGCTGGAGTTATTCCAATAATTTTTGCTTTATCAATTTTACTTTTTCCTGGTTTAATAGCTCAGTTTTTATCTAATTCAAGTATTGCGTGGCTGGCCAATGTTTCTAGAAGCATAGCTTCATTTTTGCAACAGCCGGTAACTTACGGAATTTTATATTTCTTTTTGGTTACTGTATTTACCTATTTTTATACCGCAGTTACTTTTGATCCTAAAGCTATTTCTGAAAATGTTCAAAAACAAGGTGGATTTATTCCTGGCATTAGGCCGGGTGAACCAACCGCAACTTTTATAGGCCATGTGGTTAATCGTATAACCTTGGTAGGCGCTTTGTTTTTGGGTTTGATAGCTGTTTTACCGCTGGTTGTTCAACGAGCCTTTGGCATTACCACCTTAACTTTGGGTGGCACAGCTTTGCTTATAGTTGTTTCGGTTGTTTTGGAAACAATGCGCCAGATAAATGCACAGTTAACATTAAGGGAGTACGATAACTTCTAAATAAATAAATTTGGCAGATCAAATTAAATTAAATACCGTGAGATAGCGATCGCTATCTCACGGTATTTATGTTCTTCAGTTGCAATATTTTTTGGCTTGTATTAGAATGAATTCATGTTTGCGGGGACGACCAAAAGAAAAAGGTTGTCTGCGCATTCTACGCTGAACCCATCACAGAGGGGAGTCTGTATGATGAGGTTTCTGCCATTAGAGATATGAGGGGTGCGTGCTTGAAGTTATAGGTACGCACCCGAGATCATAGTTACACAGTTCCTTCGTGAGCCTTAGGGCTCCAAAAAAGTCGCCTCGGGCGACGAAGTCTAGTCGAGCATAAACTAAGCTCGGCGATGCGGGTCATATGCTAAGCGCTGTGACCTGCTTTTTTTAATACAAAAATAAGGGAAGTATGGTATAAAAAACCATAGATAAAGCAATAATAGTTGCTCCTATTATCCAAAATATTTTTATGAGTTTCTTAGATTTGTGCATATAAGATATCATTATAATATCATGTCGCGCGAGGAATTTACTATATTACTAAAAAAGAAATGGCTGGTTTGGCTTGGGCTTGGTGTTTTGTTTTTATTTTCTTTATTTTTAGCTGGGCGAGAGTTTTGGCGTTGGTACGGTATAAATAACGAATACCAAGTAGTAAAAAATAAAACCGATTCATATGAAAAAGAATCCAAAAAACTTCAAAGTGAAATAGATGACCTTTCAAAACCTGAAGCTTTAGAAAAAGAAGCTCGGTTGCGTTTAAATTTAAAAAAAGAAGGTGAATCGGTTTTGGTGGTGGTGGGTGAAGATAATTTTCCGGAAGAAAACTTTTTAAAGGCGGAAGTTGGTAGCAACTTAGACGATCCAAACAGTATTTGGTTTAATGTTAAGAATTGGTTAAAATATTTTCACCCCGTTACCTCCGAGTGATTATATGGTTTAGGCAACAAATATATTATTGGGAAGTAATGGGGTTAATATAAAAAAATGAAAAGTCATCATATTGGAATTTTAGTTTTAACTTTAGTATTTTTAGTGGGTGGGCTTTTAAGCTATACCTTTGTGCAGAATGGCTACTTTCCAGTGGTAGTGGTAAACGGAAGCTTTATAAGCCAGCGTACGGTAAAAGAAAATGCCGATGTTTCACGCCGGTTGTATAACCAAGGTTTGGCTGGTTCTGGTAAAGAAATGGACGATCTTTTTAAGAGAGGCTCCGAAAAAGAATTACTTAAAAATTCTTTGGAAGGGCTTATAATTAACCAAATAATAAAATCTTCGGCTACGGACGATGAAATTAAAAAAGCCCAAAAAGAAGTTACTAATACTTTTGATTATAAAGCCGAGGCTAATCTTTCGGGGGTTTTAAAAAATGTTTACCAATGGGATGCCGATAAATTTAAAGAAAGAATTTTGGAACCACAGGCTTTATTGCAAGTTGTTTCACAAGAAAAAGGAAAGGATTTTGATAATTGGTTAAAATCATCTAAATTAAAAGCCAATGTTAAGGTTTGGTTTTCGCCGTATAAATGGGAGAATGGGGAACTTAAATAAATAATTAGCTCGAATGCGGGTATGGTTCAGTGGTAGAATGCGACCTTCCCAAGGTTGAGATACGGGTTCGATTCCCGTTACCCGCTCATTTTGTGAGTTTAGGTTTTTGATCCATTTATACAATGGGTCTTTTTTGTTTGTATAGAGCATTGACTTTTATATAAGGGTGCAATATCCTTACAAGAGTTAGTGCTATTTATATAATAGATTATATATATTTAATATGAATGAAAATCAAGAACAAAAAATAGAAAGATTCAAGCGTTTGGGGGTTCAGCGCACTAATACAGTTCTGCTAAGATTAAAAGTTCTTGGAAACTGTTCTAATCGAAGTGCATATGATTATACAGAAGAAGAAGTAAATAAAATTTTTTCTGAAATTGAGCGCCGTGTTCGTGAGACAAAAGCAAAGTTTAATTTTCCTAAAAATAAAGAGTTTAAACTTTAATTTAAAATAATGAAAAATAAAGAAATATTTTTAGAGGAAAAGTTTGATGGCGGATTAAAACACGCTTTATTTTCAAACTTCAGTAATTACTCAGAAGCTATTTTGGAATTAATAGACAATTCTGTAAGTAATCGAATAGTTAGCAATGTACTAACTATTAGTCTCTTAGTTACAAATAAAACCCTGACCATTATTGATAAAGGTGGTGAAGGTATGGATTTAAAAAAAATAGAAGAATTTTTAAAATGGGGGATAATTAAATCAAGAAGTTATCAAGATATTGGAGCTTATTCACAAGGAGGTAAAGCTGCAATGGGGTATTTGGGAAGGAGTATGGTTCTAATAACTTCTCCAAATGGGAAAAAAGAACAATATAAATTTGAAGATGATAATCTTCATGATTACAGTATAAAAAAATATAAGATAGTAAAAATACCAACACAGGTTGAAGAAGGTCAGACACAAATTGAAATAAAAGGACTAACTAGAAATATAAAAGAAGAGGTATTAAAACCAATTCTTTTAGATACGTACCGTCCTTTAATTGAAAATAACGAAATTGTTATAAAATATAATGGGGAAGTTTTAAAATTAACCCAATTTCCTATTGACGAAACTTTCAGGAAACAATCATTTTCTTTTCTAGTATCAAGAGTTTTTAATGGTACGATTTCCGGATGGGTAGGAAGATTAAGTTCAAAACCTGGAATTAAGGGGGGTATGAGGTGTTATAAAAAAGGCAGGTTGATATGTGATAAGGAATTTTTTAGTAAATATGATGCTCATTATAAAGGAACATTAAATTATCTCTTCGGTGAAGTTCATTTAGATCATGTTACCGCTAATACCAATAAAACAAATTTTGATAGAGATTCTCTTGAGTGGATGGAGGTGGAAGAAAAAATGTTCGAAATTTTAAAACCACATATTGACGATTTATTGGGTAGAGAAATAAAAGAACCTACTGACGAAGAAAAAACTAGAGTAAAAGATGCAAAAGAATTGGTTGCAGAAATGATGAAAATGAGAAAAACTGATTTAAAAGAAAATTTTCTAGAAGGAGAATCGATGGGACAAAAAAAGCCAGAGAAAGATGAAAAGGAAACCGAGATACATAAATCTATTATTCAAAAAAAAGGATATTCACCCAAAACCCCTCCTCCAAAAGATGCTATTGGTAAAAGGAGGCGGTTAAGAGAATTTATGGATTGGGATGTTAATCCTATAGATGAATCGGTGAGAAGTATAATTAAAGAAGATGGTAATTCTAAATTATTAGTGATAAATAATCTGTTTTCCGGATTTAAAAAAGCTAGTGGTAATAATCTTTATTTAATAGAAACAGCTGCGATTCAACTTTCTCTTCCAGAAAAAGATGAAAAAATGACTCCTGAGGAGTACATAAAATCTTTTGATGAATTGTACAGTTACTTTTGTGATAACTTGGAATTAGCCAAGGAAAATATTAAAAAAAGAAAAAGGGAAACGAATTAATTCAGAACAGTATTTTGGTAGTGTTCCAGAAGTTGCGTGGAATTTTTATATAGGAGGTTACCAGCCTGCTCAAAAATGGCTCAAAGATCGCAAGGGTAGAACTTTAACCAATGCCGATATCGAACATTATCAAAAAATTATTGTTGCATTAGTAGAGACGGATAGAATTATGAAGGAGATTAACGCAGTATTATGAAAGAACAATTAGACTATTTTCGAGATAACATTTTTGAGGCAAAATCGGTATACAATGGATGGAAGATGATTGTTTATTCTAAGTGGGTTGCTTATGTTGGGCAAGATTTGGCTGAAAAGTATGTAAAAATCCAAAGTTATCATAAAGATTTTTTCTATTTAGCCGAGAGATCTTTCTTATTCCATTGGGTTTTATTAGTTCTTCATTGTTTTGATCCACGTAAAGACTCTTTTTCATTACGAAAAATTGCACGGCAAGAAACTGAGTTGTTTTTGAAGGAATCACAGAATAAAAAAATATTTAGTAATTTAAAAATAGTTCGTGACACCCTTTTGGCACATAGGAGTAAGGCTATTAAAAAAAGAGATATTGGTAGTATGGAGGAACTTGATTTATTTTTCAAAAATATAGAAGATTTTTATAATAAGATTCTAGATAATCTTGGTAAGTCTAAGGTGATGTTCCAAAGAACCGATGACATAAAATATGATATTGAGGATTTGTTTATGAATATTGAAGGAGGAGAGTTAGCAAGAAAAAACAAATTAGATGGTGATTGGTCGTTGAAGGGAAACCTTAATAGAATTTCAAATATTCTTTAGGTGTTGTGGTTTATGTGGAAGTTGTGGAAGTGTGTTTGATTTGGTATATTTGAAGTATGAAAAGGCTATATATCTTTAACAGACTTTTTGCAGAGCCTTCATTTATTGAGGGTATGTCTCGCGTACTTGATTTGGGTGGGACATTGCAGGAATATAATGATTCTAATACAGAACAAAAAGCCGATACTGAAGCGCTTAAGAATGATTGGCGCGCCGTGGGGGATGATTTGAGGTTTTCTATTTCAAATTATAAAAACGATCTTGCTGATTCCTCAAAATAATCAAAGTTCTTCTAAGGAGAACAAAGTAATTCTTACAGAGATTTCTCAATCTTTTTCTGGTCCGCTTCCTCCTCCAGATATTTTGCGTCAGTTTGATGAAGTAGTTCCTGGAGCTGCCGAACGAATTATTAAAATGGCGGAAGATCAATCTACTCACAGAAGAGAGTTAGAGAAAAAAGTTATTGATTCGGATATCACCCGTTCAAAATGGGGACAGATTCTTGGTTTTATCATTGCTATTTCTGGTCTTGTTGTATCTGCCATAGTTGCTGTTTATGGTAGCGCTCTTGCTGGCGGAATTATTGGTGTTGGCACTCTTGCTTCTCTTGTCGGTGTTTTTATGTATGGTTCTAGGACTAGAAGCAGGGAAAGAGGGGAAAAAGATAGTTTAAAAACAAACTAAATAATCTTTAAACCATCAGAGATCATTTTTTGGTAAACCTAGATTTTATAAACCCTACAATTTTCTGGCGGTGGGTTTTGCAATATTTAAATCGGTTTGGTATGATCAGCAAATAATGAAAAGTAAGCTCACTAGAAAAATTTATCAATATACAGCTGTGTTTGAGCCAGACAAGAATTCTGGGGGTTTTACAGTTACTATTCCGACCTTGCCAGGGTGTGTTTCCGAAGGAGACACTTTTGAGGAAGCTCTAAAAAATATTAAGGAGGCGGCTGTTTTATATATTGAGGTTATGCGTGACAGAAGTTTTAACGTTCCGTCATTGTATCCATTCTAATTTTGTTGATGAGGGTAAATTAGATAGATTGTAACGGCACATTACCCGTGGATATTGACTTAAAATACTTGCCTGCTATACTAAGTATACAAATGCCTTCGGGCCGGCCCCCGCAAGGGGGAGAACAAAGAAAAACCGCTAAAACAAGTCTTTGCGGTTTTTTTGATGTATTATTAAGGTTAAGACTTGGTAAATGTGGGTGTTGTCGTTTATACTCGTTTTTTGTTATAGTGTATATATAATATGTCTCTCCAGAAGAATAAATATCAGCAAATAATTCTCTATTTATGCCAGAAATTAGGCGGAGAAGTAAGAGGAAAAAAGAAGTTGGCCAAGCTTCTGTATTTTGTTGATTTTGATTTTTATGAAAAATATCAAAAATCAATAACAGGCGATACTTATAAAGCTTTGCCTATGGGTCCTGTTCCTGTTTCTCTCGAGAATATGACTGCAGAAATGGTTAAAAAGAAAATGCTCAATGTTGAAACCTTAGAAGAGCGAGAGGGATACATACCAACTGAAGTTTATCGTTCCAAAGATGAAGTTGATCTGTCTGTTTTTAGTCTGGAAGAAAAAAAAATGTTAGATCGTGTGTTAGTTAAATACGGTCATCTTAATGGTAAACAGTTAGAGGAATTGTCTCATGCTGAGGCTCCTTATATTGGCACTGAACTCAAAAAAGAAATTCCGTACGAATTGTCATTTTATAGAGGTACAGATTTTAGTGATTTATGATCGAGTTTCTATATCACGATGGTATTAGGAAAGAAATCGCCATATTAGAAAGGCGATTTCATGGTATTCAGGATGGCCTAAAATCTTTTGAGCGTTTATGTGAGGTGCAGTTTAATCCCACTAGACCTAGTCAGGTTATAGCTCCAGCAAAATTACACCGTATTTCTCAAAATAACATTTGGACGTTATGGAAAGTTGAGTTTGTTATACCTAACTCAAATCTTCGGCCAAATCAGTATCCTAGGATGTGGTTCGCAGTTAAGGGCGATATAGTTGCATTTCTTTGTATATCAACTCATGTTGATAACTATAACAATAAAGAAATGGATATTATTGCCAAAGCAAGAGTATCTGATATTTTTTAAAACACTATTTAACAAATTTAGACTTTATAAACCTAGCAATCTTTTCTCGGTCGGATTTGTTTTTTAGAATATGTATTGCAGAAGGTAATATAGATAGGAAGATAATCAAGCCTATTATGGGTAATAAATATTTATCTATATTTGGAATAACATTGCCTAAAAAATAACCCATGCTGGTTAAACCTACTGCCCATAAAAAACCACCAATTACGTTATAAAAAAGAAAGGTAGAATATTTCATTTTGCCCACGCCAGCGAGTATTGGCGCGAATGTGCGTACTATGGGCATAAATCGCGCAAGTATTATAGCTTTACCACCATTTTTTTCGTAAAATTTTTGGGCACGTTCCAAGTGATCGCGGTGAAACAAAAAAGAATTCTTTTTGTTAAATAGTTTGTAGCCAATCTTATTACCAAAGGCATAGCCAAAACTATCGCCCAAAATTGCGGCAAAAAATGTTAAAGGAATTAAAATTTTTATATCCAAAAAATTTTGTGAAGCTAAAAAACCTGCCGTAAAAAGCAAGCTGTCGCCAGGCAAAAAGAATCCAATAAAAAGTCCAGATTCGGCAAAAACTATGCCAAACAAGCCTAGGTATCCAGCTGTTTTTATCAGAGATATAAGGTCAAACATAGCCTTCACATTCTAGCAGTAAAATGTTACTTTATGAAAGCTATTAAGTCGCCGATGTAGCTCAGACGGTAGAGCAGCACTTTCGTAAAGTGAAGGTCGTCGGTTCGATTCCGACCATCGGCTCATATCTATGAAATTATTGATATCCAGCTATACTTTTGAACCATTTCCTCTGGAAGAGGTGTTTTTGTTTGCACACAATGTTAAGGCTGATGGTATAGAATTGGTGTTAACTCCACAGGTGTATAAACTAGGTTTTGAAGCTGTTAAAAATCTTTCTAGCAAATATCAAGTGCCAGTTGTTAATATTCACCAGCCACCTTGGTATGTTCTTTTTACTGGTAAAAAACAGATGAATAAAATGATAGCCATCGCTAAAGATTTTGGTGCAGAAAATTTAGTTGTTCACTTGGCCACAGTAAGGCAGGGTTTTAATAGTAAATTTTTTGATTGGATTCGAGAAAGGGAAATGGAAAGTAAAATTAATATAGCTTTCGAAAATGCAGCTCCGCGTGGTTTAGAAAGTTGGCCGGATTATTGTGGTCATCCAGATAAGTTGGAGACTTTTGTAAAATCAAAGCATGTTAATCTTACACTGGATGTAGCTAAAGCAGTTTTAAAAGGTTTTGATCCATATCAGTTTTTTCAAAGAAATAATAGTAACGTTAAAGTAATTCATATGCATGGTTTTTCTAAGGATGGACATTTCCATAAAAGTTTTTTAGAAGATACATTTGATTGGCCTGGTTTTTTTTCTTTTGTAAGAAAATTTAATTATACTGGCGCCATAACTATGGAAATTTTTCCTTTGGGTCGTATATTTTACTTTAAACTGCCATCCAATGATAGTTTAGATCGAGCCAAAGAAGTAATAGAAGAGAGTTTTAGGATGTTGAAGAGGGTATAATTTGTTATAATTGTTTTAATGATTCTTGGTTTTAAAAATCGTTTGAATGAACTAAAAAATAAATTACGTCTTTTGACGGACTGTCTTTGACCTTGTTCATAAAAAATCTAGAGCTAAAGAATTAGAAAAAGAAATTTTGGTTGAAAATTTTTGGCAGGAAAGAGAAAGAGCTAAAAGAATAAGCCAGGAACTAGCCGATATTAAAGATGTTATAGAAAAGTGGCATAATTACGAAAGTGATTTTAAGCACCTAAACGAGATTGTGGATTTGTTAGAAAGTGTAGGCGAGGGCGATTCTTTGCACAAAGAATTTGAAAGATCTTTGCAAAAGCTAGAAGAAAAAATAGAGAAAGAAAAATTTTTAATTTACCTTTCTGGCAGATACGATAAAAATAATGCCATATTAAGCATATATTCGGGTGCAGGTGGAACCGATGCTCAGGAATGGGTAGAAATGCTTTTAAGAATGTATTTAAAGTATTGCGAAAAAACTGGTTTTAAAGCTCAAGTAGTGGCCGTAACTTCTGGCCAAGAAGCTGGTTTAAAAAATGCTATAATAGAAATACGTGGCAAATATGCTTACGGTTATTTAAGGCGTGAGAATGGCGTGCATAGGTTAGTAAGAATTTCTCCGTTTTCATCGCAGGGTTTAAGGCATACTTCGTTTGCTTTGGTGGAGGTAATGCCAGAAATAGAAGAAATAGGCAATATAGAAATTAAACCGCAAGATGTTAGAGTAGATACTTATAAAGCGGGTGGGCCGGGCGGGCAATATGTTAACAAAACAGAATCAGCCATAAGAATAACGCATATTCCTACAGGGCTAGTTTCTACTTCGCAAGCAGAACGTTCGCAGGGTACCAATAAGGACAAAGCCATGAAACTGCTTTATGCTAAAATTCAGCAAAAGTTAGACGAAGAGCATAAAAAAACTGTAGACGAACTAAAGGGTGGAGCCGTGCCGATAGAGTGGGGTCACCAGATACGTTCGTATGTTTTAAATCCTTATAAAATGGTTAAAGATCATCGTACTGGGTTTGAAACAACTCAAGCTGAAAAAGTTTTAGATGGAGAGTTAGAAGATTTTATAGAAGCAGAACTCAAACATAAAGAATAATGATTCATTTTAAAAATGTTTCCAAAATTTATTTGCCGCATATGGTGGCTTTGGAAAATGTAAATTTAATAATTAAATCAAAAGAATTTGTTTCTTTGGTGGGTTCGTCGGGCGCAGGTAAATCTACTCTTTTAAGAATGTTGATAGGTGAAGAAGCTCCAAGTATGGGTGAAATAATTGTAGGGGATGTTTCTATAAATTCCTTAAGTAATAAGGAAATGCCTTATATGAGAAGAAAAATAGGCACGGTGTTTCAGGATTATAAACTTTTACCCACTAAAACTGCTTACGAAAATATTGCTTTTGCTATGGAGGTTGCCGGTAAAGATGATATGGAAATTAAAGAAGACGTGCCACAGGTTTTGAGCTTGGTTGGTTTGGAAGATAAAGCAAAACAATTTCCTTATCAACTTTCTGGCGGTGAAAGGCAACGCGTGGCTATTGGCAGGGCTTTGGTGCATAGGCCCGATATTTTAGTGGCGGACGAACCTACTGGCAATTTGGACCCTGTTAATACTTGGGAAGTTGTTAATCTTTTACTTAAGTTGAACGAACTTGGTGCTACAGTTATTTTAGCTACACACGATAATAGTATTGTTAACAATTTAGAACGCAGAGTGGTGTTAATGGAAAAAGGCAGAGTAGTTAAAGATGATCTTAAGGGGAAATACCTTATTTAAAATTTTCAATTATCAATTTACAATTTTCAAACAATAATGAAAGAAAAAATATTAAGAACTTTAAATAGGGTAACGAAATCGGGTATAAATTCTTTTTGGCGCAATAAATGGGTTTCTACCGCTACCGTTAGTGTTATGGTTATAACGCTAAGTTTAATAACTAGTTTGTTTTTGCTTTCTGTTGTAGCAGGCAGTATTCTTACCGATTTAGAACAAAAAGTAGATATTTCTGTTTATTTTAAATTAAATACTACGGAAAGCGAGGTTTTAAAAGTTAAATCGGAATTAGAAAAAATTTCCGATGTAAAAAGCGTGGAATATGTTTCGCGGGCGGAGGCTTTAGCTAAATTTGAAACAGAGCACGAAAACAATCCTTTAATTATTAAATCCCTAGAAGAATTGGGCGATAATCCATTAGAAGCCTCGCTAAATATTAAAGCTAAGTTAATAGATAACTACGAATCCATCGCCTCGTTTTTAGAAAGCACAAGATTTTCGGCTATGGTAGATACGGTCAATTATAGGCAAAATCAAAAAGTTATAGAAAAACTTTCTAGTATTTTAAGTACTGTAAGAAATTCTGGTTTTATAGCTATTTTGGTTCTTGGTTTTATTGCGGTACTTGTTACTTTTAATACTATTCGTTTAAAGATTTATTCTATGCGAGAAGAAATTGGGGTGATGCGTTTGGTGGGCGCATCTAATTGGTATATTCGCGGGCCGTTTATTATTGAGGGTATATTACATGGCATGGTTTCTTCTTTGGTTACAACAATTATTTTCTACCCCATACTTGTTTTTGTTTCGCCAAAAATTTCGGCTTTTCTTTCGGGTATAGATATTGCAGCCTATTTTAGAAACAATTTTTTTCAGATATTTTTACTTCAAACTTTAGTAGGGGTATTTCTAGGTGTTATCTCTAGCTTAATCGCTATGAGGCGATACCTAAAAATATAACTACTGTTCTTTAACTATTTGGCAGGGGAGGCCAATATGAACACTGCTGGGTCTGTACGATCTAGGGAGTGGGCAAGTTTATTAAGAGATGTAGGATTAGCTTTTTCAAAGTTAGCTTTAATTATTGTGTTGGTTTTTTTGTTGTCAGGTTTTATTTTTCATCTGTATTTTACCCCCAGTAAAATAGAGGCTAAACCTAGGGCCGAAGTCTTGGCTTCGGCTAAAAAATACTCCGAACTTCTTACCATGACCGAGAATCTTTACGGTTTAAAGGAAAGTATAAAAACTTATAAAAACAGATTAACCGCTATTGCAGTTGCTAATAGAAATAGACCAGAATTTTTATGGTCAAAGAAAGAAATTTCTGGACGCGATAAGTTTAAAGAAAGATACGAAACACTTATGGCGGACTATGGCACGATGGTGTTCGAGTATAATTCACGGCACGAAGCTATAAATTATTGCTTTATATATCCTAGTAAATTGCCAAGTGGAGTAGTAAAAACCCTGCCCAAATATTATGTTTCTTTAGAGTAGCAAAAAACCCGCGAAACACAACTTCGCGGGTTTTAAATTTAGATGTTAACGATTCAAACGATCGTTCAGGTTGTTAACATGGTGATCTTTATCTAAACATTATTTTACGATCGTTGGTTTTTGTTAAGATAAAAATTATAAGGGTCAACTTTTAAAAGCTGGTTCTAGTATCCTGCGAATTCTTCAAACTTTATATTATCTTCTTTAACGCCAATCTCTATTAACAGTTGAGTTGTGCCTGCCACCATGCCTGGTGGGCCGGCGACATAATAAAACGGTGCGGCTAAGTTTTTTATATGTTGCTTTAAAAATTTTTCGTCTATGTGGCCGTCTTCCTTGGTCCAGCGGGTTACAAAGTTAAAATTATTGTTATAGGCTTGCCATTCTTCTAAGTCGCCTACAAAAGCGGCGTCCTCGGGTGCGCGGTTAGAATATATTAAAATAATTTTTTGTTCGGAATTATTTTCAGTTTCGTTTTTTATAATGCTTCTAAAAGGCGTAATGCCAATACCGCCGGTTATTATAACCACTGGTACTTTTTTATCGCTATGAAGCTTGAACGAACCTAACGGGCCATCTACGTGAACCAAACTGCCAATTTCTAACTCGGCCAAACTCTTTTTCATAGCGCTATCGGTTAAACGGCTCGCTATCATCAAGTAGTTATCTAACGGGGAAGAGGCAATAGAAAATGCCCTAACATTGCCTTTGTCATCTTTGTATTTTGGATCTTCTATGGAAATATCTATAAACTGTCCAGGTTTAAAATTAAATTCTTTGTCGCCAAACTCAAAAACAAAAGACATGGTTTCTTTGGCAATGACCTTTTTTTCTTTTAGAGTAAATGCGTAGTGGGGCATAATTTAATTATAACCTTTTAGGAGTTTATTTTGCTAGTATTTTACAAAAGAGTTGTTTTCTGCTTTTATGGATATGTTCTTTTAAATGATTAAAAACTAGACCTTAAATGGAGGTGTTTTTGTATGAGAGAAGTCGTATCAATAATGAGGCAAGATGTGCCTTGTTGGTATGAGCTTTCGTGGCAAAGTGAACCCCCAGCCATTATCCTAAAAATCCGAAAGGATTTTGTAGATCACATCAAAAGTACCTTCCCTGATTTCGGCGAAAATTCTGGCATAGTACAGAGCACAAAAGAAGCTTTAAATTTAGGCGTGTTTAATCCGGATTTTAGTTCATTTTTTGGTTTTGAAAATGCCCTCGGTGTTGCTAAGGATGATGGTGATTTTTTTTCCTTTGCTATTAACCTTCCCTGTGTAAGAGTTTCTACGAGTATGGTGTGTCTTCATTGCAAAATGATGGGTGAAATAGACAAAGACTGCTTGCTTTGCGATGGGACTGGCAAAGAAATGGCTTTTGACCAAAGGCCATTGTGGGCGATTACAGCTTCTTTAAGGGTTGTTTGTGCAGTTGGATATGTGGATTATCCATTTTTGGAATTTTTTACAAAGTCAGACAGATCGCAGCTTTTTATTTTTAGCCTAGCTACCGAAAGAGATATGAACGGTTCTCATGTTACGGGCGAGTACGGTAAAAATCTTGTACAGTGGCTTTTAGAACTTTCTCAAAATGAAGAAAATATGGAAGCTATCCTAGGAAGAATCACTAAAGCAATTTGTGAAATTCATAAACAAATGCATGGTAGGCTTAGTAATTTCGAGGAGATGGATATTCGAGCTTATGTGCACAACGGAGGCTTTCATATAAGCGTTCCAGGAAATGCTTGCGGTATAGATCCTAGTCACCATCTAACAGACAGAGATGAAGGGGGTTATGAGTTTTGTGGGCATAACATTGATTCTCCATTGCAACAGCTTTCTATAATTGCAGGTTTAGCGGCTTTACACGACGAAGCCAGAAAGGCTGGTTATTAGTTTCTAGCGAGGCGGGATTTTAAAAACCGCCTCTTTTTTATTTTCAAAAACCAAAGGGAAAGTATTATCTTTTACCCAATAAAAATATGTTTTAGGATTGCGCGATTTTTTAAGCACAATATATGAAGCTTTAAAATCGTTTATTAAAACCGACGGTGTTGTTTCTATTTCTTCTTGTTTACAACGAATTAAACCGCAGGTATTGGTATAACCTACGTCGGCTAGCAAAAAATGATTTTTCCAATATAACGCTGGGCTAAAAGCATATTCAAAAATGGGGTCCATGCCGTTTATATAATAATTTTGATTATTCCAATACATTAAACTGCCAAATTGATCCCAGCTGGTGTTAAAAACAATTTCGCCAGCTTTAGCATTTTCTTTTAGCCACAGCGAAGATTCTTTCATATCGTCTGGCGCCCAAGCGTCGGCGTTATATGCTTTAAATAGCGGCACAGAGTTTAAACTTAAAAACCCAGCAACTATTATTAAACCAGAAACAACAAAGTTTTTATACTTTATATTTGTTAACTTATTTAAATAAATAGATAAGGCAGACGAAGCAGTTATTAAAGTGAACCCAGTAAAAATATCGTAACTTCTACGAGCCACAAATAAAGTTATTAATAAGAAGAAAACAGAAACAGTTAAGGAAGATAAAAATATATTTTTAGAATTATTGATTTCGTTAGAGCGATATTTTTTAATTACGATTTTATATAAAATAATGCCAATAATCCCAATTAGGAAAATAGGCAATATATTTCTTAAAACAGAATCTAAATTTGGAGTTTTAAGTTCTCGGCCAAATGTTAAAGGAATGTTTTGCCATTTAACAATGATAATTTGTACTACTTGAATATACGCCAGTTTTAAACCACCTAAAGGATTTGGTCGAGCTAATAAACCAGTAATAACACCTAACGCAAGATAAATAATATGTTTAAACTTGGCGGGTTCGCGGCGAAGCTTTAAAACCAAGCTAGTTAAAATAACAACGGCTAAAGGTAGCCAACTTAAAGCGGAATGTAAGAATGCAGCAATAAAACCTAAAATAAACAGAGGCCATCGCTTGCTCGAACTCAAAAACAACGCAAATATAATTACTGTTAAAGCAAACGATAAATTATGTGGCCGAGTCATTGTTAGGCGGTACATAACATCGGGTGTTGCCAACACAAAAACCAGTGTCCATAAAATTGGCCACTTAATTTTTAATTTGTTTAGTGCAAAATAAAAACCACCAAGTGTTAAAAATGTAATAAATGCACCAGCTAGTTTTATTCCTAAAACTCCGTTTTTAAAATAAGTAAACGGAATTAAAAATAAATGAAAGCCGTACCAAATATCGGATTTAAGTTCTTTAATTATAGAAAACTGCGCCCAAGGAAATTCGCTATAAAATATTCCACGCTCGGCATAAACCTTAGCATGCGCCATATGATAAAACGCATCAGGATCAGCGATGTTTGGGGTAGAGAATTGTAATGCCAAGGCTATTCCCGCGAGCAATAATATTACACCTAGGGTTTTCATTTCTTTATAATAAGTGGGGTTTTAAAAATTCTTTTATTTTTCCTATATTGTTCAATATATCACTAAAAAAAACATCTGGGGTTTCTGAGTTTCCTTTGTCATAGATTAAATCCTCAATTGATTCGATATCATTTTTATGATTATTGTTTAAAAAACTTTGTAATGCCCAGTACAATTTTTTTGTCGAATCAATTAATGGTGTAGAAACTTTTACGGCTTCTATTCCCCACGATACTTCGACTTCAAGTAGCTCTGCTTCCAAGTTTGTCCAAGCTTTTCTAACGCTTTTCCATCGTCTGGAATATACAGCTACGTTGGTTTTCATATTATCTTTATAAGTTTCACTTTCAAAGCCAGATTCTTTTAAAGCTGTTTCCATTTCACTAAATGTAATTAGTGGATTTCTAACATATTTTATTTCATCTCTTAACTTAAGGATTGCTTTTAAATATCGACGAGCTATTTCATAATTAGTTTTACCTTTTGTTTGCAATTGCCACTCTTTTACACCCTTGATAGCTAGAAAAGTTATTATGATTGCCGATGTTGCTGTTATCGCATCAGAGTTTTTATTGAGAAATTCTATTATTTCTTTGGTTAATTCAATTGTTGGATATACGGATATAAAATTAATAATTTTCATTTATATTTTTAACATGGCGAGTTCTAAAATCTATCGAAGTCTCACTTCGATAAAGACTAAGCACTTTTTGGATTTTACCAAAATTTTAATTTTGAGAAAAAACCTTTAACCTTGCTCAAAACTTTCACTTTTGTAGAACCCTCCTTTTGTTTAATTTCTTCGGCTTTAATACTGGAAGTGGCTAGGATTTCTGCCTTAGTTGTGGTTGTTATTATAGAAGTTTTTTCGGTAGAAACTGAAGAAGGTTTAATTTTTGGCTGCGATGGCTGACTTTGTATAATGGGATTAGTAGATTTTGGTTGGATTACTTGTTGTGGCGGTGTTTGTGTTATAGATGATTGAATAGATTGTGTTTCAATTTTGTTGCAAGTGGTTTGAGTTGAGTTCCAAACATAACCTGTATCACAGGCACAACGATAAACACCGTCAACTATTCTTGCAATAGAATTGACTCCAAGTGTCAGCTTGCAATAGTCATCTGCAGTAGTACATTGATTTTTGTAGTTAGCGTACCCGTAGTTACAGGAACACTGATTATTTGCATTCAAAGTTGAGTTTGCTGGACAAGAGTAAGTTGGAACACTTTGTGGCTGTGAATATGATTGTTGAAGCGATTTTAAGAATTCAGCCTGCTGTTCGTAATAATGTTTTTCCCCTAGAGCATAGCATTCTTTATAATATTTTGTTTCAGCAACATCATAATCTAACACGGCATTTTTGCACTCCGCAGCAAGATATAAAGCGTCTATGGCTTTCTGGCGTAGCTCTGAGGAAGATAGGTTATTCAAAGAATAATCGCTAACACTTACCTTACAAGTGTTTTTGACTGTATTACTCAACTCATCCAATAAATATTTACTGTTTAACTGTTGAGCAACTTCAGTCGAACAATGGTGGAGATTTTCTGTACACATTTTTTGGGAATAATATCGTTCCGAACTATCTAACCAGCCATCGTAGCAAATTGCACTTCCATCCCAATCAGGTCCGGCTTTACAATTAATCCCACTATGCCAAGAGCAAGTTCCTTCAATTGCAAGAGCATTGCTTGTTTGGTTAAAAACAAAAAAAATGGATGTCAAAATTATTAAAATATATTTCATTATTATCTAGTTGAGAATTTTTCTCGGTTTTTAACTTTTAAAAATAGCCAGTCTTCTAAAACTTCTCGAAGTTCTTTTTTACAATCTTTCAAATTCTTAGCATTTGCCCATACTCCCTTTACATTAGAAATTTCCCCAAAGTATGTGCCGTCTTTGATTTTCTTATATTTTGCCTCCATATATGCTTAATAGGATAGCAAAACATTCAAATTAAAGCACTTTTAATAAGTTGGGTTTTATGGTATTTTCTAAACTATTGCGGGATCGTCTAATGGTAGGACACATCCCTCTGGAGGATGGTATCTTGGTTCGAATCCAGGTCCCGCAGCACTTCGTCGCACTTTGTGCTCCTCAGTGCCTTCGGCACCATATAGATAAATAAGACGAAGTCCCCGAGAAGTCTTCGACGAGGGGCCGAGATTTAAATGTCATATTATTTCGTTTACATTCTTGAATGTTCGGATAAATCTTTGTATGTGGGTTGTACTAATAATCTTGAAAGAAGATTAAAGCAACATAACGATTCAAAATGGGGCGCTCATTATACAAAAATTCGTAGGCCAGTGACTTTAAAATATTCTGAAACATTCCAAACGTTAATTATGGCACGTCGACGTGAGCGTGAAGTCAAAGGTTGGAAGAGGGATAAGAAATGGAATCTTATAATTTGAGATTTATTTTAAAGATCTATTTTTAGCATATGCGTATATAGGGTCCATCGCATTTTTTGTGGGGGTCTATCAAGTTTTCAAAGCGTTAGGATACGTAAGGCAAAATAAAACATTCTCGCCAGAAACTTTAAAAGCTTTGCGAACTATAAAACGCTGTGCAATAACCATTATTTGTTTTATTGTGCCCGCGGTAGCTTATTTGTTTATAGTTCGACCCGAAGATGATATTGCAGGTGGTGTAGCAATGGGTGTTTTTATTACTTTTTTCTCTGTTGTAATTGCGGCCACAGCGGCTAAGTTTGAACGCATTTTGCAAAATAGGTTTAGCAAAGATAGTCATTGTTAATACATTATGTATTTGGAAGTTAAAAATTTTATAAAAAAATTTATAGCTATTTTGACGGGAATAGTTCTTTTAATGACTTTTATTGATTTCCTTCTTAAATGGAAAATATATCCTTATCTGTTTAATTCTATCTCTGTGTTTGTCAGGATGCTTTATAAATTTGCATTTGAATCATTTGTTTTAATTTCCTTGGGTTTTATGGCCTTATGTCTTTGGAAGTTGCATAAAAAATTTATAAGTTCTAAACCTAATGCTCTTGAAAAAGAACTTGGGGATACAAAAAATATTATCGAAACTCAAATAAAAAAAGTTTCAGATTTTAATACTACTCAAATTAAAAATATGGAGGCTAGATTAGATGATCGATTATTTAAAGTCGAGAGGACAATAGTAGATTTTCAAATCGAGAGTTATAGAAATAAAGGCCAAGTTGGAGAAATAGCCGCCATGATAGAAGGTTTAAAAATGGATATAAAGAGGGGGTGGGGTGCTGAAGATACTCTTTTAGAAATAAAGGAGTGTATTAACAAGAATGGGATGCCAAATTATTTTTTTAATGATCTTCACTTGGCACTCAAAGGGGTACCAGAAGGTTTTAAAATATTAGGAGATGAAATTCTTAAATTAGCTCAAGAAAAACTTTTTAATCCCAATAAATAATTAATTTATAAATCTAGCAAGTATAGTCCTTGTTGTTGGTGCTAATAAATAAATGCCTCAAATTAAAAACAAAACCCGATGCCCGTGGGTTAGGGAAAATCCTTTATATATTAAATACCATGACCAAGAATGGGGTGTGCCGGTTTATAAAGACGATAAGATTTTTGAGTTTTTAGTTTTAGAAAGTGCGCAGGCGGGTTTAAGTTGGTTAACAATTTTAAAAAAGAGGCAGAATTACAAAAAAGCTTTTGCTGGCTTTGACCCAGTAAAAGTTGCTAAGTTTAATGCTAAAGATTTTAAGCGTTTAATGGCGGATGCCGGAATCGTTAGAAACAAATTAAAAATTTTAGCGGCTATAAACAATGCTCAAAGGTTTTTAGAGGTTAAAAAAGAATTTGGCACGTTTAGCAAATATATGTGGGGCTTTGTCAGCGGTAAACCGATAAAGCATAAAATTAAAACCTTAAAAGATTATCCTGTTAAAATTAAAGAAGCTGAAGATTGGGCGAAAGATTTAAAACGTAGAGGTTTTAGATTCTTGGGTGCTACAATTTGTTATGCGCATATGCAAGCGGTTGGTATGGTTAACGATCACTCGGTAGATTGTTTTAAAAGTAGAAAATAGAACGTAGAAGGTAGAAATATAGATCAGAAAATAAAAACAGAAATGAAGATTCCAAAACACATAGAAAACATATTAAGCGAACTTGAAAAATCTGGATACCAAGCGTATTTAGTAGGTGGTTGCGTGCGTGATCTTGTCCTGAGCGAAGTTGAAGGATTACCTTTTAAAGCGAAGGATTGGGATATAACCACCAACGCCAAGCCCGAAGAAATTCAAAAAATATTTACAGATAGCGTTTACGAAAACGATTTTGGCACCGTGGGCGTTAAAGTTAGACATTCAGAATCAGATACAGAAGTTGTAGAAGTTACACCATTTAGAAAAGAAGAATCTTATAGCGATAAACGTCATCCAGATAAAGTAATCTTCACTCAAAAAGTGGAAGATGATTTAGCTCGCCGAGATTTTACCGTAAATGCGATGGCGTTAAAAATTACAAATTACAATTCACAAATTACAAACAATTCACAAATTCAAAATTCTAATTTACAGATTATTGATCCGTTTGGAGGCGAGAAAGATATTGAAGCTAAATTGATTCGAGCTGTTGGTAAACCAGAAGATAGGTTTAACGAAGACGCTTTACGTTTGATGCGGGCGGTTCGTTTCGCTGCCCAGCTCGGCTTTTCCGCCCAAGGCGGACCAGTCTCGGGCTGGGATATTGAGTTGGCAACTAAGTCAGCCATCAAGTCTTTGGCCAATAATTTAAAAGCGATTTCTCACGAAAGAATTCGCGATGAGTTGACAAAGCTTATAGCTTCTAGCGATCCAGAAAAAGGAATTATTTTAATGCAGGAATTGGGCTTGTTAAAAATTGTTTTACCAGAGGTTGAGGAAGGTGTGGGGGTCGCCCAAAATAAACACCATATTTATAACGTGTTTGAACACTTGGTAAAATCTTTAGGTTTTGCGGCAAAATATAATTATAATATTTATGTTCGCTTTGCTAGTTTATTGCATGATGTTGGTAAACCCAGAACCAAAGAAGGTGTTGGCGAAGATGCCAGTTTCCACGGCCACGAATTTGTGGGCGCTAAAATGGCGGTTAAAGCTTTAGAGCGTTTAAAGTTTTCTAAAGATTTTATAGAAAAAGTTTATACTCTGGTTCGTTATCATATGTTTTATTACAACGTGGGCGAGGTTACCGAAAAATCGGTTAGAAGGTTAGTGCGGAAAGTTGGGCCAGAAAATATGCAAGAACTTTTAGAGCTTAGGCAATCGGAGCGCAAAGGTTCTGGTGTGCCAAAAGCCGAGCCATATAGGCTTCGCCATTTAAAGTATATGATAGACAAGGTTTCGCGTGATCCTTTAACCGTGGGTATGTTAAAGGTTAATGGTAACGACGTTATGACTGTGCTGGGCATTGAACCAGGGCCGAAAATAGGGCATATTCTTAGTGCTTTGCTGGAAGAAGTTATAGACGATCCCGCCCGAAACGAAAAAGAATATTTAACTGGCCGTATGAAAGAATTAAATAATTTATCTAGCGAAGAATTAATCAAACTAGCCCAAGCAGGGAAAGATAAACTAGAAGAAGAAAAAGAAAAAGAGGACGAGAGTATTAAAGAAAGATATTTTGTAAAATAATCTTTCTCGGGCTGGCGTATGCCGGTAGTACGCACGATTCGGGTTCGTGTAGACTGGGTTCGATTCCCAGCAGCCCGACGGGCCCATAGTTAAGTGGTATAACGGCACATTCGCATTGTGCAGGCGTGAGTTCGATTCTCACTGGGTCCACCAAGCTGAGCTTGGTCCACCGAGTTATTTTTACGGTATAATAATTAGGTAATGTTGAAAAATAAAAAGATATTTTTAGCGTTGCTAATCGTTTTAATAACAACGGTTATTTTTTATTTTACCAGCGCTAGAAAAGTTATTGGCAGTTATATAAACAATTGGTCGCTTAAATTAGCTAGGGTTGAAAAACAGGTAATGTATTCGGCTCAAGCACTGTCTCCTTCAAACAGATCTTTTAATGTTGTTTTAAAAGTGCCGTTCCATAAACAAGAACATGCTCTTTCGTGCGAAGTGGCGGCGCTTAAAATGGCTCTAGGTTTTTATAATGTTGCTGTAACCGAAACTGAACTTATAAATGATTTAAAATTTGATACTATGGATTCCAGAAACGAATTTAATATTTGGGGGGACCCAGATAAAGGTTTTGTGGGTAATATAGATGGAAAAATTCCTAACGAAGGCTATGGGGTTTACGAACAACTCATATTAGATTTGGCTTTACAGTATCGCGATGCTAAAAAAATGGAAAATCCGCAACTGGTTGATGTTTTAAAAGAAGTTGAAAGTGGCCATCCTGTAATTGTTTGGGGTTCTCTTTCAACAGGTAAAGATATTTCTTGGTTTACCGTAGAAGGGAAATATATAAAAGCAGTTCACGGCGAACATACTCGGGTTGTTATTGGTTTTAGTGGTACACCTGAAAAAACAAAATATATTTTGTTAATGGATCCGGTTTACGGCAAGGTGATAATGTCTAAAAATAGATTTTTAAAGGATTGGGCGTTGTTAGATAACAAAGCGGTGGTAGTTTATTAATATGGAATTTTTAAAACGGCCTCTGGCCATAACCGATGTAGAAACCACTGGTTTTGATGCCGATATTCACGAAATTATTGAAATCGGTTTGGTTTTGGTAGATCAACAAACTTTAAAAATAAAAGATGAATGGCATATAAAAGTTAAGCCACGGCATTTAAGAACTGCGGCCGAGAAAGCTTTAAAAGTAGCCGGTTATAACAAATTAGATTGGTTACACGCCGTAACACTAAAAGAGGCGATAGAAATTTATTCTAAAAAAACAAAAAACGCTATTTTTGTAGCACAGAATTCTTTTTTTGATTGGTCATTTCTTTCGCAGGCATTTAAAGAAACCGGAGTAGAGGATCATTTGGATTATCACCGTGTAGACTTATTTACATTAGGGTGGGCAAAGGCATACGAATTAAAAGGCCTTAAAAAATTTACTTTAAAGGAAATGTGCGAATATTTTGAAATTGAGCCCGAACCCATGCCACACCGCGCCCCCAACGGCGCCAAAAAAGTTTACGAGGTTTTAAAAAAGCTACAGAATTTATTGTTTTAGGCACACACATTTGGCGGTTTAATTAATTGATAATCTTTTAAGAAT
>JBBTRR010000008.1:0-23701 GCA_038065095.1 Patescibacteria group bacterium
GTTTAAACTGGTCGAATTCGACCAGTTTAGAAATGAGGCTGGTTCTAACGGTTTTGTGCTGTCTCCGCATAAGTGGATTGAGACAACGAATGCAATTGGGCTTATTTCAAAATCTGGGCGTTATAGCGGAGGTACTTTTGCACATAAAGACATTGCTTTTGAATTTGCCACATGGATATCACCCGAATTTAAGCTATATTTGATTAAGGAATTCCAAAGACTCAAAGTTGAAGAAAATGAAAGATTGGTTCTAGGTTGGGATGCCAAGAGGGCTTTAACTAAAATCAACTATCGTATACATACAGATTCTATAAAAGAGAACATTGTACTACCGCAACGGCTTTCACAAAAAGATGCAAATAACACTTACGCAAGCGAAGCAGATATTTTAAACAAAGCGCTATTTGGTTTGACTGCAGTAGAGTGGAAAGGTTTGAATAAAAATAAAGAGGGCAATATGCGGGATTATTCCGATGTATATCAGCTTATTTGCCTTGCCAATTTAGAAACCCTCAATTCTGAATTTATAAAAATGGGAATGCTTCAAAAAGAACGATTGCTAAAATTAAACGAGATAGCGATTTCACAAATGAAATCTCTTTTGGCAAATAACACCGTCAAAAAACTAAAATAATATGAACGAATTAAAAATGAAGGTTGAAATCAAAAAATCCGGCCCAACCGCTTTATTAGACTATTTAGATTTACGCATACAGAATAAGGTGTATTTTAAATTTAAATGAAAAAAGCATTATGCAAAAAGTGCATAATGTAAATTATTAATATTATTAATATTATTAAGATAGAATAATTGAGAGAAAGGTCAACTATTCGGAATTTCCGAATAGTTCAAAAAGAAAGAAAAAGAACTCGATAAAAATTCAGTTGTTGCAAAATTTGCACATACTACCAGTGTATTATAAGTTTAGATAATTTGTAGCGAGCTTTTGAGGTAATTATGAAAAAGAAATCAACACAAACTAATATGCATCCGACGATTTTTGAAGAAAAAAAGGTTCGCAGAACTTGGTATAATGAAAAATGGTATTTTGTTATTACTGATATTGTGCAAATTCTTACTGATTCTAAAGATGCACAGGGTTATATAAAAGACATGAGGAGGCGAGATCCGGAGTTATCCACAGGATGGGGGCAAATTGCCACCCCCCTTACGGTAGAGACAAAAGGTGGTGTACAAAAAATGAATTGTGCTGATTTGGAGGGTATTTTTCGTATTATCCAATCAATACCATCACCAAAAGCTGAACCATTTAAACGCTGGTTAGCGAAAGTTGGAAAAGAAAGAATTGATGAAATATCGAATCCCGAACTCGCAGTAAACAGGGCTAAAGAAATTTATGATAAAAAAGGATATCCAAAAGAATGGGTGGACAAACGTATGCGAGGTATTGCAGTTAGAAATACGCTGACTGATGAATGGAAAGAACGAGGAGTCTCAAAAGGTTTTGAGTACGCAATTTTGACTGATGAAATATATAAAGCAACTTTTGATAAAAGCACTAAAGAGTATATGGATTATAAAAATCTTGATAAAAAAGCTGGTGATAATTTACGTGATCATATGGGAGATATAGAACTTATTCTGACCATGCTGGGTGAGGCGACTACGACAAAAATAACTTCAGAAAAAGATTCTCGTGGATTAGACGATCTCAAAAGAGATGCAATGGTTGGTGGAGGTGTTGCTGGCAGAACCAGAAAAGACATTGAGATACAGACAGGTAAAAAAGTAATATCAAAAGATAATTTTAAAAATCAGAAATCTTTGAAGGGTGGGGGAAGGGAAAGATAATATGAACGAATCAGAAACGAAAGTTGAAATCAAAAAACTCGGCCCAACGGCATTATTGGATTATTTAGATCTGAGGATTCAGAATAAGGTGTATTATAAGTTTAAATAATATGGAAAAAAAATCTTCAAATAGTAATTTGCACAAAGCAAGTGCCGCAAAGAAAGATGAGTTTTATACCCAGCTTGAGGATATTGAGCGAGAGTTAAAGTACTACAAAGACCAATTTCGTGGCAAAGTGGTATTTTGCAATTGTGACGATCCAAAAGAAAGCAACTTTGTAAAATATTTTAGCATGAATTTTGAACATTTAGGTTTGAAAAAGTTGATCGCTACACACTACAAAGAAGCAAATTTGTTCACACAAGAACAGCCGTATAAATTAGAATATGCCGGTGATAAAGACGGTAATCGCATGCCCGATCCGAGTGAGTTTATGACCAAAATGATTGATACTGGCGATTTTCGGAGTAAAGAGTGTGTTGAACTACTCAAAGAAGCTGATATCGTAGTAACTAACCCGCCATTTTCTCTATTTCGTGAATATGTTGCACAACTGATGGAATATAACAAAAAGTTTTTGATTATTGGGAACACTAACGCAATGACTTATAAGGAAGTGTTTAAGCTTATTAAAGATAATAAGCTCCGTACTGGTTATACTAATTTTAATGTTGGTATGTTTTTTATAGTGCCAGATGATTGGGAACTTTTTCATCATATTGATGAAAATGGCAAGAAAATTGCGCGAGTTTCAACTTCGTGTTGGTTTACAAATCTTGAAGTCGAGAAACACAAACAAGAGATTACACTTTACAAAAAATATATACCTGAAGAGTATCAGAAATATGAAAATTATGACGCTATTAATGTTGATAAAGTTTCTGAAATTCCAATGAACTACAGTGGTGCTATAGGTGTGCCGATTACTTTTCTCGATAAATATAATCCAGAACAATTTGAGATTATCGGTCTAGGTATATCTAATTCAGGGATAGAAATTGGAGTTAAACCATATAAAGAAGAACATAAAAAATATAGAAAAGAAATTCAAAAAAGAGGTGCTGTTGATGGAGATCTATATATGATTAATAATGGAATTGTTGATGTTCCTTATGCACGAGTTATTATCAAAAATAAAAAATAGTATGAAAATTGAACCTCATAAAATTTCAGTGCGTGAAGTGATTGCTGGATACAAAGACAGTGCCGAAGAAGGTGTTGTAGCCTTCAGCGGTAAGCTCAATATTCGTCCAAGATATCAGCGCGAATTTGTGTATAACCCCAAACAGCGTGACGCAGTGGTTGAGACAGTTAAAAAAGATTTTCCCCTCAATGTGATGTACTGGGTCAAGACGAGCGAAGGAAATTATGAAGTTATAGACGGTCAGCAACGCACTATTAGCATAGGACAATATGTAAACGGTGATTTTTCGGTTGATGGCTACTTCTTCCACAATCTTAGTGATCAAAAGCAAAAGCAGATTTTGGATTATGAATTGATGATTTATTTTTGCGAGGGTCCAGACGATGAACGGCTAGATTGGTTCAAGATCATAAACACCGCTGGTGAAAAACTAACTGATCAGGAACTTCTCAATGCGAATTATACGGGGACATGGTTGTCAGATGCGAAACTGAAATTCAGTAAAACAAACTGTGCAGCGTATCTCTCGGCAAATGATGGCGGGCAATTAGTAAGTGGTTCGCCGATTCGACAGGAATATTTGGAGACCGCGCTTTCATGGATTAACAATGGCGAAGTAAGAGATTATATGGCTAAACATCAGCATAGTAAAAATGCTGAAGAACTATGGAATTATTTTCAAAACGTGATCGCATGGGTTCGGGCAACTTTCACAAATTATCGCCGAGAAATGAATAGTGTTCAGTGGGGCGAGTTGTATAACGAATTCAAAGATAAGAAACTGAACGCCAGCAAGCTAGAAGTCGAAATCAAAGAATTAATGCAAGATGAAGATGTAACGAAAAAATCCGGTATCTATCCGTATGTTTTGACGAGACAGGAAAAACATCTTTCAATTCGTTCTTATACCGAAAAAATGAAGCGCGAGGCGTATGAGAAGCAAGGTGGCATTTGTCCATTTTGTAAAAAACAATGGGATATTTCCGAGATGGAAGCAGATCATATAATACCTTGGCACGAAGGTGGCAAAACAGTTTCAGAAAATTGTCAGATGTTATGTAAGCAAGATAATAGAACCAAATCTGGTAAATAAAACCTCATTATATAATCATAAGTTTTATCATTCATATAAACTGTGGATAACCCAAAAAAGCCTTATTTAATAAGGCTTTTTTGGGTTATCCAGTAATGTTTGACATTTAATTTGTATGTTGATATTATTGTTGAATAAAATCTAATTCATTAAAATTATGAACAACGAAAAAAAAGATATAGACCAAGTAAAAATACCATATTTAAGTGCAACAAAAATGGATAAGTTAATGGAACTAATTTCACAACGTAGTTTATCGAATGTTATGCCGGAGTATTTTAAAAACTATGGCTTTGGTCAAGCTGATGCTTATTTGGCCATAAATACATTAAAATTTCTTGGAATAATTGATGATAACGGTAAAACAACCGATGAATTAAAAAGATTTCAACTGAGAGGTGATACTCGTAATTCTGAAGTGCAAGAGATATTAAAAGTTGCTTATAAGAGACTATTTGACGTCATTCAAGAACCTTATAAGTTATCTAAGGATGATTTAACCAATGAATTTATGCATCATTACGGATTAAGTCGTCGGATTGCTCCTTCTGCTGTATCTGCGTTTTTAAAATTATGCGAATTTTGTGGTTTAGTTGGTCAGGGTTCAGTTTTAACAAGAAAGAGAAATATTAATGTGCATAGAGAAAAAGGGTTAGGAAAAACTCAAGTAGGGTCGAATATTTCAAAAGAAAATAATCGAGGTTTAGCAATTATTCCTATCCTTGAGGGAAAAATGGAATTGCGTTTACCTCAAGAAGTTTTAACTAAGATGGCTTTTGGAGGGGATATTATTATTGATATTAAAGATTTAACAGAACGACTATCTAAGTTTGCTGAAAAATATTGTAAAAATAACTAACTATTTTAAACAAACTAGTAGATGTGACAAAACACTAACATTATTTATGGCTAGTATAAGAATAAACAACAAAGAATCTAAGAGAGAAAATACGATGGTAGAAATAAATTTCCCATCTCATATTTCAATTGAACTTGTGCAGGGCAATGAACTTCGCCATTACGAGATATTTTTTCTGATTACTTCTCTTACCCTTTCTACCGCTGTTAGTTTTTGGACAACATATATAATTACACCTAACAGAGCTATTCTTTTTACTGCATGCGCCTTTTCTATATTCACTCTTTTATCAACGATTCTAACCCTTTATTATCGTTCTAAGCTTTATAATGGAAAAATAACAAAAAGTGCATCTTTAGATACTTTCAAAAGTTAACAATTATGATAAGTTTTACAGAAGAAGAATTTAGAAAAATTAATTTATGCTTCCAGAATTTAAAAAATATCTAGACAACTTCTATCTTTCTATAAGTGGTTTTTGGTGTCTCACTTTGAAAGATGTCAAAGAAAAACTTTTAATGGGAAGAGGTCCTGGTTTACTGGATACTTCAATTGGTGAGCCGTCAATTCAAGTAAACATGTATGCAATATCTTCGACCTTACCCGAAGCACCATTTACTAATAATAAAGATATAAATAAAATAATTGAAATGCAAGCACGATTATTAATAATGGGTTGTTATGATTGGCTAAATGAAGAGTATCAATTAAATGATAAGGAATTTTCATCTTTGCCAGATATTATTCAATTATTTTATTCTTTAAGAAATGCATCAGCACATAACAATAAATTTAAATTTAGTCCCAAGGTTAAGCAAAATTTTCCACTTAAATGGAGGATGAAAAATCTAACAAAAGAAGATGAAGGTAAGGGATTATTTTCACAATGGATGTCAGGGGGAGATATTGAGTATTTTCTGGAAGATGTTAGTAAAACAGATCTAGACATTTTGAAAGTATGAGATAAAAAGTATTACCTAGCAAGGATCGTCCTTGCTAGGACATGATTTTGAGAAAAAGATTGCCTATAGTTTTAAAAAATTAGATATTTAATTATGGAAAATACCGAACGAGAAAAAATATTAAATCGTATTACTCAACTCATTGGAAAAGCATTGGAAGTAAAAGCCACGCACAGGGCAAATCCTCCGAACGTGATCAGTTCTCTAACGCTCAATAAGGGTGCATTCTCAGAATGGAAAAATAGCGTCGAGAGTTTTATTTTGAAAGTCGCGAATGAAAATAGTCATTTCTATAAAAATTTTCAAAAAGAAGTGAAGTATGAATCTAAAAATCATGTTGATGTTGGTGTAGGCATTTTAATGGCTATAAGAGAAAGTGTTCAACAGGGCGATTTATTCATAACTGATACCAATAATTCTATAAATGCTTTCGGTGACGAAGGGGGGACGGGGAGGTCTGCACGGGGCGGGTCAGTGGTCATTGGGATTCCACTTGAACAGATCGGAATACAACATGTAAAAAATCCTCACAAACAATACTGGAGTAAATTGTTTGGAGATTTTTGGAAATGGTTTAAAGAGCATATTACTACTGTGATTCTTGGTTTAGTGACTATTGGTCTTGCGTACTGGTTTGGTTGGAATTAAAAGCATGATTATACAAACTAAAACAATTAATTAGCAAGGACCGTCCTTGCTGGGGATATTTTAATCTAATTTATAAACAAATATAGAATAACCAATTTTGGCTATGGGAGTGTAACCGTCTAGCCACTTATACGATGTAGTATCACCTTGAAAGTTTTTGGTAGCGTTAGCTCTGCCGTTTTGGAGTTTTTAAGAAGTCTTTTGATGGAGAGTTATGATAAAATATAGATATGTTTTTCAAATTTAACAAAGAAATAAAAACGGAAAATCTTAAACTTTCAGATTATAATCAGATCTGGACGAAGTTTTGTTTCTTAGATGAAACGGGAGCATTAAGTGGACAAAAAGATCAATATTTTACTGTTGGGATATTAAAAATGAGTCAGCCTTATTATTTACAGAGTAGGCTTTTCTATGAACGAAGTAAAACAAAATTTTATGATGAGATTAAATTTAATAAACTTTCTAAAAATAATATTAGTTTTGCTAAAATAGCAATTGACGCACTCTTTGAAACAAGAAGCGTCAGTTTTTATTCCTATTCTATAAGTACGAAAAGCGACTATTACTTAAAAAGTTTTGATGTCGATTCATGGTCGGCCTATGAGCAAATAACATTAAAACTTTTGGATGTTGCATTGTCTCAGCAAGAGATTATTGTACTGATTGCTGATTATGTGACTACACCTAAAAATACTCGTTTTGAAGTAGAGGTAAAAAAGAATTTTAATAAGAATAAAAAACGTCTTGCTTTAGCGGGAGTGTGTAGATTTGATTCAAAATCAAACGATCTGCTCCAGCTTGTAGATCTTATAATTGGGGCAATAACTTATGATATTAAGTTTAAGAAGAAGATGGTAATTGGATCAAAATATAAACTTGAAATTGTCGATTATTTAAAAGCTAAGTTGGGAACAGGTTCTTTTATAAGAGGGTTTAAGAACCATAACTTTAATATTTTTGTTGATAAGACAGATCACTTAAATATGGCTCAAAATAACGATGAAAACGAAAAAGGGCTATCGTCCTAACGGTCGACGCCCTCCTTCTATACTGTACATGCAGTATATAGGATATAGATAAAAAAATCAAGTTTATCCACAACAAGTAAGAGATTATATAGTTAACAAAAAATCCGCCAAATAGGCGGGTTCTTTGTTAGCGTCTGGCTACAGCTTGGAAGCCGTGAAAGGGCGGACCCTCCAAACGCTGTTTTTAATTTAACAAATATTGCGGTAAAAGTCAAAGTTATCCACATCTACTATTCTAGCTTATAAACAAATATAGAATAACCAATTTTGGTTACGGGGGTGTAGCTATCTATCCATTTGTAAAATGTGGTATCACCTTGGAAACCTTTAGTGGCCGTAGCTCGGCCGGCTTGCAGGGCTGTGGCTGAGACCGCTATCCAGCCATGGCGTTGTGAAACATTGTTAGGATCAAATTTTTCGTATTTATTGCCTAAATAATATTGTGGATTACCACCACCAAAATATTCTAATTTAATTTTATCTATATTATTTTCGTTAACATACTGGGTTAAGCGTTTTAAATCTTGCCCCCAATCTAAATTGGAATCCACCGCATATTTATAACCATTATCTGGCCCACCAGCTAGTTCGTTATAGTAACTAAGATAATATGGATAGGTGCTCAATGTTTCCATACCGAGCCAAACTGTTAGAATACAAACAACCAAAACTTTTATTGGTTTTAATCCAGTTTTTATCCAACTGCTAATTTGCCCCGCGGTTAGCATATATATAAAAGGAAAGGTTGGTAGAACATGCCGCACTCCAATATTTAAGTTGCCTTTAATGCTTAATGCCCAATAAATTGCAATAAAACTTAGCCAAACAAATTCGGTAAAATTATCGGATAAATATTTAGACTTGTTGCTCCAGTTCTGCGAGAGTTTTTTTATGCCTAATAACAACGCTATAAATATCAAGGTCAAGGCCGGAATAGTTTCTTTTAAAGCATAAACTGTTGGAAAATAGCTTTTCCATGCGCTGGATGCAACGTCGCCCATAAAGTATGTGGTGTTACCTCCGCCAGTGCGTTGAAAAACCATCAAAAGCCCAAGTGAATATTGGGCGTATGGGCGAAGTAGTGGTTTATCTGTTGCCCAAATAACCAAATTTGCGGCAGGTTTAATAGGATAAGATCTTAAAGTAAACCGTGTATCGGTTTTTTGCCTTTCTATGGGATATTTCCAAACATGGAATGCGTAAACAGGCCAAACCAGTAAATAGCCAATAGTAAAAATAGACACTAGAGATAAAATAAGGCGCGAGAAAGAAATCTTTTTTGAAACTAGCCAGTAAACAAAACCAGTAAAAACAAAAAGCGGAATTAAAATAATTAAAGAAAATTTTAAAAGTTGGGCAATGCCAAAAGCAAGTCCAGCATAAATTAAATTACGCTTTGTTTGATTATTTATAAACTTAACAAAAAAGTAACTGCCCAAAATAAATCCAAAAGCGGCGGCAACATCGGTGGTTACATAACGGCCGTTAGCAATTATGTTGGGCGAGAATACAGTTAAGAATAAACTCAATAAACCGGCTTTGGCGCCATATCTTTCTTTTGTCCATATATAAACCATTATTCCCAAAAGAAGGAATATCAACATTACTGCTAGGCGTGCGCTAAAAATTATTTTGTCTGGATTATTACCACTTTCATAAAGAAAATGCGTGCCAAAAGTCCATTGGCCGTTAATATCTGTTTTCCAAGAATAATGTTCCGAATCAAAATTAATTTTTTCAAATAAAAGGGGAATAGCAGCAATGTCTTTCATTAACGGTGGGTGTTCGGGGTTTAAACGCATATCTTGTTGCGTTAAGTATGAATACCCAGCTGTAACGTGAGGTGATTCATCTGTAGTTACGGAGTCTCCCTTAACTGAAAATATAGCGAGCGCCAAGGCAGAAATAATTATTAAACCAGCTAAGAAATTTATTTTTGAAAATTGAGTCATTAAAATTACTTATTAAAATTAATATTATTATCTACTATATCATCTATTTTTATAGCAATATACTAATTTCCACAATGTTAACAACTCAAACGATCGTCGGATATGTTAACATTAGAATTATAATAATAGTATGAATAAGAATAATTCTATTTCACAACTTATATTAAATAAGTTAAACGAAATTGGTGATGCAACTCTTGATAGTATATTTCCTAAAAACAAAGCGGAGACTAAGATATGGAGAAGGTTTTTAGGTTTACCAGAAGGTTATGAATTTTCTTCTCGTTCTTTTTCTGCAATTCTTTCTCGTTTAAAACAGGATGGATTAGTAGTTAAATCAAAAAATAGTGGTAGGTTTTTGTGGGCTTTAAGCGCTAAAGCTAAAAACAGTGTAGTGAAGCTAAAATTTCCTATTGAACCGTCCAAATCGGATGGAATTCCTCGGTTGGTTATGTACGATATCCCCGAAAGTCAAAAATGTAAAAGATATGAGTTGAGAACCAATCTAGTTTCTTTGGGTTATCAACAGCTTCAAAAAAGTGTTTGGTTAGGCTATGCTCCCTTACCCGAGGAATTTATGAGATTAATAAAAAATTATGGTTTAGGAGACAAAGTTCAAATTGTAAGTATTGATAAAAAAGGAACAGTTATTATTTAGCTTAATTAAACAATGTTAACAAGGTAAACGATCGCTCTCGTTGTTAACATTTAACATATGAACCATAATCGTGATTTTGCGGTATAAAGTTATATGGATATATTTACTGAATTCTTATTGCTCTAAATGTTATTAAATTAGCTTCGTGGGCGTTTGGATAATTTGCCATTATTTTTTTAAATAATTCTTTGTCGTATTTTGTTAAAACTATAGTGGCGTCGGTTAAATACAAAGGAATAGAATCTATTTCGTTTGGGTTTAAGTAGTTAATGTCTTGCTTACTAGCTAGAAACATTATGGGTTGAGCTTGTATAGAAACTCCTTTTATTATTGCTCCGGTTTCGTTAACTATTACATATTTTTTGGTGTTAGAGTCGAGGCCATTTAAATAATCGGCTATGTGGGTTAGACGGGTTTCGAAATTATCTATCACCTGTATTTTATTTGCCCAAACAATAAAATAAGTTCTAAATTCCCAAACTCCGCATAAAACCAAACCCAATAAACATAAATAGCTAAATTCTTTTTTAATGCGCTGGATTCTCTTAGTTATGTTTTGTGAATTTGAGTTTTTTAAAGAATTATTTAATTTGCTTTGAACCTTTTCATAAAAACTATTTAAACCAATAGCCGAGAGTATAAACACTGCCGGCATTGCGCCTAGTGCGCGTAAAGCGTGGGGTGTGCCTTCTGGCGCTAAAAAATTTGGTAATAGCATCACAAAAAACCAAGACAATAAAAATAAATTTCTATCAGATCTAAAATGTTTTATAACTATAGCGAGCCCAATAATAAAACTTATGCCAAATGGCCAAAAAAGTTCAGGTCGGCCCGAAAGATTGTGTCGCCAGTTAGCATCGCCATAAACATTAAACATACCAAGTGTTTTTATGGCAGATTCAGCAAAAGCTTTAACAGGCGAAGCCGATTTAAAAATAGAAACATCGCTAGCACGGCCAAAAAAATCGGGTATATTGTTTAAGTAATATATAGCGAGTGGTGCCATTACAATAAAACCAGCTATAGAAAACCAAACTAAAGATTTTAAAACAAATTTTTTATCGTAATCTTTTTTAATAAGAAGTATTAAGAAAATAAAAATTATCAACAATGGAGATAATCGCCAGGCGATATATGTATGGAATCCCAAACCATAAAATAAGCCAGAGATAATAATTAAAAACTTGCTATTTTTTAAAATTCCAGACCAAAAGAAATAAAATGCCCAAACCAAAACAAAAGGTAGCATTATAGCCCTAAAACCTATACGAGAAAAATTAACCGCCCAAAAACTTATAGCCATTAAATAGCTAGAAAGCAAAGCTATGCGATCGCCCCATAAAACTCGGGTTAACAAAAATAAGCCTAAAACTGTAAGAACACCGAATATTCCAGAAACAATTCTTAAAGCCCACGGGTAAGCGCCGAAATAATTAACGCTTATAGATTGAAGGTTCATAAACAAACCCTCGCGACCATAGTTTTCGGGGTAAAACACTTTCCAGTTTTTATTGGCCAAAGCGTCTAAAGCATTTACGCCATTTACAGCTTCATCGGGATATAAACCCGAAGGAGTTTCTTTTATGTTGTAGAATCTAAAAAATATAGATATGGCTAATATACCTAGCAAAACCAAAAAGGTTGTTTTTTTCATTTGAATGCTTAAATTATGATATAATAATATCATCTTATGGATCAAAATTCTAAAGAAAATATAATAAACTCCGAAGTTGAGACTGTACCTGAAGTTTTGGTGCCTCAAGAAAGTACTGGAACAGAGATAGCTCCTGAATCTTTACCGCAAGAATCTGGTGAAACATCGTCACCGCAAGTTAGTAATCAGAATGATTATGCGGAAGAAACGCCCGATGAAGAGTCGTATTCAGAGGAAGAGGTTGCCCAGCAAATTTCTGATATTTCTAGTTTGCCAGAAGAAGAAAAAGTAGAGCAATTGAAAGAGGTAGCTAAAAAAAGCAGTTTAGAAAAAGCTATCCGTATGGTTAAAAGTATGAATAATCCGCAATTGGAAGATGCATTTCATGACGAGCTTATGGATGATTTAGATTTAAGAGCAAAATTAGAAGAATTGGGAAAAATAGAAAAACTATAAAATTAGCTTTTAGCTTTTAGCTTCGTTAGCTTTTAGAATTTGCTAGCGGACTAATGAAGCTAATGAAGCTAATGAAGCTAATTTGGAACTATTTCAAGCATTTCTCTCTAGTGTAGGTTTGTTGTTCGGCCTTTTTTTGGCTGGGCTTATTATTTTTTATTTTGTTGCTAGCTCTATTAAAAATCGTGGGCGTGTGGCCAGTGGTCTTAATATGGAGCTTTTTTTAATTTTAATTCCCCAAGATGAATATTTAGAACCAGGGCAAAAACCCAAAACAGACAAAGAAAAAATACAGCCGATGGAACAATTATATTCTGTCTTTGCTTCTATGATGGAAAAAGGCTCGTGGAGAATTTTTGAATTTGGACAGCCTTATTTGGTTTGGGAAATAGCCTATGTAAAAAATGAAATTAGGTTTTATGTTTCTGTGCCTTCGCGTTATCGCGATATGTTAGTTAGAGCGGTTCATTCGGTTTCGTCCGAAGCCGTGGTAGAACCTACGCCTGATTATAATATTTTTACACCTACAAAAAATGGTGGCGGTGTGGCGGGTTCATATTTAATGACGCGCCGTAGTTCTTTTTTACCTATAAAAACCTATCAAGAATTAGATGTGGATCCATTAAACGAAATTGCTACACATTTTTCTAAACTTATGGATGACGAAAGCGCAGTTATGCAAGTTTTAATGCGCCCAACAAAAAAGAAATTTAACAAAACAGCTTTAAAGATTACAAAGAAAATGCAGGAAGGTTATTCTTTTGATAAGGCATATAGTTTAGTTAAAAAAGTTTGGTTTGCTTCGTATAAAGTAAAATCTGAAAAAGCTAACCCTGTTTTAGCGCCTCAAGATCAAGAAATTATAAAAGCTATAGATAACCATGCTTCCAAATCTAATTTTGAAGTAAATATTCGTTTAATAACGTCGGCACCTACCGAAGAACGCGCCGAACTTATATTAAAAGATTTTGAATCATCTTTTAATCAGTTTAGTTTTCCCAACTTAAATGATTTTTTAGAAAGCAGAGAAAAAAAGAAGAATGTTATTTTTGAATTTAGTTTTAGACTTTTTGACGAAAATAAAAAAATAACTTTAAGTTCCGAAGAGTTGGCCAGTATTTATCATTTACCTCACAGTGGCATAAGGGTGCCAAAAATTAAGTGGTTAAAAGCTCGTTCAGCACCAGCACCCTGGGGTATGAACGATGGGCCTTATTTGGGTTGGAACGAGTTTCGTTCACAGCAAACCATTGTAAGAATTGCGCCGGATGATCGCAGGAGACATTCTTATGTTGTGGGTCAAACTGGAACAGGTAAATCTACATTACTGCAAGAAATGATTCGCCAAGACGTAGAAATGGGTAATGGTGTGGCGGTTTTAGACCCACACGGTGATTTGGTTGAATATACCTTAGCGCATATTCCACAGCATCGCTGGAAAGATGTAATTTTATTTGATCCGTCCGATATTGAACGCCCTATTGGTATAAATATGTTAGAAGGCTATAGTGCCGAAGAAAAAGATTTTGTGGTTCAGGAAATGATGTCTATTTTTTATAAATTATTTCCACCCGAAACAATGGGACCGATGTTTGAACACAATATGCGAAATGCCATGCTTACTTTAATGGCCGATGAATCCGAACCTGGCACTTTGGTTGAGATCCCTAGAATATTTACCGACAAAGAATTTATGAAACGAAAAGTGGCTAAAGTTACCGATCCCGTAGTTAAATCTTTTTGGGAAAAAGAAATGGCTCAAACCAGTGATTTTCATAAATCGGAAATGTTGGGTTATTTAGTTTCCAAAGTTGGTAGGTTTATAGAAAACGGCATGATGCGAAATATTATTGGCCAAACAAAATCTGGTATAAATTTTGCCCAAATAATGAACGAGAAAAAAATATTATTAGCTAACCTTTCTAAAGGTAAAGTGGGTGATGTTAATGCTAATCTTTTAGGTTTAATGATAGTAGGCAAACTTCAACTAACTGCAATGAGGCGCGCCTATATAAATGAATCCGAAAGAGTAGATTTCTATTTATATTTAGACGAATTCCAAAATTTTACCACCGATTCTATTGCTACTATTCTTTCCGAAGCCAGAAAATATCGCTTAAGTATGATAATGGCGCATCAGTTTATTGCCCAACTTACCGATAAAATTAAGGCTGCAGTTTTTGGCAACGTCGGCACCATGATTATGTTTAGGGTGGGTGTAGAAGACGCGGAATTTTTAAAACCACAACTGGCTCCACTTTTTAATGAACGTGATTTAATAAATTTAGATAACCATAATGCCTATGTTAAACTTATGTTTAAAGGGCAAACATCTAGACCTTTTAATTTAAAAACATATCCGCCGGTTCAAGGTAATGATGAAACAGTTAAGGTTGTTAAAAATTTATCGCGTATGACTTACGGTAAAGAAAGAGAAGTGGTGGAGCAAGAAATATTGGTGAGATCGAGGTTAGAACCATCGTTAGAACAGGTTCAACCTCAACAAAATGAACCCAAGTTTAATTTATAAAGGCTTTGGTTATAAAAAATAAATTTATATGAATTTTACAAAAAAAGATGCTCTTAAAGCGTTATTTTTGGGTTTTTTTGTTTCTATAATGTTATTAGTTGTTATTAAAAATTTAGATTTTAAATTACCAATAAATAAATATTGGTTACCCGCAATTTTACCTATATTGGCAGTAATTGGTTTGTATGGTGCTTATAAAATTTCACAGGTTTGGAAGCCGTTTGTGTATCAATTTGGTAAATTTTTTATAGTAGGCTTGTCTAATACTTTTTTAGATTTAGGTATTTTAAATTTTTTAATTTTTATAACAGATATTACCAATGGATATTATTTCGCCTTTTTTAAAGGGACTTCTTTTGTTTTTGCGGTTATAAATAGTTACCTTTGGAATAAATATTGGACTTTTGATAAACAGGGAAATTTTTTATTATTTATTATTGTGGTTTCTGGCAGCGCGTTATTAAATGTTGCGTGGGCTTCGTATATGGTAGATGTGGTTGGAGCGCCTGCTGGAATTTCTGCAAAATTATGGGATAATATTGCTGCATTAAGTTCTGTATTTTTAGTTTTAACCTGGAATTTTTTAGGTATGAAGTATATTGTTTTTAAAAAGAGACCTCCGCCCTCAATTAGTCAATGTCTTTGATTTTTTATGGTATAAATGCCATTATTTGTTTGGTTCTTAACATAAAAAGGAGGTTCTTTTGAAAACTACTCTTTTAGAGTTAAATGGAGTAAAAATTGGCCTTGATAGGTTGTTTTTAACTTATATCGATAAAACCGATAATCCTGCGCGTGTAGAGCACGCCCTTGTGTTTGATGCTACAAAAGAAAAAATTTCTATAGATGTAGGCAATAATAATGCAGATCCATTTGCAGGTTCTGCTGTAGAAGTCTACGGAAAAAACCCTGATGGTAAAAATTATCTTCTTAAAGCCGTTGTCTCAAATATCTATAGATCTGAATTATTAAATGGAGCCAAGGTTTGGGAATTATCTGCTCCCTTTGAAATTCAACTTGTGCATAGACGCGAATCTTTTCGCTTACAAGTATCTTTGCCTGTGGAAATTTGTTGGATATTAAAAGACAATAACAAAAAAAACATGGTAAAAGGTGTTGCTGTTGATATGAGTTTTTCTGGATGCAGGGTTCATATAGTTTCAGAAAATTTAGAGAAATTAGAAAAAGAAGATAGGTTAGTAGCCTTACTTTCACCAGAGGCATCTAAAAGAGTAAGGTTTGCGGTTCCAGACGGATTTATTGAATCACAAACAAGGTTTGTTGTACGTAGTGCTTCAAGCTTGTCGGTTACGACAAAAGTGATTAAAAAAGCTACCGAAAAAAAGAAGATACAAGTAGAACTCTCCTTGTTAGAAGGTTTTCCAATTTATTTGGCTAGTTATAGATTTCATACATATCGAACTAATAGCCGAATTTTGGTTTTAATGTTCAGTTTTGTTGAAATTGATTTGGTAACACAACTAATGATGTTTTTAGAAAAACAATATCTACAAAGAATAGGTAAATTTGGAAGATAAACTCTATATATTCTCTCTGTTTAAAACGGAGAGAATTTTATTATTCAATTTTTTTCTGGGCTATTAACATTGCCGTTTCTCGGGGTGATAATTTATTTTTTAAACTCTCTGAAATTACTATATTAGATGATTCTTTTATTTTTTCTTCTACCAGTTTAAACATTTTTTCTGGGGTGTAGCCTTTGTATTCTGCGTAAGAAGATATAACTCCGCCGGCGTTGGCTACAAAATCGGGTATAACAAAAATTCCTTTTTTATTAAATTCTTTCTCTATTTTTTCGCTCATAGGGATATTAGAACCTTCTACAATAAGTTTGGCTTTGACTTCTTTTTTATTTTTTTCGTTAATAACGTCGGTTATAGTTGCTAAAACTAAAATATCTACTGGTAAACCAAAAATAGCTTCTTTGGGTAATTTTTTAGCATTAGGATAGTCGCCGACAGTGCCAGTTTTCTTTTTGGTGCTAAGTAAAAGTTTTCCATCAAAACCTTTTTCCGATTTTTCTAAATAAGCAGTAGCTTTACTATCGGAAACAGCTACAACATTAAAATCCATTTGTTTTAAAAATTTAAAAGCAAAACTACCCACATTGCCAAAGCCTTCTATGGCTACACAGGTATTTTTAATATCCATACCCAATAAATCAGCTGCTATTTTTGTGGAATGAGCTACACCAAAGCCAGTACTGCCAAGTTCGTGTGGTAAACCGCCTAAACTTTTTGGTTTGCCGGTAGAGGCTTTCTTGTTATTTAAAGCTTCAGCAATCCATAACATTTCTTTTTCGCCACTATTTACATCTGGGCCGGCAATATATTTTTTAGGTATATATTCACTAATTGCACGGGCAAAGCTTTGAACTTGTCTTTTTTTAAGCGTATCAGATCCGCCCAACCAAACTATACCAGCTTTAGCTCCGCCAAAAGGTATGCCTGCTAAAGCATTTTTCCATGTCATAGTACGAGCTAAGCGACACACTTCTTCTACAGAAACAGTGGGTGTCATTCTTATTCCGCCTTTACCTAAACCTAGTTTTGTATTATCTATAACCAAAAAACCACGCATTTCTGTTGAGGGATCGTGTACGGTTATAATTTTTTCTGGCCCAAATTTATCGTGTTCAATTTTCATAACGGAATCATTTTACCAGATAAACGGCTTCAGATACAGTGTCTTTTTTCTTTTCATAATGTTCTGGTGTATTTTCTAAATAGTAATAAAATAGGGGATTTCTCTGTTTTTCTAAAAATACATATTTTGCTTTAAAATCATTTTTTAAAACGGTGTAAGTATCTTCTAACATTTCTTTGGTGCAAGCTGGTGCAGGGCAAGTGTATTTGGTAACTTCATCTGCCGAAATATAATGAAACTTCCAATAAAGTGAGGGATTGTAGCTGTATTGGAAAATTGGATCCATGCCACCAATATGATAATTTTTATTGTTCCAATAAAAAAGCATAGGAAAATCACTCCAACGTACATTAAAAACAATATCGCCAGTTTGAGAATTATCTTTTAACCATAAAGATGTTTCTTTAAATTTATTGGGTTCTATAGCACTTTCTTTTAAGCTGATATTATTTTTATATGGGGTATAGATTGTTAAAAATATTGTGATTAAACCCGTTATAAAAGCAGTTGCGTAATATAAGTTGTTTTTTCTATTAAGTTTTAATATTGGAGTTAATACCAAAGCTATAAATATTATTCCAAACGGAATCCAAATATCGTGCGAGCGACGCGCTGTGGTTAAAGTTAATACAAAAAATATTATTGACACAATTCCAGAACTCCACATCCTTACATTCTCAAGTATGTTGGCATGTTTTTTAATTAAAATGATTAAAACCACCATAGCAAAGAACCATAGAATCATAAAAGCTGAAAAATTTTGAAAAAGGGTCTGTGGTGCTAATGGAAAAATTTCCCTTCCAAAAAGCAAAGTAGCTTCTTGCTGTTTTTGAATCATAAGCTCTACAACTTGGATATAAGCAAGTTTTATAGCTCCGATTGGATTTGGTCTAATTAGCCAACCAATTAATGATCCTGCTAATAAAATTAACCCATCACACCATGCCCAAGCTTTTTCAATAATTCTTTTGATTATAAATATTATTCCAAAAATAAGCATCGGAACCCAAACCAAACTTATGTGTACCCAAGAAATCAGTGCGCTAATGATGAATATACTTATATACCGAGAGCGCGATCGCGCTCTCGGTATACTTGCATCGGTTTTATTGTTAAGAGTCAGATAGTAAAATAATAGAATCGTCAAAACCAAAGAAAGTAAATGTGGACGCATCATAAGTAATCGGTTCATTATATTCGGCGCAGAAACAAAAGCTAAAAATGCCCAAAATATTGGCCAAATAACATCTAATTTCTTTAATACAAAGAAAAGAGAATACAAAACCGCGAAAGTTAAAAACACCCCAGCTATCTTTATACCTAAAGTTGATGTAAATAATGAGAAAGGAATCAGCAAAATATGAAAACCGTACCAAATATCAGCCGAATATTGTTTGATTGCCGAAAATTGAGTCCAAGGGAATTCACTAAAGGTCATTCCTTCAGTACGATAGATAGAGGCATGTTTAATATGATAGAAACTGTCGGGATCGGGGATATTGGGCGAGGAAAAGTTAAAAACTATTGAAAGTAATAGAAAAAAAATAATTGGGATCAATATTTTTTTCATAGTACTTTAAACACAACCTCTAAGCCGTTTTTAGCATCAAAAACTTTGTCAAAACGTTTGTCGGAATCTAAAAATTTATAAACTTTAGGGTTACGAGCTGGTTCCACAAAAATATATTTAGCATTAAAATGATTCTTTATGGAATCGTAAACTGTGCTTACAGAACCTTCTTGGCATGGGTTAGAACCGCAAGTATAAGCTTCGCCGTTTATTAGTAATATTTTATCTATTTCCAAAAAATAATGCTCTATGTATAAGTTTTTATTAAATGTATATTCAAATATAGGATCCATACCATTTATATAGTGATTATGTTGGTTCCAAAAGAAAAGGAAGGAAAAATTATCCCAGCGGGTGTTAAAAATAATATCACCAAAATTTGTATTTTCCTTAAGCCAAGTAGCAGGTTCTTTAAACATATCTTGTGGTGGCAAACCCTTAATATAGCCCGAAACAATTCTTAATGTCTGCACTCCGAAAATTGCTATAACAATAATAAACACAGTTAATATTATTTTTTTGAACTTATAATAAAATTCTCTATCTCTTAATATTAAAGAAAAAGCAGTTGCGGTAAATATAAACGAAAATAAAACCCAGATATCGGCAGAACGGCGGGCAAAAGCATAAAATAATATTCCAAATATTAAAGATAGAGCTAAGGAACTCGAAAGCAGTATTTTATCTATATTTTCTAATATGATTTTTCTTTTCTTTAAAAAAACAACGGAAGTTAATATACAGGTAATAACTATTAGTAAGATAGGTAAAATCTCAAAAAGAAAAACGCTAATACTGTTTCCAGGCTTAAGTTCGCTTCCAAATCGTAAAGGCGTATTATTTAATTTTTCTAAACTTAGTTGAACCACTTGAATATAAGCAATTTTTAAAGCAGAAACGGCATTTGGTCTTAGGATTGTTCCAACTGCTAAACCTAAAAGTAAATAAATATTTCTTTTAATTTCCCAAGTTTTTTCAAAGATTTTTCTAGCAATAGTTACTACAAAACCAATAAGCAAAGGAAGCCATACAAGGGAAATATGTATGAAAGAAGCTAAGGCTGATGCTATAAAGACATATCTGTTGGGTCTTTTTTTAAGGAACAAATAAAATATGGCTAGTAATAAAGCTAGAGTTAAAACATGCGGGCGAAGCATTAACATTCTAAAGAAAACATCGGGGATAGAAAAAAAGAAAAATATTGTCCAAAGAAACGGCCAGCGTATAGCAAGTTTTTTAAATACAAAATAAATTACTGTAAGTGCCGAGAAAGTAACGGCTAAGGAAGCTAGTTTAATTCCTAAAAATAAATCTTTAAAAAAAGTAAATGGAATAAGCAGTAAATGGAAGCCGTACCAAATATCGCCACCTAATTGGCCAATAACGGAATTTTCTAGCCAAGGAAAATCGCTGTTAAAGATTCCTTGGGTTTGGTAAATCCATGCGTGCCTAATATGGTAGTAGTTGTCTATACCAACAGTAGGAGGGTAATAAAAAGCAAAAAAAGCAGCTAGAACAAACAACGCTACTATCGGCAATATTTTATTTAGTTTTTCTTTAATCATTAAATTTAAGTATAGCGTCTAATGCTTGGGGAAGTTCAAAGCAATTGTTTGAGGCATTTATATGGCCTAAGTTTTGCAATGTTATTAATTCTGCATTTAATTTATCGCGGATAATTTCTGCAAATTTATATGGTACGGCCATATCGTCGGTTGAGTGGATGGCTATGATTTTGTTAACAGAGTTTTTAACTTTTCTGTAGTTTAATGGTTTTTCGGTGAATGTTTCTAGTGGTTTAAAACCCAGCGATTCGGAAAAACCGCCAACTAAAACTGCACCGCCAGCTTTTTCGTTTTCTGGTAAAGATTCTAAAAATTTTAAAATAGTTATAGTGCCTAAACTGTGTCCCACCAAAAAAGTATTTTCATCGCATTTGCCCACAAGTTTTTTAAGGTGTGCTAGCCATTTTTCTAGCGTAGGAGCGCTGGTGTCTGGCATTTGGGGAACTGTAACATTAACCCTCCTTTCTTCTAATTGTTTTTTAAGCCAAGGAAACCAGTTATCGTTTGGTGTAGCATCATAACCATGAATAATAAAAACTCTTTTCATTTTTAATATTATTAAGCTGCTTCTTTAACTTTTTCTTCTCCACCTTCTTCTTTTCTAACTTCTGGAGTTTGAACTGGCTGTGGTACGTCGCGCTCGTCCCAAACATATTTTTGATTCCAAACATCGCGAGCATATTGAAGGCACTCAGCCGAAGTTTCTGGGGCAGCCCTAAGATAAGTAGCGGCTTTAAGTACTAAACTATGCGCACCAGCTTCGCGGCGCTCTTTCGGTGTTCTGGTTATATCTTTAGCTTGTAAAGAAAATTTGGCAGCGCGATCACCAAGCTTAAATGGTACCCACATTTCTTCTTCTGTTTTTGGGCCTTGCCAAGACACTCTTAATTCCTCGGTCGTAAGATTAACATCCATTTCCTGCGCCGCTTGCCAAATTTCATCGCGTAAATGTTCTAAAAATATTTCTTTTTGGTTTTCTAAAGATTGTTCTCTTTCCATCTTTTTATTTTTTACAACATCCTTACATTCTCAAGTTTGTAAGGATGTTGTTGTTATTATTTTATAATATTATTTATCTTTTATTACCCCAGCCATAATGTTTTGCTCTAAACCAAATTTTTTTCATAATTTTATTTTTTGGGACAGTTTAAAATATTATTAATTTTTCTTTCTGTGTCGAGTATTTGTTTATTATAGGTATTGATAGCTTTAATATACTTTTCTTTATTTTCTATGGACAAATTTAATCCTTGAGCATTTATATGATTAACTGTTGTAATCAAACTATTTATATCATTCATTCCCCAAATAACACTCGGAGTAACATAACCAGTGGAAGTTGAAAATTCTCTCACTAGAAAATTAATGTTTTCTGTATAAGGTTCTGTAATAAAAGAACTCAACTGAAAATTTTGCGCTAAATCAGCATTCCCGAGATTTTCTATAGAATTTATTACGCCACAATTTATTTTGGTTATATTAGCTAAGTAATCTTTTTTATTTATATATTCTTGTGTGGCCTGAAATATAAAAAATAAAACTGCTAATACTATACTAGCTGAGCTTAAAAGCTGACCAATTTCTAATTTTCCTTTAACTCCTAATAAGGTAAAAAATAGTGCAAAAGGCAAAAGTAAAATAAATATAGTTTTGTTTAAGTAAATAATTGTTAGTAGACTAGGTAAAGATATAAATAGCGATATAAAAAATAAAATATACAATAAATTTTTTACTGGAAAATTGCTACAATGTATTTTATATAAAATCTTTTTAAAATAATTAATCATTAGTTAAGATATTTTTTATTTTTTAATTCTTCTGGTAATAAATCTTCTTTAGTATATTTTTCATAACCTTTGCCATAACCAAGTTCTTTCATAACCTTTGCGGGAGCGTTACGGATTTTTAGAGGTATTGGTAAATTGCCGAATTTTTTAACATCACGCATGGTTTCCGCATACGCATCGTTGGCTCGGCGGTCTTTCTTACATTGTGCCAGATAAACCACGCCATGCGCTAGGTTGATACCGCATTCGGGTAGGCCAATGGTTTCGCAGGCTCTAAAAACATCGTTAGCCACAACCAACGCCGTGGGTTGGGCGAGGCCTATATCTTCGCTCGCAAATATAACCATTCGGCGAGCAATAAATTTTGGATCTTCGCCACTGTCTATCATTCTGGCTAAATAATAAATAGCGGCATCAGGCTGGCTAGCTCGCATAGATTTGATAAAAGCACTGATGGTGTTGTAATGTTCTTCGCCTTTTTTGTCGTAGCGTAAAAATTTAGACTGCAGGGCATTTTTTAAATTATCTAAAGTTATTTTTGTGTATAAATTTTGTGTCGCTTCCAAAAGTCCAATAGCTTGGCGGGCATCGCCATTGGCCATATTTATTAACCAATCTTTAGATTCTTTATTTAGTTTTAATTTAGTACGGTCTATAATTTTATCCATTTCTGTATTGGAAAATTCGTTTAAAATAAAAACTCTGCAACGTGAAAGTAGAGGAGATATAATTTCGAAACTGGGGTTTTCGGTAGTAGCACCAATCAAAGTCAATTGGCCAGTTTCCACATAGGGCAATAAAAAATCTTGCTGGGCTTTGTTAAAACGATGAATCTCGTCGAGAAAAAGAACTTTAGGTCTTTTTTGAGACGAGTCCGCCGAAGAGGTGGATTCGTCTTTAATAATTTTCTTAATATCATCCTTGCCAGCCGAAACGGCCGAGAGTTCGTAAAATTTAGCATCTAGTGCGTTAGCATATATTTTGGCCAGAGTTGTTTTGCCAACTCCTGGTGTGCCCCATAAAATAAACGAAAACAAATGCTTTTTTTCTATAGCAATCCTAATTGGTTTATTTGGGCCAACCAAATGTTCTTGGCCAATAAATTCATCTAAGTTTTTAGGCCGAATTTTAGAGGCTAGAGGTTCCATTACCTTATATACAAATAGAATAACGCTTATGCTCTTAAAAACCAATAGAACGGCTCAACCCTGTTGAGCCGTTTAAATTGCTGAAAACGATTGAATTCTGTTTCCAAAGAGGGTAGGATTAAAGCGTTGAAATAAATAAACACTATGCAAAAAGAAGCAAAAG
>JBBTRR010000009.1:0-35068 GCA_038065095.1 Patescibacteria group bacterium
GTTTTTTGTGGTAAAGAATCTTTATAAAAATTGTAATAGGCGGTTAAACTTTCTATGCCTTTTTTAAGCAAGGCTTCGTGATCTTTCGGCATTAGAGGATAATTTCGCAAATCTTCTATAAATTTTTCTATTATAAATTTGTAAGTTATTTTTTTATTTTTTTCTCTTTCGTCAAAAAATAATTGCAAAGCTTTATGCTTAGTATTGCCGTAAATTAAATAATTAGCTTGAGCTTTAGGTATGCGCAGTAAGTTGTTATAGAAAAAATTCCAAGGGCAGGCTAAATAATTATTAAGCGAGGTGGGCGAGAAGCCACGAAGCAAAAAAAGATCGGTTACAAATATCTTCTCGTTTGTTTTTGGTTTTTCGTTATTAGAGGTTGAAACTAGAACAATCTTTTTAATTTCTGGGTTGGGTTTGACAATAATTTCTTCTTTTAAAGATGGGTTAATTTCATTTATAAACTGGCTTGGAACTTGTTCTTTGCCATCAAACGAAGTTGTTGAGTAAGTAATAAAGGCTTCTTTTTTAGCGCGGGTTATGGCCATATAGAATAATCTGCGTTCATCTTCATTTTTTTCTATTGTACTAGCATCAAAACTTGTTTTTATTGGTAGTTTAATATGGCTCATATTGCGTTTATTGCCCCAGTGGCCATTATAAGCGCCAATAATAAAAACATAATCAAATTCCAAACCTTTGGCTCGGTGGGCAGTCATAAGCCGAATATTTTCTGGCAAGGTTTTTGATTTAACTTGAATAGGCAGGTTGTGTTCTCTTAATATTTCTAAATGGTTTATATAATCTGGTAAAGAAAAATTATGGTTAGCAAAATTTATTTTTTTAACTTCATTAAATAAAGTGTGGAGTTTATTTAATTTATCGTTATAATTTTGTTGGGCTAATAAGTTTTTTAAATAGCCAGTGTCATTTATTACTTTTTCAAAGAACTTTACAAAAATATTGTTGCGACTGTATTTTTTTAGTTCGCCCAGTTTTTTAAATAAATTAGAAACAGCAGGCGAGCTATTGGGGTTTTTTGATTCAATAGCTTGGTAAGCTTCCAGCGGATTGATATTTAAAAAATCTAAATGGAGTGCTGGGGCAAAAAACTCTAGCGAGGGGAAATTTTCTATAGCCTTAAAAAGAATATTTAACTTTTTTATATCTATATCTTCTAGAATATTTTCATCGGATTCTACACCGTGGGCTATGTTTTGTTTGGTTAAGAAATCGGAAAGTGAAAAAGCATCTTTGTTTTCTCTATATAAAATTGCAATTTTACTGGCCTCAACTTTTTGTTTTAGCAGTTCTTTTATTTTTTGTGTAATAAAATGATATTCAGCTTCTGGTGTTTCAAAAACGCCAATCTTGATAAGATCCCCAAGGTCTGACCTTCGCGGAAGGTCAGACCTTAATCTGGTTAAGGCAAGTACAGTTGTATTTTTTTCTATTAAGCTATGTGAAGCATCTAATATTTTTTGTGTAGAACGATAATTTTGTCTTAATTCTACTAATTTAGCTTTTTTAAATTTTTCTTTAAAATATAAAAAGTTCTCCAAACTGGCACCTTGGAAACGGTAGATGGCTTGTTTTTCGTCGCCTACCACAAACAGGTTCGGGTTTGCATCATAATTAGTTAAAAGTTCTAAGGCTTTGTTTTGGGCTCCGTTAGTGTCTTGGTGCTCGTCTACTAATATATATTGGTATTTTTCCTGAAGATCTAGTAAAAAATCCTTATTTTTTTTAAGTGAATCTATGGTTTCTAAAATCATATCTTCAAAATCGTATAACTTCTTTTTAGAAAGTTCGTCTTGGTATTTTTTATAAACTAAAGATAATTCTTTTAAGCGTTCGGTGTTTTTTTCTTCCTTGGCGTCTTCGGAGTTTGTTTTAGAAGTTATTTTTTTAAATTCAGCAGGATTAACTCCTTCGCCTTTTAATTGCCGAATATTTTTTAAAATTTCTGAAACATAATAATATTTATTACCAAATGGTTTTAAGTTTTTAAAATTATTTTCGTCTATAATCTTGCGAACAATTTGTATTTGTTCAACTTGGTTAGCGTTATTGGAACCAATTATTTTGGGAAAGTTTTCTGGGTAATCTTGTATAAGTTTATTGCAAAAGCCGTGGAAGGTGTGGATATTAATATAGTAGCTGGGCGTGCCTATCAAACTAGTCAAACGTCGCCTCATATTAGCAGTAGCACTTTCGGTAAATGTTAAAGCCAAAATATTTTCGGGGTTAGTATCGGTTTTATTTAAAATGTTGGCAATACGCAAAGTTAAAATTTGAGTTTTGCCTGTGCCAGGGCCGGCGATAACCATAACTGGGCCGTCTATAGTTTCCACCGCTTGGCGCTGTTCGGGGTTTAAAATTTTTAATTGCTTTGTAAATTCTGTAGAAGACATATATTAATGGAATTTAAGCATTTTTACTTTCTTACTTCAATTCTTTTCTTCATTTCTTGTTCCTTTAATTTATTTAACAGTCACAAAAATATGTGATAGCATAAAAGAGTGACAGTGTAACTATGAGTTATTATATAACTAGAAAATTTTTGGAAGCTATATTTGGCACTAATCCCATGATGTTTGGTTTGCCGATTGTAGGAACAGGTAAATCAAAAAGAGGTGTTTCCTATACAATTAAAGTAAAAGGTTTAAATCCAAGACAAATTTCTCAAACCTTCTGGCGCTTGCGTCATACCAAGCTTATAGATATTAAAGAAGATAATAACGGCAATATTCGTGTAGTTCTTACTGATTCAGGCAAGAAAAAAATTCTTACTTATAATATGGATACGCTCTCCATTAAAACTCCGAAACATTGGAATGGAAATTGGCATATAATTGTTTTTGATATTCCAGAAAATAAAAAAACAGCGCGTAATGCCCTAGCTAGTAAAATGAGGGAATTAGGTTTGCTTATGTTTCAAAAGAGTGTATGGATACATCCTTATGATTGTAAGAACGAGATTGATTTTGTGGCAAGTTTTTTTGATGTTGGCAAATATATTCACCACATTGTAACTAAAAATATGACCAACGATGATCTTTTACGAGAAAGATTTGATTTGCCGAAAAGTTAACAGTCATCAATTTATGCTATCGCCTAAAAGAGTGACAGTCTCTTGGATATGTTGGAAATTATGTTATTGTTTAGGTGTTTTTGGTGGGTAGCTTAAGTTTGATATTTGTGCTTGTTTGTGATATGGTCGCAATGTTGTTAAATCATTTCTTCTTTAAAAACAGAAAGGGGTTTCGTATGAAAAAGGTTGCGGAAGCAGAAGCAAAGAAAGGGTCAAGCCTTCTTTCTTTAAAAAATCCGCCGCAAGTTATTGAGATGTATTCTGGATTTGAAAAAGTTAAGTTTGGCAACGATCCAATATACTATGTGAGTCATTTGAGGTACTGGCTAATGGAATATGGCATTACAAGTGCGAAAGAAGAATCAAATAAAGTGCATAAAGATATCTCTTTGCCGAAGAAAACAAAAAAGATTTTAAAGGTCTCTGTGGCTGATATTTTTGGAAATTATGCATTTTTATTTCCAGAAGTAAAAGCTGAAGATCTCGAAGGGATAGTTGAAGCTCTTGAACAAGCAAGTCATATTTTTCATGATAGACACGGTAAACACGGCGATGAGTTTCATGCGATGAGGTTAGTGAAAAGCCCAGATAACTATAAATTACTTCGCGATTGTCTCCTCGCTTTATTGCATGGAGGTATGTCTCATCCCAGAAAAAGAGAAGAGGTGGAAAGGATGGCGGAATACTTTGTTCTTTTTTGCGAAGGTGATAGAAATATTTTAAAAGCCCTTGCAATGCAATATTTTTTTACAGGAAGTAGATTCGAAAGTTATAGGAGTTCTACGCCCTGCGATGATTGATTTCAAGTTACAAGTATCAAAAGCTCCCAAACGGGAGCTTTTTTTAATATATATCAGCGTGTTATTATAAATTTATGTTAACTGGTAAAACTATAATTGTTTTAGGCAGGTCTGGTTCTGGCAAGGGCACGCAGGTTGAGCTTTTAAAAAAGATAATAGAACCTTGCCTTTATATTTATGCTGGCGATCTTTTTCGTGAACTTTCCGAATTCGATACAGTGGCTGGCAAAAAAATAAAAGCCGATTTAGCAACTGGTGGTTTGCCACCAGAATGGATCGCAGCCTTTTTGTGGCAAAAAGAACTAGTTTATGGTGTTCATGGGCTAGAAAATATTATTATTGATGGTTCGCCTCGCCGTTTAGACGAAGCCAAAGAAATAGACGAAGTTTTAAGTTGGCTAGGTAGAACCGATATTAAAGTTATTTTAATAGACATTACAGAAGACGAAGCTGTTAAGCGCTTACTTAAACGTGGCCGTGCCGACGATACCGAAGAATCAATTCGTTCTAGGCTTAGTTGGTTTAACACCGATGCTATGCCTGCGATTGAATATTACGAAAAATCGAATAGGTTGATTAAAGTTGATGGTATGGGTAGTATAGACGAAATCCATGAGCGTATAAAAACAGCTCTAGAAATTGAATGATAGCCATAAAGACACCAGAAGAAATAGAAATCATGCGCCAAGGAGGAAAAATCCTGGCGCGTGTTTTACAGGAACTCGCTTTAGAAGTAAAAGAAGGGGTTAGTTTAAATTATTTAGATAATTTAGCCGAAAAGCTTGTTTTGGGTTACGGCGCCAAACCATCTTTTAAAGGTTATAAACCGACAGGCGCTAAAAAAGCGTATCCCGCCGCTTTATGCGCATCTTTAAATTATGAAGTTGTTCATGGTGTGCCAGACGATAGAGTTTTAAATGATGGAGATATTATTAGTTTAGATTTAGGAGTTTTTTATAATGGTTATCATACCGATAGCGCTATAACTTTAGGAGTAGGTGAAATTTCTGAAAAAGCTACACAACTTTTACTTATTACCGAAGGTGTTTTAGATTTAGCTATAACTTTAATAAAACCCAATATTTATTGGGGTGATGTTGCTTACGAGATGCAACGGCATGTGGAAGCTGTAAAGTTTTCGGTGGTAAAAGATTTAACTGGGCATGGTGTTGGCAAAAATTTACAAGAAGATCCGTTTTTGCCTAATTATGGCAATAAAGGTGATGAGCCGTTACTAAAAGAAGGAATGGTTATAGCTATAGAGCCAATGGTAACAATTGGTAAATCTGCGGTAGAATTAGGTTTAGATGGTTTTGTGTATCAAACCAAAGATAAAAGTTTAGCGGCACACTTTGAACATACAATTGTTGTTACAAAAAAGGGTGCGGAGGTTTTAACAAAGTAATAGAGAATGCCTTTCGATATTGGAATTGGGATATTGATTTCTATTTTAGCCTCACATATTTTTGGGGTTGGTTTGACTTTGAATTTGGCAATCATGAGTGTATTGGCCAATTTGATTCCAGATTTAGATGTTTTTGTTGAACTTGCCAAAAGGGGCAGGGTCGGTGGCAGGGTTCAGGGGCATCATCGTGAGCTCACACATTTTCCTTTAACTTTTATTCCCTTGGTTCTAGCGATTAGTTATTTTTTTGGGCAACTTTGGGCTTTTATTATCGGTCTTAATTTATTAGCTCATTTTTTGCACGATAGTATTGGTATGGGTTGGGGTATACAATGGTTATGGCCATTTTCCAACAGAGCCTATAAATTTTTTTCAAACAAAGATGGCAGTTTTTCTAAAAACCTTGTTGTTTCTTGGAAACCGCACGAATTAAAAGAAACTATTAAAAAATATGGTGATGATCATTGGCTTAGAAATTACTATTTTAAATTACATCCCTTAGCAGTATTTGAATTTTTATTTTTGGTTTTTGCTTTAATAGTGCTATATATAGCCATACAATGATTTACTTAGGAATTGATTACGGCGAAAAAAGAATCGGTTTAGCTAAAGGTGATAGCTTGCTGAAAATAGCCACACCCTTAAAAACCATTTTAAATGGTGAGGGTGTTTTGAATGAGCTTGCACACATTGTTAATACAGAAGTTGTAGAAAAAATAATTGTGGGCATACCCGTAAGTTTTAACGGCGAAGTAAATGAATTTGCCGAAAAGATAATTGAATTTTCCGAAGACCTTGAAGCTAGAACCGATATACCTGTAGAAACTATTAATGAAATTTTTTCTTCTAAAATGGCGGCAGAAAATTCTACAAAAGTAGATGAATCTTCGGCGGCTTTAATTTTGCAAACTTATCTTGATCGCGTCATACGCGATTAGTAATCGAGCCTAGGCTTAGTTGACCAAAAGCATTAGTTTTGGTATTTTAATTAAATTCTGCACCTTAAATAAAGGAGGTTGTTTATGCAGCTTTCCGATAGGCAGCATGCGATTATAGGAATTATGGTTTGGATATTATCATCTTTTCTTTTTGACTTATATTTTCACAATAGTTTTGTTAGATTCTTCGCGCTTCATTTTGGGTCTATTATCTCTATGTTCTATATTTTTACTATGGATTATATAAAATATAGAAATTATTATGAAGGCAGGGTTTCTAGATTGTGTTGATCAAGACCAGTTAAGTTCTTAAGGCTCCTTATACAAATGGAGCCTTTTTATTATGTCCCGTTAGAAACCACGCCCGCCTCGGGCGAGCTGTTTCTAACGGGATTTGCTATAATTGAATTAAAACATTATGAATCCATATATCTCTATCATAATTCCTTCTTATAATGAGGAAAAAAGAATAGCTAAAACCTTACAAAGGTTTAAAGAATATTTATCGGCACAAGATTATACTTACGAAGTTTTAGTTGTGATTGATGGTGCTCGCGATAAAACAGCTGAAGTTGCCCAAAAATTTGTTTCAGATTGGTCTCAATTAAAAGTTGTTAATAATAAGCAAAACCATGGCAAGGGTTTTGTGGTTAAGCAAGGGATGTTAGAGGCTAAAGGTGAATATAGGGTTTTTACTGATGCTGATAATTCTACCGATATTAAGCATTTGGAAAAAATGATTTTAAAGTTTAAAGAAGGTTTTAAAGTTGTTATAGGTTCGCGTGATTACAAAGATGCAATTGGTGCCACGCAAGCAATTCCACAATCTGGTTTTAAACGATTGTTAGGTAATATGGGTAATATTTTTATTCAAGTTGTTGCAGTGTTTGGTATTTGGGATACACAAAATGGGTTTAAAGGTTTTTCAGCTAGCGCTGCAGAGAAAATATTTTCTAAGACCACAATTGAGCGCTGGGGTTTTGATGTTGAGGTTTTGGCGCTAGCCCGCAAGTTTGGCTATAAAATTGCCATCATTCCCATCTATTGGGAAAACGATGCTGAGAGCCATGTAAAATTATCGGGTTATTTGGGTGTTTTACGCGATACTGTAAAAGTAAGGTTGAATTTATGGGGGGGAAAATACAACTAGTTGGTCGCAGAATCATTTCTCGCTCCTGCAAGGTATAAACCTTACTTGAGTAAGGTTTATACATTTACATACCGAGTAATTTAAGTTGAACCTCCTTGAAATCGCTCGAAACGATTCTGCTCCGTTTAATAAAAATGGAAAATAAAAAAGAAATTTCAGAACTTCGCCAAGATCCAGTCAGCCGTGATTGGGTCATAATTTCTACTGGTAGATCTAAAAGACCAGATTCTTTTAAGGTAAGTAAAAATATACACGAAGAAACTCCAATAAGTCTTTGTCCTTTTGAAGATCCAAAATCTCATGGTAACGAAATTATTAAAAGTTATTCTTCGGGTATAAAAGTTGTAAATAATAAATTTCCAATAATAAAGGGAAATATTTGTAATTCAGAAAAAAGATACGGTCCTTATTTAATAAAAGATTCGGCGGGCTACCACGAAGTTGTAATTTTTAAAGATCATAAAAAAAGTTTTGCCGAAATGGATATAAAGAGTGTTTTCGAAATAGTTTCGGTTTACTATGATAGATACAACGAGCTTAAAAATAAAGAATGTGCTAATTATATTTTAATTATTCACAATCATGGTCGTGAGGCCGGGGCTTCAGTTTCGCACCCCCATTCTCAAATATTAGCTATACCTTTTATACCCTCTGACATTAGCCGCAGCTTGTCGGGTTCGGCTATATATAAGATAGAAAGAAAGCGTTGTGTTCATTGCGATATTATAGAGTGGGAGCTTAAAGAGAAAAAAAGAATAATATTTGAAAATGATAATTTTGTAGCATTGATGCCTTATGTGCCAAGATTTTCGTACGAAATAAGAATTTTTCCTAAAAATCACCTAGTTTTTTTTGAAGAGGCAAATAATTTAGAATTAAAAGATTTTGCCGAAGCTTTAAGGGTTTCTTTAGCGAAGATTTTTTATGGTTTAGGCAATCCGTCTTATAATTTTTTTATACATACACCACCAACAGATGCTGAACATGATTATAATTTTTACCACTGGCATTTAGAAATAAATCCAAGAATAGCTATTTGGGGAGGTTTTGAATTAGGTACTGGCGGAGAAGTTATAAATACTGATCCAGACGAAGCAGCGGAGTTTTTGAGAAATATAAAAGTTTAAGGTTTTGTGTAAATAAATATATTATTTCTCGCACCGATGTGGAGTCCTCTCAATTGTATAACTGGCCATCTCCGCGATGGTGCTCGTAATAATATATTTAATAGAATATTTATTTAATTTTTTAAATGTTGATGTCGTAAATATATCACCCCTCGCAGACGATATGGAGTCTCTTTATTATATAAATAGTCTTCTCCATAATGCTACTTGGGATGATATATTTACTTTCTTTGTATGAAATTAATTGTTGCCAACTGGAAATTAAATCCAACATCATTAAATGACGCTGTCTCTTTAGTTTTAGGTTTGGGTCATTTAATGAAAGTGGGGGATTATGAAAAAGTAGTTATTTTACCACCCTTTATTTTTTTAGAAGAATTAGTAAAAAGATTCAAACATTTTAATTGGGGAGCTCAAGATGTTTTTTGGGAAAAAAATGGTGCTTACACTGGTGAAGTTTCTTTGTCTATGTTAAAAAGTGTTGGTATAAATTGGGTTTTAGTGGGTCATTCCGAAAGGCGTTTGATTTTTGGCGAAACAGACGAAGATGTAAATAAAAAAATGAACGCAGCACTAGAGGCTGGTTTTAATGTAATAGTTGCGGTAGGTGAACTCCAAAAAGATGATCAGGCCAGTGAAGTTATAAAAAGTTTTAAGAAAAGCTTAATTGGTGCAGATAAAAATAAATTAGATAAATTAATTGTGGCTTATGAGCCTGTTTGGGCCATAAGCACAACGCCTAATGCCAAACCAGATAATCCAGCTAGATCCAATCAAATAATAGGTGAATTAAAACATATTGCCTTTAAAATGTTTGGCGAATCTTCTAAAAAAATTGGGTTTTTATATGGCGGTTCGGTTAATGCTGAAAATGCTAGTAAATTTTTAAGCCAACCTTATATAGATGGGGCTTTGGTTGGCGGTGCATCGCTTAAAGTAGAAGATTTTTTTTCAATCATTAATCGTTCTTAATTTGTTTAGATATAATATGTTACCTAGTTTAAAAAGATTAGAAAATTTAAAAGGGAAAAAAGTTATTTTAAGGGTTGATGTTAATGTGCCTATTGTTGAAGACGAATTAACCTTGGGTGCCTGTTTTCGAATTAAGGCGATTTTACCTACTTTAAATTATCTTTCAGAGCATGGTGCTAAGGTAATAATTATTTCACATTTTGGCAAGCCGAAGGGTCGAGATATGAGGTTTAGTTTATATCCGGTTTTTTTGAAACTGGGCGAACTTTGGCAAAAGGAAAAACTATTTTTTAGTACAGAAGTTATTGGCAAAGAAACCGAAGATAAAATATCAAATTTAAAAGAAGGCGAGGCTATCTTGTTAGAAAATTTAAGGTTTCATCCCGAAGAAGAATTAAACGATGAAGATTTTTCTAGAAAGTTAGCTAGTTACGGCGAAATTTTTGTTAACGATGCTTTTGCTGAGTCACATCGCGCCTATGCTTCTATAATAGGAATCCCAAAATTTTTAAAATCATACGCAGGATTTCTTTTAGAAAAAGAGGTAGCTATGTTGGGCATGATACGTTCTAAGCCTTATCACCCCTTAGTTTTTATAATGGGCGGGGCTAAGGCAGATATAAAATTGAAACTGGTTAAAGAATTTTTAAATAGGTCAGAAGCAATACTTTTAGGTGGAATTTTAGCTAACACATTATTTTACGCCAAAGGCTTGAACATAGGAAAATCTTTTGTTGAAGAAAAACTATTAGTTGAGGCAAAAAATATTAATTCTATTTCTAAAAATTTATTTTTACCAGTTGATGTTTCTGTTTCTGAATCTTTAGATATTTCCAAAAATAAGGCGACCAGAGAAATTCAAGATGTTAGGAGTAGTGAATTTATTGTTGATATTGGCCCTAAAACCATTTCCTCTTTTAGGGAAATAATTAAAACAGCTAAAATGATTATTTGGAATGGCCCAGTAGGTTACACAGAACTTAGCGACTTTAAAAAGGGTTCATTAGCTATAGCTCAAGCAATAGCTGAAAATAGCGGAGAAAAAATAATTGGCGGAGGCGATTTAATTAATTTTTTAACTGAACAGAACTTAATTGAAAAGATGACATATATTTCAACAGGTGGTGGGGCGATGTTGGAATTTCTGGCGGGAGATGAATTGCCGGGCATAAAGGTTTTGGAACAACAAATTTAACTTTACTTTTATTTACCCAATGTGGTATTGATTATGAGTAATCGGTGCAGGGAAAGGCCTTGCACCGAATGTACTTTAAACAACATATAAGGAGGAAAAGCCATGGGAACGCACCGTGGTAGAGCTTCCCAAGAAGATCGTACAGGCAAGATTACGCCCGAACAATTTGGGCATATTTCGGGCGCAATTCAGACTAATTTATGGAAGTACCTAAGAGGTATGGATCTTGCTGTTGCCCAAGTTTTAATTGAAAAGCCTTATTTGGTTGGAAGGGCGTTGCCAAATAGTCTTTTGCTTGAAAAACTGGAAGAAGAAGCTGTTAAACTAATTCCGTATAACGATTGGAAAGTTTTTTACCGAGATTTTTTCAATATAGATATAAATCCGTTGGCTATAGCCGTGCCTCATTACGAATTGGCTAGGTTGGATTTTGAACGGATTATATTTATGGCTTATGGAATTACACCTAACAGAACTTACGAAGCTTACCAAAGAAGTGGCATTCCGTGTCGGCGATTTACTGAAGATTTGGACAAGGTTTTGGATTGGGATAAGGAAGAGCGTGATCCTAGAAAGGGTTCTTATGCTATTCGGGTTAGGGATTGCATGGAATCCGATGAAGTATTGAAAGGTCTTTTAGCTAACGATATTAAAGAGAGAGGCATTAAAACCGAAACGCTTAGCGAGTGTTTGATTCACGGGTTAAAAGTTTGGAGTGAAAGCAAAACTCATTTAGATGCCAATAGTATTACTAATTGTACGGGTTCGCGCTATCGCGATGGTAATGTGCCGCACGTCGATTGGAGCGGGCCCGCTGGCGAGGTTGGCGTTGGCTTCTACGTTCCCGGCATCTCCCGCGACATCCTTCGTTCTCGTGAGGTAGTTTCCTTATAAATCTTGTAACTTTTTTCTTCTAACCTTTCCCCGCTCCGACATTAGTCGGAGCGGGGTATTTTTATAAAAATAAAATAGTGATACGATATTAAGCAATGAAATATAAATGGATTTTTAATGATCAGCCCAAGGCTGATTTTTTATCTAAGAATATAGATTATTCACAGATTGTTAAATCTTTATTGTTTGAACGTGGTTTAAATACTTTAGAAAAAATAGAAAGTTTTTTTAATCCAAAATATGATCGCGATTTGCACGATCCTTTTTTGCTTAAAGATATGGATAAAGCATGTGAGCGCGTCAAACGCGCCACAGGTCAAAAACAGAAAATTGTTATATATTCCGATTACGATGTAGATGGAGTTTGTTCGGCCACGGTTTTGGGAGAATATTTTAAAAGTATAAATTATCCGATAGAGGTTTATATGCCCGATAGGCAAAAAGAAGGTCATGGAGTTAATCAAACAGCTTTAGAATTAATTGTGACAAATGGCGCTAAACTAATAATAACTTTAGATTGCGGTACCACTAATATAAAAGAAATAGAATGGGCTAAGAATAATGGGGTGGATATGATTGTGGTGGATCACCACCAAACTGTGGCAGGAAATCCAGTAGCGGTAGCTTTTATAAACCCATATCAAGAAGGTGATAATTATCCGTTTAAGGGTTTATGTGGCACAGGATTAGCATTCAAGTTGGTGTCGGCGTTAGAAACGAATGACCACCCTTCGTTAAAGTGGCTTCTAGATTTAGTAGCAATGGCTACTGTAGCCGATATGATGCCTCTTTTAGATGAAAATAGGGTTTTAGTTAAATATGGTTTGTTTGTTCTTGCAAAAACTAAAAGAGTTGGTTTAAGAAAATTGATGGAATCGGCTGGTATTGAGGCTAGATACGATTTAGAAACTCTTTCTACCAATCTAGACAGCTTTACTTTAGGTTTTACATTGGGGCCACGCATAAATGCGGCGAGTCGCATGGCTCATGCTAATTTGGCTTACGAACTTTTAACCAGTAGCGATGAAAATAAAATAGATGAACTTGTTTTATCGCTTAACGATAATAATCGCAAACGCCAGCAAATTGTAGACAAAGTTTTAAAAGATGTTCGTTCCAGAATAGATGCTTATCCAGAATTACCAAGCTTTATTGTAGAGGGTTCGTCTGATTGGTCTATTAATCTTTTGGGTTTGGTAGCTTCAAAAATTACAGAGCGTTATCAACGGCCGGTGATGCTTTATCAAAGCGTTGATGAGACCAAAGCCAAAGGTTCTCTTAGAAGCATAGATGGTTTTAATTTAATTGATGCTTTAGGATCGGTTAGTGATTTTCTTATTCAATATGGTGGGCATACTGTTGCAGGTGGCTGCACCTTCGAAATTTCTAACGCAGAAAAGATAAAACTAGGTTTAGATAATTACGCTAAAAATATTTTAACTCCAGAATTATTACAAAAAAAGTTAAAAATTAGCGCAGAAATAAATTTGGCCGAAATAAATTGGTCGTTAATGGAGGCGCTTAAAAAGTTTGAGCCGTTTGGTATGGCGAATCCCAAATCAAAGTTTTTAAGTAGGGATGTTGAAGTTATAAAGCTAGTTCTATTAGGACAGAAAGCGGAACATTTAAAGATTTTTATAGCCGATAAAAAAATAAATAAAACTTTTCCAGTTTTATTTTTTAGGCACAACGGACTTGCCGAAGATTTTAAAATCGGCGACACTTTAGATGTTGTTTATGAATTGGATATAAATGAATGGAATGGGAATAGAGAAATACAATTAAAATTAATAGATTATGCCAAAAAATAATAAAGTAATTGTTTATACAGACGGTGGCTCTAGAGGTAACCCCGGCCCATCGGCGGTGGGGGTGGTGGTTTGTGACGAATCGGGGAAAATAGTAAAAGAATATAATCAGATTTTAGAAGTTTCTACCAATAATGAAGCCGAATATGAAGCGGTTATTTTTGCTTTAAAAAAACTAAAACAGCTTTTTGGCAAAGATAGCACAAAAAATTTAGACATAGAATTTAGAATGGATAGCCAACTTATCGCTTCACAATTAGGCGGTGAATTTAAAATCAACGAGGAAAGAATGCAAGCACTTTTTATGAAAGTTTGGAATTTAAAATTTGAATTTGGAAATATAGTTTTTAAATATATTCAACGCGAGCAAAACAAACGTGCAGACGAATTGGTAAATGACGCTCTTGACGGTAAAGGCAGAAGTGGTAAGTTGTTGTAAGAGGAGTTCTTTTAAACCCGATTCAAGGAGGATTGCTATGGACTTGCAAGTTCAATATTTTGTATGTTTTGTTTCGCACAATACTATTGAAAAAACCTTGTACCATGATAACGTCAAAATAAGCAGTAGGGATATTTCCCAGTTCAAGATACCAGATAGTGTTTTTGCTTTTCAGTTTTTTGATGTTTTGGTGGTAACAGTGGAACATGTTGGTCAAAAAGTTGAACTCAAAAGTAAACATGTCAATTATTCTCCTTTACATTTTTTGAACGCTAGACTTTGCACGAAAGAAGAAGCTTTGAGATCAGGTCATATTTGGCCTGGTGGATCGGAAACACAGCGTGTGTTGAAAGATTCTAGCCCCGATGTCAAAATGGTTCTTGGCCGCGATGGCTATTATCATTGGTTTGGTGATACAAACGTTATTGTTCTGTTGCCACCGTCTTTGATGGGTGCGTTTATCTTGTGATGAAAATCGAATTAACGCCTAGTAGGTTTAAAACCGAACGGCGTTTTTTTATTTATTCCACTATTAGCCACATTTTTATAATTTTCATACTTATCATACACTACATTTATCTTAACGATTCCAAACGATCGTTTATTAATGTTAAGATAGATAACATGAGAGTATTAAAGAAAAATTCTTTTTCTAAAATAATTTTGGAAAAAATAAGTGAAGCGGGCGAAATTGCTCTAGAGGGGTTGTTTCCTAAAAACCGTGCCGAGGGCAGGCTTTGGCGTAGTATTTTGGGGTTGCCACAGAATTATGAATTTTCTAGGCCAAGCTTTTCTTCTATTTTGTCTAAGTTAAGTCATGATGGTTTAATAAAAAGAAATGGCAGTAGAAAAAGAGCCTTTTGGCTGGTTACATCTAAGGGTAAAGAAAAGATTAAAGCATATATTCGTTATATGAAACCAGTTAAAGCAGATGGTATGCCACGTTTAGTGATTTATGATATTCCTGAAGTAGATAAAAGAAAAAGGAATTTAATTAGAAGCGAATTAGTAGCTTGTAATTATCAACAACTTCAAAGAAGTGTTTGGCTTGGTTATTCGCCTTTGCCAGAAGATTTTGTAAAATCTTTAGAAGATATGAGGCTTGAAAATAAGGTACATATAATTAGCATACAGAAGAAAGGCACTTTAGGAATATTATAATATTTTTTTATCTCAAATTTAAGAAACGATCGTTTATTTTATGTTGAGAAAGAATGGGTAGAAAACTTGAGTTCTTCATAAACAAAAGATTGACGAGGCGTATTTTTTAAAGTATCATCAAAATGTCAAGAAAGTGAGGTAATCGCGGTTCATTTAAAAGTGAATTGAGGAAAGTCCGAACACCATCTGATTCCAAAATCAGATATAAAAGTGGTTGCGAAATGCAACCAGGAGCAGATCTAATGAATATTGGATCCAAGCCTAGGGAAAGTGTCCTTTACGGGATATAGGTTCATTGATCACAGCTGATTCCGTGAGCCTATGCAACAGAGACTATACTAGTCGGTTTACGTGGAAAGGGTTTCCGCCTTCGCTAAAGCTTCGGCGGATGCTCGGTTCCGTAGTCAAATCTTCTGAAGATTTGAACGTAATCGGCAAAAGGTGAAAAGTGTCGTGTCAAACGCGATTCTATTTAGTAGCGATACTAAGTAGTTGTAAACCCCACTTGGTGCAAGACCGTGTCCCGATAATCTAAATTATCGAGGAAGAGTCGCCAGAGGTTGTTAGTAATAACAATCCCAGACAGATGATTATCTCCAATTTTTTCTGTGAGCGTAGTGAACAGATAAAAAATTGAGATCCGCCGTAGCTTTAGCGAAGGCGGACACCCTACTTCGCTCTAACGAGCTTCGCAGGGTTCTCAATTTTGTAATTTCGCTATTGCTCAAACAAAATTGGAACAGAATTCGGCTTATGACTTTCTTGACCCACGTAAAACGTGGCATAACAATACCCAGCTTTCTAGGCAAGCTGGGTATTGTTTTTATTAAGGCGTTACTGATAAACTTAGTGTATATTTCTTTTATTTTGCTCACCAAATGAGTTCAGATTTTGTTTTTATAGACCCTAATAAAATTCCACCACGCCGATCTATTAAGCCAACTAGATTTGGACGTTTTAAAGCTAAAAAAATTGCTTCTAAAGTTTGGGAAAAAGATTCTTACGAAGAAGAATATAAAACAGAAGAAGATGTTCCAGAATTTAGTTTGCTAGATAACGTCTTACCAGAAACAAATATTGCTGTTCAAGCCAGCAGTATTGATCCTTTAAGCCAGGCTATTTTTACCCCAGAAAGAGTAAGTTTTTTTGTTAATAAAAATTATACTGTTCCTATATTAAAAAAAGAAGTAAAAACACAAGAAGATGTTCGTAAAGAAATTTTGGCGGAATTAGAAAGTATATATACCAAAGATGAGGTGCTTTCAAAAAGAATAAATGAAATGTCTTCTACTTCTCGCTCAACGCCGATACATCTTGTAAGTTCATCTTTTTTAAATAAAGATTTTGATGATGGTAATTTAAAAATTCATATTACACCTAAACAAGATTTTAATAATAATTTCGATGACAACGAAGAAGAGCATTTTTTACCCACAAATTTAACAGTAAAAAAAGATTTAACCGATAAATATAGAGCAGAAAGCGATTGGTTTCAAGTAAGTTTAGCGGCGCCCGCTAAAATTTTAGAGCTTAGAAAATATTCCGAAAACAAAAATGATTTTAAAGGTAATACGTTGAGGATGGAATTACCTAAAAAAAGAGACGGTATTGGATTAAAAACTTTTTTATTTTCGATATCTTTATTTTCAATATCCGTTTTTTTTGGATATTTTCTATTTTCAGAAAATTCATTCTTAGCTAACTTTGTTTCTGGTGGAGAAGGTTTAGTTAAAACAGCTTTTGGTGGTGTTAATTCTAAATTGTTAAGTACCTCTAGCTTTACTTTAGTAAATTCAAAAGAAAGTGATATTTTTCCACACTTGGCTGAATTTAATTCTCAAATAAAAGTAGTGGGTTTAGGTAAAGAATTAAGCGATAATATTGAGGGTTTTTTACAAAAAAATTCTGATTTTTCTTGGTTTAATATTTTTAAAAAGAAATCTGGCGGCGGAGTTTTTTCTATAGCCAATGTAGAAGATTTGAATAAAGTTAAAATTGCCTTAAACACTCTAAGTTCCACCAATAAAAATTTGATCAGACTAAGTTCGGAGTTTTCTAATTACACTTCCATACTTACTTTTTGGAATCAGATTTTTTTACCAGATAAAAATTATTTAATTGTGGTTTTAAATCAAGATCGTTCTTGGCCTGGTGGGGGCGAACCTAAAAATTATGTAGTTGTTCATACTAGCAAAGAGGGTGTAGAAACCGTGGTTTCGGGTAAATTTTCCGAACTAGATGCGGCATTTAATTTGAAAGTAGTTCCGCCAGATCCAATTAAAATGGCTAGTACTTCTTGGTTGCCCTCACAATCTTTTTGGTTTATGGACTTCAAAGAATCAGCGAAAACCATTGTAAATTTTTTTGAAAATACAACCAATAAAAAAATAGATGGTGTTATGGCTGTAAGTGAAAATTTTTTAAAAGACTTAAGTTTTAAAGAAAGTCTAACTCTTGATACTTCTTCCACAAGTTGGTTTTATAGTTTTTACGATTCTTTTAGTCGTAAACCCGCTGGTCGCTGGGTATCTTTGTCTAATATTTTAAGCGAAGGTTTAAATTCTCACGCTGTTCAGCTTTATTTTAAAGATTTAAATTTAGAAAATTTTGTCGAAGGTTCAGGTTGGTCAACTAAGACTAGTGAAGCCAGCGGTAAGGATTTATTAGGTGTTTCTTGGGCTAGTATAAAAGGTGAAGCTTTAAATTTAGAACTGGCTGAATATAGAACTCAAATATTTCAAGATGGTTCAGTTATGGTCAAGCTTAACTTGATGATGCGTCAAAATATTGGTGACGAATCCTTAAATTATTTAAAAATATATTTACCAAAAGGTTTTCAACTTTTAAAAGCTGAAGGGTTTTCAGCTAAAGAAAAAATTCCAGAATTTAATTATTCAGCTAATGGTTTTTCATCGGATAAAAGAATTAAAGAATCAGCTGATTCTAAATTTAGCGATATAGATTTATTTGAAGAAGGTGATGATAGTGTTATTGGTGGCTGGGTTAAATTAAAAAGAAATGAAAGAAACACCATTAGCTTAGAATATATTTCGGGTACAAAAATCTCGCGCTCTGATGGTAGTGGTAGTTATGGTTTAAAAATTATCCGTCCAAGCCAAAAAGAAAATACTCCATTTAGGTATGTGGTTACGCCACAAGAAGGTGTAAAAATAACTTCGCTTGCGCCCAACGGTTTTGTTACCGAAAACATGGGTGAATACCAAGGCAATATTTCTCAGGATTTAAATTTAACCTCTTCGTTTCTATTTGGTAAATAGATTTTTCTGTATTTCAGACCCTAATATTAAATTGGAGTCTTTTTTATTTGTATTCTTTATTTATGCTAATATCTAATAGCAATGGCTTTAGACAGATTTAACGGCTTTTTAAGCCAAAAAACCAAGGGGGTTTTGGCAGCGGCAAGCATATTGGCTTTGGCTGGTCTTTTGAGCCGTTTGCTTGGCTTTGGCAGAAACGCCTTACTGGCTTATTACTTTGGCGCAGGCGATGTACTCGACGCTTATTTTTTAGCTTTTAGATTGCCCGATTTCTTCTTTAATCTTTTATTTTTTGGAGCTTTTTCGGCTGGCTTTGTGCCAGTTTTTATAAAAATTAAAAACGAAAATGCCGAGCGTGCTTGGAAACTGGCGAGTGATATTTTAAGCGTTACACTTTTAATTTTTGCTGTTTTTGGAGCTTTGTTTTTTGTAGCTGCGCCGTGGATTTTAAAATTGATTGCTCCAGGTTTTGAAGGTGAAAAATTAAACTTGGCGGTAAAATTAAGCCGTGTAATGTTTTTGCAGCCAATGTTTTTAGGGGTTTCTGTTGTGTTTTCGGGAATATTGCAATCTACCCATAGGTTTTTAGCTTATGCATTGGCCCCAATTTTTTATAATATTGGAATAATTATTGGTATTTTATTTTTTGCGCAAAAATTTGGGCCGATCGGTTTAGCTTGGGGTGTGGTTTTAGGTGCGGTAATGCATATGTTGGTTCAGTATCCCGCAGCTAAACATAGCGGGTTTAGTTATAAACCAGCATTTTCTTTTAAGGAAAATTCTTTAAAAGATATGTTTCATATAATTATTCCACGCTCTTTAAGTTTAATTTTGTCTCAGCTTAATTTAGTAGTTTTGGCCGGCGTAGCTTCTTTCTTGGGTTCGGGCAGGGTTTCTATTTTTAATTTTGCTAATGATTTAAACGGTTTAATTTTAGGTGTAGTGGCGGTGCCGTTGGGTGTGGCGGTTTTTCCAATTTTTGCTAGCGAAATATCTAAAAAAAGATTCGAAGAATTTTCTCTTATTTTTATAAGAACTTTGCGTCAACTTCTATTTATAATGATTCCTTCGGCCACTTTATTTTTTGTTCTGCGTGCCCAAATAGTTCGTTTAACTTTGGGCTACGGCCAGTTTGATTGGCTAGATACTATTTTAACTATACAAACTTTGGGTCTTTTTCTGATAGGTCTTGTTTTTCAGGGAATACTGGCAATAGTTCTTAGAGCTTTTTTTGCTTTGGAAGACGCTAAAACTACATTTTGGGTTTTATTGTTTGGCGTTTTAATAAGTGTGGCTATCGCTTTATTTTTGGGGCCAATTATGGATGTGCCAGCCTTAGCTTTGGCTATGAGTATTGCTTCTATATTTAATACTGTAGTTTTATTTGCTATTCTAGCTAAGAAAATCAAAACTATATCTATAAAAGCTTTGTTAAAACCAGTTTCTATTTTTGTACTAGGTTCGGTTGTGGCTGGTTTTTTGGCTCATTACACACTTTATTTTTTAGATAGATTTATAGACACACACAAAGTTTTACATTTAATAATCCAAGGTGGCTTGGCAGGGTTAGTAGGTTTAATAGTATATTTTTTAGTTTTAGGTTTTTCTGGTGTAGAAGAATATAGGTTTGCTGTCGAAAAAATTAAATTTAGGCAGAGAATTATTTTGCCTAATTTAGATGAAGAAACACATCAAAGTTGAAATTTTCAATTCTCAATTATCAAAAATGGATGCAACTAAAAACATAAGAAATTTTTCTATAATTGCTCATATTGACCACGGCAAATCTACTTTAGCCGATAGGCTTTTAGAGTTAACTAAAACGGTAGAAGTGCGCCAAATGCATTCGCAGTATTTAGATATGATGGATTTAGAACAAGAGCGTGGCATAACTATTAAAATGCAGCCGGTGCGAATGGAATACAATGGTTACATTTTAAATTTAATAGACACGCCAGGGCATGTAGATTTTTCTTACGAAGTTTCTCGCTCGCTCGCTGCAGTGGAAGGTGTTATTTTATTAGTAGATGGAACTAAGGGTATACAGGCGCAAACTTTAGCGCATTTAGGCCAAGCTCAAAAACAAAATAAAGTTATAATTGCGGCGGTAAATAAAATAGATTTACCCAATGCGCGTCCCGAAGAAATAGAAGAAGAATTAAAAAATCTTTTAGGCCATGATGTCGAAATTTTTAAAATATCAGCTAAAGATGGCACTAACGTAGATAAGCTTTTAGATACGGTTATAGAAAAAATTCCACTGCCGCATCTGAAGGAATGGCCTTCAGAAATAAGTCGCGCGCTTATTTTTGATTCCACTTACGATTCTTATAAAGGCGTTTTAGCGTATGTGCGTGTTTTTAATGGCAGTTTTAAAGCGGGTCAAAAAATAAAACTAATTGCTCAAAATAAAGAAGCAGAGATTATGGAGGTGGGGCATTTTAAACCACAGCTTTCTGTTCAAAAAGAAATCAAAGAAGGGGAAATGGGTTTTATTGCTACTGGATTAAAAGATCCTTCGCTTATAAGAGTAGGAGACACGGCGATAATCTTGGATCCTATATCTCAAAATTTAGATCTCAAAGAACTAGCACTGGAGGGTTACAAAGAACCTCGCCCAGTTGTTTTTGCAAGTTTGTTTCCTAGAGATGGTGGAGATTTTACCAACTTAAAAGATGCTCTGCTTAAGCTTAAACTTTCCGATGCGGCTTTAACTTTCGAACTAGATTCACAAGAAGTTTTGGGCCGAGGTTTTAGATGTGGATTTTTGGGATCGCTTCATATGGAAATTGTTTTGGAACGCTTGGAACGCGAATATAATCTTTCTTTAATAACTACTACACCTTCGGTTAGTTACGAAATTATATTAAGAAACGGAGAAATTCAAAATATTTTCTCGGTCGCCGATTTACCAACTTCCGACAGGTATTTAGAAATTCGTGAACCTTGGGTTTCTTTAACTTTGCTTTCACCTTCAAAATATATTGGTGGAATTTTGGAACTTTTATCGTATCGTAGAGGCGTGTCAAAACATACTGAATATATTTCGGAAGACAGGGTAGAAATTTTTTACGAAATACCACTAGCCGAAATTATTGTAGATTTTCACGATAAATTAAAAAGTATTTCTTCGGGCTATGCTTCGCTAAGTTATGAATTTTTAGAACTTAGGAAAGGAGATTTAATTAAATTAGATATTTTAGTAGCCAGTGAGATTGTAGATGCTCTAAGTCGAATTGTGCCAACTGATCAAGCTCAAGATGAAGGCAAAAGAATTGTAGAAAGATTAAAAGAGCTTTTACCAAGACAGTGGTTCGAAGTAACTTTGCAAGCGGCCATTGGCGGAAAAATAATTGCTCGCGAAAATATTGCAGCTTTAAAAAAAGATGTAACTAGCCATATGTATGGAGGCGATATTACACGCAAAATGAAGCTTAGAGAAAAGCAAAAGAAGGGTAAGAAAAAAATGAAAGAAAGAGGTAGGGTGGATATTCCAAACTCGGTGTTTTTTGAGTTACTAAAAAGATAATTATTCTTGCAAATATAGCTTCAAAACTAATATACGAATAAATACAAAGGTCAGACCTTGGAGAAGTTTTTACTTGTCCCTCCGAAGCTTCTGAGCGAAGGGGGAAGGTCTGACCTTGAATCTTAAGAGTAGCGAAAACTAAGTGTTTATGCGGTTTTTAGGCGATATTGACGATTTTTATGTGGTAGGGCTTGACAGGGTTTTTGGTTGTGCTATACTGGAAACATCATTGATCGTTAGTGGTTTCCTCCCCGAGGATCCCTAACTGATCATAGTTCATTAATTTTCAAAAGAAAGAAAGGAAGGTACAATATGGGAAAGATTCGCGGAACGCCGTTCGTGCACACGTACACTCTGAAAATCTATTTCGCGCTGATCACCACCCTGGCCGCCGGCCCGCTGGCGCCCGCAACGGACCGCATGTCCGCCGGGTAGTCCCGCACGACCCCGACCGAACCGAGAAGCTGGAGCTTCCTTAGGGAAGCGTCGAAGGGTTCTCGGTTTCAAAGCTCTTAATGCATATTTCGGAACAAGCCGGAATTTGTGTTGAGTGCTTCCACACCTGTCGAACTTAACTGCCAATGGAGGACTACAATGCCTCGGACTGGCGTTTATTTTCAGCACAATCTAAGATAGGGCGAGGGTTCAATAAGGTACCTGCCACATAGGCAGGTCTTACGAAACCCTGATCTTCGTCCTGCGTCGCGTTCTAAAAAGGATGGCGGAGGTGTTCGTAAGGACACCTCAACGATATGCGTTTAGACCTTTGGATCGGTGGTTCGATACCGCCTGGTTCCGCGTTAGGTCTATGATGGAGGCCTGTCGAGTGCAACTCGATCTCAGTGTACATCGATACATTGAGTCCAGCGTATGTTGGCCCTTTGCGAGCGAGATTAATTTTTGAAACACCCTGACTCGGGATATAGAGCTCTCGATAGTTCTCGCAAGGCACCGAAGGAGGTTTCTACACGGACCCTCCGCCTTCTTTCTTTGAAGGTTTTATAAAGTGAGCAGGCAAAGGACAAAAACATCCTTCCTGTTCCCCCCGACACTACGGTGTCGGGGTTTTTTATTTGTTCAACACTTAGTGTTGAACAAATATCCTGAGCCAGTCGAAGGATTACAATATTGTTGGGTCTTATCTAACTATTTACAAATGCTAGCTAATATATTATACTTCTACCTTCAATAAAGAAGTTCTTTAAACAAAAAAAGGGGAGATCAAATGAAGGCTTCAGAGGAAAAAATATATAGAGAAGCTTTGGAATTGGCTACAGGGCAAGTTTTTACTGTTCCACCAGAAGAATTAGAAAGTGCAACTTTTCCTTTTTGGCAAGAAGCAGTTCACGATATATTGATTCTAACTGGTTGTCAGTGTGTCTGCCATGACCATAACGAAGCTAAGTGTTTCCTCAGTATTGGTCAAGAAATGCAGATCATACTGCATTCGGGTGGTAAATTTAGTTTTGAAGGTTTTTTAGAAACACTAAGAAGTATTGAGACTCTGCGTCTTTTGGAATCTATTTCTGTGAACTCTCTTAAGTCACTAAAAAATGCTATAGCATAAATTACTGACTATCAACAATTATAAAAAACAATACCCCGGTTTAGGCCGAGGTATTTTTATTTTCTTCTTTAGAGAAGCCTTTTATAATCGGATCCATATTGCCGTCCAAGATTTTATCTATTTGGCTCCAACTTTTTTTAATTCTATGATCGGTGATTCTGTCTTGAGGGAAATTATAGGTACGGATTTTTTCGGAACGGTCGGCAGTGCCTATTTGGGTTCGGCGTTCGCTTTGCATTTTTAAGCCTTCTTTTTTTTCTCTTTCTTCTAAAACTCTACTTCTTAAAATAGACATAGCGGCTTGTTTGTTAGATTCTTGACCACGTTCGGTTTGAGCAGTTACCACAGTTCCGGTTGGGATGTGTATTATTCTTACGGCGGTTTCGCGTTTGTTAACATTTTGCCCGCCTGGGCCAGAAGAACGAAAAAATTCTATGCGTAAATCGCTAGAATTAATTTGAACATCTTTTTCGCTAGCTTTTTTAAGCACTGCTACCGAAACTGTAGAAGTGTGCACTCTTCCGCTTTTTTCTGTTTTTGGTACACGTTGAACACGGTGTACGCCAGCTTCTTGTTTGTAGTAGTTATAAGTTCCAGGACCAGATATTTCGAAAGAGATATCTTTAATTCCACCTATAGAGGTTACAGAAGAATCTAAAACTGTTACCGATAAACCTTTTTTAGCGGCGTAGTTCTTATACATTTTAAAAAGCTCGCTACTAAAAAGAGCGGCTTCATCGCCACCGGCGCCAGGCCTAATTTCAATAATTACAGAGGAGGATTCCATTTTTGAAAATAAATAAAGCAAGTTATCGCTCCTACAGGGGATTAACCTTGCCCAAGTAAGGTTAATCGCTTCACTTTCACCCTCCCTATCTTATAAAACAATCCTCCCTGAAGTCGCTTAAACTTGCTTTATTTGGATAAGTGATGACAGTTATTTCTTGGAGGTTTTTCTTTCTTTTTTAACAACAGGAGCTTTGTCTTTTTTAGAGAGTCTGGCTTTGAATTTTTCTACACGGCCAGCAGAGTCTACTAATCTTTCTTTACCAGTAAAGAAAGGATGGCAGACATTACAAATTTCAACCTCGGTATTCTCTTTGGTTGAGCCCACAATATAGGTATTGCCACAGGCGCATTTTACCTTAGATGTTGGAAAGTATTTAGGATGGATGTCTATTTTCATACTAAGATAGGGTAGCAGATTGGATATGTTTTGACAACAGCCATTCTTTTTGTTAATGTTGCTTTGCTAACAATGATTACAGCTCAAGATTTGATGCAGGCCGGTGCTCATATTGGCCATAAAAAGTCTAAATGGAACCCTAAGATGGCTCCATTTGTTTTTGGTGTTCGTAATAGCTTACATATTATAGATGTTACCAAAACAGTTGAAAAGCTTGATGAAGCTATTAAGTTTTTAACCGAAACCATAAAAAGCGGAGGCACTATTTTGTTTGTTGGTGCCAGGATCCAAACCAAAGAAATGATTACCGAAATGGCTAAAGAACTTAGTATGCCTTATGTTTGTGGTAGGTGGATTGGAGGTTTATTTACAAACTTTAAAATTATTAAAGAAAGATTAAAGTATTTTAAAGATTTAGAGGAAAAATTAAAAAGCGGCGATTTAAGTAAATATACTAAAAAAGAAAGGTTAAATTTTGAGCGCCGTTTGGTTAAAATGGAAAAAGATATGGGCGGGGTTAAAAATCTTCAAACATTACCACAAGTTATTTTTATTACAGATGCCAATGCCGAAGAGTATGCTGTTTTGGAAGCAAAAAGAATGGGTGTTAAAGTGGTTGGTATAGTAGATACCAGCGCTGATCCATCTTTAATAGATTATCCAATTCCTGCTAATAACGACTCTCTGTCGTCTTTAGGGTTGATACTTGGTACAATAAAACAAGAATTAAAATCTTTGTCTAAGAACTAAAAAGAGTGGAGGTTCTTGTATTCAAAGATTCACCCTTCGACTACGCTCAGGGTGCTCAAATTTAATAGTTAATCGCTTCGCTCTTAAATAAATTTGGCATGATAGATAGTTCTCAAGTAAAAAAATTACGCGACCTAACTGGTGCATCTATGATGGATTGCAAAAGAGCTTTAGAAAATGCTGGGGGCGATATAGATAAAGCTCAAGATTTTTTAAAGGAACAAGGTGTAAAAACTGCAGAAAAAAAATCTGCTAGAAACACTAACGCGGGTTTAATTGAACCTTATATTCACACCAATGGCCGAAGCGGGGCTTTGGTGGAGGTTTTGTGTGAAACAGATTTTGTGGCCAGAAACCAAATTTTTAAAGAACTGGCTCATGATATCGCCATGCAGATTGTAGCTATGGATCCGCAAAATAATGAAGAACTTCTGGTTTCGTCTTTTATTAAAAACCCAGAATTAACAATCGAAGCCTATCTCAATTCTAAGATTTTGGTAATTGGTGAAAATATTAAGATTGGTAAATTTTCTAGGTTTCAAATCTAGCTTTCTAGTTTTTTAGATATTAGCTTATTAGAAAGCTAAGAAGCTAACTACTTTTATGCTTATAATTATCCCATCATTATTAGTGGTTGCCGGTATGGTGTTAGCAGGTAGGGTAGTTTATAAAAAAATACCCAAGGAAATTTCCGAACTAGATAATGCTATTTCCAATACTGAATTCGGACCAGCTTTTTATGAAAAAGTATTGGCGTCTTTTTCTTTGAAATCAAAACATACGGCTTTAAATTTATCTACTAAATTAGTTTATAAACTTAAAATAACTTCTTTAAAAACAGATAATTTTTTCTCTAGGCTTCTTAACGAAATCAAACATCATAAAACAAATATTCAGGAATCTACTTTGTCAGTTTTTACCAAAGAAGAATCTAATAGTACGGAAGACCGATTGTTTAAAGTTGAGTTAACTTCAGTTGCCGATGAAGAAGGAATAGTAAGCATAAGAAAACCAGAACCGCCTTTTGGTGTTAAAAAAGAAGAACTAAAGATAGAATTAGAACCTTTAACATCTTTTGAAAAACAGGAACAACAACTTATAAATCAGTTGTCTTATAATGCCAAAGATGTTTCGGCTTATAAGCGTTTAGGTTGGTTGTATTTAGAAAACAATAAACCAATTGAAGCCATGCAGGCTTTTAAAACGGCGGTTAAGCTGGGTTCTAAAGATAAAGTTATTGTAACTAAGTTATTAGAAATGGGTGGAGTGGTTCATAAGGAAGGTACTGGTTTGCATAGACTTGTAAATGAATTAAAACCTGTTTTAACTAGCGCACCAATTGCCGAAGTTAAAGCATCTAAACAAAAGGCTAGAAAACTAAAGGTTAAAAAGGGATAATTGCGGACTCTCCGCAGCTTTGATACCATATTAAGGCGGATTACATTGTTCGTTTCTATTTTTTGATTACTAAGTAATAATGCCACCTTAGCTCAGCGGTAGAGCAACACTTTTGTAAAGTGAAGGTCCTCGGTTCAAATCCGAGAGGTGGCTCACAGTAGATTGAATATTATACGCGGCGGTGGTAGCCAGCCCAAGGCTGGTCGGCCTCGGGCCGAAGTGATTCGGTTAATTTAAGGGTTTGTTTTATAAAGGTATTTTGAAAACAAATAAATGCGGCGGTGGTAGAGTGGTCAATTACAAGAGACTGTAAATCTCTCGGCCTTGCGCCTACGTAGGTTCGAATCCTACCCGCCGCACAATAAAGTTACCCATCTTTAGATGGGGGAGTTTATTTTATGAGATTAGAGATTCGAACATGGGAAGGGGTCGGGAAACGGTAGTTTCCCGTGGCGGAAACCTGCCTGCCGGCAGGCAGGTGTTAAAACCGAGGGGTTTTAAAGAGTCCTGAATGTTAATGAAGGACGACAGGTTCTAGCAAAGCGGAATCCTACCCGCCGCACAGTTGGCCGTTGTAGCTCAGTGGTAGAGCAACTCCATGGTAAGGAGTAGGTCGTCGGTTCAATCCCGACCAACGGCTCATGATCAAGAAATTTAATACAACAAATGCTGTACTATTAGGTTCCTTTTGTATTTTTGTATTTTTTGTTGGTTATTTAGTTTTTAATCAAGCAAACAGTAGTGATTATTCTTTAAACCGAAATGAAGTTATTAGTTTTTTTACTGATAAAATAAATGAAGTTTCACCAGAAAAGGCGGTGTTAGGCGGTAGCTGGCATGTAAGTAGGTTTCGTTTTGTAGATGATAAGAATGTCTATATTGAATACGAAGATGGGCATATAGCTAGGGCTTTTTTACTTTCGCTCGAAAAGAAAGTTGGCTCTACGCCAGATTACAAAATTATAGGATTTTTTGAGCCAGGTCCTTTGGGTTATACTGTGAAAGCAGGAGAGGATACATTAAAAGATAAGCCACAGGATATTTTTGAATATAATCAAACGGTCGGAAGATGGATTAAAGTAAATTAAAATTATGAGTCAAGAAAGTTTAATAAAATTAGCTTGTACAGTTTGTAAGCGTGTTAATTATTGGACAAGAAAGAATAAAAAGAAAGTTACAAAAAAGATAGAGCTTAAAAAGCGTTGCAAATGGTGCAGAAAACAAACACCACACAAGGAAACTAAGTAGTTTTATTATCAAGGTTAAATCTTGATAATTAGGGGTGTAGTTCAGTGGTAGAACGTCGGTCTCCAAAACCGATAACGTGGGTTCGATTCCCTCCACCCCTGCCAAATTTCTCTAGATTCTAGAGAGAGTTTCTCTTTTCTTTTCTACATATAAAATATAATTCAAAAAGATTATGGAAAATAAAGATATATATTTTGTGGCTGTAAAAATATTTTTAATTAAGGACGATGATAAATTATTTATAGCCAAGGATTGTTTTGGTGATTGGGATATTCCAGGTGGAAGATTAAAGCAAAACGATTTTGAAGTTCCACTTGAAGTGGTGGCAGAAAGAAAAATTAAAGAAGAATTGGGCGATAACATTCGTTATGAGCTTGGTGACCCCGCTGTTTTTATGCGTCATGAACGCGATGAAATATTAGCTTCTGGTGAACGAGAAAAGAAAAGGATTTTTGCTATTGGTTATACAGCAAGATATTTGGGAGGCGAAATAAATCTTGGAAAAAATCATGAAAAGTATGAATGGGTAGTGATAGATACATTTGTTCCAGAGGCCTATTTTATAGGTGGTTGGCTTAAGGGTGTTAAAGAGTTTCAAGCTAAACATAAAAAATAGTCATTATTTCTGTTTAGGTAATTTCTCCATTACCATTCTCCATTGATCCCAAATCTTCTTTGCTGATACAATAAGGTCATTAGATATTCTCACAAATATTTCCATGCCTAAACCGAAAGACAAAGAACTCAATAAAAAAGTAACCCACAAAGATTTTCAAGAATACCTTGTAATGGCCAGCGAGGTTTTTGCTACAAAAAAAGATCTGAAACAATTTGCCACGAAAGAGGATCTGAAGAGATTTGCTACCAAAGAAGAAATGCTAAAGATTTTTGCCACCAAGGAAGATTTAAAGGAGTTTACAACCAAAGCGGAGCTTGTGGAATTTAAAAATGAAATTTTGAACAGTAATGACAAATTGGTTAAAAAGCTTGATACGTTTTTAACCGAACAGACTATGCATACCCATAGTCATTCTAGACAAGAAAAGGAGGTAGAAAAAATCAAAGATAGAGTAAACCGAGTCGAAAAACATGTTGGTCTTAAACCCCTTGTTTCTTCTTAATGTTTAAAAACTTAAAATTTACCAAGCTGATAGTTTTAGGGTTAACTGTATTAACTCTTTTTTCTTTTTATATAATCTCTAAAACTATTTCGCCACAGTTTTTAGATGGTAAAAAAGAAATAGCTATTATAAAAGGAGAAAATTTATTAGAAATTGCTGGTAACTTGGAAGCTGCTGGAATAATAAAAAGTAAAATTTCTTTTATCCTGTCTTCTATATTAAGAGGTACTCATTCTGCCTTAAAAGCAGGTCAATATGTTTTCGATCCAGGTTTAAATTTGCGTCAAATTTTATCAAGGATAGAAAAGGGCGAAGCTCTTTTTGGTTATAATGATGTTGTAGTTACTATTCCAGAAGGTTTAACTTTAGGTGGAATAATTGATAGATTGGAAAAATCTGGTTTTAAAGACGCGAGCGACATAAGAGGTATAAAAGCTTCTTCTTTAGAAGATACTTTTGATTGGTTAAAATTAGTCCCTCCTAAAAATAATACCTTGGAAGGTTTTTTATTTCCCGATACTTATAGATTTTCTAAAGATGCTAATGCAGAAGAAATTGCTATAAAAATGTTAAACAGATTTGATTCAAAAACCAAAGATATAAGAAAAGTTTCTGGGGAAAATTTTTATGATGTTTTAAAAATGGCATCTATTTTAGAAGAAGAGGTTATTCCAAGTGATATGTTTTTAGCTTCTGGTGTATTATGGAAAAGGTTAAGCATAGGTATGCCACTTCAGGTTGATGCTTCTTTGGTTTACGAATTAGGACGACCAATTAAAAGATCGGATATTGATACTTTAAATTCTTTATATAATACGTATAAAAACAAAGCATTGCCACCTACGCCTATTTCTAATCCGGGTTTAATTTCATTAGCCGCGGCTGTATACCCAGAAAAAAGTAATTATTTATACTATCTTTCAAGGAGTTCCGATAAGGTTACTATTTTTTCCACTACATTTGAGGAGCATAGTTTAGCAAAAGCTAAATATCTTAATCGTTAAATTGGACTTAAGAGTTATTTACCCTTTATAATCTAAATATGAATGTAAAAATTTATTCAACTCCAACTTGTGCGTTTTGCCATGCTGAAAAAGAATTTTTAAAAGAGCATGGCATAGAGTTTCAAGATTTAGACGTTTTTTCCGATACCAAAGCCCGAGAAGAAATGATACAAAAAACTGGTCAATTGGGTGTGCCAGTAACCGAAATAGATGGTAAAATTGTAATTGGGTTTGATAGGGGCAAGATTAGTCAATTATTAGGCATTAAGTAAATATTTGTTCAAGAGCAAAGCGATTGGTAACAAGTTGTAACTACTCGCCCAGCTCGCAGATAACATTAGTATGGTCAAAGCTGGCGTGGGCATTAACCAAAATTTAAGCGATCATAAAAAAGCCGCGTCCGATGCGGGCGTGGAGGCGCTAGGCAAGTTGGGTGGGAGCCAGCCCAATATTGTTTTCGCGTTTTCTTCTATTCAGTATAATCAAGAAGATGTTTTAGCCGGCCTTAAATCGGTTTTCCCTAGTGCGCTGATTGTCGGTGGCAGTGCGGCGGGCGAAATAACTTCGTGGGTTACTAATTTTGATTCGGTTAACGTTATGGCCGTTGCTTCCGATCAGATTTCTTTTGCCACGGGCATTGGCGCTAATGTGCAGGCCGATAGTTCTAAGGCGGGGGCGATGGCGGTGGAAGATTTAATAAAAAATAAAGGTGGCCAAAAACCCAACCTTTTAATTTTGATAGTGGACGGCATGGCGGCCAACGGTTCGGCAGTGGTGGAGGGAGCAAGATCGGTGCTGGGCGCCGACGCGCCCATGATAGGCGGTTCGGCTGGCGATGATTATCTATTTAAAAAAACTTATGAATATTATAACGATAAAGTGGTGACGGATACCGTAGTGGCTGTTGGGTTTTACGGTGATTTTTCTTACGGTTTTGGTATTCGCCACGGCTGGACGCCGGTGGGCTTGCCGGTGAAAGTTACCAAAGCCAATGGAGTTTGGATTCAAGAATTAGACGGCCAACCGGCTTTAAAACTTTACGAGGATTATTTTGGCAAGGAAGCTTCGGAATTGGTTAAAGAACCCTTGGCTCGCATGGCCTATACCTATCCTATAGGTATAGCGGTAGAGGGCAGTGACGAATTGTTGATCCGCGACCCGGTGATAGCCAACGAAAAAGGCGAAATCTCCATGGCCGCGGCTATACCCGAAGGCGCTACGGTGCGGTTGATGATCGGAGATAAAGATAAAGCTATTGACGCGGCTAAATGGGCGGCCGAAATGGCTCGTGGGCAACTGGAGGGGCGTAATCCAGCTTTTATACTTATGTTTAACTGCATGGCTCGCAATAAACTTTTGGGCTTAAGATGCCACGAAGAAAACCAAATCGTGCAAAAAGCCATCGGCGCCGAGGTGCCTATGTTAGGCTTTTACACCTATGGTGAGATTGGTCCCCTGCTTGGTAAAAAAAATACCCCAGCTTATTTTCACAATGAAACCATGACCTTATTGGTGGTGGGAGAATAGTTATGTCATTTTTAAACGAACAGTGGAATGAGATTTTATTTAAGTTTAAGTCATTACCGCCGGAATATCATTTTTATTTTATTGTCGGTCTGTCTTTGCTTGTAGTAGTTATGGTTTTGGTCCGATCGGCCGAACTTTCTAAAATCAGATGGCAGCTTCAAGAACAGATTCAGGAACTAGACAAAACAGCCAAAACGTTAATCAGGCGGGATTTTGAACGTAACCAGTTTTCTGAACAGTTGCGCTTGATGGACGAAGCCAAAACGTATTTTATTACCGTGGCGGCGCATCAATTGCGCACGCCCCTTTCGGCCATAAAATGGGCGCTTAAATTTTTGTTAAACGGTGATGCGGGCGAGCTTGTTCCGGCGCAAAAGGAATATATCAAATCGATCTACGAAACTAACGAAAACATTATCAAGCTGGTCAACGATCTTTTAGATATTTCTCGCATAGAGAGCGGGCGATTTGAGTATAGTTTTAAAGAAGGTGATGTCGCCGAAGTTATGGCCATGGTGGTTTCTTTGTTTAGCCTAGTGGCCCAAAATAAAAACATAAAGTTGACTTTTGAAAAACCGGTTGGTGTTTCGGGCGTAGTAAAATTTGATGCCGAAAAAATACAGATGGTTTTGGAAAATCTGGTGGGCAATGCTATAAATTATACGCCGGCCGGCGGGCAAGTTACTGTTAGTTTGGCAGAGGATAGTGATAAAATAAAGATCAGTGTAACCGACACTGGCATCGGGATAGCGGCTAGAGACCTGCCCCAGCTTTTCAGCAAATTCTTTCGTTTGGATAGCGCGGTTAAGATGGTGCCTAATGGCACCGGTTTGGGTTTGTTTATTTCTAAAAGTATTGTGCTTAGACACGGTGGCAATATAGATGTAAAATCAGAGGTGGGACGGGGCAGTGTGTTTATGTTTGACTTGCCCAAAAAAGAACCCGTGGCTAGCGGCTCCGCCGATGTTGGATTAAAAAAATTTATAGGTAATAAATAAAAATATGTCAGAAGTAGAACAACAAATTGTGGCCCCGGCGCCGGGTGATGTGGTTTTAGTGGTAGAAGATGATGCTTTTTTAAGAAGAATGCTAACGGAAAAGCTACATAAAGAAGGTTTGAATGTATTTGAAGCCACTAATGGTACCGAGGCGCACGAAAGTTTAAACAAACAAACGCCCAATATTATTTTATTGGATTTAATGATGCCCGGCACTGATGGTTTTCAACTGCTACGGGAAATCAAAACTGATGCTAAAACTAAAGATATTCCGGTAATGGTGTTAAGCAATTTAGGCGAGAAAGAGCATATTGAACGGGCTATGTCGTTAGGCGTGGTTGATTATATGATTAAAGCTCATTTTGTTTTGGACGAAATTGTATCTAAAATAAAAAGCATTTTAAATAAATAGCCCATGCTTGACCTTGTAATAGTGGGCGCTTCGGCAGCTGGTCTTTCGGCTTCTATATATGCTGCGCGGCGCCGTTTAAATTTTAAAATAATAAGCGCCGATATTGGTGGCGAAGTAGCAACTTCGGGTGAGATAGAAAATTGGCCTGGTATTATACATACCGATGGTTTAAGTTTGGCCGATAAATTTAAAGAACATGCCAAAGCTAATAAAGTTGTTATAGAAGATGGTAAGTGGGTTAGTGAAATTAAGAAACAAGATAATATTTTTTTAATTTTTGGAAAAAATCCAGATGGTTCTTTGTTTGAAGAAAAAACTAAAACTGTTTTAGTAGCCACGGGGGTGCATTCAAAAGAACTAAATATTACTGGTGAAAAAGAATTTCGTAATAAAGGTGTTTCTTATTGCACTGTGTGCGATGGCCCTCTTTTTTCCGGGCAAGTGGTGGCAACTATTGGTGCAGGGAACTCGGCTTTGGAATCGGCTTTAATGATGTCGGGTATTGCTAGTAAGGTTTATTTAATAAATAAATATCCAGCGTTTAAAGGCGAAGATGTTTTAATAAATAAAGTTAAATCTGCATCAAACATAGAAATTATTTATGAAGCTATGACCTCGGCTATTTTGGGAGAAAATTTTGTAAGTGCTTTGGAATATAAAAATAAAGTTGGCGAAACACAAAAGATAGAAGTTAAAGGTGTTTTTGTTCATATTGGACAATTACCCAACAGCTCTCTTGTTGGTGGTATAGAACTAGACGAAACTAAACAAATAAAAGTAAATTTACGCGGAGAAACAAATATTGCGGGGCTTTTTGCTGCGGGGGACGTAACTAATATTCCTTATAAACAAATAGTTATTGCGGCGGGGCAAGGTGTAACCGCACTTTTATCAGCTGTTGATTATCTTAATAAGAACCATTAGGGGTATAATATAAATATGCGTATAGCTATCAATGGCTTTGGGCGTATTGGGCGTTCGTTTTTTCGCCAAGCTTTTAATAATCCAGAAATAGAAATTATTGCCATAAATGATCTTGGTGATTTGGCAGATTTGGCGTATCTTTTGCGTCGCGATACGGTTTATGGTGAATACGAAAAAACGGTGGAGATTCGTAATAATCAACTGATTGTAGATAGCCGAAATATTTTTGTTTTTAGCGAAAAAGATCCAGCAAAATTGCCGTGGAAAGATTTAAATATAGATATAGTGATTGAATCCACTGGAGTTTTTAATACTTCCCAAAAAGCCAAAGCTCATTTAGATGCTGGTGCTAAAAGGGTTGTTATAACTGCTCCCGCCGATGTTAATACTCCGCACATCTTACCCGGAAGCAATAACGATAAATTAACTCGTGATTTGAGTCGGATAACTTCGGATGCTTCGTGCACTACAAATTCGGTGGTGCCGGTTTTGGATATACTTCAAGTCAATCCAGGAATTAGAAAAGCGATGTTAAACACCACACATGCTTATACGGCCACACAAGGTTTGGTAGATGGCCCCGCTAGTAAAGATTTTTTACGTGGTCGAGCCGCCGCCCAAAATATTGTGCCTTCGCACACTGGTGCCGCTGACGCAGTTATACGTTCGCAACCTTGGCTTAAAGATATTTTTGAAGCGATAGCTGTGCGTGTGCCGGTTCTAGTGGGTTCCCTTGCCGACTTAACTTTTATTGCGGGGCGGCGAATCACGGCCGAAGAAATTAACGATATTTTGCGAAAAGCAGCAAAACAACCAAAGTGGCAAGGAATTTTTACAATTAGCGAAGAACCATTAGTTTCATCTGATATAATCAAAAACCCTCATTCTTCCATTGCCGATTTAACTCACACAAAAGTTGTTGGTGGTGATATGGTAAAAGTAATGGCTTGGTACGACAACGAATGGGGCTATTGTGGAAGCTTGATAAAGCATATTTTGAATCTAAAAGAACTCTTATAGTTTCTATTGAAGTGAGATTTCGATAGGAGAAAACGGCTTGTTTAAGCTGCTTTTGATGTATGAAAAATTTGTTTTAGGCACACACATTTGGCGGTTTAATTAATTGATAATCTTTTAAGAATT
>JBBTRR010000010.1:0-4795 GCA_038065095.1 Patescibacteria group bacterium
ACCAAGATACTCGCCTTCAAAGGGCGATGTCCTACCATTAGACGATCCCGCAATACAGGGGTATGATACCAAAATGGACTAGGTTTTTCAATATAAACATATGTATAGATTAACTGGATTTTTATATAGGAATATAGTAAAAAAGGTTATATTTTTGTTTCCTGCCGATGGTGTCCACGAAGCTACACTTAGCTTTGGCAAAAAACTTGGAAAATACAGTTTTATAAAGAAACTTATCGCAAAACTTTGGCGGTATGATAATTTTATTTTGGAACAAAATCTTGCTGGTTTAAACTTTAAAAATCCTGTTGGGCTTTCGGCAGGGTTTGATTATAATGCCGATTTAGTAGAAATTTTGCCTAGTATCGGTTTTGGATTTAATTCTATAGGCACACTTACGCACGAAGCTTATATTGGTAATACGCCACCCATGCTTGGTAGATTACCAAAATCAAAATCTTTATTGGTTAATAAGGGTTTTAAAAACAAAGGCGTAAAAAATATTCTTAATAGTATGTCGAGTAATAAAAACAGCTTAAGAGGTGTAAGTATTGGTGCCACAAATAAACCTTATGCTAGTTTTGATTCAATGGTTGAAAATCTTGTTACTGGTTTTTACGATGCAGAAAATTTTAAAAACTTTAATTATTACGAATTAAATATTAGTTGCCCTAATTTACAAAACATTCAAAATTTAGAAAATAAATTAGATTCCCCTTCTGGTTTAAAACAAGTTCTTTCTAAATTAGAAACTTTAAACATTAATCGCTCCGTGTTTATTAAAATGCCTTTAGAAAAAAGTTTAGAAGAAATTAAAGAACTTATAGAAACTGCAAAACCATTTAATTTTATAAAAGGTTTAATTTTTTCTAATCTAGTTAAAGATAGATCTAACCCAGCTTTTGATAGTGAGGAAATTAAAAAAGCTGGTAAAGGTGGCTTTAGTGGTAAACCTGTAGAAGAAAAATCTAACGAACTTATTCGCTATGCATATAAATTATGTGGCGACAGGTTTTTACTTATTGGTGTAGGTGGAGTTTTTACACCAGAAGATGCCTACAAAAAAATTCTTTACGGTGCTTCGCTTGTACAGCTAATTACTGGAATGATTTTTATGGGCCCACAACAAATTGGCTATATAAACAAAAAGTTAGCCCAGTTTTTAAAAAGAGACGGCTTTAAAAATATTAAAGAAGCAATTGGCACACAGGCTTAAAACAAACCTAATAATATTTAGGTTATAAAATTATATATGATTAAAAAATACGCTATCATTAATGCAGCTCTAACCACTCTTTATATAGCTTTAATTTCATCTTTTGTGTTTTATGTGCCAAAAGCTCTAGGGCTTAATAATAAACCAGATAGTATAATTGCCCCAATTACAATGCTTTCTCTTTTGGTTTTATCAGTTTCTATTGTTGGCCTATTAATATTTGGTCGCCCTGTTATGTGGTATTTAGACGGTAAAAAAAAAGAAGCGTTACATTTGGTTATATATACACTTCTAACTTTTTTTATATTTACTGTTTCTGCGTTTTTAATTTTCTCTACAATTATTCTTAAATAAGAATGCTATAGAGCAGTTAATTCTGTTTTATCGGCGATAAAATCAGAGTTATTGGCAAAATAGAAAACAATCTATTTTATATTGATTTTTTAATTTTTCTGGCTAAGTTAAATAATTTATAAGACCAAGGCTTTATAACTGCATCTACATTGCCTATATATTCAAATTCTTCGCCTTTAAAACGCCGTTTAAAAGTGGTAAGCGAAGCCCAAAGTTTTTCATCTATACCGCCCAGATCATAATATTTATAACCTAATTTTTTTGATTCTTTTATACCATACCAGTGCAGATATGTTGTTATTTTAGATGGAAGTTCTACTGTAGCCGAAGCTCCAAATAAATATGTGGCGGTTTCACCAAAAAATAAAACCATATTTATGGCCCCGACTCTACCTTCGTGTCTACCCACAAAAAAACAAATAGATAATTTATTTTCCTCCCCATTAATAACACCCGAAGCGTTTTTCTGAATCATTTCAAAATAATTAATGTTTGGAAAAATGTGTTTGCTTTCGTTTCTGTCGCTGGTATCTTTAGCTAAGTTAAAAAATTCGTTTAATTCTTCGGCATTTAAAAACTCCTTTGTTTCTACTGTTACATTCTTTTTTTCGGCTTTTCTAACATTAGCCCTATTAGAATGATGAAATTCGGCTAAAAGCTCTTCTTCGGTTTTAGTTAAATTAATTGCTAGGTTTTTTCTTGGTTGAACATAGTATTTTGGAAAAGAGATTATAGAATTTCTGACTTTAAATTTTTCTTTTATTGGCGGTTCAAAGCGAATAAAAATAAACATAGAAAAATTTTCTTCTGCCCATTTTTGTAAAACTTTAAAAAGTTCGGCTATTTTTTCGTTTGTATTAAAAAACGATAGATCTAAAGCGGGGCCACGAGGTGCATAACCGTATAATTGATTAAATGGTAGTTTACAATTTACAAAAGTAAATAAACCAACAACACTATCATTAGCAACTATTTTAAAACGCTCTGTTTTCCGCCCAAGCGCAGTTTGAAAATTACCCCACTCCCACGAAACCATAAAACCGCCTATTGGCGGGTAATTTTTTATAACAAAGCTATTCCAAGTATCTTTTTCTTTTTCGTTGACTCTTTCTATTTTAATTTTGCTATTTAACATTATCGTTCTTCGGAATGACCCTGAATGAAGTTGAACGGGTCACCTATCTTAATATTATTTTTCTTGCTAAATCCAGCGTTCACCTCTAGAACATAACTGGCTTTTTTTGAAGGCGAATAAAACTTTGGGTTTGCTAGATTAAAATCAATTGGCACATTTTTACTAATATCCACTACTTGATTGTTATTTATCCAAATAATGTCTATAGGAAAATGCATATCGGGCATCCAAAAGCGGTAAATATCGCTTTTGGCAAAAATAAATAACATACCTTTATCTTGGTCTAGATATGGTCGACCAGACAAACCTTTTTGAACTTCGGCTTCAGTACGCATAACTTCTACTGGAATCTCTAGCTTATTAATAGTAACCAACGGGGTTGTTGGTTTTACAACTTGAGTCGTATATTCAGTTTTAACAGAAATATTTTGATTCCAAACAAAAAACGAGCTGATACCCGTAAAAATTAAGCCAATTAAAACATATTTTCGCATAATTTTTTTTTTAACAACGGCTCAACACAGTTGAGCCGTTTACAACATCCTTACATCCTCAATGTTTGTAAGGATGTTTAAAGTCTTTCATAATACACGCCCGAACCAGTCTTGCCCACCTGTCGCACTAATCCCTCTTTTTCCAATTCCTCCAAATACCTTGTGGCGGTAGCATCAGAAATCCCTAAAAGCTGTTCGATATGATTATTTGTAAGAGGAGTTTGAGTTTCCAAAATCCCTAGAATCGCCTTTTTGTCTTGTTCCTTTTCTCGCCTTTGTTTTTCAATAAGCCCAATTTTCTTTTTTCTATTTTTAAATTTAAAAAACAGCCATACTCCCGCCCCACCAACCACTAATCCAAAAATAAAGATATTGAGTAGTTTCATAAATTTTATTTTATAACATTTAAAATATTTTTATCTACTACATGGGTTTCGCCCCCAAAACTTTTCGGCGGACGGACGGCGGGACTATTTAAAATTTCTATCCTTATTCTACCTGTTTTATCGGAATTTTGGAATCTCTAAGAAATCTGGTCAATGTTCTTTTTTCTGTTCCGCTATTACTTCCCGAATGTCTTTGCTGTCCAATTCGTTTATTGCAATAGCTTATAAACAATTTATGTCTTGCTCTTGTCATGGAAACATACAACAACCTTCTTTCATCGCCCTCTTTATCTCCAGTATTTCGTCCTGGAATATACTCGTCTTCTGCACCAACTATAAAGCATACATCAAAAGACAAACCTTTTGCTTGGTGCATAGTAAGTATATTAACTGCATTTTCTTTTGTTTCTTGTTCAATATATTCTGACGAAGTACTTACTATTTTAATTAAACTTTCGAGATCAGCTTTTTCTTGACTCTCCAAAATCCCAACAAAATATTTTTTCACTTGTTCCTTAATCTCTCCTTCGCTCATAAATTTATCAACTGTCGCAGTAATCGCTTCAATAGGATTTTGTATTGCTTTGAGTTCCATTATTGCCGCATTTATTTCGGAAACAAATTTTGCTATTTTTTGTCCAAACTTTTGTAATTCGTTTGGAGATTCAGCTATTTTTTGTAGAGCCACACTAAATCGTATTCCCTTGCTTTGGGCATAATTCCATATATTTTTTATACACTCATCACCCAAACCGTTTGTTTTATCAACTTGAAATAATGTTCGCCAAGCTAAACAATCGTTTTGATCAACTAGCAAACGAATCATTGATAAAACAATTCTATACTCATTATTGCTTTCTAGCTCGGAATCAGTCGTCAAAGACACATCAACGCTTTGCTTTTTCAGGGCTTCAATAATTGGCTTAGACAATGAGCCATTACGGTCGCTTCTTAATAAAATTGTGATTTGATCTGGCTTAATATCTTTGGCAATCAAGCTTTTTATTTTCTTAGCTATGATTTCAGCTTCATGGTTTTGGTCTTTAAAGCCAACTATCAAAACCTCGCCTTCTTCCGCTTGGTCTTTCGGGCGTGTTGGCTTCGGTAATCGTTTTGGATCAAGACTGGCAACAAATTCAGCTGAATGTAAAATGCTTTTATCACAACGAAAACATATTTCTAACGCCAATTTTTTGGAATTTTGATATAT
>JBBTRR010000011.1:0-3785 GCA_038065095.1 Patescibacteria group bacterium
CATATTGCCATCTCTCCATGTTAGGAGAAACCGCCATATGTGTGTGCACATTACCAATTGCCATTGACAGAATACATGACTATATGCTATGATGGATATATCAGAAAAAGGATTGTTCTCACAACCAAAAAGGAGGAATGAGACAATGATCGTGAACATCACTCGTGGCGATGTGTTCCAGTCACCTCACAGGTATATCGTTTTCGCGGTAAACACCGAGGGCTACAACGATGCCGGATTCGCGGGAGCCGTCTCGTCCCGCTACTGGCCCAAACTAGCCAACATCGGCGAGAACAAACTCGGAACAGTTTTGCGTCACAACGCAGGAGATAAAACCTTTTGGGCTCTCGTGTGTCACTCGCTCGGCGTCAATGGTTGGAAACAGACAGACGAGACTGTAATGAGGTGCCTCGACAAAATCGAGGTAGCAGACAGTGAGACTATTGCCATTGTTCTTATGGGCGCAGGCATGGTTGGTCAAATGGGGGGGCGGATGTTTTCTCAATTCTCGGTGGCATGGCCCGATCGAAGAAAAGAGTCGCGGTCTATACACTGTAATTGCTCTGAATCAGCACGGTTTAATGAGGTGTTCGGCAAAAGTCGAGCGCCTCTTTTTATTTTCTCAAAATAATTAAGTTTTAATAAAATCTGTTAAAATATTGGTATGAAAAAAGATTTTGATGGGTGGAATGAACACAAGAAAATTGCTAACAATTCCGAATTCAGTTTGTATTTTTATGAGCGCGAGATTTGGTGGTGTGCTGTTGGAGTTAATATTGGATTTGAGCAAGATGGTAAGGGTATAAAATTTGCTCGGCCGGTTTTGGTTCTAAAGAAATATAGTAAAAATGTTTTTGTAGGTGTTCCATTAACAACTGCCAAACGTGAGAGTAAATATCATCACTCATTTCCTTTTTTAGATGGTGTGAGTACAGCTCTACTTTCGCAGGTGCGATTGTTTGATTCTAGGCGTTTGTTAGTCAAAATGGGGCGGATATCCAAAGATCAATATGAAGAGATTCGTAAACGAATAAAGTCTATTTTATAGTAGCTAAAACAGTTTGAGCCGCTCTTTGCAGAGCGGCTCGAGCCCGAAGGCCATTTGTGTTAGTAGTATATACTTTTCTTATTCTAATTGCAAGTGCATATATTCCAGACGGCTTTTTACATTCTCCCTCTTGCAAGGGCGAGGCCGAAGCCAACTATCTCCACATTATATATCAAGTTCATTTTAAATGCAAGAGTAATAAATTTCCTTATTATTTGTTAGAATAAGAGTATGATTTATATTGGTTCCGATCATCGTGGCTACAACTTAAAAGATTACCTAAAAAGCTATCTAACGCACGCGAAGATTCCGTTTAAGGATTTGGGGAATGATAAATTTGATCCGGAAGATGATTATCCGGATTTTGCTTTTAGTGTTGCTACAAAAATTTCCGAAAACCCAATAGAGAATTTAGGTGTTATGATATGCGGCTCGGGTTTGGGTATGGTAGTGGCAGCTAACAAAGTCAAAGGCGTGCGAGCAGGCATAGCTATTAACGAATGGTTTGCCAAGCATGGACGCGAGAACGACGATTTGAATGTTTTGGTATTATCTGCCGATCAAACTGATTTTAGTATGGCTGAAAGAATTTTAAAAGCGTTTTTATCGGCACAATTTATTAAAGAAGATAAATATATTAGAAGAGTAGATAAAATAGAAAAGAAAGAAGAAGAGAATTTTAAATAGACTGTACCCAAGAAAACATCACCCCTCGCAAGCGATATGGAGCCTCTCTATTTATATAAAATAAAATTCTCCATAATGTTGCTCGGGATGATGTTTTCTTAATTGAGCTGTTAAAATATAAATCTATGCAAATAATTCCAGCAATACTAGAAAAAGATTGGCCAGAAATTGAAAGGAAACTAAAACTAGTTGATGGTTTAACCGAATATATTCAACTAGATGTTTCCGATGGTTTTTTTACGCCGGTAGAGACTTGGAATAATCCAAGCGATTTTTTAGGTTTGGATTTAAAATCAAAACTAGAAATTCATTTAATGGTTAATGATCCGTTTTCTAATTCTAAAATAGAGCCTTGGCTTATAGATTCGGTTGGCAGAATAGTTGTTCAAGCCGAAGTTTTAAATAATAATTTTAAAAATATAAAAGATTTGCTGGCAGATAAAGGCAAGGAAATTGTTTTAGCTTTTAAAACAGAAACGCCATGGGCGCCGTATGCCGATATGGTTCAATCGGCCGGCCGAGTTTTATTTTTAAGCGTTAATGCGGGTTACCAGGGCCAAGAATTTAATGAATCGGTTTTAGAAAAAGTTAAAACCTTAAAACAAATGATGCCGAATGTGAATATAGAAGTTGATGGGGGAATTAATTTGGAAAATATAAATAAACTAAAAGAACTGGGCGTAGATTCCGCTGTTGTAGGCTCGGCTATATTTGAAAGTACTGATCCAACTAATGTTTTAAAAAATATGGAAGGTATGGTCTAGTTTTTGACTTTTATATAGTATTGTTGTAAGATGTGTGAATTGGCCAGCCAATAGGTTGGTTTGTTCTTTTTAACCCTTTTTATAAGGAGATTGCCGTATGAGTGCTGAACAATCATTACGAAGCGCTTTGCTCGCTATTGATGAGGCTATAGTTAGGATTAATAAGTTTATGGAAGATGAGAGTCAAGACAGTGAGGTTCCTGATTTGTTTAACAGAGGGAAAGCGAACGAGTTTTTGACACTAGCCAAGAGACATTTGGATGAAGCGGTTCAATCGGATCCGAATTTAACTGCTTCAATAGAAAAAGGAGAGCGGTGGATGTTTTATTGCAACGGCCGCAACAGGATCTATTTTTCTCAAGAGGTTTTGGTTTTGTCGGAGTTTGGACATGGTGAAAATATGCCTCAATATGAAAAAAATTGACTCAAAACGATTAGAAAAAGCATATAGAGGGAAATAAAATGAGTAATCAACTTTCACTGGATGAATTGCTTAGTCTAGCAGGAAAAGTATCTGTGTGGGAGTCTAAATGGGATAGTGAAAGCGGGGATGATTGGTATCACTCGTCTCGATCATATAGAGGGCATGTTGAAGATATATCAGTAGTTGTAACACACTATGATTATAGAACTTATTATACTTCAAAATGGGGTTCAAATAGGGTAGACAAAAAGGAAGGGTTTATGATTTATGTATCTGTAGGAAGAGTTTTTAGCGGAGAGGGAAGAAAAGTAGAGTCGCTTTATGAAAAAATAGAGCGAGATTATAACGAAAAACAAAAAAAGGAACAGGAAAGATTAAAAGACTTACAAGAAAAAGAGAATGAAGCCAGATTATTAGCCGCATTGGAAAAGGCAAGAAAATTGGCAAGGTAAGGAGGTAAATAAAGTGGCATCTGACAACCGAAGAGGTTTATGTGCGATATGGTGGGTGGACTCTTATAGGGAAAGCTCGTGACGCTGTTGAAGCCATGGATAAAGCTGAGGTTTGGCTAAGAAATAAGTAGTTCGTAAGAGGCTCGAAAGGAGCCTCTTTTTTAATAGGCTCGGCTATATTTGAAAATGCCGATCCCAAACAAGCAATTCAAAACTACGGGTCTGTGTCTATATAATTCTAGGATATTATTCAATACTCATAACGTGTCTTGAGCTTACGATCGTATGCTCGGGACACGTTATTTGATATTCAATTTATTGTATCAAAACGTTTCCAAGCTATTGGGCTATTACGATTGTTTTAGGCACACACATTTGGCGGTTTAATTAATTGATAATCTTTTAAGAAT
>JBBTRR010000012.1:0-11225 GCA_038065095.1 Patescibacteria group bacterium
GGCGGTTCAGTCGTTCCGCTCAAAATGGGTTCGTGCAAAGTTTAGAATTGAGCACATAGCAAAAATAGATACTTCATTTATGAGGTATCTATTTTTGAATATAAGATTGAACTTTTTACAATAATCATCTATCCTCTAAGTGTTCTTCCATAGCACTTTAAAAAAGGAGGCTCACCTAATGAGTAAAGTAATCCCCACAAATTCACCTAAGATACCAAAAAAGATTGAAGACGAAGTAAAAATTTTTTGTGAAACCAACGGAATAGAAGTGGCTTCTGTAACACCTGAAATAGTTGAGCAAATACTTGCCATAAAAAAAAGTATTAAGGATTTAGCGCTAAAAAATAAAGTTAAAATGAGTCTGCGTCGCAGAAAAGAAATTGTTTTAATTGCTGAATCTCAAATTGAAAGGGTTATACGTTTGCTAACTGGTATGGCCGGATTAGCAGTTATAGGTATGAAGCCTCAAGAATTAAAAAAACTGTTAGAGAAATAGTTTTTGAAGCGATCGAAAACGTTATTGAAAGAGACTAACTCACCACATCCCAATCCAAGATCGGGATGTTTTTTATTGCCAATAAAACTTAAGCGACTTAGAATCAAAGCATGTTCGAATACTCTTCTCCCATTAAAGATCTCCCTGGAATCGGCCCAAAAGTTTTAGAAAAACTTACCAAACTAAAAATTAAAAAAGTTAGCGATCTTTTATTGCACTTACCCTTTCGTTACGAAGATTTTTCACAAATAAAAAATATTGCTGATTTAATTATTGGAGAAAAAACTACCATCACCGTCAAAATTTTAAACATCAGCCAAAAAAGAGTTTGGAAGCGTAATATGACAATTACCGAAGCTTTGTTAGAAGACGAAACCGCACCAATAATGGCGGTTTGGTTTAATCAGCCGTATTTAACCAACACGCTTAAAAAAGGTTTGTGGGTAAATATTTCGGGGAAAATTTCTATGGGCAAACGCGGACTATATTTTTCTAATCCAGCTTTTGAAGTTTTAGGCGAAGAACCTTACGATAAAGAAATGTTACATACCGCAGGTTTAATTGCCATTTATCCCGAAACCCAAGGCTTAACTTCGCGCTATTTGCGTTTAAAAATAAAAGCAGTTTTAGATAACTTAATAAACATTCCCGATTTTTTACCTAGTTATATTCCCAAAGAATTTAATTTAATAAATTTACGCCAAGCACTTCAACAAATCCATTTTCCAAAAAATAAAAATGAAATTGAGGATGCACAAAAAAGACTAGCTTTCCAAGATATCTTTTTGCTTCAAATTTATTCCCGAAACGAAAAAGAAAAAATAAAATCAAAGCTGGCTAAAAATATTCCTACAGACTTATCTTTGATAAAAAAATTTATTGCTTCGCTACCCTTCCAATTAACCAACTCTCAAAAATTAGCTTCATGGCAGATTTTAAAAGACATAGAAAAACAAACCCCCATGAATCGCATTTTAGTGGGCGATGTTGGCAGTGGTAAAACTGTGGTAGCTGCTATCGCCGCGCTAAACACAGCAACTCAAAAGCACCAAGTTGCTTTCTTGGCTCCTACCGAAATTTTAGCTTCACAACATTTTAAAACTCTAAGTAACCTCTTAAAAAATTGGCCGATTAAAATCGGTCTACTAACTGCGTCTCATAAATTAAAATCTGGTCTAGATAAAATAGATATTGCTGTAGGTACACATGCTTTAATTCAAAAAAATGTAAAATTTAAAAACTTAGCTTTAGTGGTGGTAGACGAACAACATCGTTTTGGTGTAGATCAACGTGCATCTTTGTTAAAAGATCCAAAACATTCAGCTATTCCCCATTTACTATCAATGTCGGCCACACCGATACCGAGAACATTAGCTTTAACAATCTATGGCGATTTAGATTTATCTATTTTAAAAGAATTACCCCAAGGCAGAAAAAAAATAATCACCAAAGCAGTTTCGCCTTCTAACAGGGACAAAGCTTATCAGTTTATAGAAAACCAAATTAAACTTGGTCGGCAGGCTTTTGTTATTTGCCCGTTAATAGAAGAATCCGAAGCCGCCATAATGAGCGAAGTAAAAAATGCCACCGCTGAATACGAAAAATTATCTAAAGATATTTTCCCCCATTTAAAAATTGGTTTACTGCATGGCCGTATGAGCAGTCAGGAAAAAGAGGAAGTAATAAAAAACTTTTCCGCCCCAGGCGGATCCGCCTTTGGCGGAAAAAATAAAAAAACAGATATTTTAGTTTCAACGTCTGTGGTAGAAGTTGGCGTAGATATTCCTAACGCCAGCGTAATGATGATAGAAGGCGCCGATAGATTTGGCCTTTCACAACTGCACCAGTTTCGCGGACGTGTGGGCCGTGCCGAACATCAAAGTTATTGTTTTTTGTTTACCGGAACCTCTTCTAGAAATTCGGCTGAGCGTTTAAAAATTTTAGTTGAATCCGAAGATGGTTTTAAGCTAGCCGAAAAAGATTTAGAAATTCGTGGCCCTGGCCAATTTTTTGGCAGTGTTCAATCTGGCCTACCCGATCTGGCTATGGCCTCGTTAAAAGACACCGGCTTGATAGAAGAAGTTCAGCAAGCTGTAAATTTATTTTTCCAAAAAGATAAAATAGAAAACCACCCACTACTTTCTGCAAGACTTTCGGAATTTAAAGAAGACATTCATTGGGAATAAAATGAAAGAAAGCGTATTGTTAACATTTTTAATACGATCGTGTAATTTTTGTTAACAATAAAAAAAGAGCGGAGATCTCTCTCCGCTCAACTCGAGATTATATTGCTCCCCGAAGCTTGAGTTCTTGATACTCAAGATATGCAAATCCTGCCAAAAAGAGGATAACAGCGTACACGATATACCCATATAAAAGCCACTGCATTTATCACCTCCTTTCTAGAAAGGTATGTGGTCAGTTTGACTTACCCATTTCTGAAAAACCTCGTGATCAGAACTTCTTCTTTGTGCTCGACGCATTGCCCCATAAAGAGTGACAGTCGGAAAACTCTGGAGAAACTTCTTGGTTATTTTAAGCCCAAGTTTTTCCCCTGCAAAAACTTGGACCTTGTTTACCAACTCATCTTTCCTCATCCCCAAAGGTCTTCTGCTGCTGCGTTCTACTAGCAACATGATTAACCTCCTTTTGAGAAAGAACAATCCGAGTTAACTGTATAATTTAATATTATACTATATTTTAGTATTTGTCAACCGAGACTTGGGCGTAACCCAAAATCCCATATACTTGCCCAACATCAATCTTGTTTGCGCCTCTAATGCTGGGATGGATCCAAAAACCACGGTGGTAAATGGAACTAATACCCATTGCAACATCATCCAAGCATATTTCCATTTTCCATAACGTGGTGGGCGGGGTGGCAAAAGGTTCATACTAATTACTGCCGATGAAATTAAACCTACCATGGCCAATGTCATTATTACACGTGTAATGCGTGGCAAGTTATACGATAAAACTGTTAAGTTAAAAACCGAACCACCCAAAAGCACTGGCAACCAACCCATTAAAAAAATAATTAGAGCGTTAGTGGCCCAAGAATAATAACCTTCCACCAAATTAAACCCGTGACGTAATTTTTTACCAAAAGATATATCTTTATTTTTTATAAAAGCAAATAAAACATAAACCAAATTTTCGGCGCCCCAAGCCCAGCGGCGCTGTTGTTTGTATAAAGCTTTCATGCTTTTCCAAAAGGTTGAGTCTACCGCAGCGTCCATATAAACCGGAGCATATAACGAAACCGTTTCGTAATTTCCATTATAAAAATTATAACATTGCCAAAAAATTCTAGAGTCTTCGGAAACAATATTGCTTTGCCAAAAAGCAACCTCTACCAAGGTTTTAAAACTCATAGAATGGCTAGAAAAAGTAACTTGGCGTTCTGGGCGTTCTTGCTGCATTGTTAACCAAAAAGTAGAAGAAAAAGAAACCACGCGCGCCAATGCTGGAGCTTCCCAAATATTATTTGTAAAAATAGATACCGGCTGAAAAGAAGCTCTTTCTGGGTTTGGATGCGAAATATATTTATGCGTAAGCAGGGCAAAATATTGTTCCCAAACATTTGTATCTACATCAAAAACCGAAACTATTATTTTCTCGTACGGCAAATGTAACGGGTCAATCACTTCTTCTTTAACTCGTTTCCCTGCCCATGTTTCGTTAGAACCCTTGCCCGCCAATTCCCCTGCGATATTATCGGGGTGAATTGTTACTAAAAATTTAAAAAATTTGCTGCCAAACTTTTGGCGTAAAAATTCGGCTGTTTTTTTTGGCTCTTCGCCGCCACGTTCTTCTAAAGCCAAAACCACAATCATTTTGCTTGTATCGTATTTTGAATTTACCAACGCTTCAAAAGTTGGCTCCACAACTTCTAAAGGTTCTTTGTACATTGGCAAAATTATTAAATGCCAATAATCTTCCCAGTTGGAATTTTCTTTTAAACGCGTCCACCAATCTATTTTTAAATTTTCTTTCATTCGGCGGTAACCCGAACGCAAATGGAAAGATAAATACAAAACTTTTACAAACCAGTAAGTATCGAAAAGAATAATAAAAACAGCCACCCAAGCTGGCAAAAAAACAGAAAGCAAAACCAAGCCAACTAACGTGCCCCAAGCCAAAACACCGGGCATAATTTCTAAAGCTCGGTAGATTCTTCTGTCGCTTTTATTTTCGATCTCTGTGGCGCGACCAACGCGCAAGTACCATTTACTATCCATACGTATTAGCCCATAATATAGCAGAAACTTGATTATAATGTAAAAAATAGGTAAAAATAAGGAGTACGGCGCCATCGTCTAGCCTGGTTAGGACGCAGGGTTTTCAACCCTGTAACACGGGTTCGAATCCCGTTGGCGCTACGACAAAGCGAGCCGATTGATCGGCTTGCGTCGGGATGAGAAAAGCGGAGTCCTCGATTTTTAGCAAAAAATCGGGACGAGCTGGGGTCACAGATAATTTTCAGCAGAAAATTATCTGTGACCGAATCCCGTTGGCGCTACATGAAAAAAGCCTCCCGACGGGAGGCTTTTGTAATTCAAGGAAAACTCAAGGAAGAAGTTCACAAAATTTTCTCCCGAACACAAGATGGTCAATCGTGCTTAGCACCACATTTGTCTTCCACCAGTTTGCTGCTTCTGGACTTTTGATAGAGAGAGCTTCCATAGCTTTCCGGGTTTGAACATGAAACCCTCCCATATTTTCTGAATCGGGAGGACCTCCAAGAGCTCCTTTGTATTCCCCTTCTATTACTTCTTCTGTAAATGTATCACGAGTACCCTCTTCACTGGTGGTTGGTAATACAAGACCCACCCACTCTTGCCTAACCCATTCGGGAGCTTCACCAGTTGGCATACTGGTAATTCTAATCTGTGCCATATTCCTACTCCTTGTTAAAGGTTAAAGATCTAGGTTAATCTAAACATATTAAAAATGAAGATACTAGCCATCGAGACCAGTTGTGATGAAACAGGAATCGCACTGATTGAATCAGATGTCAAAGGCAAGATAAATGTTTTGGCTAATTTGGTGTCTTCGCAAATAGAAACCCATCGCCCATATGGTGGTGTAGTGCCGTTTTTAGCTAAACGCGAACACGAAAAAAACCTACCTCTCCTTTGGCATCAACTCATCAATTGTGTCACGAGCTTACGATCGTATGCTCAAGACACTTTTTCAGATTTAGATATTATAGCGGTTACTCAAGGACCTGGGCTTGCTCCATGTTTATGGACAGGTGTAAATTTTGCACAAAAGATTGCACAAGAATTAAATAAACCTTTGGTTGGAATTAACCATCTTAAAGGCCATATATACATAGCTCTTTCAGAGTTAGTAAATCCCAAATTACAAAAACCAAATTACAAACAAACCACAAATTCTAAATTCCAAATTCCAAACCCCGACAGGTTTCCAGTCCTATCTTTAATAGTGAGTGGCGGGCATACACAATTAGTATTTTCAAAAAAACTTGAGCACTACCAAATTATTGGCGAAACTTTAGACGACGCCACAGGCGAAGCATTTGATAAAGTAGCTAAACTTTTAAAACTACCCTACCCAGGTGGGCCAGAAATTTCTAAAATTGCTGCAAAGGGTAACCCTTTGCGATTCAATTTTCCACGCCCAATGTTAAACAGTAAAAACTTTGATTTTTCTTTTTCTGGTTTAAAAACTTCGGTTCTATATTTAGTTAACGGAATGAATGCCAATAAAAAACCTTTAAAATTAACTGCACAAAATAAAGCCGATGTTGCGGCTTCGTTTGAACAAGCTGTGGTAGATGTTTTGGTTTATAAAACAATTAAAGCTGTAAAAGAATTTAAACCCAAGACTTTTGTTTTGGGTGGTGGCGTAGCGGCTAACAAAAAATTACGAGAAACTTTGGAATTAAAATTTAAAATAGATTTTCCAAAAATTAAGTGCCTTCTATCGCCTACTAAAATGACAGGAGACAACGCTCTAATGATTGCACTCGCCGCCTTGGCTGAATACAAACTTTTGAAACCTCTCAAAAATCCAGCCGACTTAAAAGCAGAAGCTAACTTGAAATTAGACAACTAACCATCAACATGCTAGACTGGCCATACACATTGGCTTCGGCCTCCGAGAACCCCGCGAAAGCGGGGTTTCGTATTTCTATAAAAGATTCCTAATAATATCTGTGAGTTTAGTAAAATCATTCTTGGGTATAGTGCCAATTTTTCGTATCAGTCGTTTTCTGTCGTAAACTCGCATCTGCAAAATAAGCAAATCATTTTCAACTCCCCCAAGATTAAACCGCGCTCTAAAATCTAAATCTTTTGTTTTTGTGGTAAGAGGAATACCCCAAAATACATCCCTAGTAAACTTTTTAACAACCAAAATAGGTCTACTAAAATCATTCGTCTGCGAGTGTTGCTCCGATCCAACATTGATCCCAATTGAACACCACCATATTTCTCGTTCATGAAAATCGGCCAATGAGTTGGATCTGTCTATGGATTTTTTCCGCTCGTTCCAGCCATCAAAATTTTTGTCCATTTTTATATTTTATCACTAAAACATCGGGTAATAAAAAAGCCCCGAGCGCGTTGGCTCGGGGCGGAAAGTTATCGAAGTATAGTTTTTTAATATGGATTTCTCATACGACGGAAGGCTTGAAGCATTGGCAAACAGAAAAGACCACCCATGAAAATCACTCCCACAAAAAGCATCATTATTACAGCGAGAGTACCAAGAAGCACTAATAAACATAGAAAGTAAGAAATTACATCAAAAAACTTAGCCGGATGAAAATAGAAATATAATTCAGATAAAATCAGTGCTCCCATAACCATAAACCTCCCATATTTTGAAAATGAGAACGGTAAAACGAATTTTTTCACAAAAGAACAGAGAATGCATACCCCAAAAATTAGGGACAAGAAAGTAAGTTCAGCCATAATAAACCTCACTTTTTAAGTGTTAAGAACATTCCATTTATATATAGTATGATATTTTATCCATATACGTCAAGATGCCTGCATCTGATTGAATATGTTAATCTAAAAAGACAAAATCATGGACGAGCTCAATAAACCCTACAACCCCAAAGATCACGAGGATAAATTATACAAAGAATGGGAAGAAGCTGGATATTTTAATCCAGATAATTTCCCCGTGAGCCAAGATACAGGTTCCAAGATACAAGTTCCAAGATTTTGCATGGTAATTCCCCCTCCAAACATTACCGGCTCTTTGCATATGGGCCACGCCTTAAATTCTACTATTCAAGATATTTTAGTTAGGTATCACAGAATGAAAGGTTTTAAAACTTTGTGGTTACCAGGCACAGATCACGCTGGTATTGCTACTCAATACGTTGTAGAAAAAGAACTTAAAAAAGAAGGTAAAACACGGTTTGATTTGGGCCGAGAAGAATTTTTAAAAAGAGTTTGGGAATGGCGCGATAAATATGGCCATATAATTTTAGATCAATTTAAAAAACTAGGCGCTTCGTGCGATTGGTCTAGAACCCGTTTTACTTTAGACCCAGAATATACCAAAGCCGTAGAAACTGCTTTTTTGCATTACCACAAAAAAGGTTTAATTTACCAAGCTAACCGAGTAGTTAATTGGTGTTCGCGTTGTGCCACCAGCTTGTCCGATTTGGAAGCCGAATATAAAGAAGAAGAAGCCGAACTTATTTTTATTAAATATCCCCTCGACTCCGCTCGGGGTAAACCCCTAACTGATGCTTCAGATTATATTATTGTTGCCACCACTCGCCCAGAAACGATGTTGGGCGATGCCGCGGTTGCAGTTAATCCAAAAGACGAACGTTATAAAAATTTAATTGGTAAAAAAATAAATTTACCAATCCAAAACCGAGAAATCCCAATAATTGCCGATGATTCTGTAGATATGGAATTTGGCACAGGTGCCGTTAAAGTAACTCCCGCCCACGACGTGGCCGACTTCGAAATTCACGAACGCCATAACTTACCTATTTACCAAGTTATAGACGAAAAAGGCAGAATGACAGAAGAAGCAAAGTTCTGTGTTGGCTTAAAAACAAAAGAATGCCGAGAAAAAGTTGTAGAAGAATTAGATAAACTCGGTTTAATAGAAAAAAGAGAAAAATTTATTCATAACATTGCTAAGTGTTATAGATGCGACACTGTAATTGAACCTTTAATTTCTAAACAGTGGTTTTTAAAAATGAAAGACTTAGCCGCTAAGGCCAAAGCCGAAGTTGAAAATGGCAATATTAAATTTCACCCGGAAAACTTTGCGAAAACTTATTTAGATTGGTTAGGTAATATTCGCGATTGGTCTATTTCGCGCCAGCTTTGGTGGGGGCATAAAATTCCACTAGATGGAGTTGACGATGTTTTAGATACCTGGTTTTCTTCTGCCTTATGGCCTTTTGCTACACTAGGGTGGCCCCGAGCGGAGTCGAGGGGCTCAGACTTGGAAACTTTTTACCCAACTCAAGTGCTTTCTACAGCTCGCGATATTATAAATTTGTGGGTATCTAGAATGATTTTTTCTGGTCTAGAATTTACTGGAAAAAAACCTTTTTCCGATGTTATTATTCATGCCACTGTTTTAAATAAAGAAGGCAAAAGAATGTCTAAGTCTTTAGGCACAGGTATTGATCCTTTAAAACTTATCGAAGAATTTGGCGCAGACGCTACGCGTTTTGCCTTAATTTGGCAGGCTATGGGCGGTCAAGATATTAAATGGCAACAAGAAGCTGTTATGGCCGGCAAAAAGTTTTTAAATAAAATGTGGAATGCTACACGTTTTGTTATGAAACAAAACGAAAATTACAAATCCCCCTACTTCGCTGAAGCCCCGCAGGGCAAGCAATTTACAATTTCCAAACCTGATGCTAAAGAAAAAATAAACCAAGATATTTTAGAAAAGTTTGAAGAAACTAAAAAAACCACCGAAGAACTTATAAAAACTTATGAATTTGGCCCAGCTTTACATTTACTTTATGAATTTTTCTGGCATGATTTCTGCGATAATTATTTAGAAGAAAGTAAAAAAATGGAAAGCGCAGAAACCAGTGAAACTCTTTTGTATGTTCTTACGGGAACAATCAAATTGTTACACCCCTTTATTCCTTTTATTACCGAAGCCATCTGGGGAAAAATAAACAAAGAAAACAAAAAACATCTCATTGTAGAATCATGGTAAAACCCCGTTACTCTTTTGTTAATTTATTTTATTTAAAAATCCAAAATACTTATAAATAATAATTACTTTTCCCCATATATAACTGTGATTCGCAAGAGTAACGGGGTAAAATTACTTTATGACCTTAGGCTTAATAGCACTTGGAATTTTACCCAGCATTGTTTGGCTTTCTATTTATTTACGCGAGGACGAGCACGCCGAACCTAACCGCTACATATTAAAAGTATTTTTTTTGGGTGCTTTAATGGCACCAATTGCTGCTGGTGTAGAGTTTTTGCTTATTGGTTCGTTAAAAAATGTTTCTTTTTCACCACTATTAACAAACTTTTTAATATTTTTTGTATTTGTAGGTATGGTAGAAGAATTGTCTAAGTTTGCAGCTGTAAAACTAGGCATAGAAAGAAATTCTGTTTTTGACGAGCCAACAGACGCGATGATATACTTGATCGTATCAGGCTTAGGTTTTGCCGCACTGGAAAACATCTTGGCACTTTTTCATTTTACCGATACTTCGAGTGGTGTAATTGCGGGAGAAGCTTTTCAGATTATTGGTTTAAGATTTATAAGTTCTACTCTGCTCCACGTATTGGCTTCTAGTATTGTGGGGTATTCTTTAGCTCAGAAACACTTCTTTTTAAAAAAATATTCTGTAGTTAAAGGGATAATTTTTGCCGGATTGCTGCATGGAACTTACAACACCTTAACATTGGCTTCCAATAGTTTTCAAAAAATTATTCCGACTATAGCAGTAATGAGCCTTCTTGGAATTATGGCGGTAATAGTTAATTCACTTTTTTATAAACTGAAAAAAGACTTTTATAGATAATCATGAAAAAATCATTTTTCCAATTACTAACTGGGCGTGAACCAGAAAACGACGATGAAGAATACGAAAAAAGGTATAAGGAAATTTTAACGTCCGCTGGAAACACCTCCACAAAAAATCATACGAAAACGGAAATTCCTGTAGCTAAACAGGATAAAAAAGCCAGCAATCTTAAAGTTAATTTTGAACATGAAGAAGAAGGTTTACCCTCCGAAGCTTTAGCGGAGGAGGGCCAATTAACTATAGATGTTTATCAAACTACAGATGAAATGGTTATTAAATCCACCATTGCTGGCGTAAAACAAGACGACCTAGACATAACCATTGCGACCGATATGGTGACCATTCAAGGCTCACGCCGCAAAGATGAAAATATCTCACCCGAAGATTATTATTACCAAGAACTTTATTGGGGGCCATTTTCTCGTTCGGTAATATTACCCCAAGAAGTAGACACTGAAAGCGCTAAAGCTTCTTTAAAAGACGGCATATTAACAATACGCTTGCCAAAGTTTGAACGAGGCCGAACTAAGAAATTAAGAATAAACTCGGCATAAAATTAAAAACCTCTCCGATCTAGTATCGGAGAGGTTTTTTGTTGTGCTGTAATTATACACTTTGCGCGAACTTTTTTCGAGCGAAAACTGGACGAATGAATCAGCCCTCCAAGTATTCGGGCAGGTGGCGGGACTAATGCGGACTCGGTTTTGCGAA
>JBBTRR010000013.1:0-1090 GCA_038065095.1 Patescibacteria group bacterium
ATAGTGATTGATAAAATTGATCCGACTAATAAGGTAAGCGTGCGTGGATGGCGTTGCTTTACTTTTTGTGCAAGGTATTTTAATTTTTCTTTCATTTGTTTATAAAATTTTATTTTTTAATTAAAAAATCCTTGTATTTTACAAGGATTTTACCGACGTAAACAACATAGTTAAAACAATATTGTTTATGTCGATTTTATAAAGTTTGGACTTACTTCAAACAAAGAAAGCCAGCTCCTGATAGACGGTTGAACTATATATAAATTATCTCGATATTTCCATTTTGAATAATTTGGGATATTGAGTTGTAAAAATTGCCCAATTTTTTGGAAAAAGGATAGCATTACTAAACTTAATGCCAAAAGTATAAAAACAATTAAAAATGGAGAAACTAAAGAGGTTGTGGTTAATGTTAGTTCTTTTGCGTGAAGTATATGTAAGATAACTCCAACCTGATTTGATGCCATATTATCCATAGAAGACATCGAAAACAAACCACAGAACAAAGCTGTACCTGTTATTATAAGGATTGAAAAAATAATAAAAACTTGTTTATAAAGGCTTTTTATAGGTAATCTCATTGCTTCTGCATGATATACCCCTATGGGGTATCTAGTCAATAGTGGAAAGTTGAATAGGTGTGTATAATATAAATATTATTATTTAATAAATTAAATTTTATGATTAATACAACTCAAACATATAAAACTGTATGTTCTTGGATTAGTATTGTTTACGTGATTTGTTTTGGAGGTGTGGCTCTAATGCCAAATATACGATCTTGGTTTATGAAATATGCGCTTCATACGGAAATTAATACGGGTGTGAACGTAATAACTCCAACGATATTTGTTATAGGTTTGATTATTTGGAACATAACAGCAGTACTCGCGATATGGCTTTATGCTGTTATTAATAATTATTTTAAAAAATAACTATTAGTCTTTAAAGAAAAATAGGCACCGATAGTGCCTATTTTAAATTTTGGCTGTGTCTCTTTCGTTATTAGATTTTAGTATTGCAAGATTATGGTGGTGCTCATCCTTTAGTCATGGACGCCCTAGCGGAAATGTCCGAGGCTCAAATGCAA
>JBBTRR010000014.1:0-37482 GCA_038065095.1 Patescibacteria group bacterium
TCAGAGATTCCCAAGATGATAAGAAGTAAGAATCGCGAAAATTACCGAAGCGGAAATGAATTTTCATTTCCGCTTTTTTTATAAACTAAAAAAGGACTTTCTTTTTTAATCAATTCCAGCCTATCTCCCACCACAGGAAAACCAGTGCTAATAACAATCGCATCAGTCTTAAGTTCTTTCTCAAACTTTTTTGATAGAAATTTATTAGAAGTTTCAAAATGAAAAATAAAAACTGCATCAAAAGAACTAAGATCAGTTTTCCACATATTACACCAAATTATTTTGGAATTTTCCAATTTAATTTTTCTTATTTTTCTATTGCACCACCATACTAAAATTGGATTAATTTCCACTCCATAACTTTCAAAACCAGCTTTGGCAAAATCAATAACTACTCTACCATCCCCCGAACCTAAATCTATGATTTTTTTAACACCTAAACTTCGTAGTAGATTAAACAACGATATAAAATCTATATTGCTTTTTTTTCTATATGATGGCATAAAAGGCGCACCCATAAACAGCACAGGAAGCACAGTAAAAGCAGAAAATACAACAAAAATAACAATAATCCAGCTCATTTGTTTACATATTAAATAATAAAACCCTCAAAATCCGCCCTTGGCAGATTAAGGTCGGACCTTTAAATTCCCCAAGGCTAAACCTTGAAAGATTAAGATTCAGTAGCCCGATTAAGGCCAGACCTTTTTAGAGATTTTAAGGTCTGGCCTTCTAAAGAGTCACTAGCGAGGTATTATTTCTTGGAAAGAAGGTATGCCCCTTCCTATGCTTATATTAGGCAAATTATCACCACTATTACTGTTAGAGTCCTTTGTACAAGTTAAATCATCAGAATCTGTAACGCTAAGAATACCATTTTTAGCACCCGATGTAGTGAATGTAAGCAAAACCGTGGGTTCATCTGTTGGACCAAGCAACGTAACGCCGTCTACATTAGAGAAATCCCAATCCCATGCAGTTTTGGTGGCTCCACCGCTAGTGGTAGTTGTATCGGTTAATGTAACTTCTTCATCCTTAGACGGTCTAGCAGGAGCCATACTAAACGATAAAGCTGGCGCGGCATGTTTTATTGTTGTAAAACTTTGCCCATCCGCTTGAGCGCTTAAACGTTCAAGATCACTTTCCCAAACTGTTACATTCCAATCGTATGTTTTATTAAAATCTAAAGTGCCTAATAAAACATTATAAGAACCCGAAGAAGAAACAACCTTGCCAGTATCTTTAACTACACTGCCTGTGCCTTGATCTGTTATTACAACTTGATAAGCATATTGCGTATCGCCGTTATCGTCTAAGAAATCCCAGTTTAATGCCCAACCAAATGGCGAAGCGCAGTAATCGCTTGGCTCTAACGGTGGCAGTGCCTCAACCGTTGGCGCAACGTTTGTCGAAATAACTGTATCCACATGGGCGGCGCGCGCAATTCCGCCGCGTTCAACTATAACCTTAGCCCTATATGTTCCCGGTAAAATATAACTGCAAGCATAAGAAGGCGTAATATAATTCATTGCAGGTTCGTCGTCTTGTTTATAATCCCAATCATCGGTAATAACAGTATCAGAATCTAAACCAGGTTTATCGCAATAGAAAGTATAATTATTATTAACATCTGATAAATTACTAGAAACATAAACTTCTAAATCGTTGCCTGTATCTGCTGTAGATTTTCCAGGAGGAACAACTTTAAACGAATCAATTTTTAAACTTGGGCTAACTGTAATATCTATATAATCGGAACCGCTACGACTGTTTGACCCAGTGCAGGTTAAAGTAAACCTATATATTCCTGGTACAGAAAGAATTCCCGTGGATTGAGTATAAGAAGTTGGTTGGCCAACAGGTTTAGAACCACTCCAGTTTAATCCTGTTCCACCTGAAGCATCACAAGCAGTAGCGTTAGTTGTTGTCCAAGAAAGTGCAGCCGAGGTATCGGAATCTATTGTTAGTGGTCCATCCAAACCCGTAGCTTTAAGGTCTACAGTAACCTGTTGTAAAACTGTAAATGTAGATCTTCTTTCGGCAACAGCACTACCGCGTTGAACAATTACTTTGGCGGTGTATGTTCCTGGTATTACGTAATTACAAGCATCTACTGCGGTTTTACCCATTGTAGAAGCAGAAACAGCGTCGTATTTTGCGGCATAACCTGTTGTAATATTTGTTCCAGCATCCGAACGATTGCAATAGAATGTAAAATTGCTTGTATCTGTAATATTAGATGTTATAGCGGCACTAATATCCACACCACTAACAGGCGCAATTGCATTCCCTGGGCTTGGAGTAAGAATTAATGGATCTATAATTGTTACAGAAGGAGAAGAAACAATTGTAGTACATATTGTTGATTGTCTGCCACTGCGTACCGTTACATCATATGTTCCCGATGTATTAAATTTGGTTGTAAAACTTGAGCCTGCTCCAGAAGCTGGAGAACCAGAATTATTTTGAGTACTCCATATAAAAGATTGTGTACCGCCCAAAGCATTAAAAGTTATATTTTGACCAACAGAAATATTGGAAGAAGATGGACTACAAGACAAAAGTGCTCGATCAGTAATTGTAATGGCTGATGCAGTATTATTACTTACACTTGTAGAAACTAAATTACCATATTGATCTGTATAATTAGCATATATATTAGCCGTGCCAATACCCTCGCCTATTACTAAACCTTTTGTAGGCGAAACATTGCTAACACTGGCTTTGGTTAAATCACTAGAACTCCAACTGGCACTATTTGAAACATCTATAACCCCAGTGGTGTTAGTTAAACCGTATGGATAATAGTCAACCGCTAATTGTTGTGTATAATCAATCTTTATATTCGCTGATGGCGGTGAAATATTTATCCCAGGCGCATAAACCGTAACCGAATTTGAACAATTTACTGTTTTTGTTTGCGTACCCGAAGTTACAGTAACGCTTCCAGTTTTTGTTCCACTTGTTGTATAACCCGTAATAATAACCAACGGCCCAACGGCTCCCGCTAAAGGCGTAGATCCACCCCAAGTATAAGTGTAAGTACCAGTTCCACCGCTTGCCACAGCCCCCCAAGTTGCTCGTTCACCTTTTGTGACAATACTTTTATCTACCGTGCACGAAGCGACAATAGGTGCCACAGCAACAGAAACAGGAACAATCTGCTGAACATTAGCCGCGGTGCTTCGTTCTACAATAACTTTGGCACTGTAACTGCAAGTTCCCGAAGCGCAAGTATATTGATGAGTAGTAGACTGCGGGTTTGTATTAATACCCGCGCATTTATAACCACTCAAGTTTGAAGCACAATTGCCCGGAGGCACCGGTGGCAACGTTCCGCAAAAAGCCTCTATGCCAGCCACACTTGTTCCGTTATAACCACAATTCCACCAATAATTATAATTTATTGTGCCTATAGCCTGCCCAGTAACACTAGAAGAAAACACCGAACTTATTGGAGAATTTCCAGAAGAAGGCGAAACAGAAAAATTAACACCCAACGATGGAGCTGCAACATTTGCAGTAACACTATCGGTTGCAGATGTACCACCTGCACCAATACAACTCAAAGTATAAGTTCGTGTTTGAGTTAAGTTTCCAGTAGATTGCCCACTACTATTAGAAGTTCCAGTCCAACCACCAATAGAAACCGAACACGACGAAGCATTACTAGAAGACCAAGTTAAAGTAGCTGAAGAATTATAAGAAATTGTTATAGGTCCATTAGAATTATTGGCTTTAATATCGGCAGTTGGCACCGGTGCTGTAACAGTAAGATTAAATGATGTTGACCTACCTCCCGAACCAGATACTGCTACAGTATAAGTACCAGGTGTTACAGCATTCGAAGCATTCATATTTAATGTAGAAGAACATGAGGGATTACATGACGTATTAGAAAAAGAAGAACCAACTCCAGATGGCAAACCGCTAACAGAAAAAGATGTGCTATTTGTTGGCCCTGAAACTAAGCTAGTAGAAATATTATTAGACACAGAGCCGCCTAAAAGAACAGATTTATTACCACTATTAGATAAAGAATAATTAGTTGAGTTTACAGTGACACTATCAGTTACATTAGAACCATAGGTTTGGCGACAACTTAGAGAATAAGTAACACTTTGGTTTACAATTTCGCCAGTAGAACCATCCCCAAGATTAGAAAGCCCAGCCCAATTTTGCATTGTGCAATTATCCGCATTACGAATACTCCAATGTACTGCCACGTTTGATCCAGAAAAAACAGTGTATGGCCCGTTGCCAGATGAAGCTGGACCAGCGGTACCATCAGGGTCAACTTTAAGATCCACAGTTACAGGTGGGCGGGTAACAGTTAAACTAGCAGACGCAGAATTTGATCCGCCAGAACCAGAACAAGAAATTGTATAAGAAGTAGAAGAACTTGGATTAACAGTTGTTGCACCAAACATGCTTGGCTGAACACCTCCCACATTACTAACACTACAACTAGAAGCATTAGAAGAATTCCAACTTAAAGTTGCAGACGAACCTTGGGTTATAGATGAAGGACTAACAGAAATAGAAACGGTTGGCGGTGGTGAATTTACATTTACCGTTACACTTCTAGATGTTGTGCCTCCGCCATTTGTACAACTTAATGTATAAATTCTACTAGAAGTTAAGTTTCCTGTAGATTCCGATCCATAAAAATATTTACCCCCAGACCATGCACCAGAAGCGCTACAAGAACTCGCCCCAGAAGACGACCAAGAAATAGTTGTTGAACTATTATAAGAAATTGTTGTGGCACTAGCCGATATAGAAACAGTTGGAGGTGCTACATAACAAGCTTGTGTATTACAAGATTGTGAACTTGACCCAGAACAACTAGAACCACCACAAGATGGTGATGGATTTGTACAAGTTCTGGTTTGTGTACCACCACCACAAGAAGTAGAACAAGAACTCCAACTAGACCACCCGCCATCTACCCTAGTAGTTCTATTACACCTAGAAACTGTGTTACCGCAATTATTTGTACCTGTGGTAGAACAAGAATTTCCATAATTACATGTGTATCCATTATCAGAACAAGCTGGAGGCGGTGGTGGAGGGGGGGCAGAATTACAAGAACCACCAGAACAGCCATAAGTACAATCTTTAATAAACCTTGTACTGCAATTGCTATACTTGTACCACCGTTGCGTATTACCTGGACCCGAACAAAAATAACCAGCTGAAGATGAGCAAGCTGCGGCTAATTGACTGTAACTGGTAACAGATTCTTCATCATTACCTATTTGAGCGTCGGCTTTATCAGAAAAAAATATTCCAACCGAAACTAAAAAAGCTATAGTAAAAATTAAGTAAGGAACTATTTTAATAAATTTTATTTTTTTAAAACTTACCATAAAATTATTTAATTTTTTCTATATTAGCTGCATACAGCATACCTATAGATTTTTGAGCGTCTATAAAATTTATTCTAACCTTTGTATCCTTTTTTAAAATAGTATCTTTTTTACCGCCCCACATAGTTTCTGGAAAAGTAGCCACAGTATATTCTTTAGAATCACTACCTGCCAAAACAAATGTATTTGCTTTTGCATCTATAGAAATTACAGTTCCTTCTACTTCTTTTATTGTTTGATCTATTAATTTTATGTCTTCGTTGTTCTCACTATTGGAAGGATTATCAGAGCTTCCAGAAAAAATAAAATAAAAAGCGACGCCAATTAAAATAATTGCGCCCACAGCCAAAATAATTTTTTCTTTTTTCTTGCCAGTATCAGAATCATAAGGATCTATTACTGGCCCTTTTTGTGAATCGTAATCCATAAATAATACTTTTCGCTAATATACGAATTGACGCGAATATAGCTAATGAATTTAATTCGCCATATTAGTTTTGATTAGCCATATTGGCTGAAAACTATCTAATTTCAAAAACAACACTCACGCTAACCGTAACTTCTTGGCTACCCGATTGAATATCTGGTACACCTCCACCACCCATTCCAGCACCTATGCCATAAGCTTTTTCATAATATATTGGAGGCTGACCATTATAAGATTCGGAAAAAGTAACAACCTTGCCCAATCGAACACCTATCAATTTAGCCATTTCTTTGGCCTTAACTTCGGCTTTATCGAAAGCGGTTTTTCTGGCTTCGGCCTTAAACTTTTCGGGGTCATCCACAAAAAAATCTACGCCTTGCACTTGGTTAGCGCCACGAGCAACTGTTCCTGTAACAATTTCACCTACTTTTTTAAGATCGCGAACTTTAATTTCTGCCGATTGAGAAACCGAAAAACCTGCGGCCTCTTGCCTACCATTAACATAATCGTACCTTGGGTATAAATTATAATATGTTGTTTTAATATCTTTAGCCTCTACGCCCAAACCTTTTACATATTCGATTACTTTGTTCATGCTTTCAGTGTTTCGTTTTTGAACTTCATCGGCAGTTTTACCATCGGTAACCACACTAATACTTACTTTGGCGGTATCGGGCGTAACCGTAACTTTGCCATCGGCATTAACGGTTATAGTTTTAATGTCTTTGGCTATTGGGCTAACCCAACCAAAACGAGAAAGTAAATCCCAAAAATTGTTTAGAGCAACAATTAAAATAAGGACGGTTAATATTCCGCCAATATATTGCGTAATTTTATTCTCACGCGAGAACAGTTGCTTAAGTTTATTTAGCATTACTTTAAATTGAAAACCCAAGACAAACACCTGTTTATATTATATAGTATAATTGTATCAGATAATATTTAAATATGCTTAGATTATTGTTTTACACAGCCTTAGTGGGCGGAAGCACATATGTAGCGGCTCACTTTATACCAACTTCGTATAAAGAAACTATTTTAAATAAAACCGGTCTTGGAAAAATTCAAGGCGAAAGTTTTGCTTTGTTTAACCCCGCTGGCGAAAGAGCCAAATTAATAAGTGATCTGCGTGAAAATATTACCGCTATGGAAAGTTATGCTAAGGGCGATGAAGCTATCGCGCCAGCTATTGAGCAATCTAAAGAATTACTTAAAGAGCTTGAAGAACTAAACCCAAAAACAGGCATAACCAGCGGAATTATTGGAAAATTATTAGGGGTTACACCTTCTCCTACTGAAACCTCAAGTGCTTCACTATTAAATGTAAATAATCTAACCCCCGAACAAAAAGCTCAAATCTGCCAATAACCCACCTATTTCCAGAAGGTCATTCCTTCTGGAAATATTGAAGATTTATAAGATAACCAATCCCTATTAAAATCATTAAATTCTTTTTTAGAGCAAAAATATTCTGGAAAAGAATTAATATCTAGCAACCCGTTTTCTAATCGAGAGACTCCATTATAATCAAGATAGCTAGAATATTTATAACTAGCTAAATATTTTTCAACTTTCAACATATCTTTAATACCTTTCTCTTTCCAACTCGGATCAATTAGTTTGATTGGATTAAGGTGTATATAGACAAATAGATATTTTAAATATTCATCTCTATTTGCGTGAATAATTTTAAATCTACCTTCAAATAAAGAACCGCTTCTTTTATACTTTCTATTAAAGTACATTGAATAACCTGTAGAAAGTTTACTCATAAACTTAGAAATACCGCCTTCAATAACTTCCTTTGCTAATATATGAAAATGATTAGGCATTAAAACATAAGAACCTATAGATACAAGACTATTGCCTCTGTCTAAATTTAAAATATCATTAAAAGTCATTCCTTCATCAAATAAATTTTTAATATCAACAGAGTTACTACTATTACAAAGGTATAAAAGTAAAATAAAACGATCATAATCATCGGTGTTATTAAAAATAATACGCTTTTCTATACCTCGATTATAAAGGTGATAATATTCACCAACAGAAAATTTAAATTTTCTTGTCGCCATGATTTATTAATCATACCATTTTCCAGAAGGAATGACCTTCTGGAAAAAAATCCCCAGACACAAAGTCGGGGGAAGAAAGGAACTCACCTTATCGCATTAAAATCTACATAAAATACGGTCCCGTTGTCGTCGAAAATATCAACGGCTTGGGTCCGGCTTGATTCAAACCCGTAAGCGGTTACATTATAACTACCTACTAACAGCTTATAGAAAGCATATCTGCCGTTTGAATCAGTTACGGTGGAGCGAACCTCACTTCCACCGGATAGACCTATCGTCACTCCAGAGAAAACAATTTCTCCGCCATCGTACCACCCATTGCCATTAGCATCTTGATAAACCACGCCAGAAATAACAGCTTTTGTTTCTTCTGGTGGTGACGGTTGCGGTATAGGTTCTTCTGGAGGTAAAGCTGCGCCGATGTACATACCTACAAAGTTAACCTCGAAATCATTGGAATATCTTATGGTCACAGCCTCGCTGACACTACCAAAACTGTAAAGAATCTTATTGGGGTTAACTATAAAAACAACATAATCCCCAACGCCTAAACCTGTGAAGGTATAATAACCGCCCTCACTGGTTTTGGTAATGTAGAAACCATTAAGAGAAATAGCCACATTAACATTGGCAAGCCCAGTACCATCAACGATAACTCGCCCGTGAACAGTTGCATTCACAACCGGCGGCGGTTGAGGTACAGAACCTCCATCTCCAATATATGTTCCAGAAAAATTTACTTCGATATCGCTTTTGGGTAGCACATTTATTGCCTTGCTATTGCTAGCAAAACTATAAAGATAAATATTGGGGTTATTTATAGAAACGACATAATCCCCAACGCTACCTACTATAAAAGAATATTTACCATCTTGGTTAGTTCTAGTTTGACGACTCGTCATACCAAAAAAATAAAGATTCACATCAACGTTACTCAAACCAACACCATCTATAGCAACTTGGCCATGGATGGTAGCGGAAACTGGAAGCTCCTCCGATGGCGAAAGCGAACCGTCGTATTTATCACACCTAGCAAGAGCTAGAAGCGAAAAAAACAACAAGATATTTTTCATCAATCACTCCTCCTAATTAAACAGTCGTTGAAGTTCGACCGACAAGCCATAACCCCTGTTCCACCATGAATCGTCACGGCCATATCGATCAAGTTTCAACCTCTGGAAGTTAGCACCTGTTTTAAAACTGAATTTTTCGGAACTTACATAAAACTTAGGGCCGATGTAAAAACCAACAGCCCTGTTTACATAGTCATCGTCATGACGGCGCAAAGTTTCCCATGCGCTATTAAAACCAGCCGAGAAACCAAACCATCTATTGCCGTGCAAGGTTAAATCCGCGCCAACCAAACCCTGTGCTCTTCCTTCCAAACCATCCCTGTGTTCAGAAGCTGGTCGCCATCCGCCGAAAACCGAAACTTCAACAATATTGCCCTTGACTAGCAATCCAGCCGTAGGAACAAAAAAATTCATTCCCTTGGTGTGAACAAACGAAGTACCTATAAAGCCCCCTACTTTTAAATTGGGAAATTTTAAAAGTGTATGTGGAGCAGGCAGAGGATGAATCTTCTTATCGGCTCTTTCTCTTTTCTCGTACGTGGCTATGTAAACGTTGAGCCCTCGCATATTGCGACTAGACGAAGGAGCCAGTAAGTCTATTGCCACAGCAGATTCCAAAAAGCGTTCTCTGGCCTTTATCAGGCCAAAGTTCGCGCGATCCAAAGCTAAATTCAAATCCAAAACTTTATGATTCTCGTTAGTTCGGTCACGCCAATGAACATTGTCCGTTACACCCTGAATAAAGACGATCTGATCTGGTCTTGTTTGTGCAACAAGGCGCAAAAAACATTCTAGTTCAGTTATCGGCATATCCGTCTCTCCTCCTAGGGAGAAACCTCTGAACTCGTAGGTTTCGTACCTAATCAAGTTCAAAACCGAAATACTGTCCTGCAAAAAAATTTCCTGCGGAACCTGCTTGTAAAGCGTAACTTCCTCTTTACCCCAAGACAATGCGGGCAAAAGAAAAAGAGCTAAGAAAAGCATGAATCTTTTTTTCATGGCCAGTCTCCTATCCTATAGGTGAAGTACGAAAACAAAAAAATGAGTTTTCTATCCGCCTTCGCATTCGCTAATAAACATATAACTTAAGCGAAGCGGATACCCTGAGCGAAGTCGAAGGGTACTCCTTAGTAAAGCTTCGGCGGATTCCGCAAATTATAATTATTGAAGATGAGCTTCATTTTTAATGAACAAATTTTTCTGTTGTGACTGTACCAAAGAAACTAATAATTGTAAATAGACGAGCTTGCATAAAAAGCCACTACCTGTTATACCTAGACCTGTTATACCTAGACGAAATCACAATACTCAAATAAATATCGCACAATGAAAATCAACGCCTCTTATATAAAATTAATCTCGATTGTATCAATTTTTGCAGTAATTGCTCTAATTGTTCCAAATCAGGCTATTTTAGCAGCTAACGCCAATTTAAAAATAAGTGGCATTGTTCGCTCATATTCTACGCCAAACACTGGCGATTCTGTTCGTTTTGATGTTTACATCTTAAATAACGGCCAAGCCTTAGCAAATAGCTCTAATGTTAAATTTAGAGTTGATTCTGGCAATAACGGATCTTACGAAAACACTTTTTATCAAGGAATTACTTCAATTTCGGCAGGAGACTCTAAAACAGTAAGTTTTAACTGGACGCCTAGCGTAGTCGGCTATTATGGCGTTGAATTTTGCGCGGATAGTAGCGGTTCTGTAGCAGAATCAAGTGAAACAGATAACTGCGTAACACAGAGTTTTAATGCTACGGCTGGCACGGGTTCTGGAACTCCTCCATTAGTAATAACGCCTCCACCAGCAAATAATCCGCCTGTACAAAATCCGCCACCAACACAAAACCCACCTCCAGTAAATAACCCTCCAGTTGTAGTAACTCCACCACCAATTTCTTCTTATGTTAATTTAAAAATAACAGGAGTAGTGCGTTCATACACAACACCTAAAGTTGGTGACAACGTTCGTTTTGATATTTACATTAAAAACGATGGCAATATTTCGAGCGCAAATTCTATTACCAAATTAAGGATTGATTTTGGCAATAATGGATCATACGAAACAACTTTAGACCAAGTTACAGGAACAATTTCGGCAGGAAGCACCAAAACAGTAAGCTTTGGCTGGACGCCAAGTTCTATTGGCACATATAAAGCCGAACTTTGCGCCGACAGCAACAATTCAATAGTAGAATTTAGTGAAAACGATAATTGCTCAACTCAAACTTTTAATGTTATTGCAAAAACTTCAACTCCACCAGCAGGCTCGCAAAACCCAATTGTAATTCCTCCACAAATAATTTATTTGCCAGGACAAACACCTGCGCCTATTTATATACAATCCCCTAGCCAATCAGCTCAAGTAATTTATTTACCAGGTCAAACATCAGCTCCAGTTTATGTTCAATCTGCAAATACATCGCCTCAAATTATTTACTACCCAGGACAAAGCCAATATTCAGCATCATCGTTTTTTCAAGCCACTGCCGATTTAAGTGTTACCGATGTAACGACTAATCCTAAAGCTACCGATATTGTTGCTGGTAAACCTGTTACTGTTTCTGCTTCTATAAAAAATAATTCAAACATAATAAGAGCCGAACCTTCGCAAGTTAGCTTTAGAGTAGATGACAATAGTTCTGCTAGTGCAGATATTTTCTATACTCAAACTATAGACTTTATTCAGCCTGGAGATTACCGAGCCGTATCTTTTACATGGACACCCACCATAACTGGAAACCACAAAATAGAAATTTGCGCCGACTACACCAACAATATTACAGAATATGATGAAGCCAATAACTGCACAATTCTTTATACAAACACTAATTCAGATTCAGTTTCATATTTACCAAGAATTTCTATGTATAGTTCGCCAGTAAACATAAGCAAAGGCGGAACTTCCAGTTTAATTTGGAACAGCAACAACACTACGGGTTGTTATGCTTCTGATGGTTGGAGCGGTTATAAATCAACTTCTGGTTCGGAAACAATTTATCCGGAGAACTCCAGAAACTATACTATAACTTGTTACAATTCTTATGGACAAAATTCCGCAACTGCTAGTGTCTTTGTGGGTAACCAAGCTGTTTCGCAAAATTTTGTAGCCAGTTGTATAACCGATCCAGCTTCAACAAGTATTGGCCGACAAGTTGTTTTTGCCGCAGGGCAGGCTGGCGCTAAGGGAGATGTAACATACACATGGAGCGGTGATGTTTATGGAACAGGAATTCTTAAAAAAGTTTCTTTTGATTCTAGTGGAATAAAAACTGCGATAGTTACAGTAAAAGATGATGCTGGAAGAATTGCCACTGCTCAATGTCAAACAAAAATAAACGGAGCAATCTCTACATTTATTTCTAAAATTATTAAACCTAAACCACCAGTTGTTACTCAAGTAACTAAAAATATTTGTGATTGCCAAGTTCAAAAAGCTATAGACGAAACAGAAGAACTTTATAACGAAACACAAAACGAACCAACAACCCAAAATATCGTTCAAACAGGTGTGGCTGTAGCTCCTGCGGGATTGGTTTTAACTCTTGGTTTAGATAGCACCGCAAAATTCTTTTTATGGAGCTCTGTTATTCTTACTAACTTCTTCTTAATTGCTGCATTGTTTCTTATGTTTATGTATGTTTCCAGAAATTATAGTAGAAAGGATGAGTAGGAGTTCCTTCCATAAAATTGCTGGCAAACACCAGCATTAACCCAAGGAGGTTTTGTATGATGTGCTTTAGAGAAGGCTGCCCCAACGGAGTAGACGGTCCAGGCTCCATAGAAATAGGTGTTGAAATCGGCACAAGAGGCAGTATCGGAGATTCAAGAGCCAAAGTTTCGGCATGGCTTTGTTCTATAAAGTGTGCCATTCTTTTTCTGGTTGATAATTCCAGCCAAGGAGAAATTCTGGAAAAAATACTGAAACTCTCCAAAGGGAGAACAGACCACACCTGAATACAATACGCCCCGACCAAAGTCGGGGCGTATTTTAATTTTTTTCCAGAAGGTCATTCCTTCTGGTTTTAATAAAAAACTGAACGCTCGTTTGAACGTTCAGTTGATAATTGACCACAATTAATATTTTAAAAATGGCTTTTCTACAAACCCAGTTTTTCTGGTTAAATGATGACCTTCTTTATCAAAAAACTGATGATCCCAAAAATATTCTCTTTCATTTCCTGTGATTCTTAAAGAAACCACCGAAACATAACCACCATTTAATCGGCTAATTCTAATATTAGCCTTTCCAAAAAAACCCCTAGAAGAAAAGTCTATATTGAATTCGCCTGTTTCAGTTTCAGTTCCAAAAGAAACCTTACATGGGCCAGCCACAGCCAGTTCCATAGTTTTTTGCCGAATATGCTGAACAATGGCATCCATATACCTATACCCTTTTATAAAGTGTATTTATAAAGAACAAGCTATATATAACATTATAAAGCTATTTGCGTCAACTGAATCGTAATTCGTCCCCAATAAAAAAGCTGGGTCACCATTGAACTTACCGTTTTACCCCGATTTTGCTCGTATTTGATAATTTAGGCGTTTTTGTTAATATGTATGGGTTGTTCTGTAGTAATTAAATAGAGTAGATATTGGCTTTAGCGCTCCGCAGTAGCTCAGTGGTAGAGCAACTCCCTGTGGCACTTGTCTTAAAATAGCTATAATTAAGCTATGCAAGATAAAAGAAAATACGCCGATCGCCGAGAAGAGCTTATTCGGGCAGTAGCAAAAAGAAGACGCAAGATAAAAGACTTATCCATAAAATATAAAGGCGGCAAATGCCAACTTTGTGGATATACCAAGTATCAAGGTGCGTTAGACCTTCATCATAAAAATCCAAAAAATAAATCATTTGGAATTGGAGATAAAGGATATACACGCTCTTGGGAAAAAGTAAAAATTGAATTAGATAAATGCGTTCTTGTATGTGCTAACTGCCATCGAGAGCTTGAGGCAGGCATCACGCAGCTTCCTAGCGAAAGTTAGGTCGAACACTTCGGGATAACGGTGAAGGCTAAATCCGAGAGGATATGCTAATACCGTGGGAACCCTTTATTGCAAAATAAAGGGGCGCCGTAGAGACTAGATACCGAAGCACCTAAATCATAAAGACAAGGTGATGATATAGTCCACACCATACGAAAGTATTGGATAATGTGTAAGGAGATGGTCGTAGGTTCGAATCCTACCTGCGGAGCACTGAAGCTAAACAAAAAAATACTAGCGCAAAAACGTCAAACCTTTCAAAGACTGGTGTTTTTTGTTACCATTTATTCATAAAAATATGGTCTTAACAAAAATAATAATAGGTGTATTAATCGGTGGGGTTTTGGCTTTAGTGGGTTACGGAATTTACGATTACACGCAACCCGGTAAATTAGATAATTTTGCTCAATGCATAAAAGATAGCGGTACCATTTTTTATGGCGCTTTTTGGTGTCCGCATTGCCAAAACCAAAAAAAACTATTTGGAAAATCGGCTAAGCTTTTGCCTTATATTGAATGTTCCTTACCAAACGGCCAAGGTCAAAACCAAAACTGTAACGATAAAAAAATAGATAATTACCCCACTTGGGAATTTAAAGACGGCTCGCGCCAAAACGGCGAGGTTCCTTTAGATAAATTAGCCGAAAAAACAAGCTGTGCTTTGCCTGAACCTAAATAAACATAATGTAGCACGAGCTTACGATCGTAAGCTCGTGCTACATTGAATTGAAGATGATAAACATTACCAACTATATTCTCTCTGGTCTCACTATACTTGCCCAAATATTTATAGTGTTTTTGATTGTTTCAAAAATAAAGAAAAATCATATTGTTTTAAAATTTGTTAATGAGCACGTTTTAAAACTTTCTTTGGTTGTAGTTTTGAGTGGAATTTTTGGTAGTTTGTTTTATTCAGAAATTGCTGGCTATACACCTTGTGCTTTATGTTGGTGGCAAAGAGTTTTTCTGTATCCACAAGCAATTATTTTAGGAATAGCGTTATTTAAAAAAGATTTTTCGGTAACTAGCTATATTAAAGCACTGTCTTTAATTGGTTTAGTTATTTCTGGCTATCAATCACTTTTGCAAATGGGTTTAGTACCATCTTTAATATGTGGAGCAAATTCTGTAAGCTGTGCTCAAAGATATTTTATAAACTTTGGTTATATAACTTTACCTTTAATGGGGTTTACAGCCTTCGTCTTGCTCGCAGTTTTAAACTGGAAAACACGGGGTTGACACGCTTTTGTCTATAAGTTAAGCTACTCCAGCTAAGGTGCAACTAGGCATCTTGCCCCAAAACCAAGGCCTACGCCAAATGGCCCAAAACCTAGGTTAAGGGAGTTCTTTCATTAACATAACGGGAGGTTAGCAACATGAGTCAGAAGCATCCCTTCGAAAGGCAGCAGAAACAGGGAATGACCGTCTGCGAGTACGGCAACATCAAAGCACCGGGAAGCTACCTGAGCGACCGGCTCAACCTGATCACCGTCCCCGAGATCGGCCTGCGCAAGGGCTTCTCGCCCGTCATCGGGCACGCCTCCAAGGAAACCCTGTGGACGCTGAAGCTCACCGACCGGGTCATGGATCCCAAGAACGAGAAGGATCTCACCGAGGCCCGCCATCTGGCCACCAACGCCGGTATCACCGAGGTCAACTTCTAATCTGCCTCCGGGGCAGCTAAAGAAGTGAATCTCACCGAGCTCAGCTCGGTTTCACCCCGCTCCGACTAAATCGGAGCGGGTTTTTTATTGTTTGTCTATGAGTGAAACGAGGGATATACTATATAATAAATATATGCGAATAACTATACGGGCCAAGCCAAAATCTAAAGAAAGAAAAATAGAAAAACTAGACGAAAAAAATTATATTGTTTCAGTTAAATCGCCACCAATAGAAGGCAAAGCTAATAACGAAATAATAAAAACTCTCGCCAAATATTTTAAAACTTCACCTAGTAATATTTTTATAGCCTCTGGGCTTAATTCTAAGATCAAAATAATAGACATAAATTAAGCCTCGTTTTTAGGTGGATAATTATATTGCTATTTACTATTGTAAAAAAATATAGTGTGTTATTATATAAATAAATTATTAAAATATAATTTTATCTTTTAAATATGAATAATATTTTATCTATTCTTACTGGAATAGCCATGATAGGTGCTTCAGCCTTAACTCTAGAAGGCGTAAACAAGGTTACCGACGGAGATTTTTATTTAGCCAGTGTTAAATACTTGGCGCAAGAATCAACGAATGTACCTGGCGGTGAATCTGTTTTTAGTGGAGATTCTACAATTTCTATACCCGCCACTTCTGCTACACAAGAAACCACTCAATTTAATATCCCCTTACTGCCGAATGGAGGTACACCAACTGATTTTCAAAATCAAATACAAAAAACTCAAACACCCAATATGATGCAGAATCAACCCGGATCTTTTGAAGTGTTCGAAAAAAATCAAAAAGTTTTTAACACGATTAGACAACCACTAAAAGGAGTTACGAATGAATCTTTCGAAGAAAATAATGATGATTCCGAAAGAAATGAAATTGACCGAGAACAAATACAAAGATCTATCAAAGATATTTCTCGTTTTAGAACCGAACTTAAAAATACTTTGCGTCAAATTAAAAAACAAGCTTCACCTGCCGATCTGGAAGAACTTACTAAAATTCAAGCAGAAGTGGATCAAGTTTATTCAACTCTTTCTAACACTAGCGACTCCTCTAGCGCTGTGGAAGCAATGCAAAGTTTTCATGAAGGCGAATATTGGGATAAAGTAAATAAAATTAGAACCCGCGTACAAATTCCACAGGAACTAAAAAGGTTTCAGCAATCTTTTAAGCGAGTAGATAAAACTTTACAAGCTAAAGCTGTTCAGAGTTTGGGTTTAAACATTGATAAAGCCAAACAAGAGGTAGCCGAAATGAAACAGTTAGCCAACAATGTTCAAAGCCAATACGATAGTGGAAGTTATGAAGAAGCAGGAGAAAGTATGCGCGACCTTCACGAAAACGGCCAACCGGGCGATATAGAAAGCACCATAGCCAGAGTACGAGATATAAAAAGCACATTGAAACGAGTTAAAGATACCGAAGTAAGGACAGCCGCCGAAGAAGTTTTGCAAGAAGTGATAGACAAATTTAATAACGGCGAATACCGCGATGCCCGTGAAACTTTAGACCAGTATTCTAACGATCTAATGAAAATGCTGAATCAATTTGCCAAAGCTAAAACCCTGAACCGAAGTGCCTCCAAAAATCAAATACAAAACTTAGGCAATTTAATAGAAAAGAAACTTCAAGAAATAGATGTTAAACAAGGCCAAACCCAAGAATCATCGGCCGAATTTAATCAGTAACAACTTTAACGCCCAGCGTCTATCTGCGTTGGGCGTTTATTACAAACAAATAATAAAAACAAAATGAAAAAAAATATTATTTTTTCAATAATTATAAGTTTAACTCTTGTTCTTTCGGCTCATGCTCAAACAACTTCTTCCACTCCTACAATAGAAGAACTACAAAAGCAAATTCAATTGCTCTTAAGCCAAATGAGTTCGCTACAAAAGGAGGTTACTATCTTAAGATCAACCACACCTGCTCCAACTACCACGTCAAACATGACTACATCAACTACTGCTACCACCCCAATAGTAACGCCATCAATCACTCCACTTGAAATAGATGAATCTGAAGTAACAGAAACCGAAACTGCCTATGTGTTGCCACCAGTGTTAACTCGTTCGCTTTTCCGAGGCTCGCGCGGTGAAGACGTACGGCAATTACAAGAATTTTTAGCGCAAGACCCAACCATTTACCCCGATGGCGCCGTCTCTGGTTACTATGGCGTCAGCACTGAAGCTGCGGTAAAAAGATGGCAAGCTAAGAATGGCATACCTTCCGTTGGTATAATCGGCCGCCAAACTATCGCTAAGTTTAAAGTGCTTTATCCAGACGCTACTATTTTTCCTCGGCCAACGGCGCCCGTCCCCAACGATTCCACTATAGTAACTCGTCCCAGTTATTGCCCTGTGTATAGCTATATGCCGGTATGCAAAGAAAACCAATCGTCTTTCGATCAAAAAGGCTGCCAAGTCTGCCAACAAAAAACACCGGAGGTTAAAAAAGAAATCTGCCCTGCTTTGCCTACAGTGGATGCATGTCCAGCTGGCGAAGAGAGGGTGGTTACATATAAATCAGAGTCTTGCGGTGTCTATTACGCTTGCAAATCGCGCGAAATCAGCCGAGCCGATAACACCGTTGCCACTTTAAAAAAAGTTTCGTCTATACAAACAGATAATAGATACACTATCAATTTATATGATCCAGAAGGCGTTCAAAAATTTTCTCTCTATAATTCTAAAGGCACCGAAATTAACTTGGGCTATCCGGCTTGCCGCAAAGAATGGTCTTCACCAATAATCAGCGTTAATGCCGGCGAGTTTCCGCTTAAGCTTTCATTAGCCGACTGCGCCAGTTCGCAATACAGCACAACTTTGAACACATCTGTAGTGATTAAACCAATTTTAGAAGGATTAACTTTCCCTTATAAATTTTCCAGCGGTAAAATTGTATCTTCTAGTGAAGAAGCTAGATCTTACTGCTATGCTAACGGCCCCAGTAGCGGGCAAGGAACTGCTGCGGAATGTGAAACTAAATTCGGAGTGGTTTATACTAACATCACTACTGTTGCAACTACCTCTGGCAGAGCTGTTTACCTGACTGATTCTTTTGCCGCCTGTATGACCAAATATGGTTTTTCAGCCGAAGCCAAACAAATTAAAACTTGGGCGCAATCACCCGATTCTATTCCTTGGTCAACTTTAAGCAGTTCAGCGCAAAATACTGTCCAAAAATGTGAAAGTGAATATTACGGCCAACAAACTGTGGAAACCGGCGCGGCTATGTGCGCCGACGGTAAAGATAACGACGGCGACGGTTTTATAGATTCGACTGATCCAAGTTGTACTGGTTATACCTCAACAAGTTCCACCACCCAGTCTCAAACTCTGACGCAAAATACAACCACCGCCTCTAATTCAAATTGGATAAATAAAACTTGGAATTTTAGAGATGGTCAAAGCGCAACATCTTATATTTTAAATAGAACTGATGCTGAATATGCTAATTACTTGGCGCCTATCCAAGCTCAATGTTTAACCATAAATAAGAGCCTATTTACATGGAAACCTAATGCTGGCAGTGATGCCACCACTAATTGGCAAAATTTTGGTATCCCAGATTGTTCTGAAACTGCGACTTCATCGACAAACACGCAGACCACAACAACTGTTACTTATCCGTCTTCTGGACAAAAAAACCAAATTTGGAATTCCTTGGGTCTAAATTCTTCTATTAGAACTGATGCCGATCCAACTAGAATTGATTCATTGAAACAAGCCTGCGTAAGTACGCCCAGTGGAGCAAATATTTGGTCGCCTAATGCCGGAACTTCATCCAGCGTTGACTTTGGTATGCCCAGCGCCGATAAATGCCAACGCGCTTCAGCTTGTACAACCAGCCAATATTTTGACGGCGCTAATTGTGTAAGCAGTACTTATCAAACAACATCAACTTATAGCAGTTGTCCAACCGATGTTACCAACTTATTAGGTTCGGGCTGTCACGAAATGAACAGTAGCTACTATTTTAACGGCGCTATGGATCGCTATGTAATTAAAAGCGCCGCGACGATTGTTAAAGAATGCTCAACCAATTATGTACAGGGCTGTACCACAGGAACAACTTCAACGACCTCAACTACTACTACTGATTCTTGTTCTCAATACGGCGATGGCTGGCATGTTATGGGCGATAACAATTGTTATGATTCGAGTATGACTAACTATCGAACAGCCAACGGCACGTTATATTCTTGCTCCAGCACACCATCTTCTGGATGTAGCAGTAGCGGAAATACAACAACTTCTAGCTCTTGCGGTTCTGGATACTATTGGAATGGATCAAGTTGTGTTAGTTCAAGTTCATCAACAACTGGATGTGGAAGTAGTCCAGGTGCCTGCACTACCGAATCACAATGTACTGCAGTTAATTTCTTCTGGTATGACAGCAGTTGCCACAGTTCTAGCAGTTCATCATCAAATTCGAGCACGGCTTGTTCTAGCAGTCAGTACTGGAACGGTAGTTCTTGCGTGAGTTCGAGTTCCACCACATCCACATCATGCCCTAGCGGACAGTATTGGAGCGGTACAGCTTGTGTGATAAGTACTACATCTTCTTCGTGTAGCAGTGGACAATATTGGAATGGCAGTGCTTGTGTAAATACGAGTACAACCGATTGTACTAGCGGTCAATATTGGAACGGCACAGCTTGCGTAAGTTCTACCCCCTCGGCTTCAGTTTATGATCAAATGAGAGATCAGTTAAAGTCTATGGAAATTATTCTGCGAGATCTTTTAAAAAGATAGCTTTAGTTTTTAACCATAGCGAATTAGAATTTTATAACACCCTCGAAGATAAAAAATCTCTCCAACTTGTGTTGGAGAGATTTTTATTTCTATGGGCCAGCCGGAGGGCCGGCGGGAATACCGGCTGGAGGACCTGATGGAATACCAGCAGGAGGACCGAAATTCGTTCCGGCAGGCGGTCCGAATGATCCACCACCGGAAGGTGCGCCTTGACCCGAACCTGCTTGCTGTGAGCCTGTCGAACCAGTTGGAGGGACGCTCTTTTCCATTTGCTCTTTAACTTTTTGTTGAATTATATTCTGAATATCTTCTTGCGAAGGTGGGCCGTTTTTCATCATTTCTGGTGTAACCTCTACACCCTTAGGCAACATTTTTTGTATATCCTCCGCAGACGGTGGGCCTTTTTTAAGCATCTCGGGTGAAACATTAACACCCTTTGGAATCATCTTTTGAATATCTTCAGCCGAAGGCGGGCCATTTTTTCCTTCAAAACCAGCTGGCGGTTTCATTAACTTGGTAAAACACTGCCCCATCGCTTCGCCTACCGATTTATCTGGAATACCGCCCGATTTCATTTTTTCAAATCTATCCTCTCCAACCGAACTTTTTATACAATCTAAAACCTCTGGCGTAGCCATATTTAGCCCTTGTTGAAATTGCGCCATACCCTCTTTCATTTCCTTAACTTGTGCTTCGGGAATCAAACCCTTTTCGGAGGCAAATTTAAAACATTGTTCTTGATTAGCAGGATCATTACAGAAAGATTCGCATTCATTTTTACCTTTGCAACCACCAGGGCCTTTCCCACCTGTTTTTTTAAACATTTCGGCTTCTTCTGGTTTCATAAAGCCAGCTTCTATAGCAAAATTTGCGCACTCGTCAGCATGAGTACTATCTTGACAATAATTTTGACATTCATCTTTACCCTTGCAACCACCCGGCATTTTTCCAGCCTTCATTAAAGGAATTATTTTTCTGGCCTGTTCTATTTCTTCTTTAGGAATAAAACCAGCTTTTTCAGCAAAACCTAAACATTCTTCTATGTTTGCCGAATCGGAACAATAGCTAGCGCACTCTTTTTTGTTTTTACAGCCACCAGGCGGTTTGGCGCCAGCCTTCATAGCTTCCATAGCTTTTTTAGCATCCGCTAATTCTTCTTTAGGAATAAAACCGGCAGCGGAAGCAAAATTAAAACATTCTTCGGCATTATCTAAATCGTTGCAGAAAGATTCACATTCCGATTTATTTTTACACCCACCCGGCAATTTACCGCCAGCTTTTAAAACTTCGGCAACTTTTTTAGCTTCACCCAAATCTTTTGAATCTATAAGACCATTTTTAGAAGCGAAATCTAAACACTGGTCTAAATGTGCCACGTCATTGCAATAAGATTCGCATTCACCTTGGCTTTTACAACCACCAGGGCCATCGCCCATTTTGGCAAATTTTCTAGCTTGAGTTGCGTCATCTTTAGACATTATTCCATTTTTTTCGGCAAAATTAACACAAAGGGTTATATTATCTTTATTATCACAAAAAGATTTACACTCCACTTCATTTTTACAACTACCTAATTCTTTCACAGGATAAGAAATCTGTTGAGCTTGGGCTTTGCCATCAAAAAAAATAAAAGCGCTAATAGCTACGCCTAAACCCAAAATAAACGCAGGTAAAAGATAAGTTAATTTTTTATATTTATTCATAGGTTATTTAGAAAAAGGATTTTTATATACGCCTGTATAAGGATTAGCCTTTTCGAAAGGATTAGTTTCGGCCTTATAGGGGTTAACATCGGGCACGGCATCGGCCGGAGCTTTTACCTCGTTAGATATGGTTGAGCCTAATGTTGGCACCTCGTCTTGTTGCTGTGGACGACCTTTATATTTCCACAAAACAAAACCTGCTACTAACAGCACAACTATGATGCTTAATATAACCATAGCTTTTTTGGGGCTTTTTTCTGGTTCCATATTTTTTTAAGATTATAATTTACTTAATAGCATACTCCAAAATAATAAATCTGCAAGTTTTTTAATGTACATTTTTACTTTACAATGGCATAAATAAAAAATCGAGTATTGCCAAGTAAATAGCGAACCTGCGATACTATAAGCATATGAAAATTGTATTTTTTGAAATTCGGCCCGAAGAGGAAAGTTTAATATCTTCTTTGCTTAAAGAAGACTGCGTTTTTGTTAAAGAAAAATTAACGAAAGAAAATATTAACTTAGCCCAAGACGCCGAAGTTGTGTCTGTTTTTATAAATTCTAAAATAGACAAAGAAATTATAGATTCCTTGCCAAATCTTAAACTAATAACCACCCGATCCACCGGCTTTGATCATATAGATGTAGCTTATGCCAAAGAAAAAAATATAAAAGTAGCCAATGTGCCTTCGTATGGTTCCGTAACCGTAGCCGAATTTACTTTTGCTTTAATATTAAGCCTTTCTAGAAAAATATTTGAAGCTAAAACTAGTGTTCTAGAAAAACAAAGGTTTGATATAGCAAATCTACAAGGTTTCGATCTTAATGGCAAAACTTTAGGTGTTATTGGCACAGGCCGAATTGGTCAAAACGTAATAAAAATGGCTTCGGCTTTTGATATGAAAATATTAGCCACGGATGTTAAACCGAACACCGAACTTGCTTCACGCTTTAGTTTTGAATATACCGATCTAGAAAATCTTTTAAAAAATTCGGACATTGTTACTTTGCACGTTCCCTATTTTACCGAAAATAAGCATTTAATAAATTCGGGTAATATCGGTTTAATAAAAAATGGTGCCTATTTAATAAACACAGCTCGGGGCGAACTAGTAGAAACAGATGCTTTGCTTAAAGCTTTATCATCTGGTCAATTAGCTGGAGCAGGCTTAGATGTTTTAGAAGCAGAAAGAGAACTAAAAGAGGAAGCTGGTTTGTTGGTTTCTGGCGAAGAAAAAATAAAAGATATTAAAACTGTATTAGAAGACCACGCCATTATGAATATGCCTAACGTAATAGTTACGCCCCATATCGCCTTCTTTTCGCGCGAAGCCTGCGATGAAATTTATAAAACTACTGCTCAAAATATAAAATCGTTTATAGAAGGCCGCCCCGAAAACTTAATTTAGTATGGAAAAAAACCAAATACAAAATTTTGAATCGCTGGCCACTTCGCCTTTAAGGCAAAAGGCTTTAGAAATAATAAATTCCGGACTGACCGCGGTTGCTACAGAACAAGTTTTAAAAGAAAATGTAACCCTAGAGGGCAATATTTTAACTATTAAAAATAATACTTTTAACTTATCTGAGTTTAATAGATTGATTTTTATAGGCTTAGGCAAAGCTGCTGGCGAATCTGCTTTATTTTTCGATAAACTTTTAGACAGTAAAATAAGTGCTGGCGTGGTTTTAGATTTAAAAGAAGTAAATTGCCAATATATTAAAAGCTACAAGACCGACCATCCTAGGCCATCTGCCGAAAATATAATTGCTTCACAAAAAATTGTGGATTTAGCCAAAAATATTTCCGAGAAAGACCTTGTTATAACTGTAGTTTCAGGCGGAGGTTCGGCTATGCTCTGCTGGCCGGCCGAAGAATGCGAACAAAGTATAAAACTTTATGATTCCTTTTTAAAAACGGGCGGTAATATAAAAGAACTTAATACTATCAGAAAACATACCTCGCAGATTAAAGGCGGTGGGCTTGCCAAACTTTTTTACCCCGCAAAAATTGTTGGGCTTATTTTTTCGGATATTTCGGGAGACAACTACAATAAAGTAGCCTCCGGCCCAACGTTTTTAGATAATAGTTCTGTAGAAGACGCTCAAAAAATATTAGATGAATACAAAATAACCGATATAACTCTTACCGAAACCCCAAAAGAAGGAAAATATTTTACCAATGTTTTAAACATTAATTTTATTTCTAATAAAACTGCGCTAGAAAAGATGAAAGAAACAGCAGAAAAGTTGGGTTTTAGTACCACAATATTATCTTCGTCTGTTTACGAAGATGCGGACGAAACAATAAATAATTTTAAAAAAATAACAGGTAATAAAAAAGCTATAATTGCTGGAGGAGAAATAAGTATAACCATCACAAGTTCTGGTGGTAAAGGTGGCCGAAACCAATATATAGCCGTTAAATATACCCCTTTGATAAATGAAGGCGAAGTTTTTATTTCTGTGGCTTCCGATGGACTAGATAATTCTGATGCTGCTGGAGCCATTGTGGATAAAACTACAATAGAAAAAGCTAAAAACAAAGAACTCGACCATAAAATATATTTAAAAAGTTATGATACTTACGATTTTTTTAAAGGAACTGGGGATTTGATTTTTACAGGTCCAACCGGCGCTAACGTAGCCGATTTAATGTTATTATTAGTAGATTAATCTCAAACCAAATATCATTTCGCTCCTGCAAGGAGGAGCTTGTACATCCTCCCTCTTTATATTTAAATTGAACCTCCTTGAAATCGCTCAATGATATTTGTTTATTCACCTTATTTGATTTGAATGAACAAAATCACCCAAGTTAAAGCTCGAGAAATTTTAGATTCTCGCGGTAATCCAACTCTAGAGGTTACTGCCATATCCGAAAATATTTCGGCTTATTTTTCGGTGCCATCCGGCGCCAGCACGGGTAGCCACGAAGCTTTAGAAAAAAGAGATGGCAATAAAAATCGTTTTAGAGGTTTGGGCGTGCTTAGTGCTGTAGAAAATATAGAAAAAATAATATCCCCTGCTATGTTAGGTATAGATCCAGGCGAGCAAAAACAGGTTGATAGCACTTTATTAAAATTAGATGGAACTTCGAATAAATCCAGATTAGGTGGTAATACCACAATTGGAGTGAGTATTGCCTGCACTAAATTGGCCGCTAAATTAAAAAATATAGAAGTTTTTGAACATTTAAAAACATTAGCCAATATAAAATCATCGCGTTCCGTTCCGTTCCTTTATATGAATTTGGTAAATGGCGGCAAACACGCGCAAAGCAAAATAGCTTTTCAAGAATATCATATCGTGCCAATGGTGGACGATGTTGAAACAGCATTAGAATTAGGTACAAAAATTCAATATGCCCTAAAAAAGAAACTGGTTAACGGTTTTGGAGTATCTTCGGCTAATTATGGCGACGAAGGTGGTTTTGTTCCTTCTTTTAGTGGGGTTACAAAACCATTAGAGCTTTTATTACAAATAATAGAAGAAAATAATCTTTTAGATAAAGTTAAATTAGCACTGGATGTAGCTGCTTCATCTTTTTATGAAAAAGGTAAATATACTTTTGATGAAAAAGACTATACCAGCGATGAGCTTTTAGATTTTTATCAAACTCTAACTAATTCTTTTCCTATACTTTCCATAGAAGACCCTTTTTATGAAGAAGATTTTGGCCGATTCGCCGAATTGCTGTCTCAAAACAAAACTCGTGTTGTTGGCGACGATTTAACTGTTACTAACTCTGCTCGCTTAAAAGAAGCTATAAACCAAGAAAGTATTAATGCTATAATTATAAAACCAAACCAAATTGGCACACTTACCGAAACATTGGAAACAATGAAGCTGGCTACAGAAAATAATGTTGAGTGTATTATTAGCCATCGCAGTGGCGAAACCACAGACGATTTTATTGCCGATTTAGCCTATGCCTTTGGAACTTTTGGCATAAAAACCGGTGCGCCCCACGGCGGCGAAAGAATTTCAAAATATAATAGATTATTAGAAATAAGTCAGAAAATATAAATAAACATAAAAAGAATACTGTTGAGCGACTTCAGGGAGGATTGTTTTTTAAAATAGGGAGGGTGAAAGATCTCCTCCCTGCAGGAGCGAAATAGTATTCTTTTCTAAAAACTCACAAAAAATAAATGAATTATTCCCGAGCACAGGTTGTAGCCACAATTGGTCCCGCTTCCAAAGAAAAAGAAATTATAAAGCAGATGGTCGCCCACCACATGGATATAGTTAGATTAAATTTTTCTTGGGGCACTTACGACGAACACGAATATTATATTTCTACAGTACGCGAATACGCTAAAGAACTAAACCGCAGAATTCCTATTTTACAAGATTTATCTGGCCCACGAACCAAAACAGAAGATGGCCACGAAATTGATCCTAACGCTATTAAAGCCGTAACCGAAAAAGATTTGCGCGATCTTGATTTTGGCTTAAAACAAAATGTTGATTATATTGCTATGTCTTATGTGGGCAATAAAAACGATGTTTTAGAAATTAAACATCATATTAAAGAAATGGGATATAAAACCCCAGTTATCGCTAAAATAGAAAGGAAAGTTGCTGTGGAAAAAGCCGATGAAATTATAGACGCCGCAGATGGCATAATGATAGCCAGGGGTGATCTTGGCAACGAAGTGCCATTAGAACAGATTCCTTTTATACAGAATATGATTATTAAAAAATGCAAGGCTGCTGTAAAACCAGTAATCACGGCCACCCAAATGATGCTTTCCATGAAAGATAACCCCACACCTACTCGCGCCGAAGTAACCGATGTGGCTTTCGCCATAATTTCTGGTTCGGATGCCGTTATGCTTTCCGATGAAACCGCTAATGGTAAATATCCGGTGGAAGCCGTAATAATGATGGAAAAAATTATTTTAGAAGCAGAAAAATACTTAAAAATTAATTATTTAAACCTATTAAAATAATATGCAACAAAAAAATATTGTTTTTCTTTTACGCATAGCCCTAGGCTGGATATTCTTTTATGCTGGCATAACCAAAGTTTTAAACCCAGCTTGGTCGGCCGAAGCCTTTTTAAAAGGTGCCAAAACGTTTTCCGATTTTTATATAAGCCTTATAGACTATTTACCGACCATAAATTTTGTTAATAAATGGAGCTTAACGCTTTTGGGCATTTCTTTAATTTTAGGAATATTTGTGAGATTAAGTTCTATTTTAGGCGCCACTCTTATGGTTTTATACTATTTACCAGCTTTAAACTTCCCCATGGCTAGCACAAATTATTACTTAGTTGATTATCACATAATATTTATCTTGCTATTACTTTACTTCGCCTCCATAAAAGCCGGCCGAATAAATGGTATGGAAAAAGATATTACAGATAGTATTTATAAAAAATATCCCAAATTAAAAGATTATTTGGGCTAAATTATGAAAATAAAAACAATATATTTAAAATTATTACCGATATTGTTTTTGGTTCCTGTTTTGGTAATGGCTCAATCATCTAGTTTGGAACTAACGAGGTCTTTAAGTTTGGGCATGCGAGGGGAAGATGTTAAAGCTTTGCAACAATTTTTAGCTAAAGATTCAAAAATATACCCAGAAGGTTTAACCACAGGATACTTTGGGTCTAAAACTCAAACAGCGGTTAAAAAATGGCAACAAAAATATGGGATCGAAGCTATTGGAATTGTTGGGCCAAAAACAATCGCAAAAATGAAAGAAATTAGTTTTACTGAACTACCAAAACAAAGTGAGTCAGCGGTTCAAAATACAAACACACCAGAAAAAACAACAACCCAACCAATAATTATTAATGATACCGAACCACCTACGGCTACACTCACCCTTAAAGTGCCGGCGCCTACAAAAATATATATTAAAGTAAATCCTAGCGAAGAAGTAACTGCAGTTTACGAATATGGCCTTACAATAAATTATGGAACAACTATAAAAATATCAGACCAATATTTTTCATCCCCAACCGGAATTTATATAGAAAATCTGGTTTCATCAACAACATACCAAATTAGAGCCAAAATTACCGATAAATCTGGTAATGTAGGATATTCTCAAAATTATACTTTTACAACACCAAGCACCGAACAAGCGCCCTCACTTTCATTTGCACCGACCGTCACCAGCAGTACTGCTGTACCAGTAACTTCAGTTGCTATAAATTGGGAAACAAATATTCCTTGTGTTGGAACACTTTATTATGGTACTAATACTGTTTTTGGCAACTTTGTAGGAAGTGATTATACCTCTACCGATCATAGTTCAATCTTAACTAGCCTTGGTTCTGGAATAACTTATGTTTATAAACTTACCTGTGCCACCACCAACAAAACATTCGAAAGCGATAATTATTTGTTTACCGCAACAAGTTCTTCTTCGTCAATAAACAGTCCAACTTTAGCTAGTGTTCTAGAATCATTTAAAGGATTATTAGAAAGAATGATTATCTTAATAAAAGAATAAATAAATAGATAGTTAATTATTAAAACTTAAAAACATCCCATTACAAAATTGGGATGTTTTTTAATACCTATAAATTAGGCTCAATCAGCGTAGCTATACGCAAAACTTCTTTAGAATAAAAATTACAAATATACTTAGTACAGTTTGGGCTACCCGAAATATAGGCCTTAGCCGCCCTAAGTTCTTTGTCTCGTGTTTTAGCTGTGGCACCTGCATCAGCCAAATAAAGCGCTGAAGCCATAAAAGCATCTTCTACACTCCAAGGATCCGCTGGATTATGCCCTGTTAAACTAGAAACCCTATCTTCAAATAAAAGCCAAGTAGAAGGTAAAAATTGAGCTGGCCCCATAGCGCCACCACAACCATAATTTGGTTTTCTGGAAACCGCCATTTTTTCCGGATCATAACCCAAGCTAGAAGTAATTTGTAAAAAAGCATTTTTTTGTTTTTCGGCGGAACTTGGTTTGCCTAAATCTATATAACACTGATATAAATCCGTACGCCAATTTCCATTACCAGTATGACTCCCTGCAGTAATTCTACCCTCTTCATATCTTCTGCCAGTTTCTACCTCTAATAAACCCAAAAGAAAAGCTGTGCGAATTCCAGTTCTTTTAGCAGCTAAACTAGCATATTTTACAGCATCTTCCGCTGTCACACCTGTTTTACCCAAATATTGAATCTGACCCCTAATAGCTGCGATATCTTGTTTTTTTGTTTGAATTATTTTTTGATAGTTAGATTCTTGGCCTTTGGTTTGAGCTAGCAATTGGTTTTTTTGAGTTTTTTGGTTGGAAACATTCTGTTTTTGTATTTGTGCCAAAGCTCTTAAAGACACCAGTTCTTCTCTTTTATCTTCTAATTCATCTTTTTCTTTTTGTAATTGCTCTTTTAAAGATTTAAGATCATCTAAAGATTGATTAACATCTTTTTGAACATTTTCTAAAGCCGAGGCTTCTTGAAAAAATTGGGATATATCTTTTTTAACTAATAAAATTTCTACCAAAGACAAACTATCTTTTTTATATATAGTTCTTAAATATTCAGACAAAGACAGTTTTTGCTTAGCCATTCTAGCCTCTGCTTCTTTTATACTTTCTATGCGTAAAGCAATATTACCTTCAGTTTGCCTAACAGAAAGGTTTAAACCTTTTATAGTGAGTTCTGTTTGCTTAATTTGATTATTTAGCTTTGCAACTTCATTTTGCAAAGTACTTTTCCTGCCCTGTATTTGAACTAGTTCCTTATCTAAACCAGCAATTTCGTTTTCTATAGCAGATATTTGAGACTCCAATTGAGCTTTGTTTCCAGAATCTTGAGCCAAAGCAAACATAGCGCCAACAAAAAACAAACAAAAAACAGTGCATATAGTGGCAAATAAATGCTTCTTTAACATTAGTTATATTTTAACACGAGGCTATCAGACAGAGTAGCTGATATATTATTTTTCTTCTTCCTTTTTATCTTCAGAAACTGGAGCTTCTTGTTTAACAACTCCTTCAACTTTAGAAACATCTTCCACAACTTCACCCTTCAAAGATTCTAATTCTTCCTCGGTGCGAGGTGGTATAACAGAAGCTAAAATAGTGTCTTCGGCTATCAATACTTTAACGCCATTAGGAATCTTAATATCAGCAATAGTTATATGATCTTCAAAAGTTTTTATAGACGAAATATCAACTTCAATATTATGAGGTAAGTTTTGAGGCAAAGCTTCTACTTCTACTTCTTGAACACTCTTAATTAAAGTACCATTAAGTTCTTTAACCGCTGGCGAATCGCCAACAAATAAAAGAGGGATTTCGGCTTTAATTTTTCTATCCAAACTAACTTCCAAAAAATCAACATGCGTAAGATTATCTTTTACTGGATCTCTTTGCACATCTTGTATTAAAACATGTTTAGATTTGTTTACTCCGAGCGAAGTCGAGGAGCCACCTTCAATGGTTAACTCCAAAAGAGTGCTTTCTCCGGCTTTTTGTAGAACTTTTTCTAATATAGGAGCTTCAACAACAACATTGGTGTTTTCAACACCACGACCATAAACAACCCCAGGTATAAAACCATCCTGACGTAATTGATTTACCCCTCCTTTTTCTCTAATTTTTACTTTAATAGTATTAGACATATTTAGATATTCGGCTTTTACCCTACTCCACCCAGTAACGTACATTCGTATGCGTTACTGGGCTCCGCGGGGTTGTTTTCCTTGTAGGAAAACAAAAAAACAGCCTTTTTAGCTGGGTTTAGCTTAACATCAAGTAAAAATAAAATCAAGCAATATACTGAGTCAGCGATCGCTATCTTAGTATATATACCCACTAATTACTAAGGTTTGACTTTATTTACACTCCCAAATAATCTCATTTTCTGCCTTATTAACTCCTTAATATCGCCAACAACCTCCTTTTCTAACTTATAAAGTGCATATTCCTCAGGATTTTCCTCTAATTGCTTTTCCAAACCATCTCTAAATAAAACCCTAAGTTCCGTACTAATATGAATATTGCTTATACCCAAAGAAATAGCTTTTTTAATATCGGCATCTTTTATGCCAGAACCAGCGTGTAAAACTAAAGCCACATTTTCTGGCACTGCTTTTCTTATAGCTTCTAGTAAATCAAAATCTAGTTCTGGTTCGTCTAAATTAATACCATGAATGTTGCCAATAGCTATAGCTAACCTATCTATACCGGTATCATTAACAAATTTTAAAGCCTCTTCGGGTTTAGTATAATCATCCGGAGTAACTGCTATTTTTTTACCTGTTAATTGAGAATCGCCTTTTAAGTAACCTAACTCACCTTCCACCGAAATATTTTTATTTTTACCTTTAGTATATCTTACAGCTATTCGAGTCTCGTTTATATTATCTTTAAAAGATAAAGCCGAGCCATCAAAATGAACAGAATCATAACCTGCGTCTACTGCTTCAAAAATAGCTTCTGTAGATTTGGTATGATCGGCATTTAAAAATATATTTGGCCAGTCTTCCCTATAAGATTTAATTAAAGCTACGGCACTTTTTAAACCCAGCCACTCTCTTTCACCTTCCGAAGTTCCAATTACAACCGGCGAACCAGCCTCTTTTGCTGCTTCAACCACTGCTTTTAATAATTCCAAATTAGAGACATTAAAATGCCCTATAGCCCAACTTTCTTTATTTGCTTTGTTAAAAAAATCTTTTAGATTCATCTAAAATTATAGAAAATTATCATACCGAGCAGCATTATGGAGAATTTTTTTATATAAATGGAGAGGCTCCATATCGCTTGCGAGGGGTAATAATTTTCGCGAAAAACAATATTTAAATTATTTAAAAAATCCATATCGTCCGTGAGGAGTGATAGTTCTGATTCACAAACTAATATATCCCTTATCAAAATTATCTAAAACCATTTGTTCTAATTTATCTTCTCCGCCAGCATATTCAGCAAAAATTTTGGTCCACATCGCTTCACGCTGGTGATAAGTTAAAACCTCTTTTTTACCTTCCATAAAAGAAACTAAGGACATGGCATTATCTTCTAAATCAAAACTAACAACTTCTTCTCCGTTAACTCCCTGAAAAAGCCCACCCACCCAATCTAAATTCCACCACAAACTTAAATCCACCTTGCCTCCTGTTTTTTCCGATATTCCAACCAAGTCTTTTTCACCTTTAGCCCAATGAATAGATTCTGGGTTAACTCTAGGTTGAAAAAGACGCGGATCTTGAGAATTTTCTTTAATTAAATAGCGTTGAACAATAAGCCAAGTATTTTTTTCTTTTATATCCATAGTTTCTTTAACATCCCCTCTTAGTAAAGATTTAAACTTTTCCGCGAAATTTTCTTCCGCTGAATATTTTTTAAATAGCTTTGAATAAAATTCTATTTCGTGAAAATAATGCAACAGCAAAGCAAAATCCCTTAAAAACTTTCCAGGCACATCCATTGTTATGGGGTTTAAAAAAATAACCCCAAATTCTTTTAAGTGACTAACATTATGATGTTTCTTTTCTACAAATTTTTTGGCAATATCGTGCCACTTAGTATTTAGCACTTTGATTTCAATAGCTCTTTCTTCAAAATCGACTTCAGTAAAACTACTATAAACTTCTTCAAATGTTTTGTGCATCCATTCATTATTTTCCACAAACCTTAAAGCGCTAAAAGCTTCTAACAAATCTTCGTTAGCAAAAATTTCTTCTACGGTTTGATAACCTAAGTAACCTAAAAGATTTTCTGATTTTCGTTTTAAAAAAATCTGTTTTATAAAATCCTTCTTTAAGAAAAAACCCTTACCAACATTAACTAATGTTTTTGAAAGATTAGCAGCTTTTTCAAATTCATTCTTACCCTCAACAGTATTTAAAAATTCTAAAAACTGCTTTTCGTGTTGAAAGATAATTTTTTGCAAAGTACCACGAGTATGATCAGCACTTCTATCATCACCTGTGTTTAATTTGATTATTGTTTCTTCTATTATTTTTTCATTTTCTTTGCATAGGTTTTCTATAATACCTGTTTTACCTGTAGATTCACGTAAAGAAAACTCAAAATTTTCCAAAGTTTTTTCGGTAATTCCAAGAATTTTGGCTATTTTTTGGTTAGGGGTCATTTTTAATATTATCTAACTTTTATCTTAAAATCCTGCCATCTTCTATCATCTATAAATTGATTCTTGGTCAGTATACCATCTTTAGCACCCATTTTTTCCACCACACCCGTAGCATTGGCGCTAGCTAATCTTATAGCATATTGTACATCGTTTCTTTCTATTAACCCCGCCACAAAACCAGAACCAAAAGCATCGCCGGCTCCGGTTCTATCTACAACATTTTGATTTTTAAATATACCAGATTCAAAAATACTTTTACCATCCGAAATTAAAGCACCTTTGTTTCCATCTGTTAAAATAACAATACCATCAACATACCCATCTAAAGTTTTAAATATTTTATCTTCTTTTTTATAATCTATTCCAGTTAAATATGCGCCTTCTTCTCTATTTATTAATAAAACATCTAACTTTTTTAAAACATCCCCTAAACCTGTAAGTCCCGTTTTAATTTCCGATTTTGACGGATTATAGGCAACCTTAGCGTTTATTTCTTTAGCTTTATCCAGCACTGGATTTAAAACACTTAGAGGTATAGAACCCACAACATAAAACCATTTAGCACTTAGCGTTCTTAAATTTATATCAGCTAATTTAAAATACTCCGAAGCGCCTCTATAAACCAAAACGGTTCGTTCACCATTTGGAGATAATAATAAAATAGAATAAGCAGTTTTCTTATTATTATCTTCTATAACAAAATTAGTAGCTACACCTTCTTGTTTTAAATTTTGCAAAACTTCTTTACCAGAAACATCGTCGCCTATTTTACAAATACAAGCTGTGTTTAATTCTTGCCGGCTAAAAGTAACTGCAGCATTAGTAGCACCTCCACCTGTAGCAAAAATAATATCTTCTACATCTATTTTTTCGCCTAACGGCAAACACAAACTTTCGCCCGTCAAAAAAATTGGCGAGGATTTTCTTTTAAATTCTTTACTTCTTACAAAAGCATCACGGGTTGCTGTACCAATGGTAATTACATCAAAATCCATTGCTATAATTTTAGCAGATAAAAAGAAAAAGGTCAGTCTTTTTCAAGGCTGACCATATTAATAAAATAGAATATCGTTCTGAGCAGCATCATGGAGATAACCAAATCAACAAATCGAGAGGGCTCCATGTCGTCTGCGAAGAACGATATTAATGTTTAAACCTTATTTATAAGAACAGCCGATGGATCGTTGCTGTAGCCCCGAGGGCCATCCAACCGAGAATAACTCCAGCGCCACTTACCGCTCCAAAAAAGACATACCGTATACACATAACCATCTGGCCCATAAAATTCGGTACCATCAAAAGAAGCAAACAGAGTACGCCCATTTTCTTTCTTTTTCCATCTTTTAGGAATCAAAATCTTGTTTTCCCAAAAAGTTCGGAAAATTCCAATATCAAGGCGGATGTAACTGAGCTCTTTTAAACGTTTCACCCTTTCATTGCCACTGATTATTTTTTCTTTGTTTTTAAAGCAAGTCTCCAAAGAAATTTCAGCGGGGTCTATCTCGAAAAGTTGTAACGAAAGTACATCTTCTTCTCCCATTATCCAACCCTCACCAAACCCTTCAAAAAATATTGGATCAAAAGGGCAAGATCGGTCAATCTTTATGATTGTACCCATATAATCCTCCTTTTTTGTTTAAAAGCCTTAAAGAACATATACCAAACAGATACTACCACAACAAAAATAAAAGACCAGATTTTGTATCTGGCCTTATTACTTACGTGAGAGCACCTTTCTGACCGCTTTTTTAATTGATTCCACTCCCATACCATATTTTTCTATAAGTTCTTCTGGTTTACCAGATTCCCCGAAACTATCGTTAACCCCAATAAATTCCATAGGCACTGGCATTTCTTTAGCTAAAAGTTCGGCAATAGCACTCCCTAACCCACCATATATTTGATGTTCTTCTACACTAACAACTGCACGCGTATTATGAACATATTTTAAAATTGTATCTTTGTCTAAAGGTTTTATAGTATGAACATTTACCACCGCCACAGATATTCTTTCTTTTTCTAATTCTAGCGCTACTTTTATTGCATTATATATTAATGGCCCACAACCAAAAATTACAACATCGCTACCATCTTTAAAAACTTCAGCGCGACCAATTTTAAATGGAGTGTGATTTGTTGTAATCATGGCGCCTTTTTCGCGTGTAAAACGTAAATAAATTGGTCCGACAATTTCGGCAGCAGACACGGTAGCTTTTTTGGCTTCTTCATAATCACACGGCACCACTACTGTCATGTTTGGCATCATTCGCATTAAACCAATATCTTCTAAAGCTTGATGTGTAGCGCCATCAGGGCCAACCGATATACCAGCGTGTGCCCCCGCAATTTTTACATTAGCTTCGTTATAGCAAATTGTTGTTCTTATTTGTTCGTTGTTTCGGCCAGGGCTAAATGTGGCGTAAGAAGATATAAAAGGAATTTTACCAGCTACAGCCATGCCTGCCGCTACCGAAGCCAAATTTTGTTCGGCCACACCAAGTTCTACAAAACGCTTTGGAAATTTTTTCTGAAAAGCCAAAGAACGCGTAGATTCAGTTAAGTCGGCGCACAACACCACTACATCTTTATTTTTTTCACCAACCAAAACCAAACCATCACCATAACCATCACGTGTGGCTTTTTGTTCTAGCTTTAAAATATCTTTTACTAAATAAGCGTTTGGATTCATGTTTATAAAATCTAACACGGGCTAAGAAAAATATTATCCCGAACAACATCACGGAGAAGACTATTTTATAAATAAAGAGGCTCCGTGTCGCTTGTGAGGGGTAATATTTTTCTTAAAAAACTAATCAATATGACTTGCTTCAATTTGTCCTTGTAACGTTCTTAACTCTCGCAAAGCAATATCCGCTTCTTCTCTATTGGGTGGTTTACCATGCCATTCAAACTTGTTTTCCATAAAGTCTACGCCTTTACCTGGAATTGTCCGCGCGATAATCATCGTTGGTTTTTCGTGTATTGTTTCGGCCATAGCACAAGCATCTACAAACTCGCGCATATTATGCCCGTCAATTTCCAAAACATGCCAATTAAAAGATTCGTATTTATTTTTTAAATCGTCTAACGGCATTATGTCTTCGGTAAAACCATCTATTTGAATATTATTCCTATCTATTATTCCAACTAAATTATTTAATTTATATTTTGCCGCGAACATAACTGCTTCCCAAGTTTGGCCAGCATCGTGTTCGCCATCCGACATTGCACAGTACACGCGATTTGAAAGATTATCCATCTTAAAAGCTAGTGCAATTCCAGATGCTTGCGATAAACCCGAACCAAGCGGACCAGATGTAGTTTCTAAACCTGGCATAGACAAACGGTGTGGATGGCCTTGCAAACGCGATCCGAGTTTGCGCAAAGTTTTTAATTCACTAATGGGAAAATAGCCCGCGTGCGCCATAGCCACATAACGTATTGGGCAAATATGGCCGTTAGATAAAACAAGGCGATCCCGCCCCGGCCATTCAGCGTGTTTAGAATCGTGTTTTAAAATATGAAAATACAAAGCCGTAAAAATATCGGCCATACCCAACGGACCAGCTGAATGCCCCGAACCTGCTTCTAAAAGCATTTTAATAAGATCTTGCCTTATTTGGTTCGCCTTAAGCTCCAACTGTTTTAATTTAGTTTCATGAAGCGCTTCCATTTATAATGAGTGACTTGCCCTGAGTCTTATCGAAGGGAATCAAACTATTTATAGTGAGTAAAATCGAACTACGCTTTAATTTTAACAAAATAAAACCCTCAGCGCACGTTATGCGCTGAGGGCATGACAATACTTAGATGACAAAGATCACATCTCTTTCGCTTCAATCTTGATCCGATGACCAAGAAATATGCCCCAGCTACCGAACTTAGCAAAAACAATTGTAAACATTACTGACAACATATAGACATCGAACTGTGACGAGGTGAGATACCACTTATGCATGATAGCAAACCCAGTACCCTGTGACGTTTCATTGAAAGTACCAATACCTCCAAGTTCACCTAAATAGAGCGAGCAGAGAGGAAGAGCGAAAATAATCCATGTCGAGACAAGCAAGAGTCCACCGATCTGGACGAACGAACCGAACAGGTTCAACGTCTTGGCCCGATGAAAGCGCCGTAATGACAGAGTTTTCATTTATTTTACTCCTTTTTAGAATGAACTGTTTCACCTCGCCAAGGGCGGGCGATACAACCATCCGATCGTATGTATTCATTATACACAAATAGCTATATCTTTGTCAAGTCAGCTAGGTAATGTGCACACACATATGGCGGTTTCTCCTAACATGGAGAGATGGCAATAT